>JANYGI010000128.1 GCA_025362495.1 Byssovorax sp. | reverse complement strand
CGCAGCTCGGCGATCAGTTCGTCGCGGGGGTCCGTCACTCCTTACCTTGATCATCCGATGACCATGTCTGTCAAGCGCATTCGCATGGTCATATACGTATGATCACATAGCGTCATAGTCGCACCCCGTGAACGGGTACCTTTTTTTTGGCATTTCAAGCTGATCGGCGCCCTAGTGCCTCACTTCTCCTTCACGAGCCGCATGATCGAGCCGTCTTTGACGCCCTTCGTGCCCTCGTTGACCCAGTAGACGTTCTCCGCGTCGACCACCAGAGCGCCCGGGTTGTTTTGCCCCGACGCGATCATGTGGGCCTTGGTGCCGTCGTTCTCGACCTGCCACACCTCCCCGGTGCGGTGGTTGGTCCAGTAGACGCGATTGGGAGCATTGCCATCGACGAAGATGCCGAGGGGCTGATCCTGCAGGTCGGGATACCACCCGGTGTCGGGCGTCATCGTACCGCCGGTGATGGTCGCACGGTGAATGGTGCCCTTTCGCGGAGCCTTGTCGCTGGCGATGTCCGGGGCCAGGTTGGCCCAGAACACGGCCGTGGTGCCCCCGGGGCTGGTCTGGAGCGTGAGGTTGCGCGGCACTTCCTGGCCCGAGATGACGGTGTCCTGGAGCATGTCACCGAGATCGTGCATCACGATCGATCCGGTCTGGGTGCCTGCCGTGCCTTCGTTGGACCAGAAGGCGAACTTGCCGTCGGTCACGACGCGATAGGGGCTGAGCTGCCCCGTGGAGGCGATGGTCTTCGCAGGGGCGCTGTCGCTGAAGAGCTGGAAGACCGCGTTGCCCGTCTGCGCGGTGACGAGCAGATCGCTCCCGAGGAATGTGAGGCCGCTCGGCGCGACGGCGCCCGGGAGCGTGAGCGTCACGTCGACCTTGCCCGCGAGGGTGCGATGAACGACCGTCTTATCGACGGTGTTGGACCAGGCGATGTGCGTCGCGGTGTCGTCGACGGCGATGGCGCTCGGATAGGCCTGCTCCGCGAGCTCCTGCGTCGGGCTGCCGCCGTCGATGGCGATGCGGTTGACGGAGCCCTTCGTCGATTGATCGAAGGCGCCCGAGTTGGTCCAGTAGACGTTGCCGCTCCGCACGGCGATCGACACCGGGCTGGGCTGCCCGAAGGCGAGGCCGATGGGCTTTGCCGCCATGGTGGTCGAGGACGGTTTGCCGGCCGACGACCAGGGACCGCACGTCGGCACGCCGCTCGTCTTCAGCGCGCATCCCGTCCGCACGGGGGTGATCGACACGCCGCTGGCCTTCCCCGCGGCGATCCGGTCGCACACGGCCGTGGGCAGCTTGATGGTCTTGCCGTCGGCCTGCCAGCCGAGCTCGCTCCGGGCGTCGATCGGGACGAAGCAGCCCGTGGAGCCGCAGATCCCGGCCGTGGCGACGCGGATCGCCACGTTCACGTCGCCGAGGGCCTCGGGCGGCGTGATGGTGCATTTCCCGTCGGTCGAGGTCGGCGCGTCGACGGTACGATGGGAGTCGGCGTCGTCGAAGCAAGGTGCGGTATCGAAGCAGGTGCCGTCGCCCGTGCCCGTGCCGCCGCCGAAGACGTTCGCGGCCGAGTAGTCCTCGAGCGTCGTCGAATCGACCTTGTTGTCGGTGCACGTCCCCGCGATGCAGGTCTGGTTGGCGTCGCAGTTGCTGATGGCTTTGCCATCCTGATCGAGGGGCAAGTCTTCCCAGCAGAGCCACTGAATCGGCAGCTTCAAGGCCACCAGTCGATCCTTCGGGATCGTGGTGACGACCTCGCGCAGCACCCGGGCCTTGACGCCCTGGAACGCCGTCACGCGGAACGTCACCGGCGTGGAGGCGTCGGTGCCGCTGTCGAGGGTGAGGCCGATCGACGCGGGGATCTTCAGCGTGTCGTCGGTCCCGAGCTTGGTGAACTCGTTGAAGTGACGCTGATCGCCGCGCACGAGGACCTGGATCGTCAGGCGATCGACGTCTTTCGGGAGCGAGAGATCGGTCTGCAGCACGATCATCGTCTCGCTGGCGGGGAGGGCCGTGCACGACGGGGCCGCGCAGAAACCCAGCACCAGCGCGCCCAGCGCTACCCGCGAAACCTGCTTGAAGTTAATCACTTTCCACCTCCAAATTTGAAGCCGCCGCCGCCGAACGAGATCGGGATGTGGCCGGGGGCGATCGTCCCGTCGACGGGATCGCCCGAAGGCCGCGTGAGGATCACCGTGGCGATCACCCCGCCGATGACCACGACCGCGCCTCCGCCGATGAGGAGCCACTTCGTGGGGATGCCGCCGCCCTTCTGCTCCTCCAGCGTGATGGGGAGTCGACGCATCTTGTCGTCCTGGATGTTCACCTCGGACTGATAGGCGATCATCCCGGGGGCCGTGATGCGGAGCGAGTGGCCGCCGCTCGGGAGCACGCCCTCCCATTTGCCGATGCCGACGGCCTTTCCGTCGACGTAGATCGCGTCCTTGGCGCCGGCCTCGACGACGAGGCGGCCCTGGTGGATCTCCCTCGCGAGGTCGGCCGTGATGCTCACGTCGCCGGCGCCGGCGACGGCCTCGACCTTGACGAACTCCTTGAATCCGGGCTTGCTGACGCGGATCTTGCGGTTGCCGACGTCGATCATCACCGGGCCGGGCAGGGGCGTCGTGCCGATCTTCTCGTCGTCGACGAAGACGTCGGCGCCGGGCTCGCTCGACTTGACCTCGAGCGAGCTGACCAGCGTCTTCACGGTCGCGGTGAGGTCGGTCGCGTCTTGCTTGTCCTGATCGGTGAGGAGCGCGCCGCCTTCTTTCTGGTACCTGTCGAGGGCGACGAGGACCCGCGTGTAGTGGCGCAGGTTCTTCTCGCAGGCGGCCACGTTCCACTGGAGGCGTGCGTCGTTCGAGACCTCGTACGCGTGCTGGAATTTCACCAGAGCGTTCTTGTGGTCCCCGTCCTGATAGAGGATCTTCCCGGCCTCGTACTCGGCCTTGGCCTGGCCCGTCAGCGTCTCCGAGAGGGGTTTGATGACTGCCGCCTTCGCGGCGGCCGCGACAGGCTTCTTGGGCTGTGCCAGGGCCGCCGTCGGCGCTCCGAGCGCCGCCGAACAGAGGACAACCGCGACGATTCCAGGACGAGCGAGCAGCGAGCTTCTCTTCGAGCGCATGGTTATTTCTTTTACTTTATCTGGATGTCGAGCGGGTTCTTCTTGACCACGGGAGTCGTCGCCGGCGGCGGCGGAGGAGGCGTGTTGAGCTTGCCTTGCAGCACGGGGCGCGCGGGGGCCGCCGAGGGCGTGGCGGTCGGCGTGAGCGTCGGCGTGGGCGGTGCGGCCGCGCTCGGCGTGACGGTCGGCACCGCGATCGTCGGCGCCGCGACGCTCACCGCGATCGGCGCCGACGGAGCGGCGGCGAGGCGCGGAGGATCCGCCGCGGCGGGCGTCTCGGGGTGCTTACCCATCAGGAAGAACGCCGCCGCCGCGCCGATGACGAGCGCCACCGCGGCTCCGACGATGGGCACCGTCTTGCGCTGGGGTGGGGCCTCGACCGGCGTGGGCGCCGAGCTCGACAGCGCGGTGATCGAGCCCGCGGCCGCGAGCTCGCTGCTGCCGCCGACCGACGCGCGCGAGCTGCGCGGGCCGGTGCTCGCGAGGCCGACGGCTTCGAGCGTACGCGCGGTGCGCTCGGCCGACGCCAGCGCCTGCGGAGGGCCGAACGGCGCGAGGGCGAAGGCCAGCTCGGCGACGTTGGCGAAGCGGTCTTCGGGCTTCTTTTGCAGGCACTTCAGCGCCGCGGCCTCGAGCCCGGGCGGCACGTCGTTGCGGATCGTCGCGATCGATCGCGGCGTCTCCATGTTCACCATCAGCACCAGCTCGGTGAACGTCATCGCGTTGAAGGGCACGCCGCCGGTGAGCAGCTCGTAGAGGATCGCCCCGAGCGACCAGATGTCGGAGCGCGCGTCGGCCGATTTCGCCGACTTCATCTGCTCGGGCGACATGTAGAGCGGAGATCCGAGCACCGCCGTCGTCTTCGTGAGCGACATCCCCTCGCCCTCGGAGCCCTCGGACTCGGCCGTCTTCGAGATGCCGAAGTCGAGCACCTTCACCGTGCTCGACCCATCGGCCGCGCGCGTGAGGAAGAGGTTCGCGGGCTTGAGATCGCGGTGAACGATGCCGATCGAGTGGGCCTCGCCGATCGCCTCGCAGGCGTGGAGCAGGTAGAGCACCGCGTCGGAGACCGAGAGCGCGCCGGAGCCGCGGACGATCTGCGAGAGATCGTTGCCGTCGAGGTACTCCATCACCATGTAGGGCGCGCCGTTCGGCAGCTCGCCGACGTCGATCACCCGCGCCACGTGCTGGCACTTGAGGCGCACGGCGGCGCGCGCCTCGCGCTGGAAGCGCTCGACGACCTCGGCCGTCGCGCCCTCGAGGAGCAGCTTTATCGCCACTCGCTGGTTGAGCTGCACGTGCAGCGCGGCGACGACGATGCCCATGCCGCCTTGACCGAGCACGCGCTCGATCCGGTACTTCCCGGCGAGGACTTCGCCTTCGGCGACGGGGGCGCTCACGAGCGCGCTCCGCCCCGGCTCTGCTGGATCGACGTCACGGGCTCTCCTCTCGGCAACAAGGCCAGGCGATGATACCCGATTGCACGAAAATTCAGACGTCGATGTGGTCTATCGCTCCCATCGGTCTACCCGATGGAATCAATCAAAATCAGAGGAACTGGCGGACGAAGTTCTGGAGGGTGCGGCGGCCCGGGTCGCCCTCGCCGATCGCGGCGAGCATCGCCTCGATGTCGAAGCCCTCGGAGGCCAGGATTTCGCGGCGGGTCTCCACGTACCCGCGCATCACCTCGGCGTCGATTTCGGGGTGGAACTGCACGCCGTAGCAGGACTCGGTGAAGCGGATCGCCTGGTGATCGTCGAGCCCGGAGCGCGCGAGGGCGACGGCGCCCGGGGGCAAGCGGACGACCGTGTCGATGTGCGTCACGTTGGCGCTGAAGCTCGCGGGGAGGCCGTCGAAGATCGGATCGTCGGTGGTGCGATCGATGGCGATCGTCCCGATTTCACGGCCGCGCGGGTTCTTCTGGACCTCGCCGCCGAGGGCCTGCGCCAGGAGCTGGTGGCCGAAGCAGATGCCGAACACCGGCGTCCCCGCGGCGACGACGTCGCGGAGCCAGGCCTCGGTGCGGACGATCCACGCGTCGCGGTTGGGCACGTTGGCCGCGGAGCCGGTGATGACGATCGCGTCGGCGGAGCGCGGGCCGGGGGCGTCTTCGGTGCGAACGTCGACGACCGCGAAGTCGCCCTCGAAGGCGGGGCCGATCGAGCCGGCGATGAGGTCGGCGAACTGTCCGCGTTTTTCCGCGATCCGGGGTACGGGCTCTCCTGTCTTCACCACGAGGATCCGCTTGCCTTTGCCCGTTCCCGACGCGCGCACCATCGGTCCACTTTAGCAGAGCGCGAAGCCTCGTTGGCAGTGACGTCGCCGTCTGCGAAGATGCGCCGCAATGAGCGCATACGAGGTCGTGCGACCGATCTGGCGGAGGTTCAAGCCCGCCTACCTGACCCGGGCCGCAGCCCACGTGCACGCCGGCGGTCACGCGGTGATCGTCCGCGACGACGACGCGCTCGACATGATCCTCGGCGTCGACGAGAAGGGAAAGATCACCGAGCTCGGCCTGTGGTCGATCCTGGCGATCGAGCAGCAGCGCTGGCGCCGGGTGACGTCGGGCCCGGCGAAGGGGCTGGCGATGGCGCGCGTGAAGGTCGACTACGAGGGGTCGGTCCTCGACTGGTGCGATCGCGACAGCGTGCACGAGGGCCCGGCGCGGCGGATCAAGCTCGATTGCCTGGAGTGCGCCGCGTGCTGCCACGAGTCGAACGTGGTGCTCGACGAGGCCGATCTCGAGCGCTTCACCGAGGGCGGCCGCGCCGATCTCCTCGGGCGCGCGTACATCAAGCGCGCGCGCGACGGGCGGATCACGCTGCGCTTCGCCGAGACGGGGAAATGCCAGCACCTCGGCCGCGACAAGAAGTGTCGGATCTACACGATCCGCCCCGACAACTGCCGCGCCTTCGTGGTGGGGAGCGAGGCGTGCCTCGCGGCGCGCGAGGACACGCTGGGATACCGCGACGGCTGAAGCGCGAGAACGCGCCGGTCAGCGCGCGGGCGTCGTCGTGTCCATGGCGCAGCGGAAGCCGATCGTGACGTGGGCCGTCACCGGCGCGGCGGGGGTTCGCGTCGTGGCGCGGACCTTCTCGTCGGTGTCGAGGAAGCTCGCGCCGCGGACCACGCGGAGCGGCGCGGCCGGATCGCCCACGGGATCGACGCCGCCCGCGGGGTGGGTGACGAAGCCGTCGGCCACCCACTCGGCGACGCCGCCGCCGAGATCGAAGACGCCCTCGGGGGTGCGATCGGTGGCGTGGAGGCCGGGGCCGCACGTCGTCACGCCGGCAGAGCGATCGAGGCAGCTCCCGTTCCTGTCGTAGCAAGCGCGGCCGCAGTCCGGCGCTTCGGCGCCCCATGCGTAGGCTCGGCCCTCGGTCCCGCGCGCCGCGAGCTCCCACTCGGCCTCGGTGGGCAAGCGCCGGCCGCGCGAGCGACAGAAGGCTTCCGCGCCCGTGAAATCGACGCAGTTGATCGGGCCGTTCACGTCCTTGCGCACCACGTTGCAGCGGCTCGTCCACGTCGCGGCGAAGTCGGCGGCGGCGGTGGTCGCCTCGGATCCTTCGGGCGTCATCGCCACGTGATCGGCCGGCGAGCAGAGCCGCTTCGCCACGCACTCCTGGTACGCGCGCATCGTGACCTCGGTCCGATCGAGGTAAAACGGCCGGGAAATCGTGACTTTTGGCGCGGCCTTGCCCTCGCCGAACGTGAAGGTACCGGCGCCGATCAGCGTCATGTCGTCGGGGATCGGGACGGGCACCGGCGGCGCGGCGGAGGCCGACGGGACCGGCGCCGTCGTCGCGCTCGGCATGGTGATCGCGCTCGGCATGGTGATCGCGCTCGGCCCCGGCGGCGGACGCACGAGGACGACGGGCGACGACGCGCTCGCGCGGGCCGACGGCTGCAGCGTGATGTGCAGGGGCTTGGTGGGGCCGCTGAGCACGTACGCGCCCGCGCCGCCGCCGAGGGCCACGGCGGCCAGGATCCACGGCCAGATCGGTCGCGACCGCTCGCTGTTCGCGCCCTGGCGCTCGCCCTTGTTCGCGGCCGGCGTGGTGGTCGAAGCCGTCGCGGTGGCGGTGGCGATCGCGATCTCGTCCGGCGTCGGCGAGAGGCGCGCGAGGAGCGGCGTCTCGGCCATCGGATCGTCCTTGGCGAGGCGCTTCGGTCGCGCCGGCGCGGCGGCGCGACCGGCCTCCACGGCGGTCTTCGCGTCGACGCCCGTCGTCCGCACGACGACCGGCGCGGGGCTGCGCAGCGGCGGGCTCGCTTCCGCCAGCATCGTCGCCCCGAGCGCGGCCGGCGTGAGGCCCACGTCGAGCTCGGCCTGCTGCGCGAAGACGCCGGTCGCGAGCAGCTCGCTGTCCTCGGCGAGCTGCGCGGCCCTTGATTTCCCGGGGCCGTTCGTCGATCGCCCGCTCGCCGCGCCGCCGAGGCCGGCCGCCGCGACGAGCGCATCCCAGAGCTCGCCCGCGTCGACGTAGCGCTGTCGCGGCTCGACCGAGAGCGCCTTGCTCAGCACCTCTTCCACGGCGTCGGACACCGCCGCGCCGCGCCCGCGCGCCGTGGGCCGCAGCGTCGGATCGGCGGCGGCGATGTAGAGCTGCGTCGGATCGTCGCCGTCGAGGGCTTTGTGGCCGGTGACGAGCTCGACGAAGATCAGCGCCAGCGCGAACACGTCGGTCCACGGGCCAGTCGCGCCGCGCTGCTTGTTGAACTGCTCCGGCGCGCCGTAGCGGGGCGTGAACGCCGTCGGCCCGGCCTTGGTCGCCTCGAGGGCCGAGGTGAAGCTCGGGTGCTCGATCAGCACCTTGGCGATGCCGAAATCGAGGACTTTCACCGTGCGATGCCCGCCGCTCTCGACGACGAACAGGTTCGGCGGCTTGACGTCGCGGTGGGCGATCTTGTTCTGGTGCGCGACCGCGAGCGCGCGGGCCGCGGGCTCGAGCAGCCGGATCGCCTCGGGCACGGTGTACGGAGGCTCGCCGGCCTTCACGCGCGCCTGGAGGTGCTCGGCCAGCGTCTGGCCTTCGAGCCACTCGAGCACCAGGTACGGGACCCACACGCCCGCGGGGGTGATGAACGCGCCGACGTCGAGGGCCTGCACGATCCCGCTCGTGGCCTTGGAGAGGCGGTGGAGGAGCCGCCCCTCTTCGCGGAGCTGCTCCAGGAGCGCGGCCCGCTCTTTCTCGGGGAGCGCCTGCGGGAGCTTCAGGCACTTGATGGCGATGAGCTCGCCGAAGCCGATGTGGACCCCGCGATAGACCACGCCGAAGCCACCGTCGCCGACGACGTTCGTGACCCGGTATTTGCCCTCGATCGTCGTGCCGCAGAGCTCGAACGGATCCAGCGCGGGCTCTGTTTCGGCCATCGCCGCGAGAGCTAGCGCGGTGAGCCAGGGGCGGCAATCTCGCCGCCTCGCCGGGGCCCGAGCGCCGTCGTCGGGAGGCCGGACGCCCCGGCGCGGGCGGGCTCGTCGGGGTCGGAAATCAGCGGTCGATCGAGCGCTTCGACCGGGGCTTCTGGAAGGTGAGGATCACGTCGGCCTTCGGCGCCGCGTCGGAGAGGATGTTGGTCAGGTTGGGCGCCGACGGCGTCATCGGGACGGCCGCGCGCAGCTCGAGCCCGGCGGTCTTGCAGGCCTGGAGCAGGGCGCGCCACACGCCGCGATCCTTGTTGGCGAACGTCACGGTCGCGAAGCCGCCGGCCGAGAGCGCGGTGTGCGCCGCGGCCATGCACTCCGTCAAGCGACGCGCGTAATCGGTCTCGGTCTTCTTCTGAACGGGGTTGAAGGCGACCTCGCGTTCCATGGTCATCGCTTCGCCGCACCAGAGGTTCCACAGCATCGAGAGCTCGCCGTACTGGATGCCTTCGCCGCCGTACGGAGGATCGGTGAACACGTAGCCCACCGATCCCGCGGCCACGACGTCGCCGAGCCGCTCCGACGAGCCGGTGACGATGCGGTAGTCGTCGCCGTCGCGCGCCGGCCGCGGGAGGCGCGTCGCCATGTCGGCGAGGCCCTGCGCGGTGCGCTTGATCCGGTTCTCGAAGTAGCGAAACGGGTTGAGCTCGAGCCACGTCGTCGGCAGCCAGTAGCAGTTGAGCTTCCAGCTCGGGCCGCCGCCGCGGCTGGTCGAATCGCCGATCATCCGCGTCGATTGCGCGAGGTGGGCCGAGAACGAAACCAGCAGCGCGCGGCGCACTTTCGCGTCGCTCACGCCCTCGATCGCCCGCCGCAGGAAGGCCACGGCGACGAGGTTGCGGCGCGTGAAGAGCTCGCTCCAGCGCGTCAGCCCGCGGCGCGCGAGCTTGCGCATTTCCCAGCCGACGTAGAGCGCCTCGTCGGGGTGATCGCCGACCGCGGGCAGCCCGCTCCCGCCGGGATCGAGGCGCGGATCGCCGGCGCGCGGCGCCTGCACCGTCGTCCCGCAGCGCGCGCAATCGAGCGTGATCCGCAGCGCTCTCTCGCCCTCGAACGCCGTCGAGACGATGTCGGCGTCGACGCCGCAGCGGTCGCAGCGCTCGCCGAAGAGCGCGCGCCGCAGATCGCGCCCCGCCTCCTGGATCCGCGAGGCTTCGGCCGCGAACACCGCGGGATCCGCGCCCTCGACCGTCACGCGGGTGATCAGGCCCGCGATGGGGTTGAGGTCGATCGCGACGCCGCGGCGCCCCGTCAGCAGCGACTCGGCGAGCACGACGCCCGAGCCCGCGAAGAGATCGAGCACCAGCGCGCCCGGCTCCGAGAAGCGCTCGATGTAGGCCGCGACCACGTTCCCGGGCTTCTTTCCCCAGTACTTGTGGATGCGGTAGCGCGGCGGGAACGTGGCGGCGCGGACGCGGGGCGGCTCGTCTCCCGGCGCGAGCGGGCGGGAAAGTTCGAGGTCGTCCACGCTGGTGCGGACGTTATCCGTCTCTCGACGCGCCGCAAAGCCAGCGCGACACCGCCTGTCTTGCTATCGTCCCGCACCGTGAAACGACGATGGATCCCCGCCCGCGCGCTCCTGACGATCGCCGCCCTCACCGCCCTCGCGGGCTGCGGCGGCGGCAGCGGCGGCGCGCCCCACGCGCGAACGATCGCCGAAGTCCAGCCGGGCGATCCGCACGAGGCGCCCCCCGCGAAGACGCTCTTCACGGCGAAGTCGGTGGCCTCGCTCTTTTCGTACCCGCAGAAGCTGACGATGACCGAGGCCCAGCTCGGCCCCGAGTGGGCGCAGAAGGGCAAGATCGCCTGGGCGATCGCCTTCGTCGCCGACGACGACACCTTCGCCCCCGTGACGATGATCCTCTTCGACGGGCACTACCGCGGGCTCACCATCAGCGACGATCAGAAGGATCTCCTCCGCCGCTCGCACCTCTTCAAGGATCTCGATTTCGGCCGCGATCGCCCCGGCTACGCCATGCGCGCGGTCGGCGAAGCCAGCGCCGCGGAGGAGACGGCGCTGGTGGTAAGCCCCCGCGGTCGCTACGAGCTGCTGGTCCTCGTCGATGTCCCCAAGGGCGGCCCGACCGAGGCCCCGGGCACCGAGGCGTACCGCGCGCTCCTGATGGATTACTCGGTGCGTCTCGTCGAGACGGTGGCCCGCGGCCTCGACGCCACCTGGTCGGGAAAGCCTTGATTTAGCGGCTCGATCGCTAGCGCGAGAGCAGCTTCACCGAGCCGCTCGGGCCGCCGGCGACGGGCTTGTGCAGCACCAGGTTGCGGCCCGCCTCGCGGCCGTGCGCGTGCGCTTCCGTGCGCTGATTGCCGGCCAACCGCACGTGGTGAATGTGCGGGTGGCGCTTCCTGTAGAAGCCGTCGAGGTCGGCGTCCTTCATCCACACGAGGCCCTCTTCCTTGTGGACGACGCGCTGCTGCTCGAGCTTCTCCATGAAGCCGGACATCACGCCGGCGAGGTAGGTGCGGCGATCTTTGTCGGAGCGGATCCGCATCGTCCGCTTGTGCTCGCGCCACAGGTGATCGGCCGAGTGCGTGAGGAACGCGTGGACGTAGGTGGCCATGTCGAGGTTGGCCTGCGAGCCGCACACCTCGAGCACGCTGCCGCGCTTGCCTTCGAGGGGCCGGTACACCGGCACCCAGATCACCTCGACGAAGAAATGCTTGCCGAGGATCGCTCCGAGGAGGCGCTCGCTCTCGGTCACGCGGCCGGTCGGCTTGCCGAGGTGGCTGAACCCGTAGGCGCGCGGGGCCCGGGTCGCGGCGCTCTCCAGGTTGTACTTGAGCATCAGCCGCTGCGCGGCGTTCATCGCCGCCTGGGCCTCGTTCACGTTGGAGCTCTCGGCGAGCGCGAGCAGGCGCGCGATCCGCTCCAGCACCCTTGATTCCTCGGTCGATCGCGCCGCGCTGGCCGGCATCCCCGACGCGCCGGCGTCGATGCCCACGCGGCCGCAGAGCTCGCGGAACGCCGGCCCGTGCGCCGTCTCGTCGCGGATCCCCATCACCTCGTACACGAACTGGTGCGCCATCTCGTGCTTCAGCACCTCGATGACGACGCCCCAGGGCTGCTCGACCACCAGCGTGCGGGCGATCTCGATGGTGCGGTGATCGCTCACCCAGCGGCCCAGGCGCGAGGCCACGTCGGACAGCTCGATCGCCACGGGCGTGAGCTTGCGCCGGAAAAATACGGCGTTGACGTCGTTGTACGCCGTCCGCAGCTCGCGCAGGAGGGCGGCCTCGAGCTCGGCGGCGAGGCGGACGTGGGCTTCGGGGCGAGGGGCTTCGTGGGGATCACTCATCCGGGGGGTTCTGTTCCTTGGCTGACGCGGCGACGACACGGTGCTTTCCGCGCTGACGCCGCCGTGTCAAGCAGCCGCTGCGGGTCCGTCGCGAGATCGTCAAGCCGACGCCTTCTTGCGGTACGCTCGCGCTGCTTTGCCTGTGCCTGCCGAACCCTCCAGCCCGCCGCCTGCTCGTCCCCGGCTCCGCTCGCTCGCCCGCTTTCGCGGCCCGTGGGCGCTGGCGCTGCTCGCGGTGCCGATCCTCCTCGTCGTGCTCACCGACGCGCGGATCCGCGGCGACAGGCTCGCGAGCTTGCCGCTCCGGTACCTCGGCAGCTACTCGGCCTCGATCGCCGAGAGCGCCGTCCTGTGGGCCCTGCTCCTCTACGCGGCCTCGGCGCGGCGCGGCGTGTTCCGCTGGATCGCGGCGGCCTTCTTCTGCCTCTCGGCGACGCTGGCGATCGGCGTGCAGATCTACTTTCACCGACAGTACTCGACGTACCTGAACCTCGACGCGACGCTCTTCGGTACGTCGTTCTCGTCGAGCCTGTTCGGGCAGCTCAAGGCCGACGGGCGCAACTTCCTCGTCTCGGTGATCCCGCCGTTGATGCTCGCCGTGGGCCTGGTGTGGCTCGGCCGCACGCTGATGCCGTCGGGCCGCTCGCGCGCTTCGAAGGCCGCGCGGATCCTCACGCCGTTCGCGGTGCTCGCGGCGTTCCTGATCCCCTGCTCGTACCGCACGGTGCAGGCCTCGACGCCCGACGTGATCTACTTCCACGCCATCGGCGGCCTGATGAAGGTGCTCACCGGCGTCCGCACCAGCTCGCAGGTCCGGCCCGGCCTCCGCAGCCCGCCGCACCTCGACGCCATCGCGCGCGCGCCGACGCCGAAGCGCAACGTGCTCTTCATCCTCACCGAGAGCGTGCGCAGCGACGCGAGCTGCTCCGATCACCGCGAGACGTGCCTCAACGCGCCGGCGATCAACGCCGCCGTGCCCGATCGCGCGCCCCTGATGCAGATGCGCAGCAACGCCTCGACGACGGCGATCGAGCTCGCCGTGCTCTGGTCGGGCCTGCAGCCGGTGGCTTCGCGGGAAGCCCTGCACTCGGCGCCGCTCCTCTTCGACTACGCGCACGCGGCGGGCGTCGACGACGCCTACTGGACGAGCCACCACATGCTCTTCGCCAACTCGCGCCTCTTCGTCCAGGATCTCCCCACCTCGAAGCAGTGCGGCGCGACCGACCTCGATCCGCTCGCCGACATCGATCTCGGCGCCCGCGACGATCTGCTGAGCAAGCGCGTCCAGGAAGAGATTGGCACGCTCAAGGAGCCGTTCTTCGGCGTCGCCCACTTCGGCAACACCCACGTTCCCTACCTCGTCGATCCGGAGGACGCGCCCTTCCAGCCGGCGCTGGAGAGCAAGGGGCCCGACGACAACGAGGCCTATCACAACTACTATCGCAACGCGGTCCACCGCCAGGACAAGATCATCGCCGAGCTGATCCGCTTCGTCCGCCAGAGCCCGGTCGGCGATCACACCGTCCTGGTCTTCACCTCGGATCACGGCGAGGCCTTCCGCGAGCACAACCAGCTCGGCCACACGGGCTCCATCCTCGACGAAGAGATCCACGTGCCCTTCTGGATCGACGCTCCCAAAGGCACGCTGACGGACGAAGAGGCCAGGCAACTGGCAGCCTCGCGCGACGCCCCCGCGTTCCACACCGACGTGACGCCGACGATCCTGGATCTGCTCGGCGTGCTCGATTCCCCGGCGATCGCGCCCTACCGGAAGACGATGATCGGCTCGAGCCTGCTCCGCCCGCGCCCCGCGCCGCCGGTGCTGGCGCTGTCGAACTGCTCGGGCATCTGGGGCTGCGCGTTCCGCAACTGGGGGATGATGCAGGGCTCGCTCAAGCTCGAAGGGCGCGAGTGGGACAACCAGTGGCACTGCTATGATGTGCTGTCGGATCCCGAGGAGAAGCACGATCTCGGGCTGGCCGCCTGCGGCGAGCTGCCTTTGCTGGCAGAGAAGCAATATGGCGGGTTGCCCAGCGTGATCCGGTAGGGCGCGGAGGCGCGGCTCGCTCAGGAGCGCCGCGGCGAGGACCGACGCTGGATCGCATCTCCGGTGGATTCGACCGCGGCGCGGAGCTCGCTGATGCGCTGCTCCAGCGCGCGCACGCGTTGGCGCGCATCGTCGAGCTCGGCGGCTCGCACGGCGATGAGCTTCGCGCGGACGCGCAGGGCGACGAGCGGCGCGCGATTGAGCCTCAACTTGTCGATGAAGAAGACGCCGTCGGATGTCACGCCGACGAGGCGCCCGTCCTCGATCTCGCGGACGTGCAGGCTCAGGTCATCACGTCCTGGATTGAGCAACTGGACGTGGGGCGGATCGATCTCGTGCCAGTAAGAGCCCTTGTGCTCATTGCATCGCGGGCAGGCGTACACGAGGTTTTCGCTCTCATCCAATCCACCGCGGGCGCGAGGGCGGTGGTGATCGACGGTGAGCGTCGCGCCGACGCTGTTCTCGTGAACGCCACAGTACGCGCAGCGCCCGGCGAACCGCTCACGTGCGCCCTCGCGCGCCGACGCAGCCATGCGGATCGGGCCTGATCAGCGCGCCGGAGCGGGCTCGCGGCCGGTCGCTCGGCGGTAGTCTTCTGCGAGAGCGGCGCTGCGCTGCCGGAGCTGTTCGAGGTACGCGCGCGCCTCGGTCAACAGGCGCTCTTCCTCGTTCGCGATCCGAGCTAGCTCGGCGGCCTCCGCGTCGAGGCCGGCCTTCTCGGTTTCGATCGCGGCGGCTTCGGCGTCCGTCCGCGCGATGTCGCGGCTGAGCGCGTCGCTTTCGTCCGCGTCCAGGTCCGCGAAGAGGACTTCCAGCTCGGCGCGATCGGTGACAGTCAGCAGGCCGCGCGCTTCGGCGTGACGGAGCATCTGGAAGCGTTCGGACTTCTGCTCGGTCCACCTCATGGGATCGAGTGTGCACCGATTCGCGGCTGCTGCCAACCGAGCGGGCACGGGAAGCGCTCGGGGCGCCGCCGGGCGCGCTCGCTCCTGGCCCAGGTATCAAGACGATGATCGGCTCGAGCCTGCTCCGCCCGCGCCCCGCGCCCCGCACCGCCGGTGCTGGCGATGTCGAACTGCTCGGGCATCTGGGGCTGCGCCTTCCGCAACTGGGGGATGATGCAGGGCTCTTTGAAGCTGGAAGGCCGGGAGTGGGACAACCAGTGGCACTGTTATGATGTGCTGTCGGATCCGGAGGAGAAGCACGATCTCGGGCTGGCCGCCTGCGGCGAGCTGCCTTTGCTGGCGGAGAAGCAGTATGGCGGGTTGCCCGGCGTGATCCGGTAGGGCGAGCGGTCCGAGGGCTCCGGGAACGCTGCGGGCTTCACCTGTCCTCGGTCTTCTCCTCGTCTTCACTTTGCCCATCACACCGAATGCCGGCGCGACGCTTTCGCCGGGTATAGGTGCCCATGTTTCTGCAATCACTCGCTCCCGTTCGCTTGATCGCCCTTGTCTCCGGGGCCTGGCTCCTTCTCGTCGCCTCCGCGTGCAACAAGTCCGGAGGGACCGACCAGCCTCCGCCCGGATTTCCCGCGGGAGGAAACTACCCCGCCGCGGCGCCGACAATCCCCTCGGGCGCGGCCGCCGCGCCAACCCCAACC
>JANYGI010000223.1 GCA_025362495.1 Byssovorax sp. | reverse complement strand
GTCGGGGCCGCCGACAGTCAGGTCGGGGCCGCCAACCGCCAGGTCGGGGCCCCGATCCGCGAGGTCGCCCTCACCCGCCCCGAGGTCGCGGCCGTCGATCGCCCACCCGGGCCCACATATCTCACTTCCGCCGTTCGTACGCCCCCGCACGAACTCTCTTGCCCACCCGATGGGCCTCTGTACTCTCGGCCCATGACAATCGACCTCAACGCATTCCCTCCCGACGTGAAGCTCGCGCTCATCTCCGCAGGAGAGGAGTTCAGCTCCGATGACACCTTTGCGCAGGCCACGCAGACCGGCCAGGGCCTCGAGAAGTACGCCGACACGCTCAAGGCCTATGGACTGCCGCTCTCCGATACGACGCGGCTCGCCGAGGCGCGCGATCTCCTCTCGGACTCGGGCTACGGGCGCAACCAGGCGCGGAGCGCCAAGAAGACGCTCGGGATAGGCCTCGACGACGCGAACCGGGCCGGGCGCCACGCGCGGATCCGGGGGCGATCCATCCTGACGTCGACGAAGAGCGCGCTCCTCGAGCAGGGGAAGAAGGCCTCGGCCAATGACGTGCACACCACGCTCGAGGCGACCGCTGACTCGGAGAAGCTCGGTGAGGATCTGGCGAAGCAGCTCGATCATCTCGCCGACGCTCTCGATCCCGCCAAAGCACCCGAGGCAGCGGCCGCAGCGGCGGACCGCGGTGGCCCGGAGACGCTGGCTCCGCTCCGCGCGGCCGCGCTGGCGATCCGTGACGCCGTGTCGAGGAAGCCGACCGTGCGCGGCACGCCGGAGGAGACGCAGCGGCTCGATCAGATCGACGGGATCATCCTCGACATCTGCCGCCGCGCGCGCGACGCGGCCGTGGCGGCGTCGAAGCACCTCGGGGATCCGGCGATCTTGAAGGCGTTCAAGCTCGACAAGCTCTATGCGTCGCGGAGCGGCGGGGCGAAGAAGGAGGCCGCGCCCGTGGCTCCCGCGGAAGGTGGCAAGACGCCCTGAGCCGGTGTCCGCGCCGGGGGGCCGCGGGTCGACATGGGATCTGGAACGCCTGCCTTGCGCCTCTGCGGGAGAGTCCAATCCCCCTCCGGATCTTCCCCATTCAGATGGAGATCATGAAAAAGCGCAGCCACGAGGCCCCACCTGCGCACAATTCATCTCCGTTCCCCTCCCTTTCCCCCGAAACCGGGCGAAAGGGCCGGGGATAGGGGGCATCCCGCCGCCCTCAAACGATCTCAACCTCGATCGTCGCATTGGCGAGCCCATCCATCGCCACGAGGATGGTGCCAGTCTTCCCGCAGTGGCGGAGCACCCCTTCAATCACCCCGACCTGGTACGTCTCCAGGAACGCCGGGAAATTCTTCGCTTGAAAGCGATACTTGCGCGCGCCGATCTTCTCCGACGTCACGTCGCCCATGCCGAGGAGGAGCCGGAAGGCCTTGGGGCCGCGGAGGAACAGGGGCTCGATGTCGCGATCGAAGGCGCCGAAGACGGCCCGCCCGATCTGGCTGCCGAGCACGACGTCGAGCGCGGTTTGACCGATGCGGCGGATGCCCTCTCCCTGCGGCAAGCGCGGGTACAGGTGGCTGGCCACCGAGACCGTGAGTCGGAGGTTGTCGACCATCGGATAGTCGCGGAAGGTGTAATACCGTCGCTCGGGGATCCCCGCGGCGAGCACGACCGCAGGCCACACGCCGCCTTGCTCGGAGACGCGCTGGAGCTCGAGGAAGAACATGCCTTTGACCGTCGCCCCGCTCGGGATGCGGCGCAGGTGCTCGTCGAGATCGATCGCCGCCCCGAAGCGGGGCGGATGGAGCGTCGCGGGGGCCGGCCCCGGCAGTCGGCTCTCGCGCGGCGTGGGGATGCGCGAAGCGAAGGTCGAGCGCGCCGCGACATCGATGATCGAGGCCAGATCCGGGCCGCCCGGCAGGCTCAGCGGCGGCGACGTCGAGCGGCGGACCTCGAGGCGCGACGAGGCCGGCGCGCGCGACGAGCGCGGCGGCTGGCCGTCCGACGACGCGGCCACCAGCGCCGCGGCGACTGCAACCATCGAGGGAAAGCGATCGTCCGGCGACTTGGCGAGGGCCCGCAGGATGGCCGCGTCGACGGCCGGCGGGATCGCAGGATCGACCCCCGAAGGCGCCTCGACGTGCTCGGTGAGGACGGCCACGAGGGCCCGCATGACGTCGCCGGCCTCCTTCCACGGGAGGCGCCCCGTCAGGACCTCGTACGCGAGCACCGCCCACCCAAACTGATCGGCGCGCCCATCGATCGCCAGCCCGCGGAGCTGCTCCGGCGCCATGTACGACGGGGTGCCGACCGCGTTGCCGCTGCTCGGCGTCACCATGCTGAGCGGGTCTTCTCCCGGCGAAAGCTCGACGAGGCGCGCCCGGCCCGCGACGCCGAAATCGAGCACCTTCACCAGGCCGTCGTCGCGAATCATCACGTTTTCAGGCTTGATGTCGCGGTGGATCACGCCGACGTGGTGCGCCGCGCCGAGCGCGCCGGCGATGTCGACGAGCCAGCGAATGCGGGTGTCGATTGGCACGTCGGGCGTCCCGATCAGGCGCCGTAGGGACGTGCCAGGCACGTACTCCATCACGATGCAGGCGCGGCCTTCGAGCTCCCCCGCGTCGTACACCGCCGTGGCGTTGGTGTGCGTTATCGCGGCGGCGGCGCGCGCCTCGCGCAGGACGTCGGCGATCGCGCTCTCGCTCTCGCCGACGCGGCCGCGGAGGACCTTGAGCGCCACGCGCCGCTCCAGGCGGGTGTCGAAGGCGCGGTACACGCGCCCCATCCCGCCCTCCCCGACGAGGGCCTCGATGGCATAGCGGTCGAGCGTCTGTCCGACTTCGAGCGCCATCAGTGGACCCGTGAAGAACGGCGGGTGCGAAGGAAACTGTAGCTCCGGACGCGCGCTGCTTCTCGAAGGCTCATCATCACGTGAGTCGGCAGACTACCACACGCGGTCCCCCCGGGCTCGATCCCCGCCGGAGATCGGCGATCCTGCCACGCGCCCGGACAGGATACGCCCGCGATGAACGGCCACTGCAGCGGCGCGCCCCCCCTCGCGCGTCGAGGCCAGCCAAGGCGTCGAGTCCAGAGAGCGGGTGTGCGCGGCGGAGAGCGATTGAATCACCAAGCCATCACGAGGCTCCGAGCGCGGGCCGTGACTCGGTGTTTGCCCGGGGTGTGAACCGCAGTCGTGACGGCCGCCTGGCCCCGAGATCGGGAGCGCCGAGCCGCTTTGCCGCCCGCGAGCGCGATCGACGACGCGGGCCGAGGTGCAGGCGGGCGCACTTTCGACGGCATTTGCAGTAGTCTATCGTGGTGCAGTTTTGCCCGACCTGTGATGCCCCCTGCGGCGACGACGATCAGTTCTGCGAGGCCGATGGGACGCGTCTTTCGCCGGGCGAGATCACCCAGGAAGAGTCGCCCTCCGACGTCGCGCTGCTGAGCGCCTCGCTGCGGGTCTCGGCCGCGATCGACACCGGCGCGTGCGCCGCGTGTGGGGCGGCGCACGCCGACGACGGCGACGGTTACTGCAAGGGCTGCGGGCACCGGCTCGGCGCGCGGATCGAGCCTTTTTCGAGCGTGGGTGAGGCCTCGGTCGACGAGGCCCCCGCGACGTCGCTCCGCCCTGGCCTCTCGGTCGGCGACTACACGGTGCTCGGCCCCGCCGCGCGCGACGACGCCCGGGCGCTCACCGCCGACGGGCGCGAGGTGCTGATGCTGCTCGGCTCGCCCTCGACCCTGGCCGTCGAGATCGAGGCGCTGCAGCGGCTCCACGGGGCGCGCGGCTTCCCCGAGCTCCTCGAGCGCGGGGAGAAGCCGCCGCTGGCGTGGGCCGCGCTCACGGCGCCCCCGGCCTCGCTGCGCAAGCTCAGCGACGTGGTGCAGAACGGGACGCCGGCCGAGGCCGTGGCGGCGATCGAGGGGCTGCTCGATCTCGTCGAGGCCGCGGAGAGCGTGGGGTACAGCTTCTACCCGGCCCCGCGCGATCTGCTGGTGCAGGCCGACGGCAAGGTCGCCGTGTCGCGGATGCGCGGCGCGCAGCGGGCGCGGCGGATGGACGCGCGGCGGCTCCTCGAGTCCCTGGGCGACGTGTTCCTCGCGCCGGCGATCCTCGGGCCGACGCGGCTCGTGCGGCTGCTCGTCGCCAACCGCAACGCCGAGGACGCCATCGATCGATCGATCGCCGACGTGCGCCGCCTCCTCGACGCGGTGAAGGCCGAGCTCGACGAGCCGATGAGCACCGACGAGACGGCCGACCTCTGCGATCCGGGCCTGTGGCGGCCCTACAATCAAGACGCGACGGCGCTCGCGCGCGGGGTGAGCGTCGAGGGCGAGCCGTTCACGATCATGGTGGTCTGCGACGGGGTGTCGTCGTCGCCGCACTCGGAGCTGGCCTCGCGCACGGCGGCGAGCGCGGCGCGCGACGCGCTCGACCATTTCTGGCGGTCGCCCGACGTGATCCACGAGGCGAGCACCGCGGCGGTGTCGACGGCGATCCGCGCGGCCCACCTGGCGATCTGCGCGGCCCACGTGGCGGCGCCGGTGACCGATCTGCCCGGCACGACGATCGTGGTCGGCGTGGTCTACAAGAAGCGCCTCACGGTGGGCTGGGTGGGCGACAGCCGGCTCTACTGGCTGTCGTCGCGCGGGGCCGAGCTGCTCACCCACGATCACTCGTGGGTCAACGACGCCATCGCCCGCGGCGAAGTGAAGGACGCGTCCGAGGTGCAGGGCGCGCTCGCGCACACCATCACGCGCTGCCTCGGCCCGCTCGAGGTCGGCGACGTGCCCGCCGAGGTGGAGCCCGACGTGAAATCCCGCGAGCTGACGGGACGCGGCGTGGTCCTGCTCTGCAGCGACGGGCTCTGGAACTACACGCCGGGGCCCGACGATCTCACCCGCGTGCTCCGCGCGCTCCCCGACGATCGCAACGCCGTCGCGGTGGCGCGCCTCTTCGTGAACTACGCCCTGGCCCGCGGCGGTCACGACAACGTCTCGGTGGCGATCCACGCGTTCGCGCCGTAGCCGCTCGCGTCGCAGCAGCCCGGCGTCGCGCCGTTGGTGTACGTTCGGCGGCTCGGAGATCGTCATGAGCTTCAAGGTCGAGGCCTTCCAGAATCGCCACCTCGCGCCCGGGACCGCGCGGGTCGACGCGATCCTTTCGGTCACGGCCGACGCGGATCTGAAGGCCACCGGCGAGCTCGTCGTGGGGTTCATCCTCGACAAGTCCGGCTCGATGACCGGCGCGCGGATGGACTCGGTGGCGCGCGCGGTGGTGCGGGCGATCGACCTCCTCGACGAGCGGGCGATGTTCTTCGTCGTGGCGTTCGACGGGAGCGGCTACGTCGTGTCGCGCGAGGCGCGGGCGACGCCCGAGGCCAAGCGCTACGCGTCGCAGGTGATCCTCCAGCTCCAAGCCCAGGGCGGCACCGCGATGTCGGCGGGCCTCCGCGCGGCGCGTACGCTGTTCGAGCGGATGCCCGGCGCGATCCGCCGCGCCGTGTTCCTCACCGACGGGAAGAACGAGGGCGAGAAGGCCCAGGTCGTCGCCGAGGAGCTCGGGCGCTGCGCGGGCGTCTTCGAGTGCGATTGCTGGGGCGTGGGCACCGACTGGCAGGTGGGCGAGGTGCAGCGCATCGCCGACGCGCTGCTCGGCAAGGCGTCGCTGATCCCCGAGCCCGGCGGCGTCGACGCGGCCTTCCGCGCGGCGATCGAGCAGGCCCGCGGCAAGGCCCTGAAAGACGTGCGCCTCCGCCTGTGGACGCCGCAGGGCGCGAGCCCGATCTTCGTGAAGCAGGTCAACCCGACCATCGACGATCTGACGCAGCAAGCGCGGGTGATCTCGCCGCAGGTGCGCGACTACCTGACCGGCTCGTGGGCCGCGGGCGAGTCGCGCGATTTCCACGTGGCGATCGCCGTGCCCGCCGGCGCGATCAACGACGAGATCCTCGCGGCGCGCCCGAGCCTCGTTTACCTCGAGGCCGCGCCCGACGCGGGCGGAGGCTGGATCGAGCGCGAAGAGAAGCCCGCTCCGGGCCGCGTCTTCGCGCGCTGGACCGACGAGACGATGCTCCAGCACATCTCCAGTCAGGTCCTCCATTATGCCGGGCAGGCCGAGCTGGCCCGCTCGATCCACGAAGGCTTACTGCGGCAAGAGCAGGGCGACGAGGCCGGCGCGGCGCAGCTCCTCGGGAAGGCGATGCGGATCTCGCAGACGTCGCACAACGCCGCGATGACGCAGCGACTCGCGCGGGTGGTCGAGGTGGTCGACGCCGGCCTCGGGACGGTGCGGCTCAAGCGCGACGTGAAGAAGGCCGCGACGATGGAGCTCCAGCTCGAGTCGCGCACGACGAGCCGCGCGCTGCGGCGACCCGAAGGCGGATCGTGAGCTTCACCTGTCGGTCCGGGCACGCCTCGGACGAGCCCGACTACTGCTCGGTCTGCGGCGCGCGGATCGTTGGCGCGACGGTGATCCTGGCGGCGCAGACGGGCGGCTTCTGCCCGATGTGCGGCGAGACGCGCGAGCCCGCCCCGGCGCGCTACTGCGAGGTCTGTCGCTTCGATTTTCACGAGCAGCGGCCCGGGCCGCCGCCGATCGTGGCGCCCCCCGCGTCGGCAGCGTCGACCGCGCCCCCGCTCGGCTGGGAGCTGGTGATCACCGTCGATCCGGCGCTCGACACCGATCCCGATCCCGCGCACCCCTGCCCCCCGTTCGCGGCGCCGCGCGTGCTGGTGATCGATCGATCGGAGCTGCTCGTCGGCCGCGACGACGATCCGCGCGACATCCACCCCGAGATCCCGCTCTTCGATCCCGGCGCCTCGCGGCGTCACGCCAAGTTCGTGCGCGAAGCCGACGGCGGCGTCGCGATCCAGGATCTCGCCTCGACCAACGGCTCGCAGCTCAACGGCCGCGACGTGCCCGCGGGGACGCGGCGCCGCCTCGCACCGGGCGACGCCGTGACGCTGGGTCGGTGGACGCGGATCACGCTGCGAGCGCGGCGGTGAGCGCCCCGGGGCCGACGATCGAGGCCGTCGACGCGCTGCTCTCGGCCTGGGAAACGCGGCTCCAGCGCGTGGACGCGAACCTGATCGCGCTGGAGGGCGACGCGACGTACCAGCGGCTCGCGGGCGTGGCGGGGCGGCGCGCGCCCCTCGTCGGCCTGACGGCCGAGCGCGCCCTCCCCGCGCTCGACGCGGTGACGGAGCTCTTTCACCAGCGCGAGCAGCTCGGCGAGATCGTGGCCCGCGCCCGCGCGACGCGCGCCTCGATCTCGGCGCTGACGTTCTGGGATCGCGACGAGAAGCTCGCGCTGGTGGTGCGGCTGCTGCGGACGCCGTCGATCGAGGTCGGCGTCCACACGACGCCGCGCGCGGAGCTCGGCCTGCTCGACGAGGCCGAGCGCGAGCTGCGCGTCGAGCCCGAGGTGCTGCTCGCGGGGATGGTCGCGGCCTTCGATCGCGCACGCGACGTGCTGCTCCTGGTGACGCGCGCGGCGGTGGCGCTCGGGCCGATGATCGAGGCGATCGAGCGCGAGATCCAGGCGCTGCGCGCGCTGTCGACGCGGCTCGGCGACGGCGCCCGCGCGGAGATCGACGAGGCCTCGCAGCGGCTGCGGGAGCTCGGCGTGCTGGTGCAGCAAGATCCGCTCGGGTGGGTCGCGAGACGCGAAAAGCCTTCGATTCCAGGCCTCGTGGCCCTCCGCGCGCGGCTCGACGCCGAGGCCGCGGCCGCCGAGCGCGTCGCCGCTACGCTCGATCGAGCGCGCGCGCAGCGGGTGGCCCTCGGAGCCTTGCACGCCCGCGCGGTGGCCTCGTTCGCGGCCGCCTCGCGGGCGATCGACGACGAGGCCGGCACCCTCGCGAGGCCGCTCGACGAGGGCCAGCTCGGCGGCCTCGACGCGTGGCTCGACAAGCTGACGGCGACGGTGGTCGCGCACCGGATCACCGCCGCGGAGGTCGGGCTCGCCCGCTTTGGCGAGACCGTCGAGGGCTACGCGGAGCACGATCAACGCGCCGCCGATCAGGCCGACGCCGCGATCGGAGCGCGCGCCGAGCTCGAGGGTCGACTCGCGGCACGACGCGCCCAGGCCGCCGCGCTCGCGGCTCGCGCCGGCGTCGATCCCGCGCCGATCGAGGCCCGCGCCCGTGACGCCGAACGGCTCCTTCGCGCGCGCCCGATCCCGCTCGCGCGCGCACGCCGCGCCGTCGAGGCCTACGAGGCCGCCGTGCTCGCGCTCAGCCGCTCCTGAGACGTCGACGTTTCGCGGCAGCGCATCCTCGCGCGAGGCGGCGGCATCGAACGGGGGACCTTCCTCCGGAGCTCGTCCACACGTGCCAGGGTCCGACGACACCGAGCGCGGACATCGCCGCGATACTCCGCCGGGCACCGTCGCGGCGGCCGGCAGCGCGCTCGCTCGGCAGGCGACGCTCGGCGCCGTGTGGACGATCTCGACGAGCGTCGGCGCGCGCGCGGTCGGCCTCGCAGGCACGCTGCTCCTCACGAAATTCATCGCTCCCGACGTGTACGGCGAGGTCTCGCTCGCCTCGGTGATCATCCAGACGGCCCACGCCGTCTCGTCGTGCGGGCTCAGCCAGTACATCGTCTCGCGGCCCCACGAAGGGCGCGCGGCCACCTTCCACGCGACCCTGTATTACACGCTCCTCGGCGGGCTCGCGCTCGGCCTCGCCGTGCTCTTCCGCGGCCCGCTGGGCGCGCTGATCGGCGCGCCGGGGATGGCGCAGTACGTCCCCGGCCTGGCGATCGCCGGCCTCCTCGAGCGCGTCGGCACGGTGCAGGATCGTGTTCTCGTGCGCGACATGCGCTTCCGCGAGGTGGGCCTGCTCCGCTCGCTCGGCGAGATCGCGTACGCGATCGTCACCGTCGCGCTCGCCTGGGCCGGGTGGGGCGCGAGCGCCGTCGTGTGGGGCTCGATCGTGCGCTCGCTCGTGCGGCTCGTCGGCCTCTCGCTGATCACCTCGTGGCGCGAGTGGCTCACGCCCTCGCGCATCACCCTGGCGCGGACGCGCGACCTCTTCGCGTTCGGCCTGCCGATGTCGGTCGCCGGCCTCGCCGGCTTCGGCTCGCGACGCTGGGACAACCTGATCTTCTCGAGCCTCTTCGGCGAGTCGGCGGCCGGCCTCTACAACCTCGCGTACAACCTCGCCGACATCCCCGCGACGCAGATCGGCGAGACCATCGGCGACGTGCTCGTCCCCTCGTTCGCGCAGATGGACTGCGACGAGCGCCGCAGCGCCGCGCTCTGTCGATCGATGCGCCTGCTCATCCTCAGCGTCGCCCCGCTCGCGCTCGGCCTCGGCACCATCGCGCCCACGCTGGTGCGCGCGCTCTTCGATCCGCGCTGGGCCGACGTCGCGCCGATGCTCACCCTGCTCTCGGCGCTCTCCGTCGTGCGCCCCGTCGGCTGGATCGGCGCCTCGTACCTCCAGGTGAAGAACGAGCCCCGCGCGATCATGGCGCTCGAGATCACCAAGACGGCGGGCCTCCTCGCGGCGATCGCGCTGCTCGGCCGCCTCGGCCCGCTCTGGGCGTGCACCGCCGTCGGCGTGGCCTTCACGCTGGGCTCGTTCGGCTATTTCTGGGTGATCCGTCGCCTCGATGGCCTGACGCTCCGCGCGCAGATCCTCCCGCTGATCCCGCCGGTGCTCGCCTGCGCGCCGATGGTGCTGGCGATCCTCGCCGTCCGCCGCGGGCTCGTCGCGCTCGGCGGTCCCCCGGCGTCAATCGCCTTGCTCGCCGAGGTGCTCGTCGGCGCGCTCAGCTTCGTCCCCTCGGCGCTGCTGATCGCTCCTTCGGCCTCACACGACCTCCTTGGCCTGCTCCGCGCCGCCCTCCCGAAGCCCGTGAACGCCTGAACTTCAGGCATTCCCGCGAAATGTCGCCCTGGTTTCCGCCCCAGGCGGGATCACATGTGCGGGATTGTAGCGTCAGGCGAATGACTACCAACAATCCAGATCCCCCCGATCGATCGCTAGCTGACACTCGTCTATTCATATTTGAAGGACGGTGCGCTTCGGGGGAAGCGCGTTCGGGGTGTGACCCCAATCTGTCCCCAGCCCCCGGGGGTGCGCTGCTCGATTCTGATCGACTTCTCAGCGCGCCCCCGGCGGCTGTCGCTTATCCGGGCTCGTCCGGGGGCTGCGGAGCGTCGGTGCGGGCCACGAGCTCGCGCAGCCGCGCCACGTTCGAGCTGGCACCGAGGACGACGAGCACGCTGTTGACCTCGAGCGCCGTGCTCGGCTCGGGGTTGTAGATGAACTTCTTGTCGACCCGCATCGCGACGACGAGCAGCTTTGTCTCGGCGCGGATCGGCACTTCTCGCAGCGATTTGCCGACGAACCATGAGCCGTCCGTTATCGCCACCTCTTCGAGGCGGAGCACGTCTTCCCGCTCGCGCAGCATCTGATCGACGAACTCGACCACCGTCGGCCGCACCAGCTCGCTCGCGAGGCGACGGCCGCCGATCATGTTCGGGCTCACGGTGGCGTTGGCGCCGGCGCGGATCATCTTCGGCGCGGCGTCGGGCGCGATCACCTTGCTCACGATCCGCGCGCTCACGTTCAGGCTGCGGGCCGAGAGCGTCACGTAGAGGTTGTCCTTGTCCTCGGTCAGCGCGGCGACGACGCCCATCGCCCGGGTGATCCCCGCGGCCATCAGCACCGAGTCGTCGGTGGCGTCGCCGATGACGTAGAGCATCTCGCCGCCCACGAAATCGCGGGAGATCCGCTCCAGCGTGTGCCGGTTGCGATCGATGGCGACGAAGGGCGTCCGCGTCGCGTGGAGCTCTTCGATCACGTGCATCCCCGTCGCGCCCGCCCCGGCGACGATGACGTGGTTCGACAGTGACTCGACCCGCTTCTGCATGCGACGTGACCGAAACCTCTCTCCGATCACGCCCTGCACGAGGATCGCGGTCAGGCTCGACTGGAAGTAGGCCACGGTGCCGAGGCCCGCAAGGATGATCACCACCGCGACCGGCCGCGCGAAGCGGACCTCTTCCATCCCGGAAAGCTCGCTGAAGCCCACGGTGGAGACGGCGTTGATCGCCAGGTAAAACGCCTCGCCGAGGCTCCAGCGACCGCGGCCGACCTCGTACATGGCGAACGCCCCCGACACGATCACGATCCCGAGCACCGTGATCGGCGTCAGGATCCGGGTCGGTCGATCGTCGGGGCGGCGTGGCTCCACGGCTCCACGCTATCCCATCGGCGGCGCCCCCGGCAGGCCTGGGAATCGAGGGACATGCATGGTAATCAGCCCGCCTATGAAGCGAGTGCTGATCACGGGAGGCAGCGGGTTCGTGGGCCGCAAGCTGGCGCAGGCGCTGCTCGCGCGGGGCGATCAAGTCACGGTGCTGACGCGCGATCCGCGGCGCGCCAAGGGCGATCTTCCCGCGGCGGTGCGCTGCGCGGCGTGGAACCCCGAGAAGGCCGGCGCCTGGGCCGAAGAGCTGGCGATCGTCGACGTCGTCGTCCACCTCGCCGGCGAGGGCGTCGCCAAGCGCTGGACCGACGCCGTGAAGAAGCGGATCGAGACGAGCCGCATCGACTCCACGCGCCTCCTCGTCGAGGCCATCGGCCAGGCCAAGCACAAGCCCCAGGTCTTCGTGAGCGCGTCGGCCATCGGCTATTACGGCCCGCAGCCCTCGGACAAGGAGATCGACGAGACCTCGCCGCCCGGCAACGACTACCTCGCGAGCGTCTGCCAGCGCTGGGAAGAGGCCGCGCGCGAGGTCGAGAAATTCGGCGTCCGCGCCGTGCAGCTCCGCATCGGCGTCGTCCTCGGCGACGGCGGCGGCGCCCTCGAGAAGATGCTGATCCCGTTCAAGCTCTTCGCGGGCGGCCCCGTCGGCGACGGCAAGCAGGTCGTCTCCTGGGTCCACCGCGACGACGTCGTCGGCATGCTCCTGATGGCGATCGACAACCCGGAAATCAAAGGTCCGATCAACGCCGTCTCGCCCAACCCCGTCACCTCGAAAGAGCTCGCGACGGCCATCGGCAACGTGATCAACCGCCCCTCGTCGCTCCCCGCGCCGGCCTTCGCTCTCAAGCTCGCGATGGGCGAGGCCGCGACGATCCTGCTCGACGGCGTCCGCGTGATGCCCAAGCGCGCGATCGAGCTCGGCTACGAGTTCCACCGCGCCCGCCTCGTGCCCGCGCTCGAATCGATCCTCGCTCCGGAGTGACCATGACCGCCCCCATCGCCACAGAGCTCGAAGTCTTCAAGAAGCTCCCGCTCGGCGGGATCGATCGCCGCGCCCTCGTCGGCGCCCTCGCGAAGGACGGCCTCCGCGTCGCCACCGAGCTGCTCGAGGCCCAGCGCAAGACGCTCCGCCCGATGGGGACGAAGATCGCCGACGACACCGCGGTGCTGATCCTCGGCGGCTCGAACGGCATCACCCGCGCCGTCGCCGTGCAGCTCCTCTTCGGCGAGAAGGCCAGAGTGTACGGAGTACACTTCGACAGCGAGAAGATGCAGATCGGCGGCCTCCACGCGCAGGCCATCACCAGGGCCGCCGAGGCCGCGGGCCTCACCGCGGTGTTCCGCAACGACGACGCGTGCAAGCCGGCCGTGATCGAGGAGGTCGTGGCCGATCTCAAGAGCAAGTTCCGCGCGGTCCACGTCATCAACGGCATCGCGGCGGGCGCGATGAAGCGCTACGCCGAGCACGGCCCGACCCGGGTGAAGGACCTCGACGTCGCCTTCGATCCCATCCTCCAGGTGCCGGATTTTTCGAAGCCGGAGAGCATCCGCAAGGTCGGCCTCGTCGACGTCGAGGTCGCGACAGAGGTCGACATCGAGCGCACCAACAAATACATGGGCAGCTCGTCGCTCTTGTGGGCCGAGCCGCTCGCGGCCGCGGGGCTGCTCGCGCGGGGCGAGAGCATCGTCGCCTTCTGCGACTACGACTACCCGCCCGACGATCCGGTCTACGCGATGGGCCCGCTCGCCGGCGCGAAGAACCTCCAGCGCGAGAAGCTCGCCGAGATCCGCGATCGCTTCGGCGTCCGCACGGTGCGCATCTGCTACCCGCCCGTCGGCACCACGGCGCTCGGCTCGATCCCCGGCGGCTCGCTGATGTTCGCGCTCAGCGCCCAGATCCTGAAAGAGCGCGGCCAGTACCGCGACGTCCTCGGCCTCGGCGTCGACACGATGGCGATGTTCACGCCCGGGTTCCACGGCAGCGAGCTCCGCCTCGACGACGCGTACAAGGCCACGCTGCCCGAGTTCCACGCGCGCAAGGCCACGCTGACGAGCGCCGATCTCCCCGGCGCATTCAGCCTGCTCTACTCCGCGTAGTTACTCCGCGTAGTCCCCGCACACCGCGCATTTTCGGGATGGACGGGCCACCCCGCCGGGCCCCACTTCCAGGCCGCCACGCGCTGAAATCCAGCTCCGCGATCTCATCGCCTGAATCAACCCGCGAGGGCCTCGTCGAAGAACCTGGCACGCACGGAGGCGTGTCGACATGGCCTCGCGAGGCCGCGTCGATTCACCTTCGCGCAGGCTTTCTTTCTCAAGGGTTGCGGGGCGACGCACGTCGCGGAGTACCTGCACCGAGGTTGGCACGAGGACGGGCTTCTGTTACTCTGCCGCCGTCCTTGTCGAACTCGGGGCGCTTCCTGGGAGGATTTGCGAATATGAAAATGAATTCTTTGACTGTTGTTTTCGGTGCCATCTCCATCTTCGCGCTCGGCGCGTGTACGGTCACCGGGACGGGCACCACGAGCACGGGCGCCGGCGGCGGCAGCGGTAACACCGCGGCGGCGGGCACGGGCGGCGAGGCCTCCGGCGTCGGCGGCAGCGGCGGCGCGACGGCCGGCACGGGCGGCATGGCGGCCTGCATGATGGGCTACAGCTGCGCCGAGGCGATCGACCCCATGAAGGGCGACCCGGGTCTCCTCTGCGAAGGCCCGTCGGCCATGCTCTACGACGCCTTGCACACCTGCACCTGCGAAGGCGCCTGCAAGACTGCCTGCGGCGACAACGCGTGCATGAAGGACGGCCCTGGCGCCTCGATGGCGTGCGTTGCGTGCCTCCAGGATTCGACCACCGGCTGCAAGAAAGAGGCTGACGCCTGCGCCTCGGACGCTGGCTGATCTCTCGCGTCCGACGCGATTCATGAAGTCCACGAGCGGCGGCTGCGCCGCTCGTGGCATTTTGTAGCTCGATGCCGCGACGGATCGCTGGCTCCACGCCCACCCGACCGGCCGCTCCGCGGACCACGCGGGCGGCGCGAGAGCACGAGTCGAGCGCTCCTGGAGTCGCCATCTCGCCGCGTTGAGCTACGTTGCTTCCGTTCTTGACATCGAGCTCCGGATGCTTTCCCCGGGAGGATTTGCGAACATGAAGATGCAGTCTTTGAAGGTCATTCTCGGGACGATCACCGCGTTCGCTCTCGGCGCTTGCACCGTGACGACGGGCGCCGGCGGCACCGGGACGGGCGGCACCGCGAGCACCACCGGCGTCACGAGCACGAGCGGCAACCCCGACACGAGCGCGACGAGCACGGCCGGCAGCGGCGGCGCGACAACGACGACCGGCACGGGGATGTGCGACCCGAAGTACACGTGCTCCAAGGCCATCGCGCAGGGCACGGGCGATCCGGCCCTCCTGTGTGACGGCACCGCCGCCCTGACGAACTTCGACGCGCTCTCAGCCTGCACTTGCATGGGCAACTGCGCGACCTCGTGCGCCGACAACGCCTGCATGCAGCTCGAGCCCTCGGCGGCGTGCAAGGCGTGCCTCGTCACGGCCGACACGGGCTGCAAGAAAGAGTTCGACGCCTGCGTCGGTAGCTGAACGGCTCGGCCCCGTCGGGGTCCCGATCCTCGCGAGCGGCGGCGACGTCGCTCGCGGCGTTTTGTGGATCCGATCTGCGCGCCCCGGCCTTCGTGGTACGACGGCGGGCGTGAAGGCCATCATCATCGGAGCGGGCCGCGGCAGCCGCCTCCGCCACCTCACCGACGAGATCCCGAAGACGCTGGTGCCGATCCTCGGGCGACCGATGCTCGACGGCATCCTCGACGCGCTCGCCGCCGGCGGCTTCCAGCGCAAGGACGTGATCTTCATCTGCGGCTACCGCAACGAGGTCATCCGCGAGCGCTACCCGGATCTCCAGTACGTCGAGAACCGCGACTGGGAGCACAACAACATCCTCGCTTCGCTGCTCTGCGCGCGCGAGCACCTCGAAGGCGGCTTCGTCTCGACCTACGCCGACATCGTCTATCGCCCGGCGATCGTCGCCGATCTGATGAAGTCGCCGCACGACATCACCCTCGCGTGCGACACGGCCTGGCGCCGCCGTTACGTCGGTCGATCGCAGCACCCCGAGACCGACGCCGAGAAGCTGCGGGCCGACGGATCGCGGGTCGTGGAGATCTCGCGGCGCGTCGCCTCCGAGCAGGCCGCCGGCGAGTTCATCGGCGTGATGAAGGCCTCACCGAAGGGCGCCGCGCACCTGATCGCGGCCTTCGACGCCGCGCGCGCCGGGTTCGCCGGCAAGGTCTTCCGCGAGGGGCGCACCTTCGAGAAGGCCTACCTGCTCGATCTGCTCCAGAGCATGATCGAGGGCGGCGAGGAGATGCACCGCGTCGACACCGACGGCGGCTACATGGAGATCGACACGATCCAGGACGCCGAGCTCGCCGAGTCGTGGTGGGCCGCGCGCTGATTCAGCTTCGTTTCAACTGATCGTGAAGGAGATCGCCCCGTGAAAAAGCCGGTCCTGTTCGCACTCGGCCTCGTGGCCATCACCCTCGCGGCGTGCGGCGGCAAGGTCGTCGTCGAATCGTCGGGCGCGTCGGGGACGGGGGGAGCGGGCGGGACGCCGAGCTCGTTCACGACCGCCGATGGCGCGCCCGATCCGTCGACCAGCGTCGCCGTCGTCGCCGTGTCTGCCGTCGCGTCCACGTCGGTGACGACGGGGACCGGGACGACCGGCTGCGATCCGACCTATACGTGCGCCGAGGCCATCACCCCGCCCGAGGGGGACCCGAACAAGCTCTGCGATAACACCCTCTCCGGCAAGGCGTACTTCGGCTTCGTGCAGTGCCTCTGCGTTGACAAATGCGCGGTCCAGTGCGCGGCGTCCGCGTGCGCCGGCCTGATGCCCGCGCCGACGTGCGTCACCTGCCTCCAGGACCCGATGGCGGGCTGCGGGATCCCTTTCGCTGACTGCGCCAACAACTGAGCGAGCGCGAGGGCGCGGCGAATGGCCGGGTGAACTTGCCGCGACGCTTGCTACGCTCGTCGCTGGAGGGTCGCCATGCGCAGGTACTCGGCCGAGGCCATCGGAACGTTCGCCATCGTGTTCACGGGCTCGGGCGCGTCGCTCGTGGCCGGCGCGAGGCTCGGCGACGCCGGGATCGCGCTCGCGTTCGGCCTCGCGCTCGCGGCGATGCTCTTCGCCGCGGGGCCGATCTCGGGCGGCCATTTCAACCCCGCCGTCACGGTGGCCATGGCGCTGACGCGGCGGCTCGCGTGGCGCGACGTGCCCGGGTACGTCGCGGCGCAGCTCGGCGGCGGCGTGCTCGGCGCGGGCGCGGCGATCGCCATGGCGGAGGGTCGCCCCGGCGGAGCGCCGCGCGCGGCCGAGGCGATCGCCAACGGCTACGGGCGCCTCTCGCCGGGCTACTACGGCCTCGGATCGGCGATGATCGCCGAGGTCGTTCTCACGGCGCTCTTCGCGTTCGTGTACCTCGGCGTCAGCGCCTCGACCTCCGCGTCGCGCGCCGGCTCACGGCCGAGCTCGGCGCTCCTGCCGCTCGCGGCGGGGCTCGCCTACACGCTGATTCATCTCGTGGGGTTCCAGGTCACGCGCCTCGCGGCCAACCCGGCGCGCGCGCTCGGCCCCGCGCTGATCGCGGGCGGCCTCGCGCTCGAGCAGGTGTGGCTCTTCGTCGTCGCGCCGATCGTCGGTGCCACGCTCGCGGCCGGCGCGCATCGCCTCCTCCACACGCCGCTCGGCGACGCGGATCCGGCCTCCGCGGTCGCGCCGCGCTGAGCGCAGAATCCCCGTAAAATCAGCGCATATCCGCGATCTTCGCTCGGTCGTCGCGCCGGTCCGGGCTACCATCTCGGCCCAGCACAACGAGCCCGGGTGACCGCCATGCAGAGCTTCTCCTCGACCGCGATCGATCAGTACAAAGCCCTCGCCCGCACCTGGGCGGCGACCGTGACGGTGGTGACAGTCCGTCGCACCGACGCGGCGATAGCCGTCGGCGCCGCCGAGCTCGATGGCTTCACGGCCACCGCGTTCTTCACGGTGTCGATGGCGCCGCCGATCATCGCGGTGTCGGCGACGAGCGCGTCGAGCGCGATGGCGATGCTGCGCGACGCGCGCGGCTTCGCGGTCAACCTGCTCGCGCCGGATCAACAGGACACGGCGGGCGCCTTCGCGCGGCCCGCGACGGAGCGCGTCGGCCTCTGGGAGCAGCTCCCGTGGACGGGCGACCTCGCGGGCGCCCCGCTCCTCCACGGCACCACGGGCGCGTTCTCGGCCACGGTGCGGCAGCTCGTCGACGCCGGCGATCACACCCTCGTGCTGGGCGACGTGACCGGCATCCACCTCGGCGAGGGGCACGACACGCTCGTCTACCACAACCGCGGCTACGGCCGCGTCACCCGCCTCTAGCCAGCGATTCGAGCCGACCCGACCAGTAATTCAAGCTGATCCAGATCCGTGTGGGGCGGGCCTCCGTGCCCGCCGCATGGAATCTCGACAGCGACCCAGACCTGATCGGGATCCGCTCGAGAGCAAATGCTCTGCAGCTCTGGTGGCTGGAGCCTGTCCATGCGGCGGGCGCGGAGGCCCGCCCCACATCGGAGAGATCTCCGAGAGCGCTAGCTCTTGCTGGCGGCGGAGATGCCCGACTGGCTGTCGGGCGGGGGCGGCGACATCGTCGGCGACGTGGGCTCGACCGAGGGGGCCGCGGTGTCGTCGAAGCAGATCACCAGGGCGGTGATGTTGTCCTCGCCGCCGTGCTCGTTGGCCTTCGCGACGAGGCGGCGGCAGATCTCGCCGGGCTCGGTGATCGTGCTCGATTCGTCGAGGATCTGCTCATCGGTGAGCATCCCCGAGAGGCCGTCCGAGCAGAGCAGGTACACGTCGCCGACCTGGGGCTCGTCGCTCACGAGGTCGACCGAGACGCTGTCCTGCATCCCGAGGGCGCGGGTGATCACGTTCTTCGGCAGCTCGGCGCGCTGCTCCTCGGTGAGCTCGGGCATCGCCAGGATGTAGTCGTTGATCAGCGAGTGATCGCGGGTGAGCTGCTTGATCACGCCGGCGCGCATGCGGTACGCGCGGCTGTCGCCGACGTGGCCGACGAAGAAGCGGTTCTTCTTGCGCGAGTAGAGCGCGCCGACGACCGTGGTCCCCATGCCGGCGCAGTCGCGCGAGCGGATGCTGCGCTCGAAGATGCGGCGGTTGGCGACACGGATGCCTGTCACCAAACGGTTCTCGTCTTCCGAGAGGCTGGTGTCGAAGTGGAACGGCCACGTCGCGTCTTCTTGCGCCGTGGAGCGGAAGAACTCGGCGATGGAGTCGGTCGCGAGGCGGCTCGCGACGTCGCCCGCGCGATGCCCGCCCATTCCATCCGCGACGATGAAGAGGTCGTACTCCGCCAGCACGGCGTAGCTGTCCTCGTTGTGATCGCGCTGGAGACCGATGTCGGTCAACCCTGATGCGATGGCTCGCATGGCGTAAGCGGTTCCTTCTTGCCGGGCGGCCCCTTGGCGTTTACGGCCGGAAAACGAGGGTTTCACGCGCCCATCGCTCTGTCAAGCAAGCGACGAGGCCCGGCTCATTCCGATCATCGATCGTGCGGTGCGGGCCGGGGTGATGCCACCCGAAGCTCGATCGGGCAGCGCCCGAGCGCGCGAGCGCCCGAGCCGCTTCAGACTTCGAGGATGTCCTTCGCCTTGGCGGCGATCACCGTGTCGACCTGCTTGGTCCCGTCGGCGACCATCTCCTCGACCTTCTTCTTGGCGCGGTCGGCGTCGTCGCGGCTGACGTCGCCGTCCTTCTCGAGGCTGTCGAGCATCTCGTTGGCGTCGCGGCGATGCTTGCGCACGGCGACCTTGCTCTCCTCGCCGTACTTGTTGGTGAGCTTGACCATCTCCTTGCGGCGATCCTCGGTCAGGGCGGGGATCGGGATGCGGACGAGCTCGCCGTCGACCTGGGGGTTGATCCCGAGATCGCTCTCGCGGAGGGCCTTCTCGATGGCCTTGGTTTGACCCTTTTCCCAGGCCTTGATCGCGATCAGGCGGGGCTCGGGGATGGAGATGTTCGCCATCTGCTGGAGGGGCGTCGGCGTGCCGTAGTAGTCGACGCGGATGCTGTCGAGCATGCCCGCGTTCGCGCGGCCGGTGCGCACCTTCGACAGGTCGCGGCGAAGGGCCTCGATGGCCTTCTCGATCCCCGCGCGCAGCTCCTGGAAAACCTCTTCAAGCATGACCCTCTCCTCCCGTCGACGGGGCGCGCAGCCTAGCACGAGGGATTGCGTCCGAGGGATAGGCTGGGTTCGATGAAATGACAGCGGATCGCGCCCGACCCGAGGTCCGGGGGATCGTCGGGGATCTCTCGGTGGATCGGCGATCGTGATAGAAGCGTCGTCGATGCGGGATCTCGACTGGAGGAGCTTCGACGTCCTCGTCGTCGACGACGAAGAGGACAACCTGGACGCGTTCCGCTTCGCGTTCCGCAAGTCGTTCACGCTCCACTACGCCCTCGGCGGGCAGCAGGCGCTCGACTTGATCGAGCGCATCGATCCCGCGGTGATCGTCAGCGATCAGCGCATGCCCGGGATGAACGGGATCGATTTCCTGAAGAAGGCCAAGGAGCGGCGCCCCGACACCGTCGGCGTGCTCCTGACGGCCTACGCCGATCTCGCCGTGCTGATCGAGGCGGTGAACTCCGGCTCGGTCGAGCGCTACATCCAGAAGCCCTGGGACTCGAAGGAGCTCACGGTGATCCTCCGCCAGGCGATCGGGAATTTCGCGACGGTGCGTGAGAACCGGCGTCTCCGCGATCAGCTCGCGCACTACGCGGGCTACCTCGAGCGCGAGCAGCGCGATCCGATCGACTTCGGCGAGATCACGGGAGAGAGCGCCGCGCTGAAGGAGCTGTCGGAACGCATCGCCCTCGGCGCGCCGACGTCGTCCCCCGTCCTCATCGAGGGCGAGCCCGGCTCCGAGAAAGAGGTCGTCGCGCGCGCGATCCATGTGGGATCACCTCGGGAAGAGAAGCCGTTCGTCAAGGTCACCTGCGCGGCCTTTCGCGGCGACGCCCTCGAGCGCGAGCTCTTCGGCTGGCAGCGCGGGGCCTTCGACGGCGCGTTCACCGATCGCGCCGGCCGCTTCGAGCTGGCCCACCGCGGGACGATCTACCTCGACGATCTCGCGGCGCCCTCGCCGTCCCTCCAGGGTCGCCTGCTCCGCGCGCTCGAGAGCGGAGAAATCGAGCGGATCGGCGCCACCGAGCCCACGCCCGTCGACGTGCGCGTCGTCGTCTCGCTCACCCCGAGCCTCGAGGCCGCGTGGGCGTCGGGCGACGTGCTCGCCGATCTCGCCGCGCGGCTGTCGGTGTTCCCCGTGCGCCTCCCGAGGCTCCGTGATCGCCGCGAAGACATCCGCGCGCTGGCCGAGCATTTCCTCCGCAAGTACGCCCGGCGGAACCCCCGCGCGGCGACGGCGCTCTCGGGCGAGGCTGTCGCCAAGCTCGAGGCCTACGCCTGGCCGGGCAACGTGCGCGAGCTCGAGAACGTGATCGAGCGCGCGGCCATCCTCTCCCGCAGCGACGTGATCCAGCCCGAGCACCTGGCTTTCGCGGCGCGCCCCGGGCTCCCCGTCGCGCAGGCCGCGTCGTCGACGCCCGGCGCCGCGCCGCTGCTCGTCGCGCCGACCGCTCCGTTCGAGCCGTTCGATCCGCGGCCATCACGCTCGAGCTCGCCCGATCTCGGCGAGATCATCGGCGGCTCCAGGATCGATCTCGACTCGCAGCTCGACGACATCGAGCGGCGCGAGCTCCTCGCGGCCCTCGCGCGCTGCAACGGCAACAAGGCCGAGGTCGCGCGCTCGCTCGGGGTGCAGCGCACCACGCTCTACTACCGCCTGAAGCGCCTCGGCATAGAGTCCTGATCGTGGAGCTCGGGGCGCGGCTGCTGCGGGATTTCTACGAGCGCCCCGTGCTCGTCGTGGCCCGCGACTGCATCGGCAAGGTCCTCGTGCACGAGGCGCCCGAGGGCCTCGTCGCGGGGCGGATCGTCGAGACCGAGGCCTATCGCGGCCCGGAAGATCTCGCGGCCCACAGCGCGAAGGGGCGGATCACCGAGCGCACCCGGGTGATGTTCGGCCCGCCCGCGCACGCGTACATGTTCCTGCTCTACGGGATGCACTGGGCGTTCAACATCGTCGCCGGCCCCGAGGGCCACCCGCACGCCGTCCTCGTGCGCGCGTTAGAGCCGCTCGTCGGCGTCGAGATCATGGCGGCGCGCCGCGGCGTACCGGCGAAGAGCGTCACGCTCTGCAACGGCCCGGGGAAGCTCTGCGCGGCGCTCGGGCTCGATCGATCGGCCTACGGCCTCGACCTGTGCACCGGCCCGCTCTACCTGGCGCCGGGCGAGCGCGGAGCCGTGGGGCGCTCGCCGCGGATCAACATCGACTACGCCGGCGCCTGGGTGAAGAAGCCCTGGCGCTTCCACGAGCGGGGCAACCGGTACGTGTCGGTACCTCCTCGCGACTGAGGCAGCGCGCCCCACCTCGTCGCGTCGCATCTTCAACGAAGATCTCGCCCGGATCGGACCGCTTGATCCACAATGCTCCGCGGGGAGACGAGATGCCCTTCTGGCCGTTCGGACGAGATCCTGCCGACATCGAGATCGCGACGCGTGTGATCACCGCGGCGACGCAGAATGGCGTCAAGGTGCGGGGGAAGCTCACGATCCATTTCAGCGAAGCCCAGCGGCAGAACAGCGCCGACGCCGCGGCCGATCGCTGCGCGACCGTGGCCATCGCTCTCCTGCGCGAGGCGCCGGAGCACGAGCGCCTGATCGGGGCCGAGACGCAGCTCAACGCCCAGCTCCTCGCGCGCTACCCCGGCGACATCCCGCCGGCCCGCGCCGTCGAGCTCGCGGCGCTCCACGTCGTCGGTGATCCGACGCTCTCGGACGAGCTCCGCCGCGCCTCGAGCAGCGGCTCGGTCCCTCCCCTGCCGCCTTCGACGCAGCCGCCCGCGCGGCCGATGACGCCGTCCGGCAGCGGGGTGCCGTCGATGCGGCCCGCGCAGCCATCGGCCCCGCCGCGATCGCTCTCGCCCTCGTCGATGCCCGCGCCGCTCTCGTCGACGTCGCCGCTCCCGCCGCACGCGGGCTACGGCGCGCCGCCGCGCCGCCGTGGATCGAGCCAGATCCGCTCGATCCAGTCGCTGCTCATGCCCCCGGGGACGCCGCCCTCGGCGATGGGCGCGTTCGTGGCGCCGACGGTGCGCGACTCGTCGGCGCGCCTGCTCATTGGCTTCCTCCGCGCCCACGATCTGATCACGCTCCGCCACGTCGTCGTCGACGAGAGCTCGGCCGAGATGCTCGCCAACGTCGTCCCCGTCTCCGACGCGCCGCCGGGCGGCTACGAGGCTAGCCGCGCCGCCGAGATCGCCCGCTGGAGCCAGGCCCTCGGGGCCGACGTCGTCGGCGCGCTCCACCACGAGGCCAGCGTCGTCGCCGTCGCCCTCGCGCGCGCCGAGATGACCCGCGCCGACGTCAACCGCGCCCTCGCCGCGGCGGTGATCGACGCGGCGATCACCTCGGCGTTTCCTGGTGAAGACGAAGCGCGCTACGCCGACGGCGGGCGCTTCCCCGACGCCGGCACGCCCGCCTTCACCGACACCGTCGTGCACGGCCTCACGCGCATCGCCGGCTGCGGCGACGATCCCGCGGCGATGACCGAGGCGCTGCGGCCGCTGATCGCCCTCCTTCAGGAAGACCTCGCCACCTCGGCGATGATCGTGAAAATCTCCGCCGGCTGAACGCCATGGCGCCCGCGTGACCTCGCGATCTCCGTCGTCCTCGTCGCCGATCCGCGCGGGCGTCGGGCTCGCCGTCCTCGCGGCGGTGAGCTTCGGGATCACCGCGCCGCTGGTGAAGCTCGCGGGCGCCGGCGCGGGCCCGTTCGTCACGGCGGCGCTGCTCTACCTCGGCGCGGCGGGCGTCTCGCTGGTCGGCTCGCGGGCGCCCTCGCGCGAGCCGCCGCCGCGCGCCGGCCACGCGCCGCGGCTGCTCCTCGTGGCCGTGATCGGCGCGGTGATCGCCCCGACCCTGCTCGCCTGGGGGCTCCAGCGCACCTCGGCGACCACCGCTTCGCTCTTGCTCAACCTGGAGGCGATATTCACCGTCGTCCTCGGCTGGGTCATTTTCCGGGAGGCCATGGGAGCGCGGGTGATCGGGGCCGTGGCCCTCGTCGCGGGCGGGAGCGCGCTCCTGGTGACTGGCAATGACGGCGCCGGGCAGACATCCACTCTCGGCGCGCTCGCCGTCGCGATTGCCACGCTCGGCTGGGCCCTCGACAACACCCTCACCCGGCCGCTCTCGGACCTCGATCCGCGCCGCGTCGTGCTCGCCAAGGCGGGGATCGGAGCGGCCCTGTCGTTCACCACCTCCCGCGTGCTCCACGAGGCCTCACCGACGGCGACACACGCCCTCGCCCTGCTCGCCTGCGGCGCCGTCGGCTATGGATTGAGCCTCCGCTTCTACCTGCTCGCGCAACGGCACCTCGGCGCCGGACGCACCGGCTCCATCTTCGCGCTGGGCCCGTTCGTCGGCGTCCTCGTGGCCTGGTCTTTCGGGGACCGGCACCTCGGCGTCGCGACCGGGCTCGCGGGGCTGCTCTTCGCCGCGGGCATCTACCTCCACGCCTCGGAGCGGCACCGCCACCGGCATCGCCATGCCGCGATGGAGCACGAGCACGCCCACCGCCACGACGACGATCACCACGATCACCGGCACGATCCGCCGTTCGAAGGTGAGCACAGCCACTCCCACCGCCACGAGGCGAGCGAGCACGCACACGAGCACGGTCCCGACCTGCATCATCAGCACGAACACGGCTGACAATCGCGGAAAGACTGAAATTCGCACGCCGGCCCTCGGTCGAAAGCAGGAGAGCGCACAAGGAAAGCTTGTACGCTCCCGCCGCCCTCATGCTTCCGCTCGCCGATCTCCTCGAGGCCCGCCTCGACGAGCTGCTCCAGCAGTGGATCAGCCGCGTCGGCACGTTCCTCGCGCCCGACAACCTCACCGCGCCCGAGCTCGCCGATCACCTCCCGGTGTTCCTCCGCGAGGTGATCGCCACGCTGCGCGAGCCCCCGGGCGCCGCGGACGAGTCGCCCACCCACGGCTGGAGCGCGGTCGGCCGCGAGCACGGCGCCCAGCGCTTTCGCCTCGGGTTCGAGCTCGCGTCGGTGGTGCGCGAGTACGGGCTGCTCCTCCACCTCGTGCTCGATCTCGTCGAGAGCTCCGCGGCGATGGTGTCGGTGCGCGAGCTGCGGCGGCTCAACGATCTCTTCACCAACGCCGTCGCCGAGGCCACCACCGAGTACGCGCGGCGCTTGGCGACGACGGAGACGAGCGAGCTCGTCCTCGCGCGGCGCGAGGCCGACGTCGCGCGGCGCGAGGCCGAGGTGCAGCGCGAGCGCCTCACCAGCGCGTTCACGCAGGCGCCCGTCGCCGTCGGCATCCTCCGCGGCGACGACAACGTCGTCGTGCTCGCCAACGAGGCGCTCTGCCGGATCTGGGGCGCCCCGTCCGAGAGCCTGATGGGCCGGCCCATCTTCGACATCCTCGTCGACGCGAGGAAGCAAGGCTTCCCCGAGCTGATCGACGGCGTGCGGCGCACGGGGACGCCGCTCGCCGGGCGCGAGGCGGCCGTCACGCTGCCGCGCCACGGCGGCGGCACCGAGGACATGCTGATCAACTTCGTCTACCAGCCGCTGCGCGAGATCGACGGCTCGGTGACGGACATCCTCGTCGTGGCGACCGACGTGACGATCGAGGTGCTCGCGCGCCGCGCTGCCGAGGCCAAGAGCGCCGAGTTCGAGGCGATGTTCAACAGCATCGGCGACGGCGTGTACCTCGGCGACGCCGGCGGCGTCCGCCGCGCCAACGCCCCCGGCCTCGCGATGCTCGGCGTCACCAGCGTCGACCAGCTGCAGCTCCGCCCGCCGGAGCTCAGCAAGATGTTCTCGTCGCGCCTGGCCTCGACCGGCGAGCCGCTCCCGCCCGACCGAGCCAACTTCGTCCGCGGGCTGCGCGGCGAGAGCTTCACCGAGGAGTACCTCGTCTGGCACCCGATCGAGCGGCGTGATCTCCGCATCCGATCGGTGGTCGCGCCGGTGCGCGTCGGCGACACCATCACCGGCGCCGTCGTGCTCAACACCGACATCACCGAGCAGCACCGCGCGATCGAGGCGATCCAGCGCAGCGAGGAGAGCTTCCGCACCCTCGCCGAGGCCATCCCGCAGCAGGTGTGGACCTCGCGGCCGGACGGGGCGCTCGACTTCGTCAACCAGCGCGTCCTCGACTACTTCGACTCGACGAGCGAGAAGGTCCTCGGCGCGGGGTGGCAAGACGTCATCCACCCGGACGATCTGCCCGCGTGCATCGAGCGCTGGACCCGCTGCCTCGCCACGGGGGAGCCCTACGAAATCGAGTTCCGGCTCGCGCGCGCCGACGGCACGTACCGCTGGCACCTCGGCCGTGCTCGCGCCGCGCGCGACACCGCGGGCGCGATCACCAAGTGGTTCGGCACCAACACCGACATCGACGAGGCCAAGCGGACGCGCGAAGAGCTCGAGAAGCGCACCCGCTTCGAGCAGCACCTGCTCGGCATCGTCAGCCACGATCTCAGGAACCCGCTCGGGGCGATCCTCCTCGGCGCGACGGGCCTGCTCGAGCTCGATCATCAGAGCGACTTCGCGCTGAAGATCGCTCTCCGCATCCGCTCGTCGGCCGAGCGCTCGGTGCGGATGATCAGCGATCTGCTCGACTTCACCCAGGCGCGCCTCGGCGGCGGGATCCGGCTCGAGAAGCGCGACGCCGATCTGCACGCGCTGACGAGCGCGGCCGTCGAGGAGATCGAGGCGACGCACCCCGACCGGGTCGTGCAGCTGCTCCGCGCGGGCGACACCGGCGGCACCTGGGACGTCGATCGCATCGCCCAGGTGGTGACGAACCTGGTGACCAACGCGCTCAAATACAGCCCGCCCGGCACGCCGGTCGCTGTGCGCGTGATGGGCCACGACGGCCACGTGGAGCTCGCGGTCCACAACGAGGGGCCGCCGATCCCGGCCGAGCGGTTCAGCCGCATCTTCGAGCCGCTGCAGCGCGCGACGGACGAGATCGATCTGAAGACGCGGAGCGTCGGCCTCGGGCTCTACATCGTCGAGGCCATCGTGATCGCCCACGGAGGCACGGTCGGCGTGGCGTCGACCATGGACGCCGGCACCACGTTCACGGTGCGCCTCCCCCGCGGCGTGAGCCATCCGCGATCTCCCTGAAAAGACCCCGAATTGACCGCAAGGGCGCAAGGGGCGCGGGGGGTCAGAGGGAGAGCGCGAGGGTCGGAGGGAAAATTTTTGCGTCCCTCCTCGCGCCCCTTTCGCCCTTGCGGTCTCCCTTCGTCTCTTCAGTGCGCGCGGTGCTCTACAGCGACGATCCGCCTTCTTTTCCGAACAAACGCGACACCACGGCCGTGAGCGTCGCGGGCTCGATCGGCTTGGCCATGTGCATGTCGAAGCCGGCGAGCACGGCGCGGCGCGCGTCCTCGGGGCTGGCGTACGCCGTCAGGGCGAGCGCCGGGACGCGCGTGAAGCGCGACGCGCCCTCGCGCACGCGACGGATCAGCGCGTAGCCGTCGTCGCCGGGCATGCCGATGTCGCTCACGAGCACGTCGGGCGCGAACGACGCGAGGGCGCTCAGCGCCTCGCTCGCGGACGAGGCGAGCGCGATGTCGGCGCCCGCGGCCGCGAGGATCGTGCCGAGCACCTCGCGCGCGTCGGGCTCGTCGTCGACGACGAGGACGCGGATTCCATCGAGGCGGGCCATCGCGCCGGGATCGGTGTCGCGCGCCACGCGCACGCCCGGCTCGCGATCGCCGGCGACGTCGTCGCCCGAGTAGAGCGGCAGCTTGATCACGAAGGTCGAGCCGCGATCCACCCCGCCGGACAGGGCGCGCACCGTGCCGCCGTGGAGCTCGATCACGTGCCGCACGATCGCCAGCCCGAGGCCGAGCCCGCCGTGACGGCGCGTCGTCGAGCTGTCGGCCTGCCGGAACCGCTCGAACACGTACGGCAGGAAATCTGCGGCGATGCCCTTGCCGGAGTCGAGCACCATCACGCGCACGCTGCGGCCGGCGCGATCGAGCGCGATGTCGATCTGGCCGCCCGCGGGCGTGAATTTCACGGCGTTGGAGAGCAGGTTCCACAGCACCTGCTGGAGCCGGTCCGGATCGCCGAGCACCATCGAGCCGCTCATGCTCGCGGCGCGGAGCGACACGCCCTTGGCCTCCGCCGCGGGGCGGATCACCTCGACCGAGGCGCGGAGGACGCCGTCGAGATCGAGGGGCTTGAGCTCGAGGCGGAGCTTGCCCGAGATGATCCGCGACACGTCGAGGATGTCCTCGATCAGCTTCACCTGAGCCCGCGAGTTGCGCTCGATCACCGCGAGCCCCTTGCTCAGGATGGCCGGGTTGACGACCTTCTCGCGGCCGAGGAGCTGCGACCACCCGAGGATGGCGCTGAGCGGCGTGCGCAGCTCGTGCGAGACGACGCCGAGGAACTCGTCCTTGGCGCGGTTGGCCTGCTCGGAGAGGCGATTGGCCTCGTGGGCGCGGGTGATCGCGTCGTGCGAGGCGCGGTGGAGGCGGGCGTTCTCGACCGCCATCACGGCGCGTCGGCCGAGCTCGCCGCAGAGCTCGAGATCGCCGCGATTGTAGCGGCGCCCCGAGCTCGCGAAGCAGAACGTGAGGGCGCCGAGGACCTGATCGCGCGCGATGAGCGGCACCGAGATCGCCGAGCGTACGTCGAGCTCGGCGAGGGCGCGGAGGTGCTCGGGGCCCTGCAGGATCGCCACGCGCCCGACCTCGTCGATCTCGGGGTAGAACGCGACCCGAGCGCCCGCGAGGGCGCGGCTGCAGGCCACCCCCGACATCTCCGACGGCCACCGCCAGGAGCGGCCGAGCATCTCGATGACGGCCTGATCGTAGGTGCCCGCGATGTTGCGAACGTCGTTGCCCTCGATGAGCGAGAAGAGGCAGTAGTCGGCGACGACGGGCACCGCGAGGCGCGCCACGTTCTTGAGCGTCAGCTCGTAGTCGACCGTCAACGAGAGCAGATCGCCGGCCTGGGCGACGAGCCCGAGGCGCTCGTTGGCCAGCCGCTCGTTCTGGTAGAGGGCCGCCGAGACGCCCTGCTCGTGGGCGAGGCGCGCCACGGCCTGCTCGGCCTCGAGGCGCGCCTTGCGCTCGGCGCCGTACGCGCGCGCGGTGTCGACGAGGAGCGCCGCGCGCTTCGCGAGCTGCTCGACGCAGGAGGCGTCCGCGTCGGAGATCGACGGGCGGTTCGATCCGATCGTCATCAGGCCGATGACCTGGCCCGCCACCATCATCGGGATGACGACGACGACGTTCGTCGCGAGCTCTTGCAGCCGCGCGAGGTGCCGATCATCGCTGGCGACGGCGCGCAGGAACACGGGATCGTCGCCTGCCCACCGCGAGGTTCGACCGGCGCGCAGCGACTCGAAGAGCGGGTTCCGCTGCGTGGCGTCCACCGCCACCGGGTAGCGGCCGCGCATGTCCGCGAAGAGCTGCGCCTGCTCGGGGCTGCGATGGGCGGTGGCGATGGCGTGCAAGCCGCCGTCGCGCGCCAGATCGATCACGCAGACATCGGCGAGGTCGCGCACGAGGAGGCGCGCGAGGAGGGCGAGCGACGCGGCGATGTCCTGCTCCGCCGAGAGGATGGCCGTCCCCTCGGCGAGCAGCGTCAAGCGCCCCTCCGCCTGCAGCACCGCCGCCTGGGCGCGCCGCAGCGAGGCGCCGAACCCCCGCGCGCCGACGCGAGCCCGCCGGCTCAACGTGAAAGCCCGGGAGCGCTGCGCGTGGTGCTTCGTCGCGTCTTCAGAGTTGTGCATGAGCGCCAGTCAAGGGGAGGCCTGACAATCGGTGATCGAGCCCCCTTCCGTCAGTCAGGGGAACATGGCTTTACAAGTAAGGGAATACCTGAACGTCCTGGAACGAAGTACGGGCCCGTGCGCTGGTCGACCTCCGGACTTCCCGGCGCAGGCAGGTCGCGCTGCTCGCCGCTCTTTCACGATCTCCACCCCGATCGCCGGACGAGCAGAATCGGCGCGCGAGCGGCGATGAAGAGGCGATGGAGCCGACTGGCACCTACCAGCCGAGGCGCGCCCCGAGGGCGGTCAGCTGCGCCCGTCGTGCCACGCTCAGCCAGATTCAGACCCAGCTCGTACACCGAGACCAGCCGCCATATCGACGCCATCCGGGCGCTCTGGCCGGGGCTCAAGCGGCTCGAAGAGACCGAGCGAACGACCAGCGGCGGGCGCGCTCTCGGCATCTTCGCGGGGCCGCTCCGGCTGCTCTTCGGTATCCTGAAGGTGCCGGGCGCGAAGCAGGCCGAGCTGGCCAGTTACTTCGATGCCCTCGGCGACGAGGACTTCGGCGACGATCCCGAGAAGTTCGAGCCCGAGCTGCTCGAGCGGCGGATTGTTCGCGTCGAGCACGAGCAGAAGATCCAGGCCGCGCTCGACAATCTCCAGCGTCACTTCGCTGACGATGTGCTCCACACCGGGAACGAGATGTCGAGCTGGCCGGTCGGCTCGGCTGACGCGACAACGGCGAGCATCGGCACGACCGCCGGTGCGACCGGGGGAGGCGTCGCGGGGCTCGTCGGGGCCGTCCCTCCGCTTCCCCCCGCCGACGACGCGAAGGAAGCCACGTGCGCCGGGCAGCTCGCGCGAGGGGCCTTCGGGCGCACGGTGCGCGAGCGGTCGGGCGATCAACCGATCGGCCGGCGCCGTGTCGAGCAGAGCCTCCATGAACTCGGCGAGAGTCCAGACGTGGTCTGTGATGCCCGCGGCCATGGCCGGAGTGACCCGCAGAGTCTTCACCACGTGGCAGAAGTTGTAATGCACGTAGGACAGCGCGACGGCGGCGCGGTGGTTCTCCAGCTTCTTTGAGAAGGCGTAGCAGAGGCGGCGGATCCGGCCGTTGACGTGGCGCGTGGTGCCGTTGTTGCGCTCGATGTGCGCGGTAGTCGCGCGAGCCAGGTTCGGTGAGCCGTAGACGGCGCGCTTGGTGATGAACGGGTCACGTGCAGGCTCGTAGCGGTGGTCGGGCCCTCGGTTCCCACCAGAGCGGTAGTTCTTGACGGTCTGCGCGTAATCGACGCTCGGCCCGAAGCTCGCGCCGATCGCCGGGATGTACGGCACGAAGCCGTCCGACGTCATCGCGGGCATGACGACCAGGCGAGCGCGGAGATCGGCAATGAAGGTGTCCGTCGACTCATGATCGCGCTTGCCCACGTGGAACGAGATCGCGAGTCGACTCGACGTGTCGAGGGCAACGAAGGTGTACGCCTCGCCGACGTTGGGGCCGTCGACCAGGGGATCCACGCGAGCCTGCTTCTTCCCGACGTACGACCAGATTTCGTCGACCTCTACCATGCTGCACGCGAGGTCACGGACCATCCGATCGTGAAGCCGCTGGGCCCCCTCGCCGAGCAGGACACCGAAGCGGAGGATCGTGCGGAGGTTGACCTCGGTCATCCTCTCCGTTGCCCGCACGCTGTTGCCGTCGACCAGAGCGGCGAGAACGCGGAGGCGCTTCTCGTCGGGGAGTACGTTCGCCACGTGGACCTTGATTTTCCACGAAGGCGGCGCCAGTCTCCCGGATGTAGGGACGCGAGGCGGCGACGCTTCGAGTTCTGAGAACCTCGGGAGAGTTAGCCGCTCTCTCGGGGTTCGTTTCGTTCTAACTTGGAGATCAAGTGTAGAACGAAACGCCCTGGTTTACGCGCTTATCCGCGCATCACTAGGACACGTGCTGTCCTAGGTTGTACAGTCGTTGACGACGTTAACTGCGTTGACGTTGTTACGAAGTGGGGACGAGCCGGGGAGACACTGGATTGGTTGTGTGGCGTCCATGGTGCGACATTGGCATGCATTGATCAAGGTTGATCAATGTTATCTTTTGACGCGGCAAGTCGGCACGATCACGCTCCACGGGCCCAAGGCTGTGACCGCGGAGCAGGTCCGCGTACCCAGCGCGCTCAAAGGATGCGCGAGTGAATTCTGCCGTTGATATTCGACAACAGGGCGCTATTCCCGATTCGGAAATCGCGCCCCACAGCACTCGGGACTATTCCGTTCGCGCCCTGTGCGATAAGGCGACTCGGTGCCCAGAGCATTACCGGAAGTCAGAACCACTACCCCCACGCGGCTGCCCTCCGCCGGTGGGCGCCTCCCCGAGCTCCTCGCCCTCATCCCCTCTCGAGCTCCAACAGGGATATCGGAACCAGTGGCACCGCGGTTGCGCAAGATCGGCGACGGCCGGCCCTGCGAAAGATTGCCCGCTCGGTCTCGGTCTCGCGCCGCATACCACCAAAGTGGTATGTCATTCGATCGCCTGACCGGGTAGAGATGGCTTACCGACCGCGAGGTCGGTCTCGGGGACAGCACGCGGAAGCGCAGCGCGCGGAACGTGGGAGACCGGCTGCGCGATTCACGCCAACGGTCGAGATCCCGCAAGAACGATGATTTTTTGCCAGCACCCGTCGGGAAGAACGTCTCCTTCGCCGCTTTTTCCGGGCAATGAAGTCCCCGACGTGCTCGCGACCTCGATCCCTCCGCCCTCGAGCGGGGGGCGAGTCGGCGCTTCGATTGGCCACCACCAGACAGCAGCTCCGACGGTCCCAAGACTGTTGATAGGCGTCCATCACCGGAGTGGTGAATGCCCATCAGCAGCAAGTGGAGGCGTCGCCGCGATTGATACCACCTTTACAGGAGATGTGTACACATGAAGATCATTTCGTCCATGGCAGTTGTTCTCGCGTTCATCGCGCTCCCCGGCTGCGGCAGCTCCTCCTCCAGCGCGTGCGCCAAAGCCGAGGAGTGCGCCACCAAAGCCGGCACCACCTTCAGCCAGACCGAGTGCGAAACCCAGGTCACCACCGCGCGAGAGAAAGCGGACAGCGTGAACTGCGGCGCCGAGTTCGACGACGCCGCGAGCTGCGTATCCGATCTCGCGTGTGGAGCCGGCAGCGAGGAGGTCAATGCGAACTGCGGTGCCCCCGAGAAGACCTTGAGCACGTGCATGAAGGCCAGCGCCGGGGTTGGCTCGGGGAGCGCCGGGGTTGGCTCGGGGAGCGCCGGCGCCGGCGGGGTTGACGATTGCACCCGGGCCAGTGACGCCGTCCTCGCCAAGCTGTCGTCCTGCCCCAACTACACGCCTTCGTCGTCGGGACCCGGCGTATCTATTCAGTGCACCGCGGCGCTGGGTATGCTGGATCTCTGCCAATCGGACTGCGTGCAAGCGACGTCTTGTGCGTGCCTCGGCCTTGGTAGCCCGCAGGAGTGCAGCTCCCAAGAGTCGAGCTCGTTCTCGAACTGCATCGCCCACTGCCAGTGAACGGCGGCGCGGCTGAACCCCCGGCGATCTGCCGGGGCTCGGTCGATCCGGACGAGTGAGTCCGCGCCGGCCTTCGCGCCTCGCGGGCATCGTTCGCGCGGTCCACGTCGATCATCGCGGGCGATGCGGCGTGCTCGCCCGCTTTGACGCCTCTAACTAAACAGGCCATCAGGCCGGCGCCAAGACCGCTGCGCGACATCAAAACCGGAGGGGATGTTCCATAGAAGCCAAGAGCGTCTGGCGGGTGAAGACGGCGAACCGTCATCCATGACGCCACCGCGCGCTGTCGAGCAAGATCCGGGAAGCTGTAGAGCCGAACGCCTGGTGATTTGGCGCCTCTGGCGCGGGCGGAACCAGGTTGCTGCACGGGCTGCCATCACGAGATCAGACTGGTTTGGACCACCCTCCTTCACGTCGAGTCCCAATGGCGGCGGCTCGACTTCATCGACTGCCCTGGACCGGACCGCGAGATATCCCATGAAACCCTTGATGACCTCCGCGCAAACACGACCAGCTCGTCCACTCCTGCTGGTCAAATTCCTGCAACGCATGTCGCTGCTCGTCGTCCTCTCGCTGCTTGCCTCGGGGGCCGGTGGCTGCCTCGGTGAGACCGCTGCGCCTGCGTCGGCATCGGCGGATGTTCTGCGACAGCGCTTCCCAGACCAGGCAGAGCTGGTGCTCGAGTGGGGCGAGGCCTTCGTCGCTACCGCAAATGGTTTTGCGCCGGCGGCTACACCTGGACGAGCTGGCTGGGCCGGCGTCGAGATCGCCTTGCCCGGCGACGGTTCCGAGCCGATCGTCATGCGCGGTTTCGGCGGCATGGAGTTGAAGGTTCGGGAGATCGGCACGTACGATGCGGGAGAGACAACGGGGCGGGCGGTAGTTTATCGGCGGACCGGCGGGGCGTCGTTCTGGACCGCGAGCGCGAGTAAAGTCGAGGAGTGGTTGCACGTCGACGCCAGCGCGGTGCGTAGTGGGGAAGCGCTGGCAGCCTGGGAGATCGCGGGGGCGGCGGTGCGACAGCGCGGCGAGAGCGTTGAAGTCGTCGACGCCTCCGGGGTGGTGCGCCTCTCGGTGACCGCACCGGTCGCGTACGCGGCGGGTGGACGAGAGATCGGCGCCAGGCTGGTGGCGACCGGGGCGAGGATCGAGCTTCGGGTGGATGCGGACGGGGAGGCCGTCCTGGTAGACCCGCTCTGGACCCCCGCGGGATCGATGATGGTGGCCCGCTGGGATCACACGGCGACGCTGCTCGGGAACGGCGACGTGCTGGTGACAGGCGGCGTGGGCTCGGGGACGGCGGTGACGAGCGCAGAGCTGTACTCCCCTGCCGCAAACACCTGGTCGCTGACCAGTCCGATGATCGTGGACCGCTACATTCCCACGGCGACGCTGCTCGGGAACGGCAGCGTGCTGGTGGTGGGCAGCGACTCCGGGCTGATGAGCGCGGAGCGGTACGATCCGGTAACGAGCACCTGGATGCTGGTGAGTCCGCTGAGCGCCAGTCGTTTCCGTCACACGGCGACGCTGCTGCCGAGCGGCAGAGTCCTGGTCGCGGGCGGCGGCTCGTTGGCCGCGGAGCAGTACGATCCGCCGACGAACGCCTGGTCGGCGGCCGGCTCGATGAGCCAGGCCCGCGCAAACCACACCGCGACGCTGCTGCCGAGCGGCAAGGTGCTGATCGCGGGCGGTATCTCCTTTTCTCCTTTCTATATTCACGCAACAGCAGAGTTGTACAACCCGGCGACGAACACCTGGTCTCCAGCCGGCTCGATGAGCCAGGCCCGCGCGGGCCACACCGCGACGTTGCTGCCGAGCAGCAAGGTGCTGATAGCGGCCGGGGGGGACCAGATGGCTGTATCCAGCGCGGACCTGTACGATCCCGGGACGAACACGTGGTCGGTGGCCGGCCCGCTGATCCAGGCCCGATCGGGCCACACGGCGACGCTGCTGCCGAGCGGCGAGGTGCTGGTCGCGGGGGGCACGTACGCGGACCAGAGCCCGGACGTGGAGCTGTATGATCCCGTGACGAACTTCTGGTCGCCGGCCGCCGCGATGATCCAGCCAAGCCGCTATGGTCACACTGCGACCCTGCTCGGGAACGGCACAGTGCTGGTGGCAGGCGGCTCGCCCGCGGGCGGCCCACCCTCCCCGCTGGCGAGTTGCGAGCTCTATGCCTCCTCCGTGCTGGGAAGCCTTGGCAGCGCCTGTGCGCAGGCCGGGGATTGCCAGAGCGGCTTCTGTGCCGACGGCGTCTGCTGCGACGGCGCGTGCACCGGGACGTGCGTTGCCTGCTCGGCGGCGATGAAGGGTCAGGGCGCCGACGGCCAGTGCGGGCCGATCAAAGCTGGCTTCGATCCCGGGAGCGAGTGTGCCGCACAGGCAGCGTCGACCTGCGCGCAGAGCGGCTCGTGCAACGGCCAGGGCGCGTGCAGCCTCCACGCCGCGGGGACGATCTGCGCGGCAGCCTCGTGCAGCGGCGCGACCGAGAAGTCGGCGTCGACGTGCGACGGCTCTGGCCAGTGCCTCGCGGGGGGCACGAAGGTTTGCCTCCAGGGCTACGCGTGCATGGGAACCCTGTGCACGACGGGTTGCGTCGACAGCACCGCGTGCGCGGCAGGCTACGTCTGCGACGCGGCGATCCAGGCGTGCGTGCTCGACGTCGGCCGCACGACCAGCAGCTCCGCGACCGGCGCGGGCGGCTCCGCCACGACGAGCGGCGCGGGCGGTGGCTCCAGCAGCAGCGGCCAGGCAGCTACCACGAGCAGCGCAGGCGGCTCCGTATCGACGGTGGGCGCGACGAGCAGCGCGAGCGGTGGCTCCAGCAGCGGCGACCAAGCCGCCACCACGAGCGGCGCAGGCGGCGCGGGCGGCGGGTCCGGCAGCGGAATCGCGTTCGGCGGATGTGGATGCGAAGTGGCCGGTGAGGATCGAGCGTCGAGCTCCCTCGGCCTCGGCTGGATCCTCGCACTCGGCGCGACGATCCGCCTCCGCCGACGCCGCTCCGCGTCCAAGTGGCCTGGTCCGTGGGTGGCGCCGTGCTCCTCTTCGCCGGCCCCCTGGCGGCGTTGCGCACCACGCGGAGCCGTCCCGCCGAGCACGCGTCGCGCGCAAAGGCACCTCCCCCGCCGGTCTGAGCGTCCTCACTCGCGCTGTCGTCAGGAAACGTTCGACAGGCGGTAACCTTTGGAGGCCGCCGCGTAAAGAAGGAGTATCCGCGCTGGCTCGTGCAAGCGCGGAGCGTGCATTCATCCCTTGCGAGGAGAGACGATCATGAAGCAGGTTTTGCGTTGCAGCGCGGTAGCGATGACCATGGCCCTTCTGGGTGCCTGTGCGGCGCCGATGGAGTCTTCTCCCGGGGATGACGAAGCTCCGGAGATGGTCAGCGTGGAGGCGGAGGCCCTCACTTCCGTGGCTTTCTCGACGTATCTCGGTGGCTCGGGGGTAGAGTTCGCCTGCCGGCCGGCGGTGGACAGCGCGGGGAACGTCTACGTGACCGGGCGGACCACCACCTACGGCACGGGCGGGGACATCTTCGTCGCCAAGCTCAGCTCGGCCGGGGCGCTCATCTACTTCACCTACTTCGGTGGTCCGGGCTCGGAAGTCCCCGCGGGGATCGCGGTCGACGCCGCGGGGAATACCTACGTGGTCGCGTCGACGACGTCGTACAGTCCATCGGCCGACATCCTCGTGGCCAAACTCAACGCGGCTGGCACCGCGCTGCTTTACTCCACGTTCTTCGGCGGGACTGGCCCCGACCAGCCGTACGGTATCGCGATTGACGGCGCCGGCAACGCCTACGTGACCGGGGACACCGACTCGATCGACTACCCGACGACCGCTGGAGCCTTCCAGACCAAGCGAAGGGGGCAGTCCGACGCGTTCATCACCAAGCTCAATGCAGCGGGCAACGCGCTCGTCTACTCCACCTACCTCGGGGGCGATGGGTTCGATCTCGCGCTGGGGATTGCCGTCGATGCCAGTGGCTTCGCCTACGTGGCAGGCTACACCAGCCCGCTGGGCTCGGTCGGCTCGTTCCCGACGACGGCTGGCGCGTATCGGACCCTGGCCGCCGGCATGGAGGACGCCTTCGTGACCAAGCTGGTCCCGTCGGGCTCTTCGCTCTCGTTCTCCACGTACCTGGGGGGCAGCGACACCGACCGCGCCAACGCCATTGCCATCGACAGCGGGCTCAACGTCTACGTGACGGGCGACACCGCGTCGCACAACTTCCCGGTGACGCCGGGCGCCCTCCGCACCACGCATGCCGACGTGGAGGATGCCTTCGTGACGAAGCTGAACGCTTCGGGAAACAGCGTTTTTTACTCCACCTACTTGGGCGGCAGCAGCGGTGACTCCGGCTCGGGGATCGCGGTGAACAGCGCCGGGAATGCCTATGTGACGGGGACGACGCTGTCGACCGACTTCCCCGCAACGCCGGGCGCACTTCGTTCGTTCAACGGCGGCGGGTACGACGCCTTCGTGACCGAGCTGAGCGTGGCGGGATCGGCGCTGTCGTACTCCACCTATGCGGCAGGGAGCGGCGTCGACTTGGCCTTCGGGATCGCGGTGAACGGGGCCGGAAGCGCCTACGTGGGTGGCACGACGACGTCGGCGAACTTCCCGGTCTCCTCGGCCGCGCAGTCGGTGTTCGCTGGGGGGCAGGATGCGTTTGTGCTGAAGATTGTTGGGCCGTGATCGATAGTGGGGCGAAGGCTCGGCGCAGCCACCCTGGTAGCGCCCTGCGAGCGTGTGGACGAGCAGCCGCAGGGCGATGCCCCAGCATTTCGCTATCTCGATGGAATTACGCGACTATCGCATTTCGCTATCTCGATGGAATTACGCGACTATCCGAGGATTTGATGAGGACGGAGGATGGGATATTCTGACAACTGCCACAGCGGGCGAGACGCCTCTTGATTTCCGGATCCCGTCTGGATCATCCGCCGCTTCCCATGGTCACCCCGGATAGTGATCCTCCCCGAGTCGGTGAACAGTCGAAGCCTGACGCGAACGCAGCAATCTGCTCCGTCAAGTCGAACTCGCCTGGGTTGAAGCCTCATGGCTCCACAACCTCGCCTCGCGCGCCCGCGGCTGCCTGAGGCGCCCCTCGAGCAGGTCGACCCAGGTCGAGGCGACGACGCGGCGTGGCTCGGCACCGCTGTCGGCTGGCAACGCGCAGAGCATGTCGAGCGCCGCGTGGTGCGCGAGCCACACCTCACCCATTCCCCCGCTCCCGAGGCGGCGCACGAGGCGGAAGCGGTCGTCGATCACCGCTCCTTCGAGGATGTTGAATGACATGACAAACTCCATTTGTTCGCACTCGCGGCGCGGCGTCACGAGTCGTTTCTCCCACGCGGCGCCGAGGTACACGCGCTGAACGAGCTCCACTGCTCGAGCGCGGGCTGCCGGGAGTGCGCGCCGAGTACCCCGCACGCGGCCAGCTCCACCGTCGCGAGAAAGACCGGGATTGATGGGCAAGTGTCATCATCTGTCCCTCCGAGAACCATACGGGCGGGGACCGTTACGCGGCCATGCGACTTAAGTCGTAAGCCGTTCGAGGCACCGCCGCGCGGCGCGCCCGGTCGCGACCAGGGGAGGTGGGCTGAACCGTGCTCGTCGCCGGCGGGAGCGAAACGATCCGGGCTCGCCAGCGCGTTCGGCTGTCGATCAGAGGCGCATCAGCCCGCCGCCGACCGCCTGGGCCCGGTCGACACGAGGTCGTCTACCGGGGTCTCGCCAGAGAAGCGCATGCCGCCGAGGACCAGGATCTTCCTGGGGGTGAGCTGCTCGTACCAGGATCCGGCGCCGCGTCGTGCGCGTCCCTGTCGAGTCCTCTCCAGGGAGATGGAGGACGACTACCACCAAAGTCGCATTCCGGATCGGCGTGTCCGGGCGGATGCTGCCCGTTCGAGGACAGCGCCGCCGTGTCTGCCCGACCGCGGCGGGCTCCACCTCGATGAAATCGAACCAGGAAGACAACCCATGAAGTCAATCGCTAAAAGAGCCCTGCTCGTCGCCACCGCAACCTGCCTCGGGCTCGCCAGCGCCGGCTGCTCGCTCGTCTTCTCCCACGGCCCGGCCGTCGCGCCGGCGAAGATGACGGCCGATACCCCGGTCCAGTGCTCTGGCAGCGTGGCTCCGCCGGTGGTCGACACCGCGCTCCTTGGCACCCACCTCATCAGCGGGCTCTGGGCGAGCTCGCAGCCGGATCGGACATTCGGCAGATCCTCGGTGCGCACCGCGGTCATCGCCGCGGACCTCGGCCTCGCGGCGGTGCACCTCGCGTCGGCGGTGTACGGCTACTATAACGCTTCGTCGTGCCGTGAAGCCAAAGCGCGGGAGCTCGATTTCGACCGCGCGAAGTACCCAACGCAGGGCGCGGAGGAGCAGACGAGAGCGCGAGCGCGCGCCGTGCTGGTCGTCCGCCGCCGTGACGCCTTCTGGAGCAACTGGCTCCCTGGTCACGAACGCACCGCCTGCCCCGATGCGCAGGCGCTGTTGACGAGCGATGCGGAGTGCAGCGGCGTCGCCTGCGGGGCCCCGCTCCTCTTGGCGATAGGCTACCAGAAGAGCTGCGCGATTGACGCGGACGCGCAATCGTCGCTCCGCAGCATGCGCCGTCGGTGGCTCGGAGCCGCGGCCACAATGGTCTCGTCATGCCTCGAAGAGACGTTCACCGCGATCGAGGACGAGCCCCGGGCGCAGACGCTGCCGGAGCGGTGCCCCGGCGAGGGGCTGACCGAGGCCGCGTTTCGCGACTCGGTGCGACGACGCCTCGCGCCGGCTGCGCCGCAGGATCCCGTGAAGGCGAAGTGAGCTCGGCGGCGGACCGCGCGGGGTCGGCGCCTCCAGAGGTGGATACGCTCGTGGGCGCCGTAGCGACTGGCACCCACGTGGTCCCGCTGCACGCCACCCCACGTGGCCCGAGCTGGCGACCGGATCTGGACATACAGCTCAGCGGTCCCGGAATGGGTATTTCGTGCCCTCCGGTTCCAGGAGCGCTCAGCGCTGGAGCGGGGTTGACGCGCCCGCGAGCGGGCCGTCGTAAGCAACGTGCACCAGCACGGAAAAGGGCGTTCCCCGTACCGGGACGAGGCGAACCAGGCCGCTTTGACCACGGTCCGTGCCCAGCACATCACCGAGGCCAGCGGAGGGAGCCAGTCCGCGAGGGAGGGTGCGGTGCTGGAGAAATGCCAGGCCAGGCATTGTCTCCGACTCTCCCCGCTCGGGGCCGCGGGGCGCGAGCAGCGCCACTGTGAAGTCGTCGTTGCCGGACTCCTCCAGCTCGATCGAGCCGAATGCCGAGCCGGTTGGAAGGCCGCCGGCGAGGAGCCCGGTCCAGCGGCCGTCGGCGTCGTGGAGGGCGACAGCGATCGTGATCCCGTATTCACCGTTGCCCTCGGAGCGATAGACGCGCGAGACGTAGGCATTCCGGCGCTGTGCTCGCTCCTGCTCCTGGACGCCGCGGAAGTAGTCCCGAAACTGGAAGGACCGTCCCCAGAGAACGTCGGGTGGCGCCGGCGCGGCAGCAATGAGCTTGCCGTTCTCGTCGACGAGGAACCACAAGGCGATGGGGGCGACGTCGGGCCCGAGGGTGTCCGCGAGTAGCCGGGCGCACTCGTTCGAGCCCTTGGAGGACGCTGGATCGGCCATCGCGAGGGCGATGCGTGGATCCCTGCCCGCGGCCTCGACCGTGGCCTTGTAGCGATCGAATTGGAGCGCCGTGAGGCGCGCCAGCGACCGCGCGGTGGCGTCCGCGCCACGAAGTGCACTATCGCGAGCGCGCGAGAGGGAGAGCGCCGTGACGACGGCGTGGAGCGCGGCGATCAGCAGGAGCACTGTGAGCCCGGCGATCACCGGATGGCGCGCGATCCGACGGAGCCAGCGTCGGCCGCGGCCGAGCGGGCGCGCTTCCTGACTGACAGGCTCCTTTGCGAGGAACAGCGCGAGATCGACCGCCAGCGCCCCTGCCGTCGCGTAGCGGCGAGAGGGATCTTTCGCCAGACAGTGGAGGCACACCGCCGCGAGATCCGGATCAACACCCGCGAGCGGCGCCGGCGACTCCGTCGTTACCCGGCGCTGGAGCTCGTCCAGCGTGGAGCCCTCGAAGGGTGGGCGTCCCGCCAGCAGCTCGTACAGGATGGCTCCTGCGCCCCACACATCCGCAGCGGTGGACGCGGCTCCAGGCTCGCTTTTCCACACCTCGGGGGCCATGTACTGCGGTGTTCCGCCCAGCGCGACCGCCGCGCTGGCATGGAGGGTGTCGCGCGCGGCCAGGCCAAAATCGGTGACGAAGACTCGCCCCGTGCTATCGACGAGCACGTTGGCGGGTTTGAGGTCGCGGTGCAAGATGCCATGTCGGTGCGCGAACTCCACCGCGCGGGCGATGGCGAGAGCGACCTCCGCGGCGCGCCGCGCGCCTCCGGCGGGGGTCACGAGCCGCCCGCCGTCGATGCGCTTCATCGTGAAATAGGCGATCCCTTCGTCCTCGCCCACCTCGTACACCGGCACGATATGATCGTGGTCCAGGGACGCCATGAGCTGCGCCTCGCGCACGAGGTGATCGGAGGCATCGAAGTCGGCGGCGAGGACCTTGAGCGCAACGGTGTGACCGAAACGGCACGACGTGGGGCGGGTATCCACGGCTTCGTACACCACGCCGACGCCGCCTTGCCCGAGGATGCGACCGATCTCGTAGGGGCCAATCTTTGCCCCGGTGAGATCCGGCGCCTCGGGGCGGGTGATCGCCGCGGTGATCAGGCACGCTGCGCACGATCCCTCGGGGTCGACCTGGGCCCCGCAACGGGGGCAATTTTCGCGAGCGATCACCCTTCACCCCTCAGCGCGGCGCGCAGGGAGCAGAGCTCGGGATCCACGTCTTCGGGCCGCTCTACCGTGGCCCCGACCTCGGCGCGGACCAGATCGAAATAGCGCCGCCGCAACCGGAAGAGCGACACCTTCACCGCAACCTCGCTCATGCCGAGCTTCGATGCCACCTCGAGCAGCGTCGCTCCGTCGTCATCGCCCTCGAGCCGGTCAGCGAGCGCTTCGAAGACCGCCGGGTTGCCGGATCGGGACCGCCGCTCGTCGCGGAGCCGCGCGAGCGCCCGATCAACCAGCGCGCGCGCCCAGGCCCGATCGTAGAGCCGGTCGGCCGCGAGAGCCTCGCTCGCGATCTCGCCTTCGGCCGGCTCGACGAAGGTTGCTTTGCCGCCGCGCCTCGTAGCCTTCTCGGCGCGATGGAGGTTGATCGCGTGGTTTCGCAGCGCCTGGCGCAGGAACGTGCGGAAGCGCCCCCGCGCTTGGTCCGCCTTGTCGACCACCTTCTGCTCGAGAATCCTGATCAGGAAGCTCTGGACCAGGTCCTCCGCGCGCTGGGGATCGAACTCGATCATGCGCGCAAAGGCCAGGAGTGGGCGGTGATAGGCCGCGCAGAGCTCTTGCAGCGCCGCGGGCGAGGCCGCCCCAGCGCAGACCAGCGTCCATCTCGTCGTCGGGAACTCGCGCCCACTTGGTTTCATCGGTGGGGTCCCCCGCGGGACCTTATCTCGTTTCGGGGTAGCCTCATCGGCCCAATCGAGCTCGAAGCCAGCAAAGCTTCCGAGCAGCGCGGCGCCGCTCGGGGCGACGATGCTCCTCCGCCCGGAGGCAGGAGGAGCGATCGACGGACGCGCGGTGTCGTTGGCGCAACCAGCTTCGACCGGGATATGGATCGGCGAGCGTTCAGTCTTCATTTTCCTGCCTCTTGTCCGGGTACAGGAACGCCGCGCCGGGGTTACACGGGATCGCGTCGTTTTTTTCAGGCGAGGCCTTCGGCGACCGCTCTCTCCGGGCTCGCCGCGGGCGACCGCCGGGCGGCGATGTCGGCGAGCGTCGCGACCAGGGGGAGCGCGAACACGTTGAAATAGGCGTCGTATGCGGGCAACCCGAGGTAACGACCGCCCATCCGCTTCGCGAAGAGCGAGAGCGTACGCGGCAGCTCCAGCCCCGTGAGGTCGCCGCCCTGCGCGCGGAGCCTCTGCTCGTCGGTGTAGCCGGGGCGGCGTCGCGGCGTCTGCGCGGGCTCGCGATCGCGGACCGCGGCAGAGAACCGTTCGCTCATGAGCCCCTGGGCGCAGGCCACGCGGTGGGCGAGCGCTGCATCCTCGACACAGTCTGTCCCCATGTTCGCGCCCGCGACCCAGTGGGTCACTCCACGCCGCGAGCTCTCCGCGTAAAGGCCCGAGAAGAGCGCGCTCGTCACGCCGGTGCACCGGTAGCGACGGAGGACGCAGTAGCGGGTGACTTCCGCCGGCGCGATCCCGGGCGCGGAGAGCGCCCCGAGATCGAACTTCGCCGAGAGATCGAGTCCGAGAGAGCCTCGGGGCTCGAGCAGGCGCACCGTGCCGGCGGCCTCCTGACCATCGTAGACGAGGAGGTGAGTCGTTCCCTCGCAGTAGTCGCGGGCGTCGATCTCTCGACCGTCGATGGGAGTCGGGCCCCCGAGGAGGCCTTCTTCCTCCGCGTAAACCGTCCAGCGCAGGCGCTGGGCGTCGCGGATCTGCTGTGCGGTCGTGGCGATGATGCAGTGGAATTTTTGCACGAGGTTCTCCCGATCCGGTCAGCGCTGACCGGTTGAATTGGGGTGTGGGCGACCGCTGCGGCTCAGCGCAGCTATCGAGTGTTCAGAGTGTCAGTGTTGAGGCGGCGTCACGACGCGACGACGTGAAAGAAGCGCGGGTAAAGGGTGCGCAGCACCGCCGCGGAGAGCACGATGGCGGCCTGATCCGTCGGATCCGTGAGCAAACGCAGCATCACGGTCAGCTCCTCGATGTGACCCACGTCCGCGTCGCCGTGGCCCTCGAGGAACGATACCGCTCCTTCGATGTTCGGGATCGCCTTGCGCGCTCGGAGGTTTCCGGCAGCCATGTTCGCGCGGCGCATCGACATGAGCTCGAGCATGTAGGCGGCGCCGAGGAACGCCGGGGAGCCCTCGTCCGACAGGGTACGGCTCCACTGGACGTAAGCCTCGACGGCGCGCGGCGCCGGCTGGGCCTTGATGAGCTCGACGTTGACTCCACACGTGCGAAGATCGTCGAGCACCCAGCCATCGTGCGGTGACTCCTCGGCCGTCTTGGCATCGACGATCGCCAGCAGCCAGGGGCAACGGCCGCTGCGCCGGAGCCCTTCGGCGGTCTCCGCGAGGAGCGGGCCGGACCAGCGGAGGTAATGATAGGTTCCCACGAGGAACCTCACATAAGTTTCACGGGACGCGTCGCCGCGGATGACGCTCCCGATCAGCGGATCGCGGTCAATCGAGTCCACCAAGGCGGAAGACTCGCGCTCGAGAATGCTGACGTAATCATGGCTCATGGTACAGTCCTCTGTTGGCGCCCACGACGTGTAGGCGCGGGAGCAGTCGGCGACCAGTGGTCCCCACCGCCCTTACCCCCTGTACTTCAGCAAACCCGGGTCCGCGTTACACGCCGTCGGGCGATTGTCTCGCGGCGTGTCCGCTACGGGGCGTTTCGGCGCCGCGAGTGGAGCGCCAGGCGACGCAGCCGGTCGCGCATCCGTGAGTCCAGCGGCACCGCCCCGGCCGCGGCAGCCTCGAACTCGGCGCGCACGAGGCGGCATTCCGGGCAGATCGCGAGGTGTGCGACGACAGGAAGGGATGGTGCCCGGCCGAGCGCCAGGGTCGCCTCCGCGCCAAGGCTCGGCTCGACGCAGGCGGCCGGAGCGGGATAGGGCGATTCGTTCACCGCGCCTCGTCTCGAAGCGCGCCGCGCAGCTTCTTGTGCGCGCGGTGGCGCGTGACGCGCACGTGCACGAGGGAGATCTCGAGCGCGCTCGCGATCTCGGCGTCGCTGCGATCCTCGACGTCGAGCATCACCACGTGCTGCTCGAGCGGGCTGCATGTGCCCACCAGCATCTCGGCCAGGCGCCCCGCATCTTCGCGGCGGCAAAGCGTGGTGTAGGCGTCGTCATCGC
>JANYGI010000191.1 GCA_025362495.1 Byssovorax sp. | reverse complement strand
GGCAGCACCCTCACCGAAACGACGGCCTCGGGCAAAGTGGGCGCGGGGCAACCCCACCTGGGCGCGAACCCGGGCAATCTCCCTCTCGACCGGGCCCGCATCGACTCCAGCGCTCGTCCCCTCACCACCAACCAGGGCGTGCCGATCGGCGACAACCAGAGCTCGTTGAAAGCCGGCCTGCGCGGGCCGGCTCTGCTCGAGGACTTCATCCTCCGCGAGAAGCTCACTCACTTCGATCACGAGCGCATCCCCGAGCGGATCGTGCATGCCCGGGGCTCCGCCGCGCACGGGTACTTCGAGTGCTACGCGCCGCAGACTCACCTGACCCGCGCCTCCCTCTTCGCCGAAGCGGGCAAGCGCACGCCGGTGTTCACCCGATTCTCCACCGTGATCGGGGAGCGCGGCTCTGCCGACACCGCCCGCGATGTCCGCGGGTTCGCGGTGAAGTTCTACACCGACGAAGGCAACTGGGACCTCGTCGGCAACAACATGCCGGTGTTCTTCATTCAAGACGCGATGAAGTTCCCGGACCTGATTCACGCCGCCAAGCCCGAGCCTCACTTCGGCATGCCCCAGGCCGCCACGGCGCACGACACCTTCTGGGACTTCGTCTCGCTGATGCCGGAGTCCACTCACATGCTGCTGTGGGCGATGTCCGACCGGGCGCTGCCGCGGAGCCTGCGCATGATGCAGGGATTCGGTGTCCACACGTTCCGGCTCGTCGATGCGCGCGGCGCCTCCACCTTCGTGAAATTCCACTGGCGACCGCTCGTCGGGACGCACTCTCTCGACTGGGATGAAGCGGTGAAGATCGCGGGCGCGGATCCGGACTTCCACCGGCGCGATCTGTGGGAGGCGATCGAGAGCGGCGCGTTCCCCGAGTGGGAGCTGAGCTTTCAGCTCTTCTCCGAGGCCGACGCCGAGCGCTTCAGCTTCGATATCCTGGACGCGACCAAGCTCGTGCCGGAAGAGCTGGTGCCGCTGACGGCCGTGGGGAAGATGGTGCTCGATCGCAACCCCGACAACTTCTTCGCCGAGACCGAGCAGGTCGCGTTCTGCACGGCGCACGTCGTCCCCGGCATCGACTTCTCCAACGATCCGCTGCTGGCGGGCAGGATCCACTCGTACCTGGACACGCAGATCTCCCGCCTGGGAGGCCCGAACTTCCACGAGATCCCCATCAACGCTCCCATCGCGCCGACCCACAACAATCAGCGCGACGGGATGCACCGCCAGGGCATCAACCGCGGCCGGGTCGCGTACGAGCCCAACTCCCTCGGTGGGGGTTGTCCGTTTCAGGCGGGCGCCGCGGGATTCAGCTCCTTCCGCGAGCCCATCGAGGGTGACAAGGTGCGCGCCAAGCCCGAGAAATTCGCGGATCACTACACCCAGGCCACGCTGTTCTGGAACAGCCAGACTCCGATCGAGAAGGCCCACATTCTCCGCGGCTTCCGCTTCGAGCTGACCCGCGTTCAGGTCGCGGCGGTGCGCCGGCGCGTCGTGGCCATGCTGGCCAACGTCGACTCGCAGCTCGCCGCGACGCTGGCGGAGCAGCTCGGGATGGACCTCCCGGAGGCCCTCCCGAAGGCGCTCGAGCACGCTCCCAAGCCCGAGATCCTGGTGTCGCCCGCGCTCTCCATCTTCTCCAATCCCGGCAACGGCGAGATCCGCACGCGGCGGATTGCCATCCTCGTGGAGAACGGGGTCGACGGCGGCGCCGCTCAGGCTCTGCACGAAGGGCTCTCCGCGCGGGGCGCGGTTCCGAAATACGTGGGAGCGCGCCTGGGCTCGGTGAAGGCCGCGGACGGCAAGACGCTCGAGGTCGAGGCGACGCTGGAGACGATGCCTTCGGTCCTCTTCGACGCGGTGATCGCCCCCGGCGGTGACGCCGCGATGACGGCCCTGGGCAAGCTCGGGCAAGCGCTGGAGTTCCTCAAGGACCAGTATCGCCACGACAAGCCGATGCTGGCCCTCGGCGCCGGCGCCGCGCTGTTCGAGAAGGCCGGCATCTCTGCGAAGCTCTCGACGGGTCAGCCCGATCCCGGCGTTCTTCTCGGCGAGAGCGGGGAAGCCGGGAAGGCGCTCCCCACCTTCATCAAGGCGCTGGCCAAGCACCGCCATCACGAGCGCGCGATGGACCCGCCCGAGGTTTGATCCGATGAGTGCGACTCTTCTGCCACGACCGAAGGGGTGGAGCGTGTCTGTTTGCCTCGACGCGCGACGCTGTGTGGCGTCGTGGCGACGGTCTCGCTCTCGCCTGGATCAAGCCCCTGGCGATCTCGCCGGAGATCGCTCGTCGCCGGCTCCGGCACGGGTTTCGCAGTGCGCCCGTCGCGACAACGGATAGTGAAAGGACCGCGCAATGGATCAGACGACGACGGAGAAGTCGAGCGACACCACCGCTCCGAACGCCCTTCTCGAAGAGGCCAAGAACGCCGCAGGCAAGGTGGTTCACACCGCTTCAGAGCATATCGAGCGGCGCCTCGACTCCGAGAAGAACAAGGCCGCGGAGGCGATAGGGGGTGTCGCCGACGCCATTCGCTCCACGGCGGAGAGCGCTGCCGCCTCGGGCCCCGCGGGACACCTCGGGGCGCGCGCGGCGGATGGTATCGAGGACGTGGCGGATTACCTCCAGTCGCGGAGCCTGCGTGACGTCATCGGCGAGGTGGAGGGCTTTGCTCGTCGCGAGCCGGCCATCTTCCTCGGCGCGGCGTTCGTGCTGGGCCTCGTGGGCGGTCGCTTCCTCAAGAGCTCTGCGCGGAGTCGGGCTGACGCGCGCCACTCTGCCAGTGTCGGGGCGCTGGACCACTCGAGGACGCTGATGAGCCGGAGCGCCCCGCTCGTGCCGGCGTCGACCAGCGGCGGTCGCTCCGAGCACGGAGGACGCTATCCCGCCGACAGCACCGACGGCCCGGGTGCTGGGCACGAGGGGCGAAGCGCGCAGGCGCGCAGCGCTCCGCCCACGGGACACACCGAGTCACCGCGCGGAGCCGACGGGAGCGCCGCGAGCGCCGCCGCCGCGACCAGCGCTGCCGCGGCGAGCTCCGGCAACGCAGGCTACAAGCCCGCACGCGCCGACGGCGCAACGAGCGCCCAGGCCAGCGCAGCCGGCGCTGCAAACATGCCTGTGGCCAGGCCGTCCGACGCCCGGAAAGCCGAAGCACCGGCGACGCCCGCCAACGGCACCGACAAGAGCCGAGCCGAGGGCGGGACTCGGCCGGCCCGCTCGTGACCGATACACCGTCGCCGACGCCGCGCCCCCTGGGTGAGCTCTTCGCGGAGCTGGCCTCGGAGACTGGCATGCTCGTCCGCAAAGAGGTCGAGCTGGCGCAGGCGGAGCTGACCGTGAAAGCGAAGGAGGCCGCCTCGTGCGGCCTTCAAATCGCGGTCGGCGCCGCTGTCGCGCTCGGCGGCGGGCTGGTCCTCCTGGCTGCGCTGATCATCGTGCTGGCGCTCGCCATCCCCCTCTGGGCGGCCGCGCTGCTGGTGGGGATTGTGTTCATGAGCGCCGGTGCGGTGCTCGCGCGCTCCGGCTTGCGTCGATTCCGGGAGATCGACGCTCTGCCACGCCGAACTCTCGAGACGCTCAAGGATGATAAAAAATGGATAAGCGAGCAAGTCAGTCGATGAACGCCGAGGGCGCGGGTTCCAGTGATGTGGCCGGCATCGTCAGCGACATCAGCCAGACGCGGGCCAGCATGTCGAGCACGGTCAACGAGATCGAGCAGCGATTGAGCCCCGCGCACATCAAGGAGCAGATCGTCGAGCTCAAGGACTCTGCCCTCGGCCAGTTTCATGAGGTCAAGGACCACCTGAAGGACGATCTCGCCAAGGAGTTCCAGGAGGCGAAGGGCAAGATCGAGCAGGAGATGGCCGAGGCGCGCGCCCGGATCAACCAGGAGCTCGAGCACGCGCGACAGGCAGTTCACGACGCAACGGTGGGAAGGATGGAGCACATGGTTCACGACGCGAAAGAGACCGTGACGGAGGCGAAGACGACGGCGTTCCAGGTCGTCCGGGAGAACCCGATCCCGGTGGCGCTCGTCGCCGTCGGCCTCGGCTGGCTCCTCATGGGGGCGCGCGGGAGCCGCTCGCGCCGCGATGGCCGCTCGCGCGCAGAGCGCATTCAGCAAGGGTATCGCGTCGGGATCCGCGAAGGTAATCACCGCTTCGAGGACACCCGTGGTCGGGAGTCGCTCCCGGCGCACTCGACGTTCGGCGACGCCCTTCACGGCGCTCAGGACAGGGTCGCTCGGTTTGGCCATCAGATGGGCGACGGCGCCTCTGAGGTCGGCCACAAGGTGCAGGAGGTCGGGCACCGGATCCAGGAAGGCGCGGTCGGGCTGAGTCAGCAGGCCAGGGGCGCTGTCCACGATGTCGGTGAAACGGTCGGCTCGCTGGCGCACCGCGCCGGTGAGAACGCTGGTCAGCTCGCGCACCGCGTCGGCGACGGCGCGGGTGAGCTCGCGCATCGAGTCAGTGACGGCGCGGGGCAGGTCGTCCATACCATCGGCGACGGCGCCGGGCGGCTGGCCCATCGCGTTGGCGACGGCGCTGAGCACATCGCGCACGGCACGCGTGATGTCGCCTCGCATCTGGCCCACGACGCGAGCCGCGTCGGTCAGCGCGCGTACCGCGGCGTGGAGTCGGGGATGGTGCGCGCCGAGCAGGGATTCGAGGACGCGATGTACTCCAATCCTCTGGCCGTAGGGGCGGTCGCGCTGGCTGTAGGCGCGGCGATCGGTCTGGCTCTCCCGCATACGGAGCGCGAGGACGACTGGACCGGCGAGGTGCGTGATCGCCTCTTCGAGCAGGCCGAGCACGCGGCCCACAGCGCGCTCGAGGCGGTCGAGCACAAGGCGCAGGCCTTCGTCGGCGACCTGGGCCAGGATCATCGCGGGCGCGGTCGACGCCACGCCGGGGTCTGAAGCGTCGAAGCCACACTGACGATCTCGGCGCGGCGACACCGCATCAACGACCAGGCCCCGCGCTCGCGGAGCCTGGTCGTTTTTGATCGGTCGTCGGTCATAGCTGGCACCGTGTGGGGGCCAGCAAGGTGAGGAGCGTCGACACTCACCCGGACCGCCGCAGGCTCGCGGAGAAGGTGGTGTCGAAGCCGGCCGCGCGATCGGTGGGTGCTGGCACCGTCACGGCTACGCCGACGGCGCCGCACCGCATCGATCACGGGGGCCCTGCGGGCAGATACGGTGTCAGGTACGGCGCGGTCTTGCTGCCCGCTGCCTTGGCGACCTTCGCCGGCGGCCCCGCGGCGACGACGCGCCCTCCCTCGGCGCCGGCGCCCGGGCCAATGTCGATCACCCAGTCGCTCCCCGCGACCACGCGCATGTCGTGCTCCACCACGATCACCGTGTTGCCAGCGTCGACGAGGCCGCCGAGCTGCGCCATCAGCCGCTCGACGTCCGATGGGTGGAGGCCAGTCGTCGGCTCGTCGAGGATGTACAGCGTGTCGCCGCGCTGGGCTCGCTGCAGCTCGGTCGCGAGCTTGATCCGCTGCGCCTCGCCGCCCGAGAGCTCGGTCGCGGGCTGACCGAGACGCAGATAGCCGAGGCCGACCTCGCGCACCACGTGGAGCGCACGCCGCACGCTCGGCTCGTCGACGAAGAGCTCGTGGGCGTCGTCGACCGTCATGCCGAGCACGTCGGCGATCGACCGACCGCGGTAGGTTATCTGGAGCGTCGCGGCGTTGTAGCGGCTGCCCTTGCACGCGGGGCACGGCGCGTAGACGCTCGGCAGAAAGAGCATCTCGACGAAGACGAAGCCCTCGCCCTCGCAGGTCGCGCAGCGGCCCTTGGCCACGTTGAACGAGAACCGACCGGCGTCGTAGCGACGCGCGCGCGCGGCCCTGGTCGACGCGAAGAGCTTGCGCACGTGATCGAACAGGCCGGTGTACGTCGCGAGGTTGGAGCGCGGCGTACGGCCGATCGGCCGCTGATCGACCCGGACGAGGCGCTTCACGCGATCGGCTCCGGCGCGGATCCGGCCGGAAACCGCCGGCGCCGCGCTGCGATCGAGCACCTCGCTCTCCTCGTCCTCGTCCTCGATCGGCAGCTCGTGGCCGAGCGCCGACGCGACCAGCTCGACCAGCGCCTGGCTCACGAGGCTGGACTTCCCCGAGCCCGACACCCCCGTCACGCTCGTGAACATGCCGAGCGGAAACGCGACGTCGAGGTCGACGAGGTTGTTGCGCGTCACGGCCTCGAGCTCGAGCCAGCCGCGCGGCTCGCGGCGGGCGCGCGGCGCCACCGTCTGCTCGCCGAAGAGATGCCGGCGGGTTTGCGAGGCCTCGACGTGCGCCAGGCCCGCGGGCGGCCCGCTGTAGAGCACCCTGCCCCCGTGCTCGCCGGCGGCGGGGCCGACGTCGACGATCCAGTCCGCGCGGCGGATCACGTCGATCTCGTGCTCGACGACGAAGAGCGAATTGCCCGAGGATCGAAGGCGAAACAGCGCGCGCAGCAGCGCCTCGGTGTCGGCCGGATGGAGGCCGGCCGAGGGCTCGTCGAGGACGTAGACCACGCCGAAGAGGTTGGAGCGAACCTGGGTCGCGAGGCGGAGCCGCTGCAATTCCCCCGGCGACAGCGTCGGTGTGCTGCGATCGAGCGAGAGATAGCCGAGGCCGAGATCGAGCAGCACGCCGAGGCGCGCGCCGATGTCCTCGGCGATCCGACGCGTGACGATGACCTTCTCGGGGTGCGCGGCCTGCCGCGCGCCGTCGCTCGCGGCGTTGCCCTCGGCGTACGGCCGGAAGATCGCCGCGAGGCGCGCGAGCGGCTGGCGCGACAGGTCGGCGATGTCGAGCCCGGCGAACGTGACCGAGAGCGACTCGCGGCGCAGGCGCTTCCCGTGGCACGCGCTGCAGTCGTGGCTGCGCATGAACTGGAGCGCGCGCTTCTTCATCAGCGGGCTCTTCGAGGTCGCGAAGCTGTGGAGCACGTGCCGTTTCGCCCCGGTGAACGTGCCCATGTAGCTGGGCGGCTCCTTGCGCTTCAGCGCGCGTCGCGCCTCGACGGGATCGAGGCCCGCGTACACCGGTACTGTCGGCTGCTCGTCGGTGAAGAGGATCCACTCGCGCTGCTTCTCCGGCAGATCGCGCCACGGCGTGTCGACGTCGTAGCCGAGCGTGACGAGGATGTCGCGCAGGTTCTGGCCTCCCCAGGCCATCGGCCACGCGGCGACGGCGCGCTCGCGGATGGTGAGCGACGCGTCGGGCACCATCGTCTCTTCGGTGACCTCGTGGACGCTCCCGAGGCCATGGCAGGCGGGGCATGCACCCTCGGGCGTGTTGGGCGAGAACGACTCCGCATAGAGCAGCGCCTGGCCGCGCGGGTAGTCGCCCGCGCGCGAGTAGAGCATGCGCAGGAGGTTCGAGAGCGTCGTCACGCTGCCGACCGACGAGCGCGTCGTCGGCGTGCCGCGCTGCTGCTGAAGCGCCACCGCGGGCGGGAGGCCTTCGATCTCGTCGACCTCCGGCACGGGCATCTGATCGAAGAGCCTCCGCGCATAGGGTGAGACGGACTCGAGATAGCGCCGTTGCGCCTCGGCGTAGAGCGTGCCGAACGCCAGCGACGATTTGCCCGAGCCCGACACACCGGTGAACACGACCAGCGCGTCACGCGGGATATCGACGTTCACGTCGCGGAGGTTGTTCTCGCGCGCGCCGCGAACGCGAACGAAGCCGGTGAATTCGCCCGCTCCGACGGCGGGCAAAACGTTCGGCTTCGTCGCGGGACCGAGCATGGAGAACTCTTGTGCTAGACGAGAGCGCGTCGCCTGATCGTCGATCGCGGATGGCTCAGCGGGCGGGGCTCACGCAGCCTTCTTGGCAGTCTTCTTCGCGCCCTTCTTCGCCACCGGCTTCTTGGCGCTCTTGGCGGGCGCGGGCTCGAGGGCGCCGTCCAGGACCTGGCGGAGGTTCTCGTGAAGCGGACCGCGGAAGTCGGACGCCTTGGCCTCCTCGAAGCGGGCTTCCATCTCGACGCAGAGCTCTTCCAGCAGGGGGGCGCCGAGCGCCTTCTCCACCTTGGGGAAGAACTCCTTCTCTTCTTCCTCGACGTGATGCTGAACGGTCTCCTTGAGGACCGTCATCTTGTAGTCGAAGTCGTCCTCGCCGCGGGCCTCGTCGGCCAGGTAGAGGCAGAACTCGACCACGCCGTGCTCGGCCAGCGCCTCACCCAGGAGATCGGTGATCCCCATCTTCGTCTCGCATGCGGGATAGAAGATCTCCCGCTCGATCGCGTCGTGCGCGGCGAGGTTGCTGGCGAGCTCCTCGAACAGATCCTTCTTCTTCGCGTCGTCCTTCGACTTCTCGATCTTCTCGAAGAGATCCGCGACGACCTTGTGCTGCTTCTGGAGTAGATCAGTGGCTTTCATGGCGTATTTCCTGCGTAGATGGAATTCAGGGTTGAGCGTGAATTGACGTGATGCCGTCGAGCTCAGGCGAGCGTGCGGCGACGAGCGATGGCGTGATACGCCACGACGACGATGATGGCGCCGAGGAGCGACATCACGAAGCCGGCGGGTTCTCCCTCGCGATAAATCGAGAGGGCACGGCCGAGGAAGGCGCCCAGGAACGAGCCGACGACACCGAGCACCATCGAGACGATCCAGCCGCCCGGATCTTTGCCAGGGACGACGACGCGAGCGAGGGCGCCGACGATGAGACCGAACACGAGAAAGAGAATGGTGTGCATGGGATCCTCGTTGAGCGGAGCGAACCCCGCGGGTATCACTCGGGAGAAGGTCGAGACGCGAGCGAGCCGCCGGCGCCGCCGAGCATTGAATACCTGAGCTCATTTTCGATGCTCCAGGCTTTCCCATCTCGCGGGCAGCGTGGATATCGACATCGAAGAAGCCCTGGCAACCTCGGGTATTGCCGCCTTTAGCAACGGGCAGGCCAAGCCTGCGTGCCCCGAGAATCTGCGCGATCAGTGTCATTCTCACGGGGGGGTCGAAGGCGCGTGCTCTCTCGCCGCTGCAAACGCGCCACAGCCTGACCGCCGCGCCCCGCGCGATCGTCCGAAGCGTGGCCGCACCTTCGGTGCACACCTGACCTCGGACCCGCGCAGACGCTCGATGCATGGTCTGGCCCGCCGAGCGGGAAGAAAGTGCAGCCGAGCGGGACGCGCTTCCGACCCTGGGACCAGCTCATCTGGAGAGAGTGGCGCGATTTTCACGTGCAGGCGGACAGGACAGTCACGGTCCTGGAGACCCCTCCAGAACAGGACTCGAGTGGCTCATCACCCCTCGATCTCGGCTGTGGTGTGAAGCCGTGTTTGCGCGGCGGGCGATCCGACCCCCGCGCAACGACGACGAGCTCCGTACGCCCCGAGGAGACGGGGTCCTTCGGGCAACCGCCTCGGGATCGTTCGTGACTCACGTCATCGAGTCGCGTCAGGGAGCGATCCTGTGTTACCGTCGCCCGCTCTGTCCTCTGGAGGTGATCCATGCCGCGCAGCGCCCATTCGTGGAAAATCCTGGTCTCGTCGTTCGCCATGGTGCTCGGATGCACCGCAGGGGCGACGACCGAAACGGCCGCAGGAGGCGCTGGCGGCGCAGGCGGCGAGCGGGTGATGTTGCCTGACGCGGGTGAGGACGGCTCGCCGGGGGTGTGCGGGGACAACGCCTGCTCGAAGGACGAGACTTGCGTGACGTGCCCGACCGACTGCGGCCAGTGCCCCAAGTGCGACGCCGCGCCGTCGTGCAGCAAGGGCGCCGCGCTGCCGGCGCAGCCCAAGCCGCTCTCGTTCGATGAGCTCTCGTGGCCGCGCGACGCGGCGGACGCCGGCGTACCCGACGGGGGCTTCCCTTCAGGGACCGATTGCAGCGCCGCCCAGCTCCGCCTGCGGATCTCGCGACTCGAGGTCGGCCATCAGGCAAAGCAGGTCTGGCTCCCGACAGGCACGCTCGACGGGTCCCCGCAAAGCTACTACTGCGTCGTCCAGGCGAGCGACGGAGCCATCGTTCCCGCGTCCGAGGCCGGCATCAGCGGCACGGTCGAGGTCGCGCTCACCAAGGCCACAGCGTCGATCCCCGACCACGGCGGCGCCGACTTTGCGCCGACGGACTCGATTTTCTGGGGCCAGTCCGGCCCGCGCCTCACCCAGAACAACCTGACTGTCACCTACAGCTGCTTCCAGCAAAAGGATCCCGGGAGCGATAGCTGGTCGAAGGTGCTGTCGGCCGCCGGGGACGCGGCGGGGAGCCTCGCGGGCGCGGGCCCCTACGGCTGGGCGTTCGGGCTCGGCGACGTCGCGCTGCAGACCGTCTCGGCGGCGATCGCGGCCTCGCAGCAGCAGGGCGACTGGCACATGTTCGACGTGACGCAGACCATCGATCAGAGCTGGCTGCTCGAGCTCACCAACGGCCATGTCTGGTCCTTCACCCAGGGCGGCGGCGAGGCGGCGTTCAAGTATCCCTGGAGCGTCAGAGTGTACGTCGAGTCCTGGGGCTGCGCCGATCCGAAGCCCGCCCCGCCGCCTTGATCGCCCGCGCGGCTCAGGAGATAGGCTATCCCCCGCGCGCGCTTTCGGCCAGGTCGGCCCGCCTCGACGACGTACGATCCAGCGTATCCCGAGCAGCGGCGCGGCCCTCGCTCCGCGCAGCACGTGAACGTCGCCGTTGCCCATCGCCACGAGCTCTCCGCCATGTCGACTCGCGCCGGATTGCGGCGTCACCTGCGGTAGGCTGCGCCCGGTGAGACGCCCGCCGATGACCGCCCTGCGAGATAGCTCCACGAGCTCCCCACCGTTCCTGCGCGCGCTGCTGACGCTCCCGCTCTTCGCGGTCGCGTGCGCGGCCCCGCCGCTGGCGACTCGGCCGCCGCGGCGGCCCCTCCCGGCGCCGATCCCGCGCCGTCACCACACCACGGCCACCCGCTCACGATCCGGCGCGATCGGTCTGGCTCACCCTGCCCGATCCGGTCGGCTTCGAGCCCTGGGCCGAAATCCGCGCCAGAGCCTTCGAGTTGCCGGCCAACGGCGCGCCGCCCACCAGCCTCTCGTATCACCCGAGCGACCCGCTCCATGTCGAGACGATCGGCTATGATCATGGCATCTGGGACGCCACCAGCATCGCCGCCAACGAGGCCACGCTCTACAGCCCGAAAGCCACTCTGAGCGACGTGGAGGTCGGGCTCGTCTCCGCGGCCGACAGCGCGATAGCCATTCTCCAGAAGGGCAAGCTGCTCGACATGGTCGATGTCTTCACTGACTTCCTGGGTGTCGTGCAGCGCGACGGCGAGATCCACGTGCTCTCGTATGCGGAGTACTCCGAGGTCGATCAGCAACGGGCCTCCTGGTCGGCGACCCTCATCGCCGCCGACGGCACCTATCGCCAGGACATGGTGGAGGCGCCGGCCTCCGGCCACCCCTGGAACGAGGTGAGCGAATTCCACAGCAAGACGCTCGACTCGTTCGGCCTTCGAGGCTGGACGCGGTTCACGCGCGACGGCCGCGAACAGGGCCTGGCGCAGTCCTGGCACCGGGACACGACGAAGAAAATCCACGCCATCGAGGGGGAACGCCACATTCCGATCCACAAGCGGCCACGGAAGTTGCCCTGACCGGATCCGGCTCCCACGACGCGAGCGTGCGGAGGCTTCCCAGCCATTCATTTGCGCACGCAGGGTGCTCCTCGGTCGGACCATCGTGGCCCGGCGGCGATCGCGACCCGGCCAGAAACCGGGTGTCCCCTGCCCCGAGCAAATCAGGGCCGCAACGAAGCGACGGAAATGGTATTCCACCGAGCTGCCTCGAACAGGAGACAAAGCATGCCTCACTCGCCGTACCGCGCCGCCGTTCAATCGCCTCCTCCGCCGGTCACTTCTGCCGCGAGGATGGCCGGGGTGCTCGCGGGCGGAGTGGCGAGCACCGCCCTTTCGCTCGTCTGTGTCTTCTTCCTCAGCCGCAGCGGCACCGACATCATGGGTTGGTACGCGAACTACATTCTCCCCGTGGGCGCGCTCCTCGTCGGGATGGTCGCATCGAGTGGGTACGGCATCGCGGCGTGGCTGCTCGGCTGCAAGATCTCGGGCCGACTCATCTGGTCGGTCATCGCTTTGCTGCTGTGCGGGTACGCGGCCGCGCACTACCTGGAGTTCCGACTGCTTGTCTCCGATGACGCTGTCGGCGACGACGGCATGGCGTTCTCTTTCTGGACCTACTTCGATTTCGCGACGCGCAACTTTCGCTGGGAAGAGCACGGCAAGGCGGGCGACGCGCTCGGCCTCCTCGGCTACGGCCTGCGCGGGCTCGAGCTCTGTGGATTCCTTGGCGGCGGCGCGATCATCCCGCTCGCGCTGCGCAGCAAGCCCTATTGCGACGCTTGCGCTCGCTACAAGCGCTCTCCGCTGATGGCGATCCTCCCCGCCGGCGAGAAGCCCGGCCTTCTCGGTCGAACGCGGGCGGGCGACGTGGAGCGCGGGACAGCGCTTCTCGGGAGCGCCCGCGAGGGCCTCGACGCCATCTTCGCGGCGGCCCGAACTCGCGAGCCGGTTGCCACGCACGAGGCCATGAACCTCCACGGCCCACTCCGGCACAAGCGAACAGTCGAGAAGCTCACCGCCCGGATGCGTGTTTACCTGGTCCACTGCCCGACGTGCTGCGCCGGCGCGCTGCGCGCCGACCTGGTGACGGGCCACGGAAAGCAGATCAAGGTCGCTCACCTGGCGACCGAGGCCTGCGACGACGGTCTGGTGGCAGGACTGCTCCGCGTCTCACGGGCGCAAGACGGATGAGACGCGTCATCGGGTGACGACCCGGATGGCCCGCAATGACCTGTTCGAGGTTCCATGGTGCCGCATCGCCCCGCTCGACTCGCTCGATGAACCTCTCGAACCAATCCTGAAACACCGGGGGAAGTCTGTGGGCGGCTACGTGCTCACAACGCCTACCAACGGGCGTTTTTCCTCCCGGATCCAGCGCGAGAACCCCGACGCCGCGATCGTCGATGAGTATGAGCACCTTGGCTTGGTCCTGGCTTCGCTCCTTCCCGAAACAGCGAAGCGGAGGGTTCGGGCAAGTGTAACCGAGTCGGGTCCCACGACCGTCGCACGGCTCCAGCAGCGCCTGGGCCTTGGCGACATTCCCATCACGGAGATCGGACAGATGGAGTCCGCGCCCATGAGTGGACCGTTCTCGATGTTCCGGGCTCGGACGGCTCCCCGACGAATTCCCGAAGATTCTCATCCTGAGACCGTCTCTGACGCGTTCACTGATAGCCTTGGGACGAAAAGCAGATTGAAAACAGTCAGCGGAAGTGGCGCATCACGAAGGGAAATACCAAGAACACATGACTCCCCCGGCGATGGTTCCTCTCCGGAGGGGCGGCCGGCGGTACCCGAAGAGCCTGCTTCAAGTGCGTTTCTATTCACCTGCTACCATGGGACTGCGGACGACGTCCCGAAACGTGCGGTGTCAGACCGCGTGTTCAGCCCCTTCCCGCGTGGCAGACTCTCGAGGAGAGGCTGCTCACGGGAATCGCGCGCTGCGCCGAGTATGGTGGCCCGTTGACCGTGACCAACGGCAAGAGCAGCTACACGCCGATCAAGGTCTACACCTGCTCTTACCGCCGGACTCGCGGTGAGACGGTCTGTTCCAACAGCTCACGTCGTCCCGTCGAAGTCGTGAACCGACTCGTGGTCGACTGGATCCTGGAGCACACGCTGTCTGAGCAGATCTTGGTCGACACGCTTCTCCAGATCCGTCGGCGCCTCGCCGAGCGGAAGGCCGCGAGCTCCACGGCGCTGCCGCAGCGCGAGAAAGAAGCGGCCGGCTTGCGCGTCGAGATCAACCGACTCGTCGCGGCCATCACGAGCACGGATCTCGCTTGGTCCCTCGATCGCTTCGGGCGCCTGTGCCCGCATCGCGGCGACCTCGGCGCCGGCGCTCTTTCGCACTTGCTCGGTCAGGCGGTAGGGGCTCTCGGCGATGTGCACGTCGGCGCTGACGCCGGAGGGCACGTGCAGCGCGCGGACGTGGAGCACGCCCGAGAGATTGAGCCGAAACGTGACCTCCACCGGCCCGCCGGCAGGTCCGGGCGGCAGCGGCTCGACGCGCACGACGCCGAGCTCGGTATTGCCGGACATGCGCGCGCGCTCGCCTTGCACGATGGGCAGCTCGGCCGCCTCCTGATCGACCGCGATCGTGTAGACGGTCTGCGTGCGCTCCACCGGAACGACGGTGTCTCGCGGAATGATCGGGTGCGCGGCCAGATCCTCGCGCTCGCCTTCGAGGAAGTCCTCGTCGGCCAGGCCACCACCTCAGCCTCGCGGACGATCTTCGCGCCCAGCGCGTACCCCGGCCGCACCACCTCGACGACCGTGCCCACGCGCTCGTTCGGGCCCGCGGCGCGCACCTCGACGACGCGCTGGCCCTCGGCGTCGACGGGCTCGCCGGTGCGTCGATCCACCTCGACCCCGAGATCGTGCAGCGTCGCTTCGAGCTGCGCTTTGAGCAAGTGCAAGCCCTCGGTGAGCGCGGCGCGAGCGGGGCTCGCGTCGGGCTCTGCGGCGCGGAGAACGCGGCCTAGGAGCTTCCCCTCCCCTGCAACCGCGAGGGCGTCGAGGATCGCGCGCGCGGCCGGGACGTCTTCACCGATCTCGTAGGCGAGCAACGGCAGCGAGTCCCCGAGACCAAGGTGGAGGGCCACGCCGATCAACCGCGCGAGCTCGTGGGACGCGCCGCGCCAGGCCGGGACCAGCGCGTGGAGCCGCGCCTCGGCCATCTCGAACGTGCCGAAATGCGCGGCGATGGCGAGCGCCGCGCCGTCGAAGGCCAGGCGGGATTGAGGCCCGAGCGCCGCGCGGTGCGCGCTGGCGAGCGGGTACGCATCGGTCTCCGGCTTCGTCGCGCGCAGGAGCTCTTTCGCGAGCGCGCCGGCCGAGACCGCGCCGGGGACGAGCCCCTCGAACGGGACGAGCGCGCCGTGTTTCGCCTGGATCGTACGCGTCGCATCCATCAGCTCCGGATCCTTCGTCGCCGCCGCAGCCTCGACGAGGATCGCCTCGGCGCGCGCGAAATCGCCCTGTCCGCGGGCGAGAGCGCTCTTCAGCTCCCAGGCCGCGACGCAGCTCGGGGAGCGCTCGAGCAGCGCCCCGATCAGGCGCTCGGCCTCGGGCATGCTGCTGAACGCGGTGGCGTCCGCCTCCATCACGGCGAGCTCGTCGAGCAGCTTGCCTCCAGCGAGCGAGCGGGCGCGCGCGAGCGATGGCGGTGAGCGCGTGGCGCGGCTCGTCATCGTCGATCCATCGCTCCGCGGCCATGGCCCACGCCGCGGCCGCCAGCGGCGCGCCAAGGGGGATGCGCTCGAGAGCGTGCGCCAGGCGTTCGGCCGCGGTGGCGGCGTTACGCTGAACCCGGCTCGGGTCGTGCTCGTACTCGAGCTCGTCGAACGTCATCGCGACGCCGAGCGTCGCCATCATCTTTCCGCGCAGCGCCTCGATCAAATCGGCGCCGAGCTGAACGGCGCGATCGAAGCTCCGCGAGGCCACGGCGGGCTTGATACGGACGAGGCTGAAGCCGTGATACAGCGCCGCGCTCGCGCGATCCGGCGCGTCGAACGCCTCGGGGCCGACCTCGCGGATGATCTCGGCGACGGCCCCCGGCGCGCTCGCGGAGAGCATCCGCGCCCGCAAAACACGCGTTTTTGGTTCGCATCCGTCGGCGAAGAGATCGCTTTGACGAGCCCGGCATCGCGCTGGGCGACCGGGATGCGCCGCGCGATCGCCAGGGCTTTTTCGGGCTGTCCGTGCACGACATGGCCCACGGCGCGAGCCGCCGCGTGCAGCGCGCGCAGCTTCGGCGCGGCTATAGTCGAAGCGTGCGCCACCTCGCCGCTCACTGCCTGGAGCAAGGGCCCGAGCGCGGCCTCCACGATCGGATCGGCGGCAGCGACCGCGGCGGCGATCTCGTCGCGGCCCAGCGCGAACGCCGTGAGCGCTTCTTCCATGCTCCACGCCGACGCGCGGCGCTGCGCGGCCGCGGCGACGGTGAGCGCGCGCTCCGGCTCGCCGCCCTGATGAAGCCGCCGGGCGAGCCCGAGCGCGAGCACGTCGAGCTCGGCCGCGAGCGCGGGATCGCCGGGCGTATCGCCGAGGGCGCTCACCAGCGCGGGGACCGCCGCGAGCGGCGTCTTCTCGACGATCTCGCGCAGCGCGGTGATGTCACCGGTCGCGAGCGCCTGCTCGCGTTGATGGGCCCTTCGCTCCCGGCGTGTTCGCTTGCCCACGGGGCCTCGTGATTACGCACGCCCGCTGGCTTTTTCAAGCAGCGACGCGGAACCCCCACACCGGTAGCTCGACGCCCTACGGAGAGCGCGGAGGAGAGTGAGCATCTCCGTCATCCCCTCGCGCGATCCGCTACGCTCCCGCAGGAGCTCGCCCCCCATGAACCTCGCCCCCAAGCTCGTCCACGCCGCGACGATCGCCGATCTCGAAGCGCTCCCCCGCACCTGGCGCGGCGAAATCATCGACGGCACGCTGTACGCGTTCCCGCGCCCTCGCTTCGAGCACGCGAACATCGAGAGCTTCATCAGCGCCGATCTCAAGAACCCGTTCCAGCGCGGTCGCGGCGGTCCCGGCGGTTGGTGGATCCTCCCCGAGCCCGGCATCGAGCTCCCGCGCTCGCCCGAGTTTTCTCCTGATCTCGCCGGCTGGCGTCGCGAGCGCATGCCCGCGCCGCCACCGCGCAAGCAGGCTATCTCGATCGTCCCCGACTGGATCTGTGAGATCTTGTCGCCCAGCACCGCCAGCTACGACAACATCGTCAAGCGCCGCCTGTACTCCGAGATCGGCGTGGCCCACATCTGGTACGTCGATCCGATTCGCAGGCAGCTCGAGGCCTGTCGCCTCGTCGAGGGCAAGTGGCTGCAGCTCGGCGTCTTCTGGGGGGATGAGAAGGTGCGCGCCGAACCCTTCGAGTCCATCGAGATCGAGATGAGCGAATGGTGGGAGGGGATCGCCGAGGAAGAAGAGTAGCCGCCTCGTGCGCGGTGAGACCGACGGCCATCTGCTTCACGGGGCCCGAGCGGCGATCCGCGCTGCCGCCGTCACGACGGCCGCCGCGTCCAGCCGCTTCCGGTAGCGCAGAACTTCCCGCGCCGCGATCTCTCCATCGTCGCACGCGAGATCTTCATCGATGCAAACAATCAGGTTCGTGAGCCCCGAGCGCCGCAGGGAATTGAGCTTCGATCGAAGGTACTCCGGCGTGTAATAGCCCACGATCTCCAGATAGACAGTGTCCTCGCCGCGGCGAAGCGTGAAATCGGGAAAGAACACCTTGCCGCCCGCGGGGACCGCCGCCGTCTCGCGGTGGAGCCCCCAGGCGGAGCCAAGCCTCCGAAACTCGCGGGCGAACCGGCGCTCCACGGTGCTATCCGCATCGCGGGGCAAGGCGTGCGCCGCGGCGATCGGATCTCCCGCGCTGACGACGAGGTGAACGCGGCGCCCGCGCAGGACGAGCTCCGCGTCCACCGACCAGCCTGGCGTGGCAGCGACGGCCGGAAAGAAGGACCCCAGAGCGTGACCGTACTTGGTCGTGTGACGGAAGAGCGAGAGCGGCCCGGAGAGCGCGATCGTCGTGCCCTCGGCGCTGGCCGCGAACGTGCAAAGCAGTCCTTTGAGCTTCGCGAAGCGGACGACGGCGCGGACGTGCTCGCGCACCCGAACCTCGACGGCCTCGCTCCGGAACAATAGTCCTTGCACCAGCGCAAGGTGGTAGAGCTCGATCGCCTCGCGCGGCGAGGGCACCTGCTCCGCCGCCACGAGCCGGCGGGCTCCGGGGCGATCGGCATAGAGACTCACGATCACCTCGGCCGGGGAGATCCCGAGCGCCGCGGCGGCCGCTACAAGGGCTTGATCTGTTGAAACGCCTGGACGCGCAGCCTCCTCGAAGGCCCTTTGCCGCACCGCTCTCGGCGGCGCAGCGGACACGACAACCGATTTCCAGCGGCGCTCGAGGACGACTCGCATTCCCGCGGCAGCGCGGGCCGGCGCTCCGTGAAGATCAATCTCCGAGAGCGTGCGCTCCGCTTCGTCGACGGTGCGCCCGACTTGCCCGTCGAGCGCGTCGAGCAGGCTACGTACCCAGACTTCGTCGCGAACCGTGAGCCACCGCGGCCGGATTTGACTGGCAGTCTCGTCGACGCAAAGCAGGGCTTCAGTGAGCATGGATCCCCCCACGCGCCCGGGCGCGAGCGTCATCCAGCGTGTCGTCGGTGACGAGCTCGTAGACCACAGCGCGCTTGTTGGGTGCGGGCCGGAGCACGCGCCCGATGCGCTGCACGTGCTCCCGCGCGCCGAGCGCACCCCCGATCACGATCGCCACGCGAGCGTCGGGGACGTCGATCCCTTCGTTGAGCACACGCGCCGAGACGATGGTCCGGACCCGCCCGTCGCGGAAGCGCTGGAGGATGTCCTCCCGCTCGGCCCTCTCGATGTCGGCCGTGATCGCCGGGACGAGGTTGTGAGTCGAGACGGCATACGCGTCGATCGCCCGCGCCGTGAAGACCAGCGTTTTGTCCTCATGATGTCGGGCGAGGAGCTCGGAGGTGATCCGCGCCTTGGCCGCGTTGTACGACGCTATCGCCACCGCCCGGTGAAACCCGGTAATCGCTGACCGGCCATCCCGGGTGCGCGCCATCGCGCGGACGCACGAGATCCAGTCGCTTCCCGGGTTCGCGCGCAAGAATGCCCCGCGCAACGTCGAGAAGGGGCGATAGGCCCGCTCGTACGCGGCGCGCTCCGCCGGCTCGAGCTTCACCGCAAAGCGCACGACGGCCAGCTCGGCCAGGTGAGTGCCCTGGAGCTCGCGGAGCCCGACCTCGCAGACCACCGGGCCGACGAGCTCGGCCAGCCGTGCCGCGCCCGCGCTGCCATGAAGCGGCGGAGTCGCCGTGAGCCCGAGGCGGGATGGCGCTGGGCACATCTCGAGCGCTTCGGAGCGCAGACCACCGGCGAAATGGTGGACCTCGTCGACGACGATCACCCCGAATCTGTCGCCCAGTCGGTCGAGGTGACGATACCCGCTCTCGAACGTCATCAACGTGATGTCCTGGATCGAGCTCTCGCCATCCCCGACGATCCCGAGCGGGCCGGCGTACCATCGCGCAAGCTCCTGTTTCCATCCCTGGAGCAAGGCGCGTGTTGGACACAGGACGAGGGCAGTCGTGGCCGCCTCGGCGAGGACAGCGACCGCGACCCGCGTCTTGCCGCTCCCGGTGGGCAGCACGACGACGCCGCGACGCTCGAACGCCCGGAAAGCAAGGAGCGCATCCTGCTGGTAAACGCGGAGCTCAGGATGCGTCCACGGACCGGTGGGACGATGGAGCGAGGGGGCGAGCCGATCCACCACAGAAAGGCCACGCTGACGCGCGGCAGCGATCACCTCGCGGTAGCGAATCGCGGGCGCGCGGAGGCATGTCGACCGCTCGTCCCAGAGGAAGCCAGGGAGATCCTCCAGGGCGGAGTTGCATAACACCAGAGTTCCGCGATCAAAGGAGAGGATAGCGTCGGTCACGACGAGACGACATGGCAAGAGCCGCGCCGCCGCCCGTGGCCCAAAATCTTCGCTGGATCACGCCCGCGTGGGGTGGCGAAAGCAGGAAATGGGGTGACGGCCGCCACCCGCTGGATCTGCACCGTTCGCGAGATGGCCCTACCAGCGGACGCGGTGCTCGAGTCGCCCTCCCGAGGCAGCGTGCTTGTCATCCCCGGAGCGCGCTACCGGCTTCACGACGAAGCAGGCTGATCCCGGCGCGACGTCGGCGCCGGCAACGAGTGAACAGAGAAGTCTCATGGTCGGTCGGGCGCCATCACTGGATTGGCCGCATCCACGAACGCACTCCGTTGCTTCTTGAGCCAGGCCAAGAGCGTGGTCTGCTGCATTCGCAGCGCTTTTTCGCGCTCGAAGAGGGCCTTCTGCTTCGTCAGTACGAGCGTCTGGGGGCTCCCTTGCCGGATCGTGGTGTGGGTCACGGGCAATCCATGGCGATCGAGGATGCCATGGATGTGCTGTCGACGGTCCTTGGCCAGTGGCCACCGGTACTGGATCCGAGCGCGATCGCGCAGGAACGCAGAGAGCACTTTGCACAGATCGCATGTGCACGCGTACGGCGGCGCGATCGACCAGTCGTCCGGGCTGCGCACCGTCGCGGCCAGCACTCGTTCGAGCGAACCCGCGACGTGGAGATACAGCGTTTGCACCCCGAGGGCCCTCACCGCGGCCGGTTTCCGCGCCTCCCGGCACTTCTCGAGCAGCGCCCCGGCGGCCACGAGCGGCAGCGCCGACTCCGGCGCCACGAGGAAGCCAAGCAGGTCGTCCCGGAGATCCGGCGCACCGATCACGGCGGCGGTCTCCAGCAGCGCCAGGATATCGTCGACGTGGCGATTGACACCCTCATCGCGGAGGATCTCGCGCAATTCCAGCTCGACGGCGTGGCGCTTTTTCAACGAGGCCGCCTCGCGCGACAGGAGCCAGCGGGCCAGCGCCTTGCCCTGCGTTCCCCCGGCAGCGAGCACCTCACCGAGGCGAGGGAGGACGGGGAGCCAGGGCGTCGTGTCGTAGCGAATGCGCTCGGACCAGGCGGTGAAGAGCCGTTGGGCCCAGGCGACGCCATGGCGCTCCACGAGCTCCGCGAACGCCGGTGCGGCGCGCTTGCCCATCCGGTGCGGGCCCAGGGGCGAGAGGAGCCCGAACGCCAGCTCGGCGTCGTCGAGCGAGGCCGACACCGAGAGCAGTTGCAGAACGAACGCTTCACCGGTCTCCTTCGGTGCGGTCCGGCTCCAGAAGGGCAAGAGCTGATTGACTCTCAGTCTCGTCTCGATCATCGCGCCCGCCTTGACGCGCGAGGCGAGGTGTTTCACCGCCCACGACGGGGACACCTTCGCTCGAACCACGAAGTCGCGGTCGCGCGGCCACATCACGAGCGCGGCCCGGTGATACCAGCGATCCACGGTGTTACCGTAGTTGCCCTGGTTCCCTTCGTGCTCGGACTTGAAGGGATCCATCTCGACCGAAGCGCGGGTCGAGCAGACTTCGTCCATGGACGGCATCGACGAGATGCCGGGCACGACCAGCCCATCGGGCCCGACCCAGTGACGAAGCTCGACATCGGTGTCGCACAGATCGATCAGCTCGTACTCCTCGGCGGCGCGTTCTTTCTCGAACTCATCGTCGTGGCGATACCGTCCGCGCCGGCCATAGCGGCCACCCCAATCGTCTTCTTCGCACGACCAGTTCTCGTGCACGTCGGCGAGGACGAGGACCACCTCGCAATCGAGGCTCTCGGCCACCTCGCGCAGCGCGTCGGTCCGCCGCTGATCTGCATCCTTGAGGTGGCCCCACCGGAGGCTCTTTTGCGTGTACTCGTGATCGAGGAGGTATATCAGGCGGTCGGGTTGCTCGGGCGCAGGCCTCGAGTACGTGGACGCGAAGGGTGTTGCGAAGTAGGCCTTGACGCTCGCGGTGAGACGCTCGACGGCGGAGAGCGGGACCGGAGCGCGATCCCCCGGCTTGCCGTGGAAGAGGAGGTGGTACGTGAGGGTGATTCGATAGCCCGAGTCGACGGGCTTCACCTCGTGGTGGCAGTCCGCATAGAAGGCGAGGAGCGACAGGTCCAGGACCCCTCGCGCGGCCCCGCGAAACACCTTCTTCTCCCCGCGATGCTCGACCACGAATTCGCCGCCCGCGTGTTTGGACGGCAGCTCCACCACGAGGGATCCCACCATGTCGTCGGCCCTCTCCGAGTCCTGGTGCGAGGCGAAGAACTGGCCAGGGCCATATACGAGCAGCTTGTCGAGAACGGCTGTGAGCTTGCCGCCGTCGGGCACGCCGAGGTGCCTTCGGATGACGGCGAGCTGGGGCTCGAGGGTCCGTCGCCACGACCGCGCGTCGATCTTGATCTGGCTCGCGGCGATTTCCGACGTGTCGCGCACGCGCGCGTCGTGCAGCGTTTCGCCGCGGCGCCCGAAGGGAGCCGGGCGGGCGACGGCGCACAGCTTTCGCGCCGTGGCGGTCGAGATCGGGAGGCGTATCGGCCCGACCCCCGCGACCTCGAGGTGCAGATCGTCGGAGCTGCATGCGAGCTCGGTCGCGAATGCCCCCTGTGCCTCGATGGCGGCCAGCGCCGCAGTGACTTCGTCCAGCATCGCTTGCCTCGCTCGTGGTGACGTGCGCGGTGAGGTGTGGCCTCGCCGCGCGCCGGGACAATGCCTGATGCGCCGACGCCTGACAACACAGCAGGCGAACCGACGCGATCGCTTCATGCGGCTCGGGCACGCGGGCGCGCCGGGGCAAAGGCACGGCGGCCCTTGTCCCCTTCCCGTCGCGCGGCTACCAGCCGGGCGTGCAGCACGCCGAGCACTTCCTGTCGCGCCTCGATCGCCTCCCGCGCAGCGAGGTGGATCTCGCGCTGGAGCTCTACCGCGATCCCGATCTCCTCCGCGCCGTGCTCGACGCGGCCACGCTACCGGACCGAGCGGAGCGTGTGGCGATCTCGATCGACGATCCCACGCAGGGCCCGTTCCTTGTCGTCACGCGCAGCGGCCACTTCGTCACCTGTCTCGGCCGTGGCATGCGGCCCGGCGACCTTCCCGTCGTCGCTCGCGCGGAGCTCGACGCGATCTCTCGCCAGATTGCCCGGCTCCGGGAGGCAATGGCTGTCGCGAACGAGCTCGGAAGAGAGCGAGGCCACGCGCGCCTGCTGCGGCGCCTCTTCGTGTCCTCCGACTCGGTGAGCCGTGAAGACTTCCTCGCGGTCGCTGCGTGAGAGCCGCTGCTTGGTCACGTGTTCCTCGACCTTTACCTCGCGATGGGCCGAGAGCTCTCGTTGCAGGGGCCCGTGCTGCGTAGCCGCCGGGGCGGCCGCGCCCAGGACGAGGAGGCTTTTCACAGGCCTGGAACCTCCTTCACGCCGCCGGACACATGGCCCTCCTGGGCGCGACCACCGCCGACCGGGAAGAGTACCTGTCGCTCACCGAGGAGCATGCCGGATCGCGCGCCGCGTTCAGCTATCCCCTCACCGGGACGGGAGTCAGCACGTTCATCGTGAAGGGCGCGTGGGCGGCGGCGCGCATCGGCAAACTCATGCTGCCAGACTACAAGCGCGCGCTGGCCGAGGACGTCAGCTTCTTCGAGCTGCTCGATACGCTGTTCGCGCTCCTCGCGATCGGGACCCGGGCGAAGAACACCCGCGCCGAGATCGTGAAGGCGCTTCGCGCGGCCCCCAGCACCGCGCGGACTCCCCCGGGCGAAGCGGCTCCGGGACGTGATGGGATGTGAGGTTCAGCTCTCCTGCGAGCTCACCGCCCAGCTCCTCGAAACGTCCGCCGAGGAGCTCGAGGCGACGGTTCGCCGCATCGGCGAGAGCTACTTCGAGCCGGGTGGCGACTACGTCGGCGATCCGCTTCGAGAGGAGCTCGTCCGTACGCTGCCGGCTCGACGCGAAATGTTGCGAGCTTGACCCTGCGTGCCATCTGTCGTTCTGAACAGCCACCTTGAGCTGACTGCTGTCGATGTTCCCGTTGGGACGAGCGCGCGATCGCGTATTAGCTTCGGTCCGAAACGTCGCTCGTGAGCCTGTGGACGCCCCGACTACGGCGCAGCGTCGAGGACGCGAAGAAGCCACCGCAGGCCTCGCGCTGCGCACATCCGGCGCACTCGTCGAAATAGAGGTTCTTCCAGTCGGACACGCTCTTCCGAGCGAAGGGCCAGAGGCTGCTATCCAGCGTGCAGAGCTGGTGGTTGAAGATCGACACCCGCATGCCCGCGCGATCCAGCGTGGTGACCGCGTCGACGAGCTCACGCTGGTAGTCGATCGGATCGACCCAGAGGCTCTCGACGTTGGACCGCGCGAAGCCGATCAGCTCCAACCCCATGAGCGCCACGTGATCGACGAACGTCAGGTTGCGCGCCAGAAAGCGAGCGAAGTCGGGGAGCCCCTCGAACGTATCCTTGTGGATCACGAACCGGACCTCGACGCGAACCCGCGCGCGCTTCAGGTTCAGGATGCCTCGCACGGTCTCGTCGAACGCGCCCTTCGCCTGGACAACGTAGTCGTGGAGCTCGGGCAGGTCCGCGTAGAGCGGGATCCCGAACATCAGGTCGGGGTGCCGTACGTCCGCGACCGCGCGTGCGAACGCCGGATCCGAGAAGCGCCGGCCATTCGAGAGCACGTGGACCGCGGTCGTGGGCAGGTGGTCGCGCATCAGCCGGAGCAGCGCGACGAGGCGATCCCCGAGCAGCGCGGGCTCGCCTCCGCTGATGCCGATCTCGGCGGCGTCGGTCGGGATCAACGGGATGGCGCGCTCGAGATCGTCCACGAGCCAGCTGTCGTCGTGCGGCTTCGGCGGCTGCGAGCACATCGTGCAGTAGTTGTCGCAGCGCTCGGTGACGAGGAACGTGTTGAACGGCGAAGTCGCGCGGTACAAGGCCGTCAGCGAGCGCTGCCGCGGATTTATCCGCACGACGTCGCCCGGTCCCACGTAGCCATGCTCCGCGCCGAACACATACGCATCGCGCGCCCCCACGTCCGACGTCGCGCGGCCAAAAAGGTACGCCCGAAAGCCGGGCGGGACGCTGGAATCAGGCCCTCGGAGAAGCAGCGCGTCGTGCTCGGCGGACGACGCCGAGGGAGTCGCGTCGTCCACCACGCGCACGACGAATGGCTCGGCGGACAGCGGGCCTACGGGACGAAGTCCCCGCGCAGAGAGCTTCACCAGCATCGCATCTCACACCCAGCCGAGGAGGATCTGCCGCGCATCGGGATCGGTTTCGAGCAACGTGATCAGGTGACGGAGCATGCCCATCTGCTTGGAGCAGAACGCGCTGAACGCCTTGTGGCCGATCGTGTCGCCCTGCGTCGCGCGGTGCAGCACCGGATCCGAGCCACAATAGGGCAGAAAAACACAATCGTTGCACCGCGGCACGCACTCCAGGATCGTGTCTCCGAGCGGCGCGAGGAGGGCGTCCGAGGTCACCAGCTCTTCGTAGCTGTTCTCGCCGACGTGGCCCAGGCGAAAGGTCTCGTCCCCCATCTCCGCGAGCATCCGGCCTTCATCGGACGCGTACACTCCGCCATCGTAGTTGTAGACGATACCCGCGATCCCGATGCCCGCCGGCGATTGCAGGTCGACGTACGAGGCGCTCAGCGGCGAGAAGATCTTCTGGAGCAGGATGGTCGTGTAGTCCTCGCGCAGCCTGAATCCCGCCGCGTTCAATCGGAGGATGTGCGCGAGCCCGCGCTTGTAGAAGTCGAGCCAATCCTCGACGCCGTAGCGGTGGACGAGGCTCTTCGCAGCGAAGCCGTACGGGCTGAGGCCACGCAGGAAGACGCTGTGGAAGTCGAGCTTCACGTACTCGTCGATGATCTCCTCGACGCGGGGAAGGCTGGCCGGAGTCGTCGTCATGAGCGCAGCGACGCGGTCGTGACCGAGCACGGCGCGAGCGCGGACGATCCCGTCGACCGTTCGTTGATAGCTATCTCCGCCCGGCGAGCGGCGCTGCGCGTCGTGGAGATCGGCAGGGCCGTCGATCGACGTCGACAGATCAATGTCGTTGTCACGGCAGAAGGCGAGCACCTCGTCGTCGAGGTGGTGCAGCGTGGAGGTGATGACGAAGCGCAGGTTTCGCTTTTCAACCTCGTTGATCTTCCGAGCGCGCTCGACGATGTGTCGGATGATCCCGAAGCTCAGGAGCGGCTCGCCGCCCTGAAGCTCGATCTTGATGTTTGGATTGGGGCTCTGGAAGACGAGGTCGACCGATCGATCGGAGTTCTCCGCGCTCATGTCGTAGCGATCGCGGTCGACGCTCTGCCGCGACACCTGGCAGTACTGGCACGAGTGATCGCAGCGCAACGTCACGACGAAGATGTGGAGCCCGGTGAACTCGGCGATGCGCTCGGTCCGGCTTCGTACCTTGAGCGCGAGGAGATCGAGCGCGACGTCCGATCCAGAGTCGAAGAGGAAGTGCCTGGCCTTGAGCGCACGGTACGTGGCGCTCTCCGGATCGAGGCGCCGGGCGACGAGCTTGTCGAGCTCGCTGCGCTCGAGCACGACGTACTCGCCGACGTCGTTGGTCACGAGGTACTTGTCGCCGTGAAGTCGATCGAAACGCAGCGGGAGCAGCCGATAGTCGCGCGGGGGCGCGAAGTCCGAGGGCGGCCGGAACGGGGCTCGAATCACTCGCGATCGTCCGAAGGCAGGCCGGTTCGAGAGTAGGCGTGAGCGAGGATGAGATTGCGCAGCGGAGCCGTCTCGACGGCGATCTGCTCGCGTAGCTCCTGGTCGAGCAGCTCCTGGAAGAACACCCTCGCGACTTCGAGCGCGGGCGCCTCCGAGAGCGGGACGGGGAACATCAGGTGGACGACGACCGAGCTCTCGCCGACATCGCCGAGCACCGCCGTGCAGCGGGCTGCAAGCCGATACGCGGTCTTCTGCACTGCCGCGAGGCGGTAAGCGCGAAGGTCGACGACGAGCTCGACGCGACCGTCGCGAAACACGGGCACGCTCGAGCGCGGTTCAGACTCGTGTTTCGCCCTTATGCGGCCATCTCACGCTCGGGTTCGACGCGTAGCGCCGACCGCCGGGCGGGTTTCTGCAAGTGCTTGATATCATTGCTCGGATCAAGAATGTCGAAGCCGACCATCGCGCGCTGGGCGG
>JANYGI010000181.1 GCA_025362495.1 Byssovorax sp. | reverse complement strand
GGCGTGCTCGACGGCGACGGCACCTGCCCCGGCGGGCCCGAGGATTACGCGGCCATCGACATCAACGTCGATATCGAGATCGCCGCGGATCAGAACTCCGCGCACTCGCGCTTCGGGTACTCCAAGCTCAAGGTCACCCTCGACGTCGATCAGAACCAGATCAAGAACGCCCTGCATTTCTGCGGTGGAAGCTTCAGCTCGGGTCTCATCAACGCGCTGAAGGGCGTGGCCTTCGGGCAGCTGATCGGGCCGCTCCTCGGCACCCTGACCAGCCAGATCGATCAGCAACTCTGCCAGAAGGCCAATCCGGCGCTCAACCCCACTTGCCCCACCGGCACGAACGACGTCAATGGCGTCTGTCGCTACGGCACCACGGACACCGACGAGTGCGCGTCGATCGTCCTCGGGACCGACGGGCACATCAACCTCGGCGGCCTCCTCGCCAGCATCTCGCCCGGCACCACCGGCGGGCTCGACTTCCTCTTCGCGGCCGGCGGCCTCGGCAAGAGCGACCATCACCCCGGCTTCGCGTGGGGCGATCTCGATCCCGGCACGATCACCAACGGCGTCGGTGATGGCTTCACCCTCGGCATGTACGGCGGCGCCGAGCCGAACCCCCTCTCGAAGTGCGTCAAGCTCTCCGACCTCGCGCTGCCCACGGGCATCCCGATCCCCGACGCGCTCTTCGCGGACACGACCCCGAACAGCGACTGGCCCGCGGGCACGCCCGGGCCGCACCTCGGCCTCGCGATCTCCGAGCGCTTCGCCAACTACGCGATGAGCGGCCTCTACAACAGCGGCCTGCTCTGCATCGGCATCTCGACGGAGAACGTCGCCCTCCTCAACTCGGGGACGCTCGGCCTCCTCGCGATGTCGTCGAAGACGCTCGGCCTCCAGGGCGACGCGCAGCAGGTCGCGATCGTCATTCGCCCCTCGTCGGCGCCGACCATCGCCTTCGGCAACGGGACGAACCTCGACACTGATCCGCTCCTGCGGATCAAGCTGAACCAGGCGTCGTTCGACTTCTACATGTTCTCGCTCGACCGCTACATCCGCTTCATGACGGCCACGTTCGATCTCGACGTCCCCGTCAACCTCACGGTCACGCCCGCCGGCCTCACGCCGGTGCTCAACAAGATCGGCGTCAACAACGGCGTCGTCACCAACAGCTCGCTCCTGCGCGAGAAGCCGGCCACCATCGCCGCGTCGCTCGGTGACCTGATCTCGAGCCAGGTCGGGCAGCTCGCCGGCGGCGGCCTCAAGCCGATCAACCTCAACAGCTCGCTGGCGTCGCTCGGGCTCAGCCTCGTCATCCCCGACTCTGTCGAGGGCAAGGGCTCGCCCGGCCTCCGCAAGCTGAGCAAGGGCAGCGACAACTACCTCGCCATCTTCGCCGCGTTCGGCATGCCCGCGGCCCCCGGCCCCGTGCCCCCGTCGAGCAAGACGCAGGCGCAGCTCCTGTCGAAGAAGGTCGATCGCGCCGGCCTCGATCTGCTGACGATCCGCGACGACAACGCGCCCATCGCGTCGCTCTACGTCGGCTCCTCGATGGACGACGGCACCCACACCATCGAGTACCAGTACCGCGTCGATCAGGGCTTCTGGCACCCGTACACGAAGTCGCGTCGCCTCGACGTGCAAGACGGCTGGCTCCGCGCCCAGGGCAAGCACGTGATCGAGGTGCGCTCGAAGGTCGCCGGCGAGCCGATGACGCTCGACGCCGATCCCGCGCAGGTCGAGGTCGTCGTCGACGCCGAGCCGCCGGTGATCAAGGTCGGCAAGGTCGAGGCCGGCAAGATCGCGCTCTCGTTCCACGACAAGGTCTCGGGCGACAGCTCGCTCGCGCGCGTCCGCCTCGACGGCGGCAAGTGGTCCGACTGGCAGACCACCGCGGCCCTGGCGACGCTCGTCGTCGGCGACGCGGCGGCCATCGACGTCGAGGCGAAGGACGAAGAAGGCAACGTCGCCTCGACCTCGCAGGAGCTCGTGCGTGGTCGCGTCGAGGCCACCGCCGCCGGCTGCGGCTGCACGGTCGCGGGCGCTGACACGAGCACGTCCGGCAGCGTGTGGCTGCTCGGCGCCGCCGTCGCCGGCATCGCGTCGCGCCTCTTCAAGCGCGATCGCTCGCGCAAGGTGGCCGCTCCGATCGCGCACGCGAAGAAGAGCGCCGCGCCGCAGAAGCGCACGCTCACGGTCCGCAGCGTGGCTCCGTTCGCGGTGCTGGCGTTCGCGTCCACGTGGGCTGGCTGCAACTGCTCCGACGCCCCGACGACGACGGCGTCGGTGGGCGCGTCCACCACCGGTGGCAGCGAGCTGCCGGCGCTCGCGCACGGCCTGATCGGCGCGTACACGTCGGTCGCTGTCTCGGGCAAGACGCTCTGGGTCGCGGGCTACGCGGAGGCCGACTGGAGCAACAGCAACACCTACGGCGATCTCGTCGTGGGCAAGTGGAACGGCAAGAGCGTCGACTGGCAATCGGTCGACGGCGTGCCGGCCGATCCGCCGCCGGACCCGAAGACGATCGACGTCAACGGCTTCCGCGGCGGTCAGACCGAGCCCGGCGACGATGTCGGGATCTGGACCTCGATGGCCCTCGATTCCAAGGGCAACCCCGCGGTCGCCTACTACGATCGAACCCACCGCGCGCTCAAGCTCGCGAAGTTCGACGGCACGGCGTGGGCGATCTCCACCGTCGATGGCAAGGCCGACGCCGACAGCGGGCGCTACGCGAAGATCGTCGCCCTCGGCGGCAACTTCGTCATCGCCTACAGCAGCGTCACGGCGGGCGGCGACAAGGGCGCGCTCGTCTCGACGGTGCGCGTCGCCACGAGCAAGGGCGAGAGCCCCGGCGCCGCCGACTGGACGTTCGAGGACGCGGTGACGGACAAGAGCACGCCGTGCCGCGCCTCGCTCTGCCCGACCAGCACGGCCTGCATCGCCGCCACGAAGGTCTGCACCGCGGCCCTCGACGACGCCAAGTGCACGCCGTCCTGCGCGTCGGGCAGCGCCTGCGTCGACAGCGGCGGGACGCCGACCTGCGCGGTGAAGACCGACGCGAGCAAGATCGACTCGTACCCGGAGGTGGTCGGCGACTACGTGTCGATCGCCGTCGATCCGAAGGGGACGATCGGCATCGCGTATTACGATCGCATCCACGGCAACCTCGGCGTCGCCTCGCACGCGAGCGGCGCGTGGGTGACGAAGATCGTCGACGGCGCGGACACGATGGGCAACGACACGGGCGACGTCGGCATCGGCGTGTCGCTCTTCATCGACACCAGCAACGACTGGCACCTCGCCTACGTCGACGGCCTCGCGGAGTCGCTCCGCTACATGAAGATCACCGGCGGCACCAAGGTGAGCGCGCCCGAGGTGATCGACGACGGCCGCGGCCTCGGCAGCACGCCGTTCGTCGACGGGCAGCACCTCGTCGGCGACGACGCGAACCTGGTCGTCACGCCGAGCGGCGAAATCCGGGTGAGCTACCAGGACGCGACGGCGGGCAAGCTCCACTACGCGGTGGGCTCGCCCGCGGCCGACAAGCACACCTGGAAGGTCGAGGAAATCGCCCAGGATAACTTCGCCGGCGCGTTCTCCCACATCGTCGAGATCGACGGGCAGCTCTCGCTCGTGAACTGGTGGCGCGCGGGCGTCCCCGACGCCGTCGGCGACGTCAACGTCCTGCCGCTGTGAGCTCGGCGAGGGTCTTCGTCGCGGCGCTCTTCGCCGCCGCCGCGACGACCCTCGCGGCCGCGGCGAAGAGCGCGTGCGCGACCGAGACGCCCGCGCCGACGGATCCCTGTGCCAGGGCCGTGGAGCGGCTCACCGACGAGTGCCACTTCACGGTCGACGGCGGCGCCGAGATCAACTGCACCGGAGCGACGGCGTGCGCGGCGGACTGCCTCTCGACGTCGCCGTGCATCGACATCAAGAACGACAGCCCCGCCTTCAAGGACTGCATCGCGGCCTGCGCGCCGTAGCTGCCCGCAGGCCCTCGCGGACGCCGAGGGGAGAGGATCGATCCTCTCCCTGCGTGCGTCAGGCGGCGGCGATCTCGGACGCGGACTCCATCGCGACGTCGCGCGTCGCCGGCCCGCTCACGCGGGCTCGCTCGGCCGCCACCAGCTCGAGCAGCTCTTGCTTCGTCGCCTGCCCGCTCTCGAGGAGCGCGCGCATGTAGCCGTCCACATAGCCGTGAGCCCGCGCGAGCCGCGGGTAGTTTTCGCCCTTTTCACGCGCGACGAACACGTCGTGCAAGAGGCGCTGAAGCTCGGCGATGAGGTCGGCCTTTTTCTCTGAGCGCATGACGGATCTCCTCCGGGACCGCGGCGTCGGCTGGAAAGGCCGGAGGGAAACCGGACACCGAGCGGCGGGACACCCCACGCCCTTATCGGAGGCGCGCCGAACGGGCCAAATTTCGGCGCGCTCGCACGCTGCACTTGACTCGAAAGCGCATCTCGAACACTTCATCGAGTCCAATGGATCAGTTCTCCGCGCACCTCGATCGGGGGTGGGACCTCGTTCAGCGCGGCGACACCCGCGGTGCCGAGGCCTCCGCCAAGCGAGCCCTCGAGCTCGACCCCAACTCCCCGGAAGCCCACAACCTCCTCGGCTTCGTCGCGGCCCTCGAAGGCGACGGCGAAGAGGCGATCGAGGCCTACCGCCAGGCGATCGCCCTCGACGACACCTACCTCGAGGCCATGCTCAACGCGGCCGAGGTCTACATCCATCCGCTCGGCGACTACGATCAGGCCCTCGAGATGTGCGAGCAGGCGCTCGATCTCGCCGAGGTCGACGAAGAGATCATCGACGCGCTGCTGCTGAAATTCGACGCGCTGCTCGGCAAGGGCGACGGGGAAGAAGCGGCGAAGGTCGTCGCCAAGATCCCCGCGGGCCCGTACGACAACCCCAACCACGCGTTCCTGATCGGGCGCGCGTTCTACGAGATCGGCCAGGCCGAGAAGGCCGCGGCCCTCGTGGAAGAGGCCGTCACGAAGGACGCGCGCCACGCGGAGGCGCAGTACTACCTGGGCCTGATCCGCGACGAGAAGGGCGACACGCGCGGCGCGACGTCGGCGTTCCTGAAGTCGCGCGAGCTCGATCTCGAAATGGGGATGCCCCCGTGGGCGCCCGGCCGCGACGCGACGGCGAAGATCGTCGAGCGGGCCGTGACGGCGCTGAACCCGGTGCTCAAGCACTACGTCGACGGCGCCGACGTCTACGTGTCCGACGTCCCAGGCGTCGAGCTCGTGGCCGAGGGCGTCGATCCGCGCGCCCTGGTGCTCCTCGACGGCTTCTCGGAAGAGGCCAAGCCGCGCACCGCCCTGCTCGGCGGCCCGCTCTCCGAGAGCAGCCGCGCGCTCGCCGGCCCCTGCGCGCGCGTGTTCGTCTACGCCCTCAACGTCGCCCGCCTCGCCGGCAACATGGAAGCGATCGAGCGCGAGATCACCCTGGCCCTCGAGCGCGAAATCACCGCGACGTTCCTCGAAGCCGAGCAAGCCGAGCGCCCGGAAAAAGAGCTGAATTAGAGGCGATTTCGATCGCCGGAATTTTAACGCAAAGGCGCGGAGACGCAGAGGCGCAAAAAGACGGAGAGCGAAGAGAAGAGATCAAATACTTCTCCTCTCCTCTTTTTTTTGCGCCTCTGCGCCTCTGCGTCTCTGCGTCAATTTCCGGATCTCTCCGGCTCTCCTCCGCGCCCCGACGCAGCGACTAGATCAATGCCAGACGCCCGCCCCGAGGCTCACGCTCTGGTAGCGCGGGGCCATGTCGGCGGTCGCCTGGATCTTGTAGATCACCTCGGGCACGAGGCCCCAGTAGGTGGTGTGAAAGAGCTTCAAATCGGCTCCGAACGTGAAGTGCTGGCGGCCCACGCGATCGCCGAAGCGGCTCGGCTCGTAGTAGGTGCCGAAGCGCGTGTGCACCAGATCGGGGACCGGCTCCGTCTCCACGCCGAAGCGCGGCGAGAAGCTCACCGTCGCGCCGGACGAGCCCGCGCCGCCTGACGAGGGATCGTGGTGGACCTCGTTCTGCCCGAGGAACGTCTGGATGCTGACGCCCTGATCGACCGCGCCCGTCACCAGCAGCTCGGCCGTGACGAGCAAGTGCTCGCGCGGCCAGTTCCAGTAGCGGGCGCGGCGCTCTTTCTTCAGCGAGTTGAGCGCCTGCTGCTCCTCGCGATGATCACGCAGCAACGACAGCGCGCCCGCCACGAGCAGATCGCGCTCGCGCAGGCCACGCGCCACGGGATCGTGGATGGTCGCGAGCTCGTCGTGACGACGGCGCGCGCGCTCCTCGATGCGCTCGCGGAACGAGGCCTTCACCTCGGTCTCTTGCTGCACGGGATCGATCCACACCGGGTTGAGCGGGCGCGGTCCGATCTGCACGGCGACGCCGGCCTCGATCTCCCACGGGAGCACGACGTGACCCGGCAGCTCGAGCCCCACCGGGAGGCCGTTGCCGAAGCCCGGCGCGGGCGCCCCTTGCACCGGCAAGCGCGCTGTCGCGCCGATGCGGAACGACTGCCAGTCGGGCCGGATCAGGAAGCCTAGCTCGGGCGCGGCGCCGATCATCGTGAACGTGCCCCCGGGCGCGTCGATCCCGAGCGTGGCGAACCGCGCGCCGCCGCCGATCACCAGCTGATCGCCGAAGACCCGGAACGCGCCGAGCAGGTGATACTTGCCGATGGTGACGTTCGTCGTCTGCGCCTTGGCGCTGGTGAGCGAGTAGCGCTGGAGCTCGGCGTTGATGCCGGCGCCGAACGGCCCGTACTGGATGATCCCGCCGAACGTGCCGTAGAGAAAGTTGGAGTAGTCGTAGTCGAGCGAGCCCGAGTTATCGAAGTCGTTGTTCTCGAAGAGCGAGATCGGGATCGAGATCGATCCCGAGCCGTCGATCTCGAAATTGCTGACGCTGAACGGCTCGCGCACGCCGGGGCTCGCCGCGTTGGCGACGAAGCCGGAGATGCCCTCGGCGTACGCCGCGTAGGCGCCGGCGATGCCGGTGACGCTGATCGGCGCGAGGAGCGGCCCCTGGAAGAGGTCGATCGAGAAGTGCCCCTGGCGCAGGCGCGGCGGGTCGTCGGCGCGGGCCTCTGCGGCCACGAGGGAGCCGGCGAGGGCGAGGGGCAAGATTGCCCCGCGTGCCCCGGTAATCGACGGCCAAGGAAAAAAACGAACCATCGGCGTATCGTCGCGCCCGCCGCACGGTGATAGCACTGCGGCGCGCCCTCGCGTGTGTGTAGAAAGAACGCGCCCTCCGAATGCCCAGCCCGATCCCCGAAAACCCCGATGCGCCGCGCGCCGCGCCTCCCAGCGCGCGGAGGACCGGACGCCGCGTTGCGACCGGTGTTTTCTGGGCGATCACCGTCGCCGTCGCCGTCGCGAGCGCGGTGCAGGTGTCCCAGCAGGTCCTCTTCAACCCCTGCCCCGGCGGCCTCTCGTGCGCTGGCAACCCGCCGGCCGCCTCGTTCAAAACGTGCCGCGACGGTCTCCTCGCGCTTCACGCAGCCGTCGAGCGCGCCCGCCTCGCCGCCGCCGGGACCGACGGCGAAGACGCGGCGCTCGCGCGCTTTCGCGCGGCGCTCACCCCCGAGTGGGGTCACCGCGACGACGTCGCCGACGCGTGCCGCGGTGGGGCCGAGGACGAAGGCGCCCTCGACGCCATCGAGCGGCTCCGCTATGCCGAAGAGCACGCGGTGCGGCGCGAGGCGGGCGAGCTAGCGCCGCTCCGCCGTCGCGTCGAAGCGATCGTCGATCGGGAGCTGTCCCGCCCCGGAACGAAGGCCCCGGCGCTCGGATCCTCGACCCACCCGAACCCTCCATAGGCCTCTCGCAGCGCTCGATCGCTCGCCGACGCCCCGCCCCACGACTCGACCCGCACCCGCCGCGGGTCCCCCGACCCGACCAAAGATCACCGATGACGGACCTCACGACTTCCTCCCCCGCCGCTTCCTCGGGCAGCCTCCCGCGCTCCGAGCCCGATGCGTCGCCGGCCGCCCCCACCTTCGACGTCCTTCCCCTTTCAAAAGAGCTGCGCGAGACGCTGGTCGAGATGGGCTACACCCACCCGACCCCGGTCCAGCTCGCCGTGTGGGAGCCCGCGACGCGCGGCAAAGACGCCGTCGTCCAGGCCCGCACGGGAACGGGCAAAACGGCTGCGTTCGGCCTGCCGATCGTCGATCACATCGTCCGCCGCTCGCAGGCCAACGTGCAGGTCCTCGTGCTCAGCCCGACGCGCGAGCTCGCCATCCAGATCTCGACGGAGCTCGACCGACTGAGCAAGCGCCGCAACATCAGCGTCGTCCCGATCTACGGCGGCGCGCCGATGCCGCGCCAGGTCGAGCAGATCGCCGCGGGCGCGCAGGTCGTCGTCGGGACGCCGGGGCGCGTGCTCGACCACCTCCGCCGCGGCACGATCGATCCCAAGCACGTGCGCCTCGTCGTCCTCGACGAGAGCGACGAGATGCTCTCGATGGGCTTCGAGCGCGAGCTCTCGGCCATCCTCGAGCACATGCCGAAGGAGCGGCAGACGCTGCTGTTCTCGGCCACCGTGCCGCCCGACATCGAGCGCATGGCGAAGAACAAGCTGCGCACGCCGGAGTTCATCACGCTCTCGGGGGATCACATCGGCGCGCTCTCGATCCTGCACTACGTGTACATGGTCGCGGCCGACAAGATCGGCGCGCTCCTGCGCATGGTCGAGGTCGAGGATCCCGAGAGCGCCGTCGTCTTCTGCAACACGAAGGACGAGACGGAGCGCGTCGCGGGCGCGCTGCAACGCCAGGGCTTCGACGCCGCGTGGCTCAACGGCGATCTCGCCCAGAACGATCGCGAGCGCGTCATGTCCGCCACGCGCGAGGGGCGCCTCCGCTTCCTCGTCGCGACCGACGTCGCCGCGCGCGGGATCGACATCTCGCACCTCACGCACGTGATCAACTACGACTTCCCGCAGGACGCGGAGTCGTACGTGCACCGCACCGGCCGCACCGGCCGCGCGGGCCGCACCGGGACGGCGATCTCGCTGATCACGCCGCAGGACATCGGCGGGCTCTACCTGCTGCGCTTGACCTACAAAATAAGGCCGATAGAGAAGCAGATCCCCAGCGAAGGCGAGCTGAAGACGCGCGCCGAGGCCGACTTCGTGGCGATGCTGGCCGAGGCCTTCACGTCGAAGGAAGCCCACCCGGAAGACATGGCCCTCGCGCGGCGGCTGCTCACGCACGATCGCATCGAGGCGATCCTCGCGGGGCTCCTGCGCGATCACCTCGGCGCGCGCCCCACGGCGAAAGACGAGGCGAGCGCCGCCCGCCGCGCGACGCGCACGCCGCGCCCCGAGCCCCGCCCCGCCGCGCCGCCTCGGCCCCCTCCGGCGCCGCGGCTCCCGACGCCGAAGCCCGTCGCCGCGGCCCCGCCGATCGTCGCAGCGGCGATCCTCGCGCCGGCCGTCGCAGCGCCGGTGATCGCCCCGATCGCCGCCGCGCCTACGCCTGCCCCGATCGCCGCCGCGCCGACGCCCGCACCGGTCGCGCTCACCGCGCGGACGCCCGACCCGGTCGCGGTCGCCGCGCCGTCGATGCCAGTCCCCGGGCGCACCCCGCCGGCGATCACCGCCGCGCCGACCGACGCCGCGCTCGCGGCGACGCCGCAGGCAGCACCGCAGGGCGGCGCGGATCGTCCGCGCAATGAAGCTCGCCCCGAGGGTCGAGGCGATCGCCGCCCGCGTGGCCGTCGCGACGAAGGTCGCGATCGCAGCGCCCCGCCGCGCGCCGACGACGGCCGCGAGCGCAGCGCCACGCCGCGCGCCGACGACAACCGCGAGCGCAGCGCCACGCCGCGCGTCGACGAGCTGCGCGAGCGTCACGCCGCGCCGCGCCCCGAGGAGCATCGCGCCCCGCGCAGCGACGAGCAGCGCGACGTCCGCCCCGCGCCCCGCGGCGACGAGATCCGCGAGCGCAGCGCCACGCCGCGCCCCGACGACAACCGCGAGCGCGATCGCAACCGCCGCCGCGAGCAGCCGCGCCGCAACGAGGACCACGTCCCCGTATCGGCCGCCGACGGGACGCTCGAGGGCGTCGCGCGCGCGTCCGCGCCGCAGCGCCACGCCGAGTTCATCACCTGGCAGCCCGCGGCGGAAGAGGGCGACGACGATCCGATCCTCGGCGCCGACGAGCCCCGCGAGCGCCCGCTCCGCACCGCGCCGACGTTCGGCAACGCGCCGCACGCAGCGACGAGCCCGGGCCACGCCCACGCGGCACCGCCGTCGCGCCCCGAGCCCCGCAGCGGCGGCAGCGTCGACGCGACGGCAGACGCGCTCCCCGACGGTGATTTCGGCGAGATCTACGTCAACGTCGGGCGGCGTGAAGGCGCCCGCGCGGCGGACTTCCTCCGCCTGCTCACCGAGCGCGCTGGCATCGACAAGCTCAGCATCCGCCGCATCCGCGTGCGCGAGCGCAACGCCTTCGTCAGCGTCCGCAAGGACGACGTCGCGAAGGCCGTCGCGACGCTCACGGGCGCGACGATCGCCGGCAAGATCGCCGCGGCCGAGCTCGCGCGCGAGCGCGACGACGAGGCCGCGACGCTCGACACGCCGACCCAGCCGATGCGCGCGATCGGCGCTGCCCCGGCCGCGATCGACGCCGACGTCGGCGCGGACGCCGCGGCGCCGAAGCCGGCGGTCGACTGAGGCCATCACCGACGCTCGAAGGCTCGACCGCGCTTCGTCGCGGGGGGCCTTCGAGCCTCGCGGCGCCGCCCGCCCGCACGTCGCGGGGCCACGTCGGGATCGACTTCCGTGCGCGGAGCTAGCCAAGCTCGCGACGAGGTCGTATCACGGGAGGCATGGCCCGATCGGAGGAGGTGGAGCGCATCCGTCGCGACGTCGATCAGGCGCTCCGCGATCGCGTCGAGCCCGAGGCGATCCTCCCGCTGCTCGCGCGCCTCGCGCGCGCCGCGGCGCCCGAGAGCGACGCGTGGATCTTCGCCCACCGCCACCTCGCCGAGCTCGGCGTCGAGCACGATCCCTGGCGCGCCGCGCTCTTCGCGCGCCGCGTGCTCGCGCAGCGCCCCGACGACGACGGCGCGTGGGCGGTGCTCGGCCTCGCGCAGTCGCTGCTCGGACACTACCGCTACGCCGCGCGCGCCTACGAGCGCGCGCTGGCGCTCGTCCCCGAGAACCCGTGGTACGCGCACAACCTCGGGCACCTCTACGACGTCGCCCTCGACCGCCCCGCCGACGCGCTCCCGCTGCTCTCGCGCGCCACCTTCGCCGAGACGGGCGAGGCCGACATCGCCGCCAGCTACGCTCACGCGCTCGCCCGCTGCGGCAAGCTCTCCGTCGCCAAGCGCATCCTGAAGCGCGCCATCCGCCGCGGCGCCACCGCCGATCAGATGGCCCTCTCCCGCTGGCTCGACGCCGGCGCGCCCACCGAGCCGAAGGCCGCGGCGGCCGCGACCGGATCGGTCACCGCCGCCCGCAAGAAGCCGAAGCGCAAGAAGCCGCGCGAGAGCAGCGGGCTCGCGGACTGACGTCGCGCGCTTTGTTAGCGGCCCGTTAGCAATCGTTGCGAAATCATCATTTCGCGTCGTGAGCAATCTCGGGTCGCGGTTTTGTCCTTGTCAGCCGCGCCGAGGGAGAGCATCGAAAGCGCATGCGCATGTCGCCGATCGTGGCCCTCGCTCCGCTCTTCGTTCTCGTCGCCGGCACCGCGGCGGCCCAGCCTCGCCCGGCGCAACCGGCAGCGCCCACCGCCCCGGGAAAGCCCGCCGCGCCGCCCGCAGACGCGCTGCCCGAGCTGCCCAAGGTCGAGGTGAGCGATCCGCTCCTCGCGCCGATCGCCGGCGCGCCCCACCAGCTCAACAGCTTCCACGACGCGCTGACGACGATCGCCGCGCGCTCCACCGATCTCGCGATCCAGATCCAGGAGGTCGAGCGCGCCGAGGGCGCCTCGCGGGAGGCGCTCGCGGCCGCGCTCACCACCGTCAACGCCCAGGCGTCGATCTCGCAGAACCTGCTCTCGGGCACCACCGGCGTCGACCTCAACGGCAACCCGATCAGAGGCTACAGCGGGCCCACGGCGACGGCATCCATCAGCGCCTCGCAGCCGATCCTCGCGCCGCGCGCCTGGTACGCGATCAAGACGGCGCACCTCAACGTCAAGGCCGTGCAGCAGCTCACGGAGGACAAGCGCCGCACCATCCTCGGGCAGGTCGCGGGCTCGATCGTCGCGGTCTACACCGCGGAGCGCGTCGCCGAGATCAACCGCGTCTCGCTCCGGAGCTCGCTCCAGCGGCTCAACCTCGCCGAGCGCAAGACGAAGCTCGGCGACGGCACGCGCCTCGACGTCCTCCGCGCGCAGCAGGACACGGCGCTCGCGCGCGGGCAGCTCATCGCCGGCGACGAGGCGCTGCGCAAGGCGCGCGAGGCGCTCGGCCTCTCGCTCGGATCGAACGAGCCCTATGGCGTCCCCGCGACAATCTCGCTCGACGAGATGCAGCAAGCGCTCGGCGGATCCTGCCAGACGGGCACCGTGGAAGATCGCCCCGACGTCGCCTCCGCCCGCACCAGCCTGGAGATCGCCCAGCGCGGCATCACCGATTCGAAGCTGGCGTTCTCGCCGACGGCGCTGGTGCAGTCGTCGGCCTCGGCGTCGACGGGCGGCGCGTCGCTCCTCGGCACCAACAACCAGACGGCGTGGACGATCGGCGCGGTGCTCAACTTCCCGATCTGGGAGGGCGGCGCGCGCTACGGCGCGATGCGGATCGCCCGCGCCAACGCCGAAGAGGCCAAGCTCCGCCTCGACGCCACCCGCCGCGGCGCGTCCTTCGACGCCGTGCAGGCCCAGCGATCGGTCGGCGTCGCCGAGCAAGCGCGCGTCGTTTCGGAGCAGAACCGCGATCTCGCCCGCGAGGCCGCGCGCCTCGCCGAGCGCGCCTTCGCCGCCGGCGCCGGCACGAGCTTCGACCTCGTCGACGCCGGGAAAGCCGAGCGAAATGCGGAGCTCGACCTCGCGGTCAAGGAGTTCGATCTGATCCGCGCGAAGATCGCTGCGCTCCTCGCCACCGCCAACTGCACCTACTGAGAACGGGCCGTTCCGGGGGTCTCGTCACTCACACGGTACTTTTTCCGATGGATCCGGCGCGCGGATCCGTATCATCCGCGCGTGGCGGGCGGCGAGCGCACGGCTGCGTCCCTGCGGTGGGTTTTCCCTTTCGGTAGATGAGGAGACGATTCGATGGCCAACAATCCCCCTGGCGGCGGTTATCCCCCTGGCGGCGGTTATCCCCCCGGCGGCGGGCCTCCCGGTCCGTACGGACAGCCGCCCGGCCAGCCCCAGGGCGGGCCCCCGGGCCAGTACGGGCCGCCGCCCGGTCAGCCCATGGGCGGACCTCCCGGCCAGTACGGTCAGCCTCCTCCCGGCCAGTACGGCGCGCCGCCCGGTCAACAGCCGATGGGCGGCCCGCCGCAGCAGTACGGCCAGCCTCCTCCTGGCCAGTATGGCCAGCCGCCTCCTGGCCAGTACGGCCAACCGCCGCAGGGCCAACCCCCGATGGGTGGTATGCCGGGACAGCCCCCGATGGGTGGTATGCCGGGACAGCCCCCGATGGGCGGTATGCCGGGCATGGGTGGTATGCCGGGACAGCCCCCCATGGGCATGCCCGGTCAGCCGATGGGCGGTATGGGCGGCATGCCCATTCGCGCCTTCGGCGGCAACGTCAGCAGCGGTGGTGGCTTCAACAAGCTGAAGATCATCGGCGGCGGCGCCCTCGCGGTGATCGTCGTCATCGTCCTCGGCGTCGTGGGTATCTATTCGTATACCCATCCTTCGCTGCACATGATCAACACCACGGGGCGTGACGGCGTCTCGGTGTTCGTCGACGGCGTCGCGGTCGGCTCGAACCTCAAGAATGCTCCGAGCGAGTCGTGGCTGGCGTCGGAGTCGTCGGGGATCTCGTCGGGCTCTCACAAGGTCGAGGCCAAGGACTCGACGGGCAAGGTGCTCGAGAGCTTCACCGTCAACTTCGAGTCGGGCTCGAGCGGCTACCTCTACGCGCCCATGCACAGCAAAGACGTGTGCTTCGTCATCCAGACTGACGTCTACGGCCGCGTGATCGGCAACGGCCCGAAGGACGTGATCCTCGACCGTGGCAAGAACTTCTGGCCGATGCCGAGCTCGATTGATCGCTGGTTCCAGGACACGCCCGACTCGGTCAAGCTCGGCAAGGGCCAGAGCTCCACGACCAAGCGCGCTGTCCGCCAGCTGCCCTGCAACAGCCTCTGATCCCACCCGCCCGCTGACGAGCCGCCCTCCATCCGGGGCGGCTCTCGCTCACGATCCCTACCCAGAACCGTCGCTTGGGGCTACCCTCCGCGCCCCATGGAAACGCTTGAAAGCTACGTCGCCGGCGCCTGGATCACGGGCACGGGCAAGATGTCGATCCTCGTCAACCCCACGACGGAGGAGGCGCTCGCGCAGACGAGCACCGAGGGGATCGACTTCGCCAGGGCCGTGGCCTACGCCCGCGCCGAGGGCGGGCCCGCGCTGCGCGCCCTCACCTTCGCCCAGCGCGGCGAGCTGCTCCGCGCCATGGCGCGGATCCTCCACGCCAACCGCGACGCGCTGATCGAGTCGGCGATCCTCAACGCCGGCAACACCCGCAGCGACGCCAAGTTCGACATCGACGGCGCCTCGGGCACGCTCGCGCACTACGCCGATCTCGCGAAGGAGCTCGGCGAGCAGCGCTTCCTCCTCGACGGCGACGCCGTGCAGCTCGGCCGCACCGCGCGCTTCGTCGGGCAGCACATCAGCCTGCCGCGGAGCGGCGTCGCGGTGCACGTGAACGCCTTCAATTTCCCCGCCTGGGGCCTCGCCGAGAAGGCCGCCTGCGCCATCCTCGCGGGCATGCCGGTCATCTCCAAGCCGGCCACGAGCACCGCGCTCCTCGCGTACCGGATCGTCAAGCTCTTCACCGAGGCGAAGGCGCTGCCCGACGGCGTCCTCTCGCTCGTCACCGGATCGCCGGGCGACTTGCTCACCCACCTCGGCGGCGAGGACGTGCTCGCGTTCACGGGCTCGTCCGACACCGGCAAGACGCTGCGCTTGATGCCGAACATCGCGGGCAACTCGGTGCGCGTGAACGTCGAGGCCGACAGCCTCAACGGCGCGGTGCTCGGCCCCGACGCGGGCCCCGGCTCCGACACGTACAACATGTTCCTCCGCGACGTGGCGCGTGACATCACCCAGAAGGCCGGTCAGAAGTGCACCGCGATCCGCCGCATCTTCGCGCCCGCGAGCGTGATCGATCAGGTCCGCGACGATCTCGTCGATCGCCTGCGCGACGCGAAGGTCGGCGATCCCGCGCTCGACGGCGTCAACGTCGGGCCGCTGGCCACCGCGGCGCAGCTCCGCGACATCCGCGCCGGCATCGAGCGCCTCGCCACCGAGTCGAAGATCGTGATCGGCGGTACCGGCGATTTCGAGAAGGTCGGCGTCGCCGCGGGCAAGGGCTACTTCGTCGCGCCGACGCTCCTGGTGAACGAAGCGCCCGACAGCGCGCGCCACGTCCACGACCACGAGGTCTTCGGCCCCGTGGCCACGCTGCTCCCCTACTCGGGCAAGGCCGACCACGTCATCGCCCAGGTCCGCAAGGGCCGGGGCGGCCTCGTTTGCTCGACGTACACCGACGATCGCGCCTTCACGGCCGAGATGATCTTCGGCATCGCGCCCTACCATGGTCGCCTGATGTTCGGCAGCGAGAAGATCGCCGATCAGGCCCCCGGGCCGGGCACCGTGCTCCCGCAGATGATCCACGGCGGACCGGGGCGCGCCGGCGGCGGCGAGGAGCTCGGCGGCCTCCGCGGCCTCGCGTTCTACTCGCAGCGTGTCGCGATCCAGGGCGCCCGCCCGATCCTCGAAGCCGTGCTCGGCGCGAAGAAGAGCTGATAGGCACAAACTATCAGGGCGGGCTCGATCGGCGCTGGAGGCCGATCGAGCTCGCTCGTTTCAGTGGCAAGAAGCGTCGTCCTTCGCGGCGAGGTCCATCGCCCAGACCGGGACATCGCCCTGGAGCGAGCGACCGATGCCGACGACGCCGAGCGCCGCGTTGACGAGCAGCGTCTTGGTCTTGTCGTCCTTTTCCCACTGCGGGAGCGTCTCGGGGCCGGTGCCGACGCCCGAGGCCACCGTCTCGGCCATCGGCGTGGACGCGTCGTTGCATGCCGGCTTGTACCCCGCGGCGCAGCCGCGCGTGCGCGGCGTCGACATGTCCTGGCCGGTGTCGCTGAGGTAGCCCTTGTCGCGCATGTCGTCGGCGTGCGCGGACGCCGACACGTTGAGCGAGGTGCAGACCAGCATCGGCGTCGCGATGCCCGCGTCGGCGCGGAGCTTGTTCAGAGCCGCGATCAGCGCGCTCTCTTCCGCGTCGAGCGGATTGGCGCCGCTCGGCCCGAGGTTCGTGGCCACGTCGCCGCAGCCGATGACGAAAAAGCCCAGCACCAGCCCAAGAGGAGCGAGGACGGAGCGCCGATCGAAGGGTCGCGATGCCATGGACGCGATCCTAGCCGAGCCCGCGACGATTGGGCAGGCGAACGAAGGGCGACGAACCGCCGCGCTTCGACTAGGCTGCCGCTCGTCATGAGCTCGGCCTCGCTCATCGGTCGCACGCTCGGCGGGCGGTTCCGCATCATCGGCTTCATCGGCGAGGGCGCGATGGCCTCGGTGTACCGCGCCGTCCAGGTGCAGGAGCCGCGCGACGTCGCCATCAAGGTGATGCACCCGCACCTCATCGGCGATCCCACGTTCGTCGGCCGCTTCCGCCGCGAGGCCAAGGCCGCGTCGCAGATCAACCACCCCAACACGGTGCAGATCCTCGACTACGGCGTCGACGAGCGAGTCCTCTACATCGCGATGGAGCTGCTCGGCGGGCAAGACCTGTTCGAGACGCTGGTGGTCGAGCGCCGCCTCGGCGAGCGCCGCGCCGTGCGGATCCTCATCCAGATCTGCGACGCGCTGATCGCCGCCCACGAGAAGGGCATCGTCCACCGCGATCTCAAGCCCGAGAACATCATGCTCCTCCCGCCGGATCCCGGCGATCCGACGGTGCAGCGGGTCAAGGTCCTCGACTTCGGCATCGCCAAGATCCTCGAGCGCGACGCGCCGACGTCGGACGGGGGCGCCGAGCCCAACAGCATGGCCAGCAGCGTCCTCACCACCGTCGGGATGGTCGTGGGCACGCCGGCGTACATGTCGCCCGAGCAGTGCCGCGGCGAGATCATCGACGCGCGCAGCGACGTCTACGCGTGCGGGATCCTGCTCTACCAGCTCATCGCGGGGCGCCTCCCGTTCGCCGGCGACAACGCGATGGACCTCGCCGTCAAGCACGTGCGCTCGGTGCCGCCGCCGATCCACACGCTGGTCCCGGGCGTCAACCGCGAGCTCGAGCGGGTGGTCCTCACCGCGCTCGGCAAGTGGCCCGCGCAGCGACAGGAGAGCGCGCTGGTCCTCAAGCAGCAGCTCGAAGCGATCCTCCCCGACCTGACCGACGCGGTGCTCCCGGCCGCCGAGGTGGCGATGCCGGCGCCGGACTCCGGGCAGCGTCATCGCTCGTTGCAAGAGCTGCTCGACGCCGACTCGGTGAGCACGCTGCGCTCTTCCCCGAGCGCCACCTCGGATCCCGACATCGCGCCGACCCTCACGAGCGAGAAGGCCCTGCCGCCGCTCGACGCCACCTTCCCCGCGCTCCTCGATCAGCCGCGGGCCCGCCCGATCGCGGCCCCGCGCCCCGCGGCCGGCGCGGCGCCCACGCCGGCGATCGAAGCCCGCTCGGCCGCCTCGAAGCTCCCCGTCCCCGCGCCCGATCGCACCCTCGCGTCGATCATCGACGTCACGCCGGCGCCCCCTCCGGCGCGCGCCCACGTCGCTCTCGCCGCGCCCGCGACCTCCTCGTTGGCGTCGAGCGGATGGATCCTGATCCCGTTCGCGATGCTGATCGGCGTCGCCGTCGGCGCCCTCGCGTACCTGCTCGCGCGCTAGCTCCCGGCGGCGTGCAGCGCGGCTTCGAGGGCTTCGGCGCGCAGCTCGAGGGCCGCCGAGGCCGCCTCGTTCACGGGCTCTTCCGACGCGGCCAGGAGCGCCGCCGCGAAGGCCTCGACCACGGCCTCGAGGATCCGATCGAGCGGGCGCTCGACCAGCGCCGCGGGCGCGTCGTGCGCGGCCGCCGCGCCCATGAGCACAGCGCGCACCGCGGCCGCAGCGCGCGCCGGGAGCGGCGTGATCGGGATCGCCGCCGCGCCCGACGCCGCGCGCGCGAGCTCGGCCACCACCGGCTCGGCGAGGCGCGCCACGAAGCGCTCGCGCAGGTACTCGCGCAGGCCAGCGTCGTTGCGCTGCCGCTCCTCGGGCAGCTCGCCGAGCGGGCGCAGATCGGTCGCGAGGAGCTTCCGCGCCGCGTCGACCGCCTTGTCCGCCGCGGCGGCCACCGCGACCTTCTCGCGCCGCAGGCGCGCCGCCGCCATGCGCAGCGCCTCGCTCCGTTCGCGCGCCGCGCGGTAGACCTCGCGATCCGCCGCAGCGCGGGCGTGCGCCGTCGCCGCGAGCTCGACCGCGACGCGCCCCGCCTTGCGCCGCAGCGCCGTCTCGCGCAGCGCCTCGCTGCGATCGACGATCTCGCCTGCGAGCAGCGCCTCGACCTCGGGCCAGCCCGAGGCCGCGAGCGCCGCCTCGTCGCCCATGCGCCCCTTCAGCGACAGCTTCGCCGAGAACGCGAGCGGCGCCGCGTACGACGCGAGCCCGACCTGCGCCAGGCTCGCGCGGATGTGCTCGAGCACCGCGGCGCGCTCGTCGGGCTTGAGCCGATCGGCCTTGTTGGCGAGGATCTGCACCGGCACGCCTAGGGCCTGGATCTCGGCCAGCACCTTGCGTTCGGTCTCCTTCATCGGGTGCGTCGCGTCGAGCAACCAGATGGCCACGTGGGCCTCGTCGAAGGCCTGCCGCGCCGCCGCGAGGTGCTCGGGATCGGGCGCGTTGAAGCCCGGCGTGTCGAGCACCTCGATCCGCTTCAAGCGCTCGATCGGCGCGTAGATGTAGACCCGGTCGACCTTCGACTCCGCGGCCGCGAGCTCGCTCAAGGTGCTCTTGAGCTCGGCGTGCTGCACCACGCGATCCTGCGCGCCGCGCACCAGGATCCGCGCGAATGGATCCGGCGCCCACGCCACCCAGTGCAGCGTCGCCGTCGTCGGGAGCACGCCCGTCGGCGCCACGTCCTCGCCGAGCAGGGCGTTGAGGAACGTGCTCTTGCCCGCGTTGAACTCGCCGACCACGGCCACGCGCAGCGGGCGCTCGCGCTCGACCGAGAGCGCCGCGAGCGTGCCCACGAGATCGACGCGATCGAGCGCGCCGGCGAGGCCGCGGAGCTGGTGGATCAGCTCGGGCCACGCCGCGACCGGCGACGGCGATCCCGCGGCGGGCAGCCACCCGGCGATGACCTTCCGACGGAGCTCGGCCGCCCAGCCCGCGACGTCGCCGCCCACGAAATCAAGGCGATCCAGCGCGGCGCGGCCCTGCCCCTCGGCCGCGAGGATCGAGGCGTCGCGGAGCGCGCGCAGCGGCGGCGGGAGCAGCGCGGGATCGCGCTCGGCCAGCGCGTGGAGGGCGTCGAGATCGCGCGACTCGATCGCCAGCGCGAGCAGCGTCGACGCCGCCCCGCGCGAGCCCCGGCTGAGGCCCCGCTGCAGCGCGCGCCGCGCGTCGTCGCGCCGCCCCTCGGCGAACGCGAAGGCCGCGGCCCAGGTCGGATCGTCGAGCGACGCCGCCGAGGCCACCACGCGGCGCACCCGATCGACGAGCATCACGTCGCGCGACGCGGCCACCAGCGCGGCGACCAGCTCCGCGGCGCCGTCGGTGTCGAGCACGAAGGCCCGCAGCGCGAGATCCAGGGCGATCTCCGCCTCGCCGCGGCCGAGAGCGAGGCGCGCATGCACCAGCGAGGCGCGCCCGTCGAGCGCGTCGTCGCCCGTCACCTTCTCGACCTCGTGCGCGGCCTGGGCCGAGTCGCCCTGCGCCAGCGCGCACTCGGCGCGCCGCACCGCGACCTCGCGATCCACGATCGTCAGCGACGTGGCGATCCGATCGAGCCAGCGCTGCGCCCGCGCCGGGTCCCCCGCCGCGAGATCGAGATCGGCCAGATCGAGCAGCGCCAGGCGCGCCGACTCGCGCTCGTCGGGCGCCGACGCCGCGCGCTCCAGGGCCTCGCGCGCCGCGGGCCACTCGATCCGCCGCCCCGCGCGCGCGAGGCGCAGCCACACATCGGCCCGCCACGGCACCTTCTCGGAGAGCTTCGACAGCGCCGCCACGACCTCGTTGTCGAGCCACGCGTCCTCGGCCGCGTCGGCCCACAGCGCGAGGCCGAGCGGCGACTCCGGCAGCGCCGCGAGGATCGCCCGCGCGTGCTCGCGCGCCTCGAGCGGCTGGCCCTTCGTTAGCGCCGCCTCGGCGGCCTGACGCTCGCCTTCGAGGCCGAGCGCGAAGATCTCCACTCGCCCGAAGAAGCGGGAAAGTCCCTCGACGAGCCTCGGCATGCGCGCATCAAAGAGCACCCCCGCGCGTAGATCAAGCTCCCCGCGGGGAAAGTCGCCGGGCGAGCGCGCGGCGGCTCCCGTCGCCGGTCACGAAGAGATCGTGGAAGCTCTTCAGCACCAGCAGGCGCAGGCAGATCTGATCGAAGCGCAGCGTCCGGCGCTGGACGCAGGCGACGAGCGATCGCTCCACCGACGGCACCGCGCGGACCAGCGAGCGAACCGCGCGCCGCGGCAGCCTCCCGAGCCCGAGGGCCGCCGTGAAGGCGCTCGGCGCCTCGGCCCGCGCGAACGCCGCCGTCAGCGCCTCGCGATCGACGTACTCCCAGATCCCGCTTTCGCGATCGGCGAGCTCCCGCGCCACGTGATCATGCACCGGCGACGAGCCCGCCACGAGCGCGGCCCAGTCCTCGAGGTTGTCGCGCGTCGCGAACGGGAGGGCGAACACCTCGGGCGAGAGGCGCCGCGCCGCGCGGAGAAACAAGCGCTTTCCCGCGCGCAAGGGCGCCGGGATCCGCGCGTTGAAGGCCAGGATCGCCTCGTCGAGGAGCGGCGTCTCGTGCTCGAGCACCGCCTGCTTCAGGTACGCGGCGGACCCGAGGTACCCCTGGAGTCGGTGCCGGAAATAGAGCAGATCCTTGGCGTCGTCCGGGTGCGCGCCGCGCACGCCGTCGGCGAGATCGTCGATCGCCGCCGCGCCCGCGCCGCCCCAGATCGCGAGGGCCCGCGGCGCGAGCAGCCCTCGCACCCGGCGCACCTGCGCGAGCCGGCGCAGACCCAGCGTCGCCAGCGCGTCCTCGATCGTGCCGACGTGCGACTCGTAGCCGAAGCACTCGTCCCCGCGCACCACCACCCGGGCTCCGCCGGCGCCGAGCGCGCGCATCAACGTGTGCTCGTGCGGGTGATACGCGGGCAGATCGGTGAGGCCGTCGAGCAGGTACGCGGTCTCGAAGAAGCACGCTCGGTACGCGCCGATCTCCCGGTCGAGGCGCCGGTGCACGCTCCCGATCGCGCGGGCGACGATCGCCGCCACCTCGACGTCGGAGCCGACGCGGCGCTCCGGCGTCCCCCAGCTCACGGTGCGGATCCTTTCGCCGCGGGCCCGGGCCGCGCCCTGCGCCTCGGCGGCGAGGATCCGCGAGTCGACGCCTCCGCTCAGGAACACCACCGTCGCAGGGACCGCCGCGCGCCGCTCGACCGCGCCTCGCACCAGCGCACAGAGCTCTTCCTCGAGCTCGCGGGGCGCGGTCCCGTCGCCCGACGCCGAGAGCCGATACCGATCCTCGCCCTCGATCCGGAGCGTGCCAGAGCCCGACGGCCCCGGCTCGGCGATCAACCGCTGTCCGCCCGAGAGCCGCCGTACCGAGCCGAACAGCGTCTGGGTGGACAGCAGGTGCCCCGCGCCCAGAAAGACGCCGATCGCCGCGGGATCCAGCGCTTTGTCGATCCCGGGGACGGCCAGCAGCGCCTTGACCTCGGGGGCGAAATAGAGCGCTCCGCCGACGCGCGCGTACACCAGCGGTCGCGAGGCGCGTTGATCGACGGCGAGCGTGAGCCGTCGCCGCCACGGCTCCCACACGGCGACCGAGAACGAGCCTTCGAGCGACGTGAGGGCCGCGACCCCGCGCTCCGTCACCGCGTGGACGCGAGATACCGTATCTCCGGCAATCACGCCTTCGACGAACACCCGGCGCCGCGACCCCGGGACCTCGATCGCGCCGGGCCACGCCCCGTTTCGACCCGCGCGAACGCCGATCCGCGCGACCGCGACGCCGCTCGCCGGATCGGCCCAGGTCTCGACGATCTCATCGCCGAGGTGGCTCATCCGGTGCGCCATCTCGGCGAGCACTCCAGACGCAACGTGAGGTTCGAGCCGCGATCCCGGCGCGAGCGCGAAGAAGCCAAAGAGCCCGGGCATGCGTGGATCGCACGCAATCAGCGCGCCAGCTCCGCTGAGAACGAGGGGAACGCGAGCGCCCGAGGTCCGTCCCTTCTCCACGCCATTCGGGGAAAAAGGACGCCCGCGCGGCGCCCCGAACGCCTCACCCCGCGCGAGGGCCCGCCCGACGGGCCGTGGGCCCCACCGTCTCGTCGACGATGACGTAGAACACCACGAAACGCCCCCACGGCTGCCCCTCGTGGCGATAATGCCCCGCGCCGATCCCGAGCTGGATCGTGGGAGAGATCAGCATGCTATCGGGGAACTTCATGTCGTCGAGCGAGGACGTCTCCGTCATTCCGGCGTGCACGGCCCGCCCAGAGGCCTTCTCCGAAGCGTGCTTGAGCAGATCGTCCAGGGCTTCTTCGGGCGTCTGCTTCCCGTCTTGCACCGATTTCGCCGCGCGCTGCGCCTCGACGCTGAGCGTGGTCACCAAAGTCGGCGGCAACGCATGGTGGGCGGCGCGCAGGGCCGCAAGGCGCGTGGCGACGATCGTCGTGTCCTGATCGTGGTGGTACGAATCGAAGAGCGCATACGTCGCGAACAGGGCGCCTAGCTCGGGATCGGCGTCGCTGCCGGCGGTGCCGATCGCCACCCGCTCGGCCTCGGGATCGAGCAGCGTCTCGCGGCTGAAGGGGTGCGCGAGCGCCGCATGGACGAGGTCGGACGCGCTGTGCGAGCCGTACACCCACGTCGAGCTGAGGCTGCCGTGGCGCACCAGGCCATCGACCTCCCAGCCCGCGCGCACGCCGAGCGCGACCTGCTCGGCCACCTCGCTCGACCCGCCCTCTCGCAGCCCACCGAAGTAGTGCGGCGCCAGGCGCGCCACCGTCTGACTCTGCTGCTCGGCGACGCGGAGCGGGGCGAGCCCGGCGTCCTTGCGAACGCGGTTGATCTCCGCCACGAGGTCGGCGACGCGCACGCCGCCGGCGGCCGCCGGGGCGGTATCCTGCGCGAGCTTCGCGTACGTCTTGGTGGGGGCGCCCGCCGGCCACACCAGCGTATCGAGCACCGTCGTGCCGAGGATGCGCCCCGGCGGGACGGCCAGCACCGTGATCCACGCCGCCTCGTCGGCCGGCAGCGCCGCGCAGGTGAAGGCGAAGCGCGGCAGCGCGACGGTGAGGTCCTCGGTGCAGGTGCCGACTCCGTATCTGCCGCGGTTGATCATCGCCCGCACCGAGCCCACCGGATCGAGGATCTCGCCGCGCAGCACCACGCCACCGCCGCTCGCGGGGACGAGAGGCATCCTCTCGACGCGCACCGGCCGCGGCGAGAGCGCCAGGGCGATCACCGCATGACCGCTCTTCCGGAGGTAGGCGATACCCACGTCGGAGCGGCCGCTCAAGGCCTTCTCGATCATGGCTTTGACAGGGGCGCTGAACTGGGCCTCGATCTTCGCCTCGGGGATCGAGTCGTCGCCGCTCAGCGTCTGGTAAGTGACGCCGACCTGGCCCGTGGACGCGCCGCAGCGAGCGGCCATGAAGTCGACGAGCGGCGCGGCCGGGATGGCGGCGTTGGCGAGGACGAAGGCGGCCTGTTGCCGGGCGACGCAGTGCATGGCCTCGCTCGTCGTCACGGCGCCTCCGCGCGTCGCCGTCGAGTCGTCGAGGAGCTTGCTCCACACCGTGTCGTCGTGATGCGGCACCTGCTCCATCGCGTCCGGCAGCGGATCGCTGAGCTCCCAGGTGGGGACGTCCCTGGCTTTGTCGTCGAAGAGGTGTGCGGGCACCGGCGCGGCGGCGATCTTCGCCAGCGCAGCCTGCGTTGGAAACTGCGTGGGCTCCGAGCCCAGCTTGCCTCCACCGGCGCCGCCGCACGCCCCCGCGAGGAGAGCCAGAGAGATCGAGAACGAGGTCGAGATCCGCGAGCGATGCATGATGATCGGGTGGTTAAAGCCCATCGATGGTCCCGGTGTCAACCATGCTGCGAGCCGCTGGCCAGGCGAAGTCGCTTGCCAGGCGAAGCAAAATCGAATGATCCTGCGCCCCGAGGCCACCAAGGCAGCGGTCGATACCGCACGGCGTCCGCGAGCCCCGCGGTGGCCATTTCCACGATTTTTTCCGGAGCTTGTGATGCGAACACGATGGAGCCTGCCGATCCTCGGCGGGTGGTGCATTCTCGGCCTCGCGGCGTGCGCCACGGCGGCGGCCCCCGCGGGCGTCGGGGGTGAGCCCATCGGTTCGAGCAGCCCCGGCGGCGCCAGCCCGACGACGGTCACGGCCGCCGCGAGCTCGTCGAGCACCGGCGCCGATCCCCTCCTGTGCGGCAACGGGAAGATCGATCCGGGCGAGCCGTGCGACGGGGCCGACCTCGCCGGCAAAGACTGCTCGAGCTTCGGTCTCGCGGCCGGCACCCTCGCTTGCAGCGACTACTGCACCTTCTACCTCGCCGGCTGCGAGAAGGTGGAGATCTGCGACGACGGCATCTCGAACGATTTCGACGGCAAGATTGACTGCGAAGACGACGACTGCGCCGGCGCGGCCACCTGCGTCGACTCGTGTACACCCGCCAGGGTGCTCGGCCTCCCCGACACCGTCAAGAGCACCACCCGCGGGCGCCCCGCGGTCCACAAGGCCTCTTGCTCGGCGCAGAGCGGAGACGAGGCCATGTACCAGATCACCGCGCTGACGCCCGGCAAACTCCTGCTCCATCTCTTCGCGACCGGCGCTTCTCGCTTCTCGCTCTCGGTCCGCTCCGCGTGCGACGACGACGCGAGCGAGATCGCCTGCGCGACAGGCTCGTTCGAGCAGGCGCTCGCGGTCGACGTCGCCGCGGGGAAAACGTACTTCGTGATGGCCGACACCACGGGCCCCGCGCCGGGAGGCTTCCAGCTCGACGTCGAGCCGTGGCAGCCCGAGGCGAGCTGCGACGATCTCATCGACGACGACGACGATGGGTACGTCGACTGCGACGATCCGACGGGCTGCCAGGGCACCGCCGCCTGCGCGCCGGGGGCGGGCGCCGCCGGGACGCCTTGCGTGACGTCCGCCGAGTGCTTTGCGAACCAGGATGATCCGGTTTGCCTCCCGCTGCACGCGGGGTTTCCCGGCGGCTATTGCTCCGAGTTCTGCGATCTCGCGGCGCCCGACTGCGCCGGAGACGGCGTGTGCGCGCAGCTCGGGATCTCGGCCAACGGGGTGTGCCTCGACGGCTGCGCGACCGACGCCGACTGCCGCTCTGGCTACCTCTGCAAGGATCTTGGCAACGCCGAGAAAGCCTGCCTCGCGGCGCCTGAAACGACGTGCGGCGACGGCCTTGACAACGACGGCAATGGCCTCACCGACTGCGGTGATCCGAGCTGCCAGGCCCTCCCCGCCTGCGTCCCGGGCGCGGCGCCCGCGGGGGATCCCTGCGTGGCGAACACCGACTGCTTCTCCGGCTCGAACGATCCCCTCTGCCTCACCGAAGCCGCGTTCGGCTTCCCCGGTGGCTACTGCTCCGAGCTCTGCCTCCCCGGCGCGGGCGACTGCCCCGCCGGGGCGGAGTGTGTCAACTTCTTCCAGCTCGGCGGCGGCCTCGGCACCTGCGTGCACACCTGCGATGTAACGAGCGATTGCCGGCCGACGTATAGCTGCGTCGATACCGGCGCGCCGAAGAAATTCTGCTTTCTCTGAAGCCAAATCATCCCATGCGCACCGCTCCGACTCTCCGCCTCCTCCTCGCTCCCCTGCTGCTCGGGCTCGCGGCGTGCTCCGCGAGCGGGCCGGCGCAAGGCTTCCCCGACGGCCGACTCGGGTCCTCGTCCTCGACCGAGGGAGCCGGCGGCGACGTGGGCTTCGACGGCGGGCCCGGCGCGACGGGAGCGGGCGGCGCGCCCCCGGTGTGCAACCCCGGCGGCCCGGGCGACGACGTCGACGGCGACGGCTTCACGCCGGCTCAGGGTGACTGTGACGACTGCGATCCTTTCTCGAACCCGAACGCCGTCGAGGTGATCGCCGCCGACGGGAGCGCGCCGAAGGACGAGAACTGCGACGGCACGATCGACGAGCCCCCCGCGGCGTCGTGCGACGACGGGATCGACGTGGCCGATCTCGATCCGATGAACGTGCCAAAGGCCGTCGAGCTCTGCAAGATCTCCAGGGGTCCGAAGGACTGGGGCGTCGTCTCGTCAACGTGGGTGATGGCCGACGGGACGCCGCCAACGGCCCTCCAGCTCCCCAATTTTCACCTCGGCCATGGCTTCCTCTCCGGCTTTGGCGCGAACGTCAAGGTGCGCTCCGGAAAGCGCATGGTCGGCCTCTCCAGCGGCTCGGCGCGGGCGCCGACGGATCCCGGCTATCACGACGTCAGCGGCTTCGACAAAGGCTACAGCGGCAAGAGCCCTCCCGGCTTCCCGGAAGAGTCGCCGGCGTGCCCCGACACGATGACGGGCGATCCGCACGACGTCGCCGCCGTCGAGATCAAGGTCCGCGTGCCGTCGAACGCGCACGGCTTCTCGTTCGACTTCGACTTCTTCACCTACGAGTGGCCGAACTTCATCTGCAGCCCTTACAACGACTTCTTCGTCGCGCTGCTGTCGCCCGCTCCGGCGGCGCAGCCCGACGGCAACATCTCGTTCGACAGCATGGGCAACCCGGTGAGCGTCAATAACGCCTTCCTCGACGTCTGCGGCTGCCCCAACGCCCCGAGCGGCCCCTGCCAGGGCGGCGGAGGCATGGTGTTCGACTGCGCCCTCGGCGACGCGGATCTCCTGGGAACGGGGTTTGGATTCGACACCACGAGCGACGATTTCCATTACGATCATGGCTCGACGGGCTGGCTGCAAACCAGGGCGCCCGCCGAGCCGGGACAGGAGATCAGCCTCCGCTGGGTCGTCTACGATTCGAGCGATGGGATCCTCGACTCGACCACGCTGATCGACAGCTGGAAATGGCTGGCGACGCCGGGGATCACCGTGATCACCAGCCCGATCCCGAAGTGAGAGAGTGCGGGGCGCGGCCGGATCGAGCTACGGTGCCGCGATGATCAAGCTCGCCGCGTGCGCGCTCCTGCTCACCGGCTGCGGCGCGACGTCGCTCCGGCTCGCGGCCGCGCCGACGCTCGACGGCGACGGGCACCCCGGGTTCGAGTCCACGGTGGGTATCGCCGTCGGGACGCCGCTCGACTTTCACGGCCCCTCACACCACTTCCTCCAGGCGACGGGCAGCCTCGGAGGAGGCCTCGACGGCCGCACCCGGACTGGCATGCTCGTCACGACAGGAGGCCTCGATTACCTTTACTGGGCGGAGCCGCGGCTCGAGCTCCGCGGCGGCGCCCGCCTCGCGTACCGGGTCGTCGAGGGTGATCCCGCGCATACCAAGCTGTTCGGCGTCGGAGGCCACCTGGGCATTCTGCCGGTCGTCGCGGGCAACGCGTCGGGTCCGGGCGTCTATCACCTCTGCCTCGGTCCGGAGATCCAGGTCGAGTGGCTCCACAGCGATCCCGCCGGCTCCTCGCGGACGCTGCTCTCGTTGCCTCTCGTCGTCGAGCTCACCGTTCTCACCGCCGGCGATTAGTCTATCCTCGCCTCCATGGATCAGCCGGCCGGGTCGCTCGCGACCGCCCCTCTCACGATCGTCGCCGTCTACGCGCACCCCGACGACGGCGAGTTTCACGCCGCGGGCAGCCTCGCAAAGTGGGCGGCGCAGGGTCACCACGTGCACGCGATCTGCGCGACCGACGGCGCGCTCGGATCGAAGCGCCGCGACGCCTCGCCGGGCGAGGTCGCCGCCGCGCGCGCCCGCGAGCTCACGAGCGCGCTCGCGGTGATCGGCGCGGCGCCCCCGATCCTGCTCGGCTTCCCCGATGGGTTCCTCATCGACCATCGGAAGGAGCTGCGCGAGCGGCTGATTCATCACCTCCGCCGCCTGCGCGCCGATCGCGTGCTCACCTTCGATCCCCACAAGCGCTACGAGATCCACCCCGATCACCTCACCGTCGGTCGCATGGCCTCCGAGGCGGCGGTGTTCTCCTGCTTTCCGCTGCTCCACCCCGAGCACCTCGACGCGGGGCTCGATCCCGTGCAGCCGGAGGAGGTCTGGTACATGGGCCCCCTCGAGCACAAGCCCAACCGCGTCATCGACATCGCCGGCACGCTGAGCACGAAGATCGCCGCCACGCTCTGCCACGAATCACAGATCGAGATGCTCGCCGACTGGTTCGTCAAGGGCGCCGATCCGCGCGCGCTCACCGCCGAGCAGACAAGGCAGCTCCGCTCCGGCGCCGAGACGTTCCTCGAAGGGATGGGCCGCGGGATGGCCATGGCCCACGGCGGCAAGGTCGAGATCGCCGAGTGCTTTTACGCCCTGCCCGTGGGCCCGGGGCATTTCGACAACTACCAGCAAATGGCGATGGAGCAGATGGGCGCCCCGCCGGAGGAGCCGCAGTTTGGATGACTCGATTGCCCGGCCGGCGCGCAAGCTCATCCCCTTTGCGGGGCTGCGGCTCGTCTTCGCGCTGATCAACGGCGCGATCTGGTTCGCGCTCGTCTTCGGGATTTGCTCGGGTATCTCGCTCGGCGTCGCGGCGGCGGGGCGGCTCACCCCGGGAGCGGTGGTGGTCTTCGCGGGCACGGTGGCCTTCTTCGTGCCGTTCTTCGGCCTCTCGGGGGCGATCTCGGGCTTCCTCGATCAGGCCGCGAGCGGCCGCTTCCAGCTCCCGGCCGCGCAGGAGCAGGCCAGTCGGGCGACGCCGGCGCGCGGCGGTCTGCTGGCCTCGATCTGGGTTCATGGCACCTGGCTCGGCCTCCTCGTCGCGCTGGTCGCGGCCGGGCTCGCGCAGCTTCACCTCCAGCGCTCCGGCCTGCCCTCGCGTGGAGATCTCTGCCTCGCGCTCGGCGGGATGGCGGGCGTGATTGCCATGGTCCAGTCGGCGTGGATGGTGCGGGCCAGGCACCTGGGTGATCTGGAGATCCCCCCGGCGCCCGCGGCGGCGCCGTCGACGGGCTATTACCTGACGCGCTTCGGGGTGCCCCAGGGCGCGGGCAACGGCGTGATCGCCGCGCTCGCCGCGATTGGCACGTTCCCGGAGCGCGCGGCGAACTTGAAGCCCACCGACGTCGCGCTCGACGCGATGAGCACAGCGCTGGTGATCGCCTTCTTCATGGTGCTCAGCGCCGGCGATCTGGCGGGCACCGATCGAAAATTGGGGCGCGTCGGAGCGGCCTCGGGCACGCCGCCGGGGCGCCTCGCGAGAGCGGGTATCGTCGCGCTGACGGCCGTCGCCGCGGGGATCCTCGGCTATGTGCTGGCCCTGCTCGGGGGTGCAGAGGGCCTCTCGCTGCCGATCATGGCGGCATGGAAAGGGGTGCTCGGCGGCGTCGTGGGCGGCCTCCTCGCGGCGCGCGCGGCGCGATGGAAGCTCTCCTACGCCGGGTGACAGCAGCTCTCGCGGAGCGCGGACATCTGCGCGGCCAGAAAAGCCACCTCGGCGCGCACGGCCGGGGGCAGCTCCGCGGGCGCGCGCAGGGCTTCGAGGCGGGCCCCGAGCGCCGCGGGCAAGCGGGTGAACAGCGTTTGCGGACAGGCCAGCACGAGGAGCGTGGCGAGCTCGAACGGGTGCTCTTTCTCGTCGAGGAAGCGCTGCACGGCCGAGCCCTCGCCCCAGGCTCGGCCCTCCAGCGCGCAGCGAACGGCCTCGAAGAGCGCCGTCCGCCGTACCTCGGCCATCACGGCGTCGAGGCGCTCGCGCTGCGGCGCGGCCTCGTCACTGGACGTCGCCTCGGGGCGGGTCGCGAGCAGCGCCGCGACCGCGGGCGAGAGCCGCGCGAAGAAGGCCTCCATCACGGCTTCTATCGTGCCGGGCAGCGCACCGGCGATGGCCTCGGGGAGCGCGCCCGCGAGCTCGGTCGCCACGGCGCGAAACGCCTCGGGCTCGGTCGTGAGGCGGCAAATCGAGGTGTCCGGCTGGGCTCCCCGGCGCAGCACCAGGTAGCCGCGCGGCCGCCCGGTGATCGCGTCCACGGGCGCCATCGCCTCCCACAAAAGGGCGAGAGGAACCCAGTGCGGTGGGTACTTGAAGCGCGCCACGTCGAGCAAGAGCACGAGATCGCGACCGCGGTGATAACCACCGATCGGCGAGTAATGCCCGTCGCCCGTCTGCCCGAAGACGCGGCGCGAATAGGCCGCGATGACGTGCGGTCCGTCGGCGGCGCGGCTCGCGGCGAGGACGTGCTCGCGCAGCTCCGCGAGCGTGCTGCGGTCCGCCGCGAACGACTCGACCTCGGCGCCGTTGCAGCGCGCGAGGCAGCGGAGCTGGCTCATCGTCAACCCATCACGCTTCACGGCGTCGAGCGGACGACAGCAATCCAGGAGCTCTTCGCTGTACCAGCGCCAGGGCCCCTTCCAGGCGCGGCCAGGATCGATGGCGAGGGCGTTGAGCACCACGACCAGCGCGCCGAGGCCGCAGAACGACGGCTCGGCCTGGGTGTGAAACTGCTCGGCGAGAGGGAAATACCCTTCCATCGTGCCGTCGTCGAGCGCCTCGCGGAACAGCGCCCGGCCCTCGGCCGACGAGAAGGCCACGAGCGAGATGGGGAGCGGGCGGCGGTAGAAGCTCTGCATCGACGATCGTCTCCCCGGGGTAGCACAGGCGCCCGCCGGCGCGCGAGCCGCGTCTCCGCGCGCCCGGCCCGGGGAGTGGCGTCGACGCCTCGCCGTGGCGCCCGCGCCTCGCCATTTCACCTTGAAACCTGCGGGATTGCGCGATCTCGATCGCGGGAACGCCGCTTGCTGTATACCCCCTCCGCGGACGTTCACATCGCCGCGGAGGATTTTTCATGAGCTCGCTGAAGCTGACACTGCCTCTCTTCGCCTTCCTGCTCGCGCTCCCCTCGATCGGGTGCGTGGTTCACGACGGCGCCCCGGCGCCGCAGTCGGCCGCCGACGCGACCGAAGACGCCGAGCCCGAGGCCGCCACCGAGAGCGCGCCTCCCGCCGACCAGGCCGAGACGCCGCCGCCCGCGCCGACGCCGGCGCACGTGTGGATCGCCGGCCGCTGGCGCTGGGCCGGCGGGGCCTGGCGCTGGGCCCCTGGCCACTGGGTCGGTCAGCGCGCGGGCTGGGCGTGGGTGCCCGGGCACTGGGCAAAGCACCATAATCGCCGAGCATACCAGTGGATCCCCGGCCACTGGACGCGGAGCTGACGCGTTCGACGGGTCCGCGGCGCCGGCCCTGACGGCGCCGCGGGCGAGGGGCGGAGTGGGCGGCGGTGACGCTCCACGCTGGGGGGCTGGTCGCGGCTCAGTCGGGTTCCGCGTCGATCTCGGCCTGCCGCGCGGCAGCGATCGCCGCGACGAGCGCTTTCACGAGCGCGGCGACGTCACGATCGAAATCGGCGCTCCGCACGGTAGGCTCGCCGCCAACTATCATGGCCTTCACCGCGCCGAGCGTGGTCCGCAGCGCTCTGAGCCCGAGCACGCCCCGCCCCGGTCCGGCGGTCGAGGCCGTCACCGCGACCACCTTGCTCTCGAGCTCGCCCGAGCCAATCAGCCAGTCGATGGCATTCTTGAGCGCCCCGGGGAGGCTGTGCCCGTACTCGGGAGAGGCGATGAGCACGCCGTCGCAAGCGGCCATCGCCTCTCGCCAGACGCGGACGGCCTCGGGGGCGGCGCGGCGTGACTCGATATCGGGGTTGAAGAGCGGCAGATCCCGGACGCCGTCGAAGAGCTCCACGTCGACGCCGGGAGGCGCCGCGGCCGCCGCCGTGCGCAGCAACGCGAGGTTGGTGGACTCGGCCTGCAGGCTGCCGCAGAGGGCGAGGATCTTCACGCGGCCGAAGGTATCACCGGTCGCGCCCCGGCGCCCGCGCGGAACGAGCCCGCGGGTGGGGAGCGCCGCGCAGCCCGAGCGACGCTCCCCTGCCCGACGGACTCTGCGTCTCAGGGCTCGGTCTTCGCGGTGTTCACCGGCGCCGACGCAGGCGCGACGACCTTCTCTTTCCTGGTGCTCT
>JANYGI010000131.1 GCA_025362495.1 Byssovorax sp. | reverse complement strand
CTTGCGGATCCGGGCCCGCGGCCGTAGTCAGGCGCCCATGCTCAGCACCTCCGCGAAGCGAGCCCTCTCCGCTCTCCTCCTCGTCGGCCTCACGCCGCTGGTCGCGGCCGCCTGCTCGGGCGCGCCGATCGAGCCCGCGGTCGCGCCTCCCGTGGCCTCCGCGCCGCCCGCGCCCGCGCCATCCCTCGTCCCCGGCGCGGCGCCCGTGGCCGATCTCGACGCCGGCAGCGACGCGGACGCGAGCGACGACGGCGGCGTGATCCTCGCCGCGAGCGACGCCGGCGCGGCCGACGCGGGTGGCCCCTCGGCCTGCCCCGAAGGCATGCTCCTCGTCGACGGCGAGTACTGCACCGACGTCGAGACGAAGTGCCTCCGCAGCACCTACGCCAAGCAGAACAAGAAGACGATCTGCCACGAGTTCCAGTCTCCCTCGGTGTGCGTGGGCAAGAAAGAGCATCGTCGCTACTGCATCGACACCTACGAGTACCCCAACAAGAAGGGTGAGCGCCCGGAGGTGATGAACGACTTCCCCCACGCTCAGCGCCTCTGCGCCGCGCAGAGCAAGCGAGTCTGCACCGAGACCGAGTGGACGATGGCCTGCGAGGGCCCGTCGTACAAGCCCTATCCCTACGGCTACAACCGCGATCCGAACAAGTGCCGCGGCGACCGCGAGTACCGCTTCCCCAACGTGAAGGCCACCGTCTCGAAGGACAAGAAGAAGGCCCACGCGGAGATCGAGCGCCTCTGGGACGGCGTCGTCTCGGGCTCGCAGCCCGACTGCATCAGCGACTACGGGGTCCACGACATGCCGGGCAACGCCGACGAGCTGGCCTCGTCCGAGACCCCCTCGCCCCACAGCAAGTTCGACAACGTCACCACCGGCGGCCCCTGGCTCGACGGCGTGCGCAACCAGTGCCGCCCGAAGATCTACACCCACAACGAGGGCTTCGCCTACTACTACCTGAGCTTCCGCTGCTGCGGCGAGCCCGACGGCAAGCCCACCGATCCCCGCTCCCCGAAGCAGCTCGAGCGCAAGAACACCTGGAACCCCAGCCACACCATGAACTACTGAGAGAGAGAGAACCGGAATTCAACGCAAAGGCGCGGAGACGCAGAGGCGCAAAAAGGCAAGAACCGGAGTCGGAATTTTTGTTCTTTCCCTTCTCCGTATTTTTGCGTCTCCGCGTCTCTGCGCCTTTGCTTCTCCTCTCCTCTCCTCTCCTCGTGATCACATGATCCGCGCCAGCACCACCACGGCGTAGCCGACGGCCGGCTTCGGACCGGGGTTGTGGTACGAGTGGCGCTGATCGCCGCGGAAGACCACCACGTCGCCCGGCGTCAGCGCCCAGCGCTCGCCGGCCGCCACCAGCACGAGATCGCCTGACTCGCAGGTCAGGTACTCGCGCGTCCCCGGCGTGTGGGGCACGCCCGTCATCTTGCCTCCCGGCTCGATCTCCATCCGATCAATCTCCATCCCCGGGATCGGATCCGGCAGCAGCTTGCGTACCAGCACCTGCCCCGGGGAGCGCGTCGGGAGCGTGCCTTTCGCGTAGAAACGCGCCTGCGCCCGCGGCGTGGAGATCAGCTCCTCGATCGACACCTGCAGCGCGAGGGCGGCGCGGTGGAGGATGCCGAGCGTCGGGTTGGCGACGCCGGACTCGAGATTCGCCCAGGTCGCGCGGGGGACCTCGGAGAGCTTCGCCATCTGCTGCTGGGTCAGCCCCCGCGCCTCGCGGAGCTGCTTGATGTTCTTCCCGAGGCGCGAGGCCAGCTCGTCCGGATCATCCATTCCCGAAGAGTAGCAGTTTGCCCAGGGATTGGCAGCGCCGCCAAAAGGCGAGCAACGCCGGGTTACGGTGGGTGAACAGCACGGGAGGAGAGGACGCCACCATGGACCAGCACGACAGCAGCGGAGATCCGGCTTCAACCAGCGGCGCCGGCCCCCTCGCGGGGCGAACGGCGCTCATCACGGGCGCGAGCCAGGGGCTCGGCAAGGCGCTCGCGGAGGAGCTCGCGCGGCAGGGCGCCCACGTGGTGATGGTCGCGCGCGACGCGGCGGCGCTCGAGGCCGCGGCGCAGGCCATCCAGAAGCGGGGCGGCGTCGCGCACGCGCTCGCGGCGGACATCGGCGACAAGGACGCTGTCCACCCGCTCGCCGGCGCGGCGGCGGCGCTGGTCGGGCCCATCGATCTCCTCATCCACAACGCCAGCACCCTCGGCCCCACGCCGCTCCCGCTCCTCCTCGACACCGCCTGTGAAGATCTGGAGCGCGTCCTCGCCGTCAACGTGGTTGGCCCGTTCCGGCTCGGCAAGATCATCGCCGGATCCATGGCCCTCCGCGGCACGGGGCTGCTCGTTCACATCAGCTCCGACGCCGCGGTGAACGCCTATCCCGGCTGGGGCGCCTATGGCCTCTCCAAGGCGGCGCTCGATCACCTCTCGCGCACCTGGGCGGCCGAGCTCGACGGCACCGGGGTGCGATCGATATCCATCGATCCCGGCGAGATGAACACGAAGATGCACGCCGACGCGATCCCCTCGGCCGATCCGGCGACCCTCGCGGATCCGGCTGCCGTCGCCGCGAGGATCGTGGCGCTCCTCGCCCGCCCGGAGGCCATCGTCAACGGCGCTCGACTCGAGGCCTCGAGCCTCTCGATGCTTCCGGAGGCGTCATGAGCCCCGCCACCTGGCCGCGCGAGGATCGCCTTGCCGAACGGCTGCTCCGCATCGATCCGCGCGCCGGCACCATCGCGGATGCCCGCGTCGCCGATCTCCCGACGATGCTCGGGGCCGGCGATCTCCTGATCGTCAACGACAGCGCGACGATGCCCGCCTCGCTTCAGGGCACCACGGACGACGGCTCGCCCGTGGAGGTCCGCCTCCTCGCGGAGCGATCCCCGGGCCGCTTCTCGGCGCTGCTCTTCGGCGCGGGCGACTGGCATGCTCGCACCGAGGATCGGCCGCTGCCGCCGCGCCTCCCGGAAGGAGCGGTGATCCGCTTCAGCCCGGATCTCTCGGCCAGGATTGATCGGGTAGCGCCTGCGTCACCGCGCCTCGTCGATCTCGCGTTCGACGCCGCCGGGGCGCGCTTCTGGGCGGCTCTCTACCGCTGCGGCAGGCCCATCCAGTATGCCTATCTCGACGCGCCGCTGCCGCTCTGGCACGCCCAGACGGCCTATGCGGCGCGCCCGTGGAGCGTCGAGCTGCCCTCGGCGGGGCGCCCGCTCGGCTGGGGGTTGCTGCTCGATCTGGTCCGCCGCGGGGTCCGCGTCGCGTCGCTCACCCACGCGGCCGGCATCTCGTCGACCGGCGATCCCCGCCTCGACGCGCTGCTGCCGCTCCCCGAGCGCTTCGACATACCGGAGGCCACGGTGCTCGCCGTGCGCGAGGCTCGCGCTCGCGGGCGCCGCGTGATCGCCGTCGGTACGTCGGTCACACGAGCCCTCGAAGGCTCGGCGGCGCTGCACGACGGCGAGCTCGTCGCGGGGACCGGCGTCACCGATCTCCGCCTCCACGGCGCGTATCGCCTCCGCATCGTCGACGGGATCTTCACCGGGATCCACGATCCCAGCGAGAGCCATTTCGATCTGCTCGAGGCCTTCGCGCCGCCCGCGCTGCTGCGCAGAGCGCTCGCTCACGCCGAGGAGAGTGGCTATCTCTGCCACGAGTTCGGCGACTCGAGCCTGATCCTGAGCTGACGCCGCTCGCGCGCCGCCGACCGCGCGTTCCGCTGTGATCCGGGGCGTCTTCGACTATGGTCGCGCGCGTGCGGTCCCGCTTCTCCCTCGTCGCGACGCTGTTCCTCGTTTCGGGCGCCACAGGGCTGCTCTACGAGGTCGCGTTCTCCAAGCTCCTCGCGTACATCTTCGGCGCCACCGCGTACGCCGTGAGCACGGTGCTGGCCTCGTTCATGGGCGGCCTGGCCCTCGGCGCGCATTTCGGCGGAAAGAACGCGGCGAGCGCCGCCCGTCCGCTCATGGTCTACGGCGCGCTCGAGGTCGTCGTCGGCCTGGTCTGCGCCGGGACGCCCGGGGTCTTCACGCTCGTGACCAGCGCCTACGTCGCGCTCGCGCACGCCGCGCCGGGCTCGCTCGCGGCCGTCACCGCCGCGCGCGCCGCGCTCACCGCGCTCGTCGTCGTCATCCCGACGGTGGCCATGGGCGCGACGCTGCCGCTGCTCTCGCGCGTGATCGCCCCGTTGCAAGGCGATGTCCCCGACCCGTCCGCGGGCCGCCGCCTCGCGGGCCTCTACGCGATCAACACCGCGGGCGGCGCGTTCGGCGCGCTCGCTTCGGCCTACGCAATCCTCCCGCTCCTCGGCGTCCGCGGGACGATGCGCGCGGCGGCGCTCGCCAACATCGCCATCGGGCTCGTGGCCTTCTTCGTCGGCCGCGGCGCCGCCGCCGACAGCCGCGACCTCGCCGCGCCGACGCGCCGCTCGGCGGAGTCGACCGCCACCGCCCTGAAACCCCTCGAAGACGAGGGTTTGCTGCTCACGCTCGCGGCCGCCTCGGGGTTCCTCGTCTTCGCCGCCGAGGTCGTGCAGACCCACCTCCTCGCGCTCCTGATCGGCAACAGCGCCTACGCCTTCGGCCTGATGCTCGCGGTGTTCCTGGTGTGCCTCTCGATCGGCGCGGCGCGCACGCCGGCCTTCGCGCGGCGCCACGGGCCCGCGGCCCTCTCGCGCGGCCTCGCGTTCGCGGCGATCGCCCTCGCGGCCACGCTGCCGCTCTGGGATCAGCTCCCGCGGCTCTTCCTCTTCGCGGGGAAATACGTCTCGTCGTGGGGCGGCCGCGAGGTCTGCCGCGCCCTCGCGGCGCTGGTGATCCTGGTCCTGCCGACGCTGTGGATGGGCTCGACGTTCCCGCTGCTGCTCGAGCGCATCGCCGGCCGCGCCGACGTGGCCTCGCGCGTCGGTCGCCTCACCGTCGCCAACACGCTCGGCACCATCGCCGGATCGATCCTCACCGGCTACGTGCTCCTGCCCGCGCTCGGCTCGCAGCGCGCCCTCGGCTTCGTGGCCGCGGCGCTAGCGGTCGCCTCGCTCGCGGCGGCGCGCGGCACCGGCGTCGCGGCGAGCGAGCGGGCGCGATCGTGGATGACGGCCGGCGTGGCCTTCGCGCTGGCGCTGCTCCTGCCGAAGTGGGACGTGGCGCGCCTCACGAGCGGCGCGAACGTGTACTTCACGGTGGGCCCGCCGCCCGACAGCATCGACTTCGTCCGCGAAGACGTGCACGGCGGCGTCACCACCGTGGTCCATCGTGGGCCGGTGACGACGATGTACACCAACGGGAAATTCCAGGGCGACAACGGCCTGGAGATGAACGCGCAGCGGCGCTTCGCCCACTTCCCTTCCCTGTTCGTCGACCACTTCGATCGCGCCCTCGTCATCGGCCTCGGCACCGGCACCACCGTCGGGACCATCGCCGCGTACCCGTGGCAGCGGATCGACGTCGCCGAGATCTCGCCGGCGATCGTCGAGGCGTCGCGCCGCTACTTCGCCGACCAGAGCTTCCACGCGCTCGACGACCCTCGCGTGCACCTCGATCTCAACGACGGCCGCAACGTGCTCCTCGTCGCCAGCGCGCCCTACGATCTGGTGACGATCGAGCTCACCTCGGTGTGGTTCGCCGGCGCGGCGAGCCTCTACAGCCACGAGTTCTACGAGCTGGTGCGCGCCCGCCTCGCGCCGACCGGGATCCTCCAGCAGTGGGTGCAGCTCCACCACATCCGCCGGCGCGAGCTCGCGTCGATCGTGCGCACGCTGCGCGGCGTGTTCCCGCACGTGGCGCTCTTCGTCGGCGGCGCGCAGGGGATCCTCGTCGCCGGCTCGTCGCCGCTCGTGGCCTCGAAGGCCCGGCTCCACGCGCTCGAGGATCGCCCCGCGCTGCGCGCGACCCTCGACGGCAAGCACTTCGAAGATCTCTTCGCCGAGCTCGTCGCCTCGGGCCCCGAGCTCGATCGCTTCGTCGCCGAGTCGGCCGAGGGCGACGGGCCTCAGCCCATCTCCACCGACGACAACCTCTACCTCGAGTACGCGACGCCGAAGGGCAACGTGCTCAACTACGACGCTTCGCTCAATGCCACGCTGACGATGCTCGATCGTTATCGCATGAGCGATCCGAAGGCCCGCCACCTCGGGGAGTGAGAGGGCGCGCCCTTTCGCTTGACCACTCTGCGATCGCCGCGTCCCATCGCGGCATGCTCACTCCTTGCTGCGGTCGAGCACGCGAAACGGCCGCTCGCCCTTGAAGACGCGATAGAGCACGTAGAGCGAGGGGAACAGCAGCACCGAGCCCGCGGCGATCGCGATGAGCAAGAGGCCCTGGGTGCGCGGGTTCGCGGCGGCGCTGCTCAGCGTGTGCGACGGCACGAGCAGGTACGGGTACTGCGACGCCGCCCAGCCGAGGAGGATCAGGACCGTCTGCGCGACGACCGCGAAGCGCGCGACGGCGAACCTGCGCTTCCACAGCGCCGAGAACGCCGTCGTCGCGGCCGCGGCCGTCGCGAGGTGGAGCGGCCACGTCCACGGCCGCTCGGTGAGGCCGGCGCTGATGCGCGGGGCGGCGCCGAACGAGAGCCCGAACGTCACGAGGGCGACCGCGCCGACGAGAGCGCCGGCGATGAGCGCGCGCTGCCGGAAGTCCGACGTGAGCTCGGCGGCGCCCGCCGCGTCGGCCTCGGCGGTGAGGAACACGGCCGCCTGGTACGCGAAGAGCGCCAGCGCGAAGAGGCCGACGAAGATCGGGAACGGCGCGAGCCACGGCGCGACGTACCCGCTCGTGACCACGCCCGCGACGACGTGGATTTCCCCCGAGGCGACGGTCCCGGCGAGGACGCCGAGGAGGATCGGCGCGACCACGCTCGCGAGCGAGAAGAGCAGCCCCCAGCGCTGCTGACGCCGATCGTTGCGATCGTCGTAGGCGCGAAACGTGAACGCGGAGCCGCGGAAGACCACCCCGACCACGAAGAGCGTGAGCGGGATGTGGAGCGCGATCGAGATCGCCGAATACGCCGTGGGAAAGGCCGCGAACAGGATCACGATCGCCAGGATGAGCCAGACGTGGTTGGCCTCCCAGATCGGGCCGATGGCCTTCTCGATCAGCGCGCGCTGCTCGGCCTTGCGCGGGCCCGAGGCGAAGAGATCCCAGACGCCGCCGCCGAAATCGGCCCCGCCGAAGACGGCGTAGAGGCAGAGCGCGGCCATCATCACGCCACCGAGGAGGAGCTCAGTGGTGGGCATCGGAGCCTCCGACGCTGGGAGGCGCGGCCTCGATCGGCGCGGCGCGGAGCTGCCGGAAGAGCAGGTAAACCACCGTCACCCCGAGGAAGAGATACAGGAACGTGAACGTCCAGAAAGGCGGCAAGAGCTGGGGAAACGGCGTCACCGCGTCGCGCGTGCGCATCACCCCGTGCATGATCCACGGCTGCCGTCCGAGCTCGGTCACGAGCCACCCGGCCTCGAGCGCGATGAAGCCGAGCGGGCCTGACGCGACCACCGCCCAGAGGAAGAGCCGCGAGTCCGGGAGCCCCTTCTTTCGCCACGCGAGGAAGCCCGCGACGACGGCGAGCAGCGCCATCGCCGAGCCGGCGCCGACCATGACCTCGAACGCGTAGTGCGTCTTCGCGACAGGCGGCCAGTCCTCGCGCGGGAAGTCGTTCAGGCCCTTCACTTCGGCCGCGGGATCGTGCGTCGCGAGGAGCGAGAGGCCGCTCGGGATCTCGATTCCATAGTGCACCTCGCCCGCGTTCACGTCGGGGATCCCGCCGATGTGGAGCGGCGCGTGGGTCTGCGTCTTGAAGTGCGCCTCGGCCGCGGCGAGCTTGAGCGGCTCGCTCTCGGCGATGGAGTGCGCGGAGTGATCGCCGGAGATCGGCTGGAGCAGCGCCGTCACCGAGGCGACCGCGAGCGAGACGGCGAACGCCTTGCGGAAGAGCGAGCTCTTCGGGTGACGGAGCAGCACGGCCGCGTGGATGCCGGCCAGCGCGAAGGCCGTCGCCTGGTAGCAGGCCAGCAGCGCGTGCAGCGTCTCGTGCTTCCACGGGACGCTGAACATCGCCGCGAGCGGATCGATGTTGGTCGGGTGCCCGTTCACCATGTCGAAGCCGCGAGGCAGATTCATCGTCGCGTTCACGAGCGTGACGAAGAAGGCCGAGACGGCGCCGCTCAGGGCGACGCCGACGCCGGCTGCGAGGTGGAGCCCGCCCGGGATGCGGCCGCGCCCGTAGAGATAAATGCCGAGAAAAATGGCCTCGGTGAAGAAGGCGAAGCCCTCCATCGCGAAGGGGAGGCCGATGATGTCGCCGAAGGTGCCCATGAAGTTCGGCCACAGGAGGCCGAGCTCGAACGACAGCGCCGTGCCCGAGACGGCGCCGACGGCGAAGAGGATCGCCGTGCCCTTGGCCATCCGCTTCGAGAACTCGAGCCAGTCGCGATCGCCCGTGCGCCGGAAGAGCACGTCGGCGATGACCATGAAGAGCGGCAGCGCGACGCCGACGGCGGCGAAGAGCATGTGAAACGCGAGCGAGAAGCCCATCTGGGCGCGCGCATAGGTGAGATGATCCATCGAGCCCCCTCGGCTATTCGGTCAGCAGCTCGGCTCGAGCGCAGTCATCGAGGTAGGTGCCCGCGAGCGCGGCGGCAAGGCGCGGGTTCTCGACGACGAGCGCCCCCTCGTCGAGCGTGTTGAGCGAGAGCGGGTCGAGGTTGACCGAGCCCACGAGCACCAGGTGATCGTCGATCATCATCGTCTTCGCGTGGAGCATCGACGGCCGGTACTCCCAGACGCGGACGCCGCGCTCGATCAGCTCTCCGTAATGGAACTGCTGGACGCCGAACGAGCTCTTCGAGTCGCTCTTCTGGCCGGCGACCAGCACCCGCACGTCGACGCCCTCGCTGGCCTTCGCGCCGAGCTTGTCGAGGATGGCGCGCGACGGGACGAAGTACGCGTTGGCGATCCAGAGGCGCTTCGTCGCCGCGGCGATCAGGAGCTGCGTGAGGCGCTCGGCTCGCGTGACGATCGGGTGCGCGGTGCTGCCGACGAAGGCCACGCCGGCGCCGCCGAACGACGCCAGCGCCGGGAAGTCTTCGAGCGGCAGGAGCGGGCCGCCGGCCTCCTGCCAGTTCTCGGCGAAGGCCTGCTGCGCGTCGGCGACGGCGGGCCCCGCGAAGCACACGCTGGTGTCGCGCCACGCGCCTTCGCTGCACCCGTCACCGAGCCAGCTGTCGCGGATCCCGAAGCCCCCGGTGAGCGCGACGGCGCCGTCGAGGATCACGATCTTGCGGTGGTTGCGCGCGAGGCCCGCGCTCCGGACCGAGGGGCGAAATATCCGCGTTTCACAGCCGATCTGCGCGAGCCTCGGGCCGAGCGACCCGCCGAAATCGGGGCTGCCCACCGCGTCGACGAGGACCCGGCAGCGGACGCCGCTCCGCGCGCGATCCTCGAGCGCGGCGACGACGCGATCCGAGGCGACGCCCTCTTCCCAGATGTAGAGGACGATGTTGACGCTGGTGCGGGCCCTGGCGATCTCGGCGACGAGCACGTCGAACACGCGGCCGTTGTCGACGAGCTCGACGCGGTGGCCCGGCGTCATACGCGCGCCGACGCTCTGGAACAGCGCCGACGCGAGGTGCGAGGAGTCCGACTGGACGGGGTGGCGCAGGCGAAACGCGCCGTCGTCGTCACCCTCGCGCGCGCTGCCGAGCAGCTCGTTCCAGCGATCGCGGAAGCTCGAGTGCAGCTCGTCGAAGAGCGAGCGTGTGGTTCCCCCCGCCATGCTCAGGCTCCGCGGCTGACGCGGATGCCGTGACGCGGCTCGCCGGGTTTGTCCGGTCGAGGCACGGAGTCCCACGCCAGCGTCGCCGAGCCCCAGGTCAGCGTCGCCTCGCCGCCGAGCAGGCGCGCGTAGATCGCGCTCGCCTGCGTCATCGGGCAGCCGAGCGCCTCGCGCAGGAACGTGAGCGAGACGGCCGTGGCGAAGCTCACGGGCTCGCGGTGGCCGTCCTCGGCGATCACCGTGACCTTGAACGTGTCGTCCTCGGACTTCGCCGCGCGATCGGGATCGGTGAGCACCAGGAGCAGCGTGTCGATCGCGTGATCGACGGCGAACGAAGCGTAGATCTCCACGAGCGGCGCGGCGTAGCGGACCGTGAGCCCCGGGCCTTCGCCGGGCACGGGGCCCTTCTTGCGGAACCCGCCCTCGGTGATCAGCGCCGAGGCCTCGAGCTCCTGCTGGCCGCGCCCGATCAGGCGGTGCTTCTTCATTTCGTCGAGCGCGTGGAGGAGCACGTCGCGGTTGTGCGCGGCCTGCTCGTTCGAGCGATCGATCGTCAGCAGCGCCTCGAGCTCGGCTACCGCGCCCTCGTGCTCGCCCATCGACGCGAGCGCGTCGGCGAGCGTGGATCGAGCCGAACCGAAGGCTGGATCGCGCCGCACGGCCTCGCGGTACGCGGCGACGGCGCCGCCCATGTCGCGCCGCGCCTCGTACGCGAGGCCGAGCGCGAAGTGGGCGCGCGCGTCGTCGGGCGCGATCTCGATGGCCTTCGAGAGCCAGACCACGGCCTTGTCGTGGAGGCGCTTGCCGTAGAACACGATGCCGAGCTCCTTGAGCACGCGCGCGTCGTCGGGGGCGACCTTCGCGGCCTGGAGGAGCTGGAACGCGGCGTCGTCGGGGCGCTTGATTTCGAGGAGCGCGCGCGCGTACGCGAGCCGCGCGTCGACCAGCGTCCCGTCGAGATCCACCGCGGCGCGCAGCGCGTCGCAGGCCTGGATCCAGTGGCCTCCGAGCGACGCGTACGCCGCGCCGAGCTCGAGCCACGCGCTCTCGTCGTCGGGCTCGGCGTCGAGGTACGCTTTGAGATCGCTGATGCCGCCGGCGGTGTCGCCCGCGAGCAGAAGATCTTTGGCCTGAGCATGGAGCTCTGCGGGGGAGGGCATGGCGCGACGAGCGTAGTCCTGACCGGCCCGTCCGCACCACTCCCGGTGTTCGCTATCGATCTCCCGCGCCCGGTCGTCTACCCTCGCAGCCGCGATGGGCTTGACCGACAACATCCGCTTTTACGCGGCGACCGACGTTGGCCGCCTCCGCGACCACAACGAGGACAACTACCTCGTCGACAAGAAGCTCTCGCTCTTCGTCGTGGCCGACGGGATGGGCGGTCACGCCGCGGGGGAGGTCGCCAGCGCGCTCGCGGTGCGGATCATCCACGAGGAGCTGAAGAAAGAGGCCGCCGCCATCGACGAGGCCGCGCCGCTCACCCGCGGAACGAAGCAGATCCTCGTGCTCCTCGAGCAGGCCGTGCAGAAGGCCTGCGCCCGCATCCACGAGGAGGCCAAGGCCGACGTGAACAAGCGCGGCATGGGCACCACGCTCTCGGCGCTGCTGATCGCGGGCTCGCACGGCTTCATCGCCCACGTCGGCGACAGCCGGATTTACCTCCTGCGCGACGGCCGGATCCAGCAGGTCACCGAGGATCACACCGTCTACAACGAGCTCGTCAAGCGCGGGAAGCTGACCAAGGACCAGATCGAGAAGGTCGCGCAGAAGAACGCGATCACCCGCGCCGTCGGCGTTTACGAGCGGGTCGAGGTCGACACCCTGTTCATCGAGGTCCTCCCCGGCGACCAGTTCCTCCTCGCCTCGGACGGGCTGCATGGATACATCAACCACACCGCCGAGCTCGAGCCGTACTTCGACGAGGAGAACGGGCAAACCGCGGCCGATGGGCTGATCGAGCTCGCCAACAAGAAGGGCGGCAAGGACAACATCACGGCCGTCCTCGTGCGCCTCGGCGAGGGCGACGCGAAGGACAGCGTCCGCGCCCGGCGGCTCGCGCTCAAGCGCGACGTCCTCGTGAAGATGCCGCTGTTCTCGCGGCTGCAAGAGCGAGAGCTGCTGCGGATCATGCAGGTGGCCGAGGTGCTCGCGTTCGAGGCGGGCCAGACGGTCTTCACCGAGGGCGATCGCGGCGACGAGCTCTTCATCGTGCTCTCGGGCCGGGTCGAGATCTCGCGCATGAGCTCGGTCCTGAGCGAGGCCGGGCCCGGCGATCACATCGGCGAAATGGCCCTGATCCGCAGCATGCCGCGCTCGGCCACGGTGACGGCGGTCGAGGCCTCGGAGCTCATCGCCCTCCGCCGGAGCGACTTCTTCGAGATCCTCCGCAAGGAGCACGAGATGGCTGTCAAGCTCCTCTGGCAGTTCCTCGGCGTCCTCGCCGACCGGCTCGACCAGACGTCGAAAGATCTCGCCGGCGCCCGCGAAGAGCTGGCCGCGGAAGACATCACCGACGCCATCTTCCCGGAAAACGAAGTGGAACCGCCGTCTTTTCGCGAGGCCGAGCTCACCCCGGATCCGCCGCCCGAGGGCCGCGACAGTTGACACTCCGGGGGGCCCGCCGGTAGCGTCCGAACAACGGGTGATCATGCGCTTTCTCGCAGCTGAAAACGTCGGGGGTCGGGCTTCCGCGGCGGCGGCGCTCGCCGCGATCCTCCTGGGATCGGGCCTCGCCCGCGCCGAGGAGCCACGCAACGCGACCGAGCCGCGCGTGATGATGGAGTCCGGCGAAGTCACGAACGTGATCGACGCCTTCGACGAAGGCGACGCGTTCGACATCAACATCAGCCTGGGCTTCGAGTACTCCTCGAAGAGCGCCAAGATCCTGCGCGAGAACAGCATCGCGCAGCCCGGCCTCACCACGGGCGGCTTCACGGCCCACACGCTCAACGTCGCCTCGTACTCCGAGACGACGACGAAGCTGGTGCCGCGGATCGATGTCGGCATCTACAAGGACTTCGCGGCGCACATCGCGCTGCCGCTCATCCTCAGCAACGCGCGCGACCTCGCGGCCCTCGGGGGCAGCGACGGCGCCAACGCCGGCGCGCCGCTCGCAGGTGCCCCGGGCGAGACGCTGTTCTCGCTCCCGTTCAAGGCGCCCAACCGCAGCGGCCTCGAGTACATCGCCGCCGGCCTCGACGTCGATCTGCTGAGCCAGGCGCGCGACCGCACCAAGCCCACCTGGCAGTTCGGCTTCGAGGGGCGCTTCTCGGTCGGCACGCCGATGCACGCGTGCAACACCAAGCCCGCCACCGGCCAGGTGCAGTGCGCCGATCCCGCCGACGTGAACCGCAACGGGAAGGCCGACAACCCCGCCGGGCAGATCGAGCTCGAGGGCACCTCCGTCGGCGAGCGCACCCCGGGCGTCAGCCGCGGCGTGACAGGCCTCGAGGTCCACACGATGATCTCGAAGCGCATCAAGTACATCGAGCCCTACGGCGGCTTCAGCGCCCTCTTCGAGTTCCAGCAGTCGTCGAGCGACTACGGCATCACCGACGTCGACGCGACCCTCGTGAACCACCCGCCCCTCGTCGGCACGATGACGGTCGGGATGATGGTGATCCCCTGGGAAAACCGGGAAAAGTTCGGTCGCCTCACCTTCGACATGCGCTTCTCCGGGCAGTACCACTCGGAGGGCCGCGACTACTCGGAGCTCTTCGACGCGCTCGGCTCGTCGGGCGTGTCGTCGCTGCGCCAGCCGCAGTGGGCCGCGTACAAAGCCGCGGTCTGCGATCCGACGTCGAAGGCCGCGTGCCCGCCCTCCGTGGTCGATACCGGCTCGCAAAAGACGTACTTCACGGGGCTGTCGGACGTGTCGGCGTACACCTCGTACCGCGCCTCGGGCTCCGTCACCTGGCAGGCGAACGAGTACGTGAAGTTCAACTTCGGCCTCGGCTACCGCCACGATCAGGGGCACGACATCTCCGGCGATCCGCCCTGCAACCCGGCCAAGAAAGACCTGGCGACGGGCGGCCCTTGCCACTCCGGCGGCAGCGGCGCGATCACCGCCACCGGCATCGCCAACCCCAACTACCGCCAGCCGATCAACGCCGTCGGGCGCCGGTTCTTCGTCGACGACAGCAACACGTTCGACGTCATGGCCTCCGGCGTCGTGATGTTCTGACCGCGCTACGGGGCGGTCTTCGTGGCTGATACCCGCAGGCTATCACTGGCGATCGCGCTGCTCGGCGCGGCGATCCTCAGCGATCCCGCGTCGGCCGCGGCGGCTCCTCCAGCGCCCGCGGCCGAGACGAAGGCGCGCGCCACGACGCTGCTGCCGACGATGATCGCCGAGGGCGGCGTGCTCCACGCGCCGACGCCGGCCGAGGCGGAGCTCGCGCCGCTCGCCGCGAGCCTCGACGCGCTGCTCGCCGACACCGCGCAAGATCTCGGGCTCGTGCTCGATCGTGGGCCGCGCCTCGCGCCGGATCCGGCGCACCTCGGCGACGCCGAGCTCCTCGATCTGGCGCGGTCGAGCGGCGGCGTGCTGCTCCTCCCCAGCCTGCGCGCCACGACGGCCGCGTCGCGCGACGTCGAGCTGCGCCTCGTGATCGCCGATCCCGCGGCGCGCTCGCTCCTCGTGCGCTCCGAGCGCATCGCGCGCGACGACGTCCCGGTGCGCGCGGTGGTGCTTCTCCGCGATCTGGTGGCAGACCTCGGCGGCGTCGCCCGCGCGCGCCCGCTCGCGATCGATCCGGCAACGAAGGGGAACGTGATCACCACGCCGCCGCGCGGCAGCGGGCGCCCGGTGCTGCTCGTCTCGTCGACGCTCTTCGGCGGCTTCGCGGGCTACTCGATCCAGCGCGCCAGCGGGTCCAGCGATCCGCGCGTGCTCTATCCGCTGCTCGCCGTCGGCGCGGGCATCGGCCTCGGCGCGTCGATCATCGCCTCGGACGAGTGGGAGGTCACCGCGGGCGAGGCCTGGTACGTCACCGCAGGATCCGTCTGGCCGACGCTCGCGGGGCACCTGCTCTATCAAGGCCGCTTCAGCCCGCGCGTGGAGAGCGATCGCTGGGTGTTCGGCCTCGTGGGCGGCACCGCCGGAGTGACGTTCTCGATCCTCGGCCTGACGCTGCACGGGATGAGCGACGGCGGCGCGCTCGTGGCCCACTCCGGCGGTACGTTTGGCCTCGTCCTCGGCGGCCTGACCGAGGCGATGGTCCGCGGGGATCTCCAGCGCACGCCCTTCTCGGGCATGGGCTACGGAACAGGCTTTGGCTGGCTCGCGGCCGCCGCGCTCGCGACGCAGCTCCGCGTCACCCCCTCACAGGTGCTCACCGTCGATATCGGCGCGCTGATTGGTGGCCTCGGCGGCGCCGCGCTCGGCAGTCCGCTCCTGCTCCACGAGCCCGACGCGGGCCATCAGCGCGGCTTCATCGCCGCCACCGGCGGAGGCGCCCTCCTCGGCGCGACGATCGCGCTGATCGCCACGCGCAGCGGGAAAAAGGCCGAAGATCCCGGCAAGAAGCGCGCGGCGCTGCCCCCGGTGCTGCCCGCGATCGAGGTGCTCGGCGAGAGCGCGATTGGCACTCTCCGCGCGCCGATCGTGGGCCTCAGCCTGCGCGGAACGCTGCGATGATCCGGACGCCGGAGGCAGACCGGAATTCAACGCAAAGACGCGGAGACGCGGAGACGCAGCCGGAAGAGAAGAGATTTGTGGCTCGAAACCATCCTCACTTCTCCGTCTTTTTGCGCCTCTGCGCCTCTGCGCCACCGCGTTGAATTCTCCTCTCCTCGGGGTCCACGCGCGGCCGCGCGTCACCCCACCAGCTCGTGGACCGCGTTGCTCTCGTAGGCCATCAACAGCTCCCACAGCACCTCGGTTTCGCGCCGCAGGTCCTCGCCGATCTCGGTGTCTCCGAGGGTGCGCGGAGGATCGTAGCGCTCGATCTCGGTGACGATCGGCAGGATGTCGGCCCCGGCGATCACCGCCTCTTCCACCGACTCGAAGTGATGGTGCTGCGCCAGGCTCGTCCGCGCGGCGTCCAGCACCAGGGTGTATCCCTTGTCGCCGTAGGCCTCGGAGAAGGCTCCATCGATCGTCACGGCGCGCCCCGAGCGCTTCACGGGGGACTCGCCCTTCTCGATCTTCACCGGGACGTGGCCGTTGACGATCAGCCCACGCAGGGGATCGGCGCCGAGCTCGCCGCAGATCTTGGCGCAGAACCCGGCGTCGTGGATCAGGTTGAAATAGGGGTTCTTCGTCTCCTCGTGGGTGTGCTCGTCGGCGACGAAGTACACCTCGAACGTCGCCATGCGGTCCTTGCCGAAGAGGGGTGAGCGCGGGCCTGACCACAGATACCACAGCAGATCGAGCTGGTACGGCGTGCGCTCGCGGAAGGCGCCGCGCACGTTGCGCGCGAGGGCCTCGAAGAGCGCTTTGCCGCGGAGCGGCACGCCGTCGACGGGGAACGACTCGAAGTCTCCCCTGTCGTCCACGGCGACGCAGCCGTGGAAGATCACCGCCAGATCGCGGCGGATCACCATCTGCCCGCGGCGCTCGACCCACGTCATCTGGTTCCAGAGCACCGGGCTCTCCAGGAACGAGTGGCGGAGCGCGTCGAGGCAGGCCTGCTCGTCGGCCGAGAGGGCGTAGGGATCCCTCCAGTCGATGGTGGGAAAGCGGGTGTCGAGGAGCGGGTGAGTCACCCCGTCGATGGTCACGGTGCCCGCCGCCGGATCGATGCGGTGGAGCAGACACCGGTGCTCGAGCTCCCACTCGGGGTGCCGCCGCAGGAGCTGCCCCTCGAGCTTGAACTGCAAGATCGCCGCGGCCTTCTGCATCCGCGCGAGGAGCAAAGGCTCCTCGACGCCGTCGCCCTTGACGCCGAAGCGCTCGGCGGGATCGTCGCCATAGGCGGTGCGCGCCAGCCGCTCGACGGGCGTCAGAGGGATTCCATAGCCCTCTTCGAGCTGCGCCAGCCGGCGGTAGCGCAGCGAGAGGCGGACCACCGTGGCGATCAAGGCCTCTTGCCCGAGGCAGGCGCCCATCCAGCTCGCGTCGTGGTTGCCCCAGACGATCGTCACGTTCGGCTGCCGCATCAAGAAGTCGATCACCTTGTCGACGCGCGGCCCGCGATCGCCGAGATCGCCGGCGACGACGATCTCTTCCACCGAGAGGTTGCGGATCACGTGGGCCACGGCGCGCAGCACCTCGATCTCGCGATTTTGCCGGACGAAAGGCTCGATCAGCGCGCCGTGGAAGGCCTCGCGGCCATCCTCGGGCTCGCGGTTCGCGACGAGCTCGCGGAGCAGGCCCGCGAGCGCCGGCGGGTAGATCTTCTCGACGTGACGACGCGCATGGCGGCGCGAGAGGGCGCGGATGATCTCCACCTCGCGGCCGATGGTGCGGAGCACGAACGCCTGGCGATCTTCGCGGGAGAGAGGCTTGAAGCGCGCGTAGGTCTCGCGAGGATAGTAGATGATCGCCAGCAGCTCGCGCAGCTCGGAGGCGTCGATGCGCCCCTCGAACAGGCGCTCCACCAGCGGGCGGAGCGTGCCCGACGCGTTGTTGATGATGTGCTTGAGCTTCTTGTCCTCGCCGTGGACGTCGCTGACGACGTGGACCGTGCCCTTGGGCAGCGTCAGCACCGCGTTCTGGTGGCCGATCTCGGCGAGGACGGCCTCACGGTTCGGGTAGCGGCGGGCGAGCGCGCGGAGGAGCGGGAGGGGCAGCGGGGAGGTCATGGCTTCGCGGAGGATGCTACGCGAGAGCGGTCCGCGCGACGCGTCTGGTGTAGGGTGCGCCGGTGCGTATCCCCATCGAAGACGCCGAGGCCGGCGCCCGCCTCGACAAGCTCATCGTTCAGAAGGTCCCCGGCCTCGGCCGCGCCGCCGCCAAACGCCTGTTTTCCGAGGGCCGCGTGCGCGTCGTGCCCGGCGGTGAAGGCTACGGACACCGGGCAGCCAAGGGCGACGTCGCCGCGCTGAACGACGTGATCGAGCTCGACCTCGAGCCCGCCGACGCCGCCAGCGGCGCGGTCGCCGATCCGGATCTGCCGCTCGAAATCGTCTTCGAAACGGCCGACGCCGTCGTCGCGAACAAGCCCGCCGGCCAGCCGACGGCGCCCCTCGATCCGGGCGAGCGGGGCAGCCTCGCCAACGCGCTCGTCGCCCGCTACCCCGAGATGGCGGGCGTCGGCTTCTCGCCGCGCGAGCCTGGCCTCGTCCACCGCCTCGATACCGGGACGAGCGGCCTCGTCCTCGCGGCGCGCAACAAGCAGGCCTTCGAGACGCTCTCCGCCGCCCTCAAGGACGCGCGCCTCGACAAGCGCTACCTGGTGATCTGCAGCGCGAAGGATCTGCCCGAGTCGGGCACGATCGACTTTCCGCTCGCGCCCCACCCCAAGGATCGCCGCCGCGTGTATCCCTGCATTCACCCGCGCGACGTGGTGCGCTACGCGCCGCGCCCGGCGACGACGACCTACCAGAAGCTCAGCGAGCACAACGGCCTCGCCCTGGTCGAGGTGCGCGCCCCCAAGGCCGCTCGGCACCAGATCCGCGCGCACTTCGCCGCCATCGAGCACCCGCTGCTCGGCGATACCCTGTACGGCGGTGCACCGCTGCCCGGCACGCCCGAAGGTGAAGAGTGGCCCCGGCACGCGCTCCACGCGAACATGATCGTGTGGAAGGGTGACAAGACGATGCCCGCGTTCACAGCAGAGTCGCCGTTACCGCCGGATCTCGCGCGCTTCCTGGAATAGCTCACGAAAGCACGCAACCAGCGTCGAAAGCTTCAGCCGCGGTTCCCGAGGGGCCCAGTGTCCGCCACGCGAGGTGGTGCGTCGCTGTGCCCCGGGCAAAGCACGGTTTCCCGCGCTATCCCTCTTCATTCGGGGAATAATCCTGATATCGTCGCGGCATGAACACGCGCATGTTCCTCGCCGCGGGGCTCACCGCAGGCGTTTTCGCCACGCTCTTCTCGCCGGAGGCCCGCGCCGAATCGGTGATCAAGCAGCCGAACCGGCACCCCGTGTACCGCGCGGAGCTGGAGCCTCACGTCGACATCCTGCCCTGGCACCGCGAGTACGGCGGTCACTACTATGGTAACGGTGGGCTCGGCAACTTCGAGTTTGGCGGCGGCTTCCGCGCCTCGATCGAGATCGCCGATCCGGCCTTCATCCCGAAGATCAACAACACTGTCGCCATCACCTTCGGGGTCGACTTCACCAACAACAACTGCGGGTTCAACTGCGGCCACGGCTTCTCGTTCTGGTCGCCGGTCGCCCTGCAGTGGAACTTCTTCCTGACCGACAAGTGGAGCGTGTTCGGCGAGGGCGGCTTCATGCTGCGCTCGTACGGTTTCCTCCAGGACATCTACGGCGACTTCACGTTCGCGGCCGGCGGGCGCTTCCACTTCAGCGACAAGGTCGCCTTGACGATGCGGGTGGGTTATCCGTTCGTCAGCGTCGGCATTTCGTTCTTCGTGGGCCACTGAGGGAGCCAGTGGAGAAGGGTTGACGAGGGGCGACTCGGCCCCTCGCGACTCGGCCTCTCACGCGGCGCGACGGGGCGCGGCAGTCGAGCGAGGGCCCTTGTCCTGGGCCGCGGCGCTCGCCACCGCGCGCGCGAGCCGCGTGACGAGGCCGGCAGTCATCCGCGCCGTGGGGAGCCGCGGGCAGAAGGCATAGACGCGCTCGCCGGCCTTGCGACCGCGCATCGAGCGGCCGTGGCGCGAGAGCGGCTGGAGCGCGCGATCGCACTCCGATCCATCGGCGACGCGCAGCAGCACCTCGGGGAGCGCGATCGATCCGCCCGCGCCCGCGACGTGGACGACGCCGATCTCGATGGTGACGAAGCCGGCGCGAGCGCCGCGCGGGAGGACGGCGAGGCGCAGCTCGTCGGGCGCGGTCGATCCCTCGGGGATGCGGATCCGACCGACGATTCGCGGCAGATCCTTGCGCTGCTCGCGCCGCACGAGCTTCGCGACCTTGCGCAGGAATGAGGCGGGCGCCGATCCGGGATCCGGCGGCAGCGACGAGCGCAGGCCGGTGCCGAAGATCGCGAGGATCGCGGTGAAGTCGAAGGCCACGATCTGCGCCTGGTACGGCGAGATGTCCGAGAGCAGGTAGACGCCTCCCACGAACGCGGCGAGCACCAGTACAGCCACGATCCGCCCGTTGCGCGTCGACGCATCGAGGTGGCCACCGGGCGCGCGCGGAGGATCGCGGAACGCCTCGGCCTCGGCGACGGGGAGCCAGCGACCGGGGCCGCGCAGGCGCGCGCCGGCCTTCCAGCGCGCGGGGAGATGCGATGCGAAGAGCGTCGCGGCGAGGACGAAGAGCGCGCCCACCGTGGCGCGGTGGAGCACCAGCTCGATCGCGAGGCCCACGACGAGCGACGCGCCCGCGAGCAGCGCGCGGAGGATCATCGGGATCGGCACGAGCGGCCTCGCCGACGCGACGGCGGCCTCGGCGGCGAGCGCGACGTCGACCGACTTTCGCCCCACGAGCAGCGCGTAGATCAGGAAGATCGCGAACGCGCACGCCAGCACGAGGGCGCGCTGCGCCGGCGCGGCGAGGCCGTCTTCGTCGACGGCGACGGGCGCGTTGCGCGACGGATCGGGGAGCGCTCCGCGGAGCGCGCGGGCGTCGGCGCGCACCGACCAGGTGATGCGCTCACCCTTCGGCGCGTAAGGCCGCATCAGCTCGATCGCGTCGCGCGTGACGCTGCGATGCAAAGTCGACAGCGTCACCGGCGCGGCCGCGTTGCCCGCCGCGGTGGGCGCGACGTCACCGGCTGCGGCCGGCCCGTCGTCGAGGCGCGGCTCGTTCGGCGCGGCCGGGAAATCGAAGGTGACGCGCGCTGAATCGAGGCCGTCGTCCCACACCGGCCCGCGCCACGAGACCCGCGCCATCGCGCCGTCGAGCGTGATCCGATTCGCGAGGCTCGACGTGTAGCGAACCAGGATCACGTAGACGCCGCGGCCGAGGCCTCGATCGTTCTGGAAGCGGATCTTCAGCACCGGGAGCGCGGGCGATCCGTCTTCTTCGGGCTTGTTTCCCGGGGGCATCAGCTCGGTGGCGATCGGGATGGCCGACGCGAGCGAGTTCACTTGAGCCTCGCGCTGCGGGACGACGTAGCCGTCCGCCTCCGGCACCGCGTCGCGATCGACGCCGCGGAGATCGATCGCGCGGAGCGGACCACCCGCGATCTTGAGGGTGATCCGGTGCTCGACCCGGACCTGACCCGACGGCGCGAGGGTCAGGCGGACGTCATCGCCCTCGACGTTGACGTCGACCCAGGCCCGCGCGGAGCGCGGCGCGCAGAGCAGGACGACGCACGCGAGGACGAGCGCAACCAGGGCCGGTGCCGGCCCACGACGGGCCCGTAGGGACATGGCCGACAGGTCCCACGCGGAGCCGCGGCGGGCCAAGAATCGGGGAGCCCTGCCCCCGCCGCCCCCAAGGAGCTCCCGCGAATCAGAACGCGACGCCAAGCCCGAGGCTGCCGAGCAGCTTGATCCGATCGAGCTTGTCGAAGAGCGTCACCTGCGCGGCGGGATCGAGCGGGCTGGGCCCGGGCGCCGTGAGCGTGACCGTCCCCGCCGTGGCCGCGCCGATGCCAATGCCACCGGAGATCACGAATCCACCGTCGCGCCCGAACACCGACGTGCTCCCGATCATCGCGCCGAAGACGCCGGTCGAGACCGATTTGGTGGCACTGAAGGGTGACACCGATCCGTCCGACGTCGCCGGGGCGTTGGGGTGCGTCAGCGTCGCGTCGTAGCTCTCGTAGGCCATGTGCGCCTTGAGCCACATGCCCTGGAACGCCTTGCCGCTCAGGTAAAAGGCCACGTTGCCGCCGAACGAGAAGCCCTTCTCGGTGAGGAACTCGGTCGGAGAGTCGAAGATCCACGAGGGCGTGAGCTCGAGCGCCAGCGGCCCGACGACCGCGACCTCGACCTGCGCCGTGAGACGGCGAAACAGCAGATCGAAGGGATCGACGCGCGCCGACCAGCGGCAGCAGGTGGCGGGCTTGGGCGCGGGCGGCGGCGGGGGCCCCGCCGGCGGAGCGAACCCGCCCGGCTGGCCATAGCCCTGCGGAAACCCTTGCTGCGGATACCCTTGCTGCGGATACCCTTGCTGCGGATACCCTTGCTGCGGATAGCCCTGCTGCGGATACCCTTGCTGCGGATAGCCCTGCTGCGGGACGGGCTGCGGCGCGGCGCCCGGCTGCGGCGCGGCGCCGGGCTGCGGCGTGGGTTGCTGCCAGTAGCCCGGCTGCTGCGGAAACGCCGGCTGCTGCTGCGGTGCGCCCGGCTGCTGCTGCGGTGCGCCCGGCTGCGGCGCGGCCGGCATCGGCTGGCCCCAGCTCGCGGGAGGGGGCGGCGCGGGCTGGCCCGGCGGCTTCGGCGTGGCCTGATCGGGGGGCGGCGGCGGAGCTGGTTGCTGCGCCGAGGCGAGACCTGTCGACAAGCAAAGCGCGGTCGCGGCGGCGACCGACGAGAGCAACCGGGGACGAGGCATGGCGCCAATCTACCGAATCGCCGCCGCGGGCGCCAACAGCACGGCATCCGCTCGGCGCGGACGTCGCGGACGCGGCGGCCCATGGAGTAGGCTCCCGCATCATGGATGCCTCCCCCCCGATCGAGCCGTTGCCCTCGGAGCCCGCGCGCACCTCGCCTGCGTCCGATCTCGATCGGGCCGTGGCCGAGCTCGGCGACAAGGCCCGGGCGTTCGCGCGGATGCCGCCGCTCGAAAAGGCGGCGCTGCTGCGCTCGCTCTTGCCGAGGATCGCCGCGGCGGCGGAAGAGCAGGTCAACGTCGCGTGCCGCGCGAAGGGCCTCGATCCCGCGAGCCCGCAGGCCGGCGAAGAGTGGCTCGCGGGGCCCGCGGCGGTGCTCGCGAACACGCGCCTCCTGGCCGAGTCGCTCGAGGCGATCGCCGCGCGTGGGAGGCCGGATCTGCCGAAGGCCACGCTCCGCGACGACGATCGCGCCGAGGTGCTGATCGCGCCGCGCGGCCTCCACGAGAAGGCGCTCTACAGCGGGATCGAGTGCAAGGTGATCTTCGAGGCCGGCCTCCACCCGAAGGAGGTCCCCGGCGCGCAGGCCGCGTTCTACCGGCAGGGCGAGCCCGAAGGAGGCGTGTCGCTGATCCTCGGCGCGGGCAACGTCGCGAGCATCGCGCCCATGGATGCGCTCTACAAACTCTTCGTCGAGGGGCGCGTCGCCATCGTGAAGATGAGCCCCGTGAACGCCTACCTCACCCCGGCGCTGGAGCAGGCCTTCGCGCCGCTGATAAGCCTTGGTTTCCTGAGGATCGTGCAAGGCGGCGGGGAGGAGGGCGCGTACCTCGTCGACCATCCGGGCGTGAGCGATGTGCACCTCACGGGCTCGGCGCTCACGCATGATCTGCTGGTGTGGGGGCCGCCCGGGGCCGAGCGCGATCGGCGGATCGGGGCGAACGATCCGGTGCTGAAGAAGCCGATCACCTCCGAGCTCGGCAACGTCAGCCCGATCGTGGTGATGCCGTACCTCTACTCGACGGGCGAGCTCTGGGCGCAGGCGCGCAACGTCGCTTCGCAGGTCGCCAACAACGCCTCGTTCAACTGCAACGCGGGCAAGATGCTGGTGCTGCCGCGCGGCTGGACGCAGAAGGAGGCGTTCCTCGCGATGATCCAGAAGGCGCTCGCCGCCGTGCCGCCGCGCAAGGCGTACTACCCCGGCGCGCAGCAGCGCTGGGAGCACCTCACCGACGAGCGCGACGGCGTGATCACCCTCGGCGCGCCGCGCCCCGCGGACGGCAAGCTCCCGTGGACGATCATCCGCGATCTCGATCCGGCGAACGCGGAGGAGGCGCTGTTCACCACCGAGCCGTTCTGCAGCATCCTCTCCGTCGTCTCGATCGGCAGCGACGATCCGGTGGCGTTCCTCGCCGAGGCGACGCGCTTCTGCAACGACCGGCTCTGGGGCACCCTCAGCTGCGCGATCACGATCCACGAGGCGCAGGAAGAGGATCCGACGATCGCGCTCGCGCTGGAGAAGGCCATCGTCGAGCTGCGCTACGGCGCCGTCGCGCTGAACCAGTGGCCCGCGCTGGTGTACGCGCTGGCGTCGCCGCCCTGGGGTGGGCACGCGAGCGCCACGCTCGCCAACGTGCAGAGCGGTCTCGGCTTCGTGCACAACACGCCGATGCTCGGGCGCATCGACAAGGCCGTGCTCCGCGCCCCGCTCGACGCCAGCCCCAAGCCCGCCTATTTCCTCGACAACAAGAAGATGCGCGACATCGGCGAGCGCCTCACCCGCTTCGCCGCCGCGCCCTCGCTGGGCGGCGTCGCGAGCGTCGCCATGGCCGCCCTCCGCGGCTGAGAGAGAGCAACGAGACCAGCCCCATGAGCCTCCCTTCCCTCGCCCGCGTCTCCTCGGCGCCCGCCGCCACGCTGCGCGCCTTCGGCCGCAAGCTCGCCTCGATCGGCGTCTCGCTCGCCGCCGCGGCGCCGATCGTCGAGGCCGCGCTCGCGGTCGCGCCCGGCCTGCGCCAGCCGATCCGCGCCTTTCATCTCCGCCGCCTCGAGACGCCCGTCGGCCACGCGATGCGGATGTTCCTGTTCTCCGATCCGGTGACGATCGACGAGGCCCGCAGCGCCCTCGGCGAGCTCACCGACGTGCTCATCGATCTCGGGCTCCTCGAGCGGTGCGCGGGCGGCGGCTTCGCCTCGCCGTTCGTGCTGAGCATCATCGACGATCTGCTGATCCTCTCCGACGATCTCGCCCACGGGCAGGACGCCGTGATGGGCTTCGGCGAGACGACGGTCGAGCTCTGCGGCGCGGCGTTTCCGCGGCGGAACGTGCAGCGCGTGCTCGATCTCGGGTGCGGCTCGGGCACCGCGGCGCTCCTCCTCGCGAAGCGCGCGCGCGCCGTGGTCGGCGCCGACATCAACCCGCGCGCCGTCGCGCTCTCGAAGATCAACGCGGCGATCAACGGCGTCACCAACGTCGAGTTCCGCGTCGGCGATCTCTTCGCGCCGGTCGCCGGCGAGACGTTCGATCTCATCGTCTCGCAGCCGCCGTTCGTGCCGCGACCTCAGGGCATGGGCGCGTCGGCGTTCCTCTACGGCGGCCCGCGCGGCGACGAGCTCTCGCTCACGCTGCTCGGCAAGCTCGCGCCGCACCTGGCGCCGAACGGGCGCGCGCTGCTCGTCGTCGAGTGGCCCGACCACGGGACCGAGGCGCTCGACGTGCGGCTGCGCAAGGCGATCGACAGCGGCGACGTCAGCCTGCTGCTGCTGCGCACGCCGCACACCGAGCTCGACGGGCACGCCGTCAGCTACGCCGCGGGGCTGCATCCGACGCTCGGACGCCCCTTCGAACAAGAGGCCCGCGTGCGGCGCGAGCACCTCGAGCAAATGGGCATCCGCGCCCTCCTGCCGACGCTGCTGGTGATCGAGCGCGCCGATCCGACGCCGGGCTGGACGATGACGGTGGCCATCGAGGCGCTGTCCCGCGTCTCGTTCACGAGCGAACGAATCGACAAGCTGATGCTCGCGCAGGCCGTCGCGGCGTCGCCGGAGCGCCTGCTCGCGTCGCGGCTGCGCATGCCCGCGGGCACGGTGCTCAGCGAGGAGCAGGTCGGTCCCGGGGCCGAGGTGCCGTCGACGCTCCACGCGCGCTTCGCCCCTGCCGCGCTGATCCCGCCGCTCCAGCTCACGATCGAGCTGCTCGCGCTCCTGACCTTCATCCACGAGTCCCCGAACGTGCGCGCGGCCATCGAGCGCTTCGCCGCCGAGCTCGAGATCCCGCTCGACGAGGCGACGCCGCGATCGATCGAGGCCGTCGCGCGCGCCCTGCGCGAAGGCATCCTCGAGATCCCGTCCGCCTGAGATCTCGGCGCCGCCTGTAAGGGCCGCCGGCCGCGAATCGTTGCCGGCGGTCCTCGCCCGCCAGATCCCCCGCGCGCGGCGATCGTCAAAGGCCGGCTCTCACCTCCCCCTCCGAAGGACTGCCATGCGAACGCTCTTGCTCCTCCCGTGCCTCGCCGCGCTCACCGGCTGTGGCACGGCCACGACCTTCGTCCACTCCGACACCACGCTCGGCCGCGTGGTCGTGTACCGCAACGGCATCGCCTACTTCGAGCGGACGGCGCGCGTCGATCGCGACGCCCTCGAGCTCAAGGTCCCGGCCGACAAGGTCGATGATTTTTTGAAATCGCTCACCGTCGTCGACGCTCACACTGGCGAGCCCGCGCCGATCGCCTATCCCACGCAGGCGCCGACGCCGGACGGCGGCCTCATCAACATGAAGATCAGCTTGCAGGGCGCAGGGCCGCACGATCTCCGCGTCTCGTACGTGACCGAGTCGCCCTCGTGGAAGCCGAGCTATCGAATCGTCCTCGGCAAGAATGGCAAGGTGAGCTTGCAGGGGTGGGCCATCGTCGACAACACCTCGGGCGAGGACTGGCAGAACGTGCAGCTCGGCGTGGGATCGAGCTCGGCGCTGTCGTTTCGCTTCGATCTGCAGTCGGTTCGCCTCGTGCAGCGCGAGACGCTCCACTCCGACGATCTCTTCGCGCAGGCCCCGCCGATGGGCGGAGCGGCCTATGCGCAGCTGATGAATCAGCAGCCCGGCCAGCAGCGCCGCGTGATGGCCGAGCTCAGCGACGACGCGATCGCCGCCAACACCGAGAACGAGCGGCGGAACGTGGTCGGCGGCAAGGACGAGGAGGCCACCAAGAAGGTGACCGGAGGGCAGCCGACACCGCAGCTCGCCCGATCGAAGGGTCTTGTGTATGGTGGCCTCGGCGCCGGCGGCGGTCACGCCTCGTCGACGCCCGGCGTGGCCGGCGGCGCGCGCTACCGCAGCGAGCCGAAGCCCGACGACGGCAAGGCGCAGCGTCAGGAAGCGCAGATGGAGATCATGGCGCGGCAGCTCAAGAACAGCCCGAGCCCGATCGTCGTCGAGGGGTACGCCGATCACGCCGACGGCGACAAGTACGCAGCCTCTCTGGAGCGTGCCAATCGCACCCGCGAGCAGCTCATTCGCAACGGTGTCGATCCGGCCCGCGTCGTCGCCGTCGGCAACGGCGAGCAGAACGGCCGCGCCGGTGGCGTACGCATCGTCGAGGCGCCGCCGACCCCGCCGGCCCTCGGCGCCGACGGGACGCCCGACAAGGCCGGAGAGGCCGCGGCCCAGGGCACCGAGCCGATTGGCACCTCGCACTTCGAGTCCAAGGCCCGGATGAGCGTCCCCCGCGGGACGTCGGCGATGGTGTCGATCCTCAAGGAAGACACCGAGGGTGAGGTGGTCTATTTCTACGACGCCGAGAGCCCGCGTGGCAATGGCAGCTTTCCCTTCCGCGCAGTGCGGATCAAGAACCCGACCGACTCGGCCCTGGAGAGCGGCCCCGTCACCGTGTTCGGCGAGAACAAGTTCGTCGGAGAGGGCCTGTCGGAGCCGATCCCCGCTCACTCGATGGCCTTCGTGCCCTTCGCCCTCGATCGGCAGATCATGGTCGAGCGCAAGGAGGACGACGTCGACGCCATCTCGCGGATCCTCACGGTCCAGCGCGGTGTCTTCTCGACCGAGGTCCAGCACACCCGGCGCTCGACGCTGGTCCTCAACAACCGGCTCGGCGAGAAGGCCACCGTCTACATTCGCCACACCGTCGCTCAGGGCTACAAGCTCACCAAAGCCCCCAGCGGCCGCGAGCGCCTCGGCGCGGCGTACCTCTTCCGCGTCGATCTTGAGCCCAACTCGAAGATGGATGTGGTGATCGAGGAGGCGACCCCGCTCTTCAAATCCACCGACATCCGCTCTCCCGGCGGGATGGACATGGTCACCGCGTACCTCTCGTCGGCCGCCGAGGGCCGCTTGAAGAGCGCCGTGAGCGAGCTGCTCAAGCTCCACAAGGAGATGGCCAACACCGATCAGCGCATCGCGACCACCCGCGATCAGATGGGTGAGTACCGCACCCGCATGGACGAGCTCCACGCCCAGATTGTCACTCTCAAGCTGGTCAAATCGGCCGGGCCGCTGATGACGAGCCTGGAGAAGAAGCTCCAGGAGGTCAGCGACAAGCTCTCGAAGGCGACGATCGATCTCGTGGCCCTGCAAGAGCAGCTGATGGTGGCGCGGATCAAGTTCCAGGACGGCGTGGCAGATCTCTCGCTGGAGAAGAGCGAAGAGAAGAAGGCCGAGGAGCCGAAGGCCGACGACAAGCCGAAGGGCTGAGGTCAGCTTCGCTTCGAGAGCGCCGCGTGGCGCCCGAGCGCCCAGGCCGGGAAGTAGTCCTTGTAGAGGCGATAATCGAGCATCGCCGCGCCGAAGAACACGCCGGCGGGCGCCTGGCGCGGCCACGAGCCGTCCACGAGCTGATGGGATTCGAGCCAGCCGACTGCCTTCGTGACCGGCGCGGATTGCAGCGCTTCGCCGGCCGCGAGCAGCGCGAGGAGGGCCCAAGCCGTCATCGTCGCCTGGCTCTCGGGGTGCTCGACATAGCGATCTTCCAGGCAGCTCGTGTAGTGCTCGCCCCAGCCGCCGTCGGGCTTCTGGATCGAGAGGAGATACTGCACAGCGCCCGTCAACGCCGGATCGGAGCGGCTCACTCCGGCAGCGTGAAAGGCCTCGACCGCGTGGAAGGTGGCGTAGGTGAAGCACACGCCCCAGAAGCCGGAGAAGGCTCCATCGGGCCTCTGGGCGCCGCGGAGGAAGCGTACGCCGCGATCCATGGCCGCGACGATTTCGCCGCGAAACAGGCCGCGGACGAGCGGATTGCCATCCTCGCCCGGGGCCTCGCGCACCCGCGCAAGGGCCGAGACGGCCGAGGCCGTGCACTCGATGTAGGAGCGCTCCGTCATGCAGCTGCCGAACATCTCCGAGGGGTTCAACGCTTCGAGGAGCGGGCCGCCGCGGCGGCGCTCGTAGGTGCCAAAGCCGCCGTCGTCGTTCTGCCGCGAGAGGAGGAACCGGGCCGCGTCGAGGAGGCGAGCGTCCTCGATTCGCTCGCTCTTCGACGGAGCAATCGCCGGATCGGCGTGCAGATCGAGGATCGCCGAGAGGGCCTCGGCGGTACAGTCGCTCACCGGCCAGCGGTGCTGCCCGTCGGAGAAGCAGAATCCGCCGAGGATGGGATCGCGCCGCTCGATCTCCCGGCCGGCGAGCTCTTCCTTGATCTGCGTCTCGCGGAGGTAGCCATAGGCGCGCAGGAGCGAGGCGCGCGGCCGGTTCACCGCGGGGGACGCGAGGGCCGCCCGCATCGCAAAGGCCGTATCCCAGGCCTGCGATCGCGCCCCGGCGTAGCGTATCCCCTCTTCCTCGTCGTCCCAGCGCCAGGCCTCGACGCCCGCGAGGCTCGGCGCGAGCTCGGGGTGATGAGGATCGGCGGCGAAGATCGCCAGGCAGTTGAGCAGCCCGTTGACCGGCGAGATGGCTTGATGACGGCTGGCCCGCATCTCGTACAGGATGCGAGTGAAGCAGCGATCGAGGGCGATCTGCCGGAGGAAAGGCACCTTCGCGCGCTCGTAGACCGCGAGCGCGTCGTAGGCGAGGCGGAGCCCCGGGCCGGGGCGGACGTGAAGATCGCTCGCCGCGAGATCGTGGCGGTGCGCCGAGAAATCGATGCTCTGGAACGGAACATCGTACAGCTCGCGGCGGAGATCGGCGGTGATCGGGCCGAGATCCGCGCGAAAACGCCTGCCGTAGAGATAGGCTATCGCCAGGTAGATGTAGCGTGTGTGGCAGTAAAAGCGGTCCGGGTGAAACGGCGCCTGCTCGGGCACCAGGAACAGCTCGGGAGGGACGGGATTGACGCCCTCGTACTCGTAGAGGCCGAGGATGGAAAACCAGAGCTTCCCCCACGTCGGTATCGAGAGGACGCGCCCCGGCTCGGCCCGGAGAAGGCGCCTCGCGTCTCGCGCGAGCGGCTCGTCCGCGCCGACGCCGAGGAGGCGTAACGCCACGTAGGCCATCGCCGTGAAGAACACGTACGGCCCCGACGCGGGGTGCATCCCCCAGCCGCCCTCGGGCGTCTTCGTGACCTCGAAGTAGCGGATCATCCGGCGCCGCTCGTCCGCGGAGAACGGCGATGCCCCTGGCCCCGCGACGATCGTCTTCACGAAGACGTACTGCCCGAGCAGCATCGGATTCCAGACGACCTCGCCCTCGAAGGCCCCGTCCGCGTGCTGCACCGAGACGAGGTGATCGAGGGCGCGGGCGACGGCGCTCGGCGGATCGAGAGTGGCAATCACGGAGGAGGCGGTCATCTGCAAAACCCTGGCGCACCGACCTGGTTGCAAGTCCGGATTTCAACGCAAAGACGCGGAGGCGCAGAGACGCAAAAAGGCCGGAACCAGAGCAGGAATCAACAAAATCTCCTCTCTTCCCGTCGTTTTGCGCCTCCGCGCCTCTGCGCCTTTGCGCTAAATTCTGCTCTTCATCTGATACTACAGCCTGTCACGTCGCTAAGCCCGCGCGCGGCCCAGGTGCTCTTCCCACTTGCGGATGGTCAGCTTCTGGAACTCGTGGATGGCCGGGTTGAGCTCGGCGATCGGCTGCTCGAAGTGCTTCTCCCAGCCCTCCTGCTCGGCCTCGACGGCGACGCCGTCCTCTGCCAGGAGCGGGCGCACCAGGATCTTCCGCGCGATCGGCATCACCACGTGGCGCGCGAACGAGGGCGGGATCGCCACCGGCAAGAGCGGGATCTTGAACATCTCCGGGGTGAAGTAGAACAGGAAGAACGTTCGCGTCGTCCGTTCGTCGATGGGGAGCACGAAGCACCAGTGCTTGATCTTGTCGTCGGTGTTCGACCACTGATACGGATACTCGTACCCGAGCTTCATCGAGTTGGTGTCGGCCGTCTTGCGGTTGACGAACAGGCCCGAGATCGGCCCGGCGCCAACCTTCGTATCGTAGGACAGGAGCACCCTGTCGCCCACCGTCTCCAGGCTCGTGAGCTTGGCGCCCACGAACGGCTTGCTGGCACGGTGCAGGTACGCGTGCGAGAAGTCGCTCACGTTGTCCATGATCATCGAGTGGTGGGCATTCCAGGTGAAATCCACGGGAATGCTGGCCCACGGCGCCGAGCCTTCCAGCTCGGGGATCACCGGGACATCGCGCGTCTTCGCCACCTCGGGATCGCCCGGGAAGACCCAGATGATGCCGTAACGCTCCTTTACCGGGAAGGTCCCGACCTTGATGTCCGGCATCTTGTTGCCGAAGAGATCGTGAGGAATGTGCGCGACCTTGCCCTCGCCGTCGTACTGCCAGCCATGGTACGTGCAGGTGAGGTTACAGCCCTTCACCTGGCCGATGGAGAGCTTGAGCTGGCGGTGGGCACAGCGATCTTCGAGCGCGCGGATCACGCCGTCATCGCCGCGAAACAGGGCGATCGAGCGCTTCCAGAACGTGACGCCCACGGCCTTGCCCCGCGGGACGTCGGACGTCCAGCCGACAGGATACCAGTAGTCCGGGTGCATCCCCGCGGAGCGCACCTTCTGGCGGCGGTTCTTCGCCTCCTCGAACGTGGGCGGGCGCGGGCGCTCGGCCTTCGGGTTGCGGAGCGGGATCAGGCGTTCGGGTTCGGGGTTCATCACGGCCTCGTTGCTCACGACAGGGCTGCTCCGTTGATCTGGGCCGCCTGCACGACGGGCTTCGGCGCGGGCGCGGGCGCGGGCGCGGGCTTGCGGGGCACGACGCCGACGATCGAGCCCTGCGCCACGTGGAAGTCGTAGGCTTGCTTCAAGGCCTCTTCGATCGAGCCGGGCCGATACCCGAGCTCGCGCTGGGCCTTGCCGGTGTCGGCGCGCCGGGCCATGCCGAGGATCCGCACCGCGCCCGGCGTGAACCGCTGGGGGACGTCGGGGAAGAAATTGGTGAGGACGAAGCTCGAAACGATGGCGATCTTGGCCATCACGCTCGGCGGCAACCGCAGAGTCGGGCGCTTCTTGCCGGTGATGCCCTCGAGGATCCCCACCAGCTCGTCGACGGTGACGAAGCGCGTGCTGATGATGTACTTCTCGCCCGTCTTGCCCTTCTCCATCGCCAGGAGGTGGCCTTGCACGATGTCGGCGGCCGCGACGAACTCGAAGCCTCCCGGGATGTACGCGCGGAGCTTGCCGTTGGCGAAGTCCTGGACGAGGCGGCCCATGCGCGAGGGCTTGAAATCGGCCGGCCCGAGGATGGCACACGAGGTCGCGATCACCACGTCGAGCCCCTGGATGATGGCCTTGAGGCACTCGTGCTCGACCCAGGCCTTGGAGCGCTCGTAGGGCATGTGATCCTCGAAGGGATAGAACATGTCGCTCTCGTCGGCGGGACGACCCTCGGTGTGGCCGACGGCGCTGAACGAGCTGGTGACGACGACCCGCTCCACCCTGGCGGCGAGCGCGGCGGCGAGGAGGTTCCGCGTGCCGACCACGTTGCAGTCGTAGATCTCGCGCTCTCCGCCCTCGGTCGTCGAGACCTTGGCGGCGCAGTGATAGACACGCGTTATCCCCTTCATCGCCCGGACCATGTCGTCGGCGTTGCGGAGATCGCCCGAGACGCGCTCGATCGGCAGCCCGTCGAGAGCGCTGTTGTTGCTGCCGGGGCGCTCGAGCGCGACGACGTTCTCGCCATCGGCGACGAGGCGGCGGATCAGGTTGGCGCCGAGGTGACCGCTGCCACCGGTGACGAGGATAGTCATGCGCGTAGTGCTCCCGAGGATGGATGATGGGCGAACCCGGACGTGATGAATCTCATCCGACCGCGTCCTGATAGACAGTCACGAGGCTGCGTTCGAACTTCTCGTACGAGAGGCGGAGGAGGCCCGACAGCGACGCGGCTCGCGCCGACATCGAGGGCTCTTCGCCGTCGCCGTTGATGACGCTGTAGGCCGACCGGCCGACGACGCGAGCGTACTCGGCGAGGAAGGCCGAGAGCCGCGACTCCTGGCCAGAGAGGAGCGCCATCGACGCCATGCGGGCGCGCGAGCTGCCCTGCCAGTAGCGGATGATGCCATTGCGGACCGCGAGCGGGCCGGTGCCGGCGCCGCGAAACACCTCGTAGAGCGCGTCGGCGAGGATCTCGCGGGCGCGGACGAAGCGATAGCGACGGCGCTGATAGCGGAGGAGCGCCGCGTCCACCGTGGCCCAGCTCTCGCCCGGCGCGCCCGTCGCGCCGAAGCCCAGCTCTTCGGCGAGGACGCGGACGTCGTTGAGGCCTGTCGTCAGGCCCGTGGCGGTGAGCGGGTGACAGCAACCACCCGAGTCGCCCACCAGCGCCACGCCCGGCAGCGCGCAGCGCCGCGTGTGGATGGCGTGGTTGGCGCAGACCTCGAGCGAGTCGGCGCGCGCGGCCCGGAGCATCGCCGCGCGCAGGGGCTCGGGGACGAAGGGCGCATAGGCCGTGCGCAGGAGAGCGAGGATGGCGTCTCTCCCCTTCTCGGCCGAAGCGGGGATATCGACGCACATCCGCACCCGGCCCTCGCCGATGGAGTAGGCGAGGACGGGGCCGGGCGCGCCGAGGAACACGTGGCCATGGCGCGCGTGCGGGACGTCGACGTCGTCGAGCAACAGGGCCGCTGTGAAGGAGAGGAGGCGGACCTCTTGGGCGATGCCGAGCAGGCCGCGCAGCTTCGAGTGGCGCCCTTCGGCGACGATGGTGAGATCGGCGCGGATGCGCTCGCCGTCGGCCGTCTCGATCCCGACGACGCGCTCCCCCTCGCGGACGACGCCAGTCACGCGCGCGCCGCTGCGAAGCTCGACGCCTGGCCGCGCGCTGACCTCGGCGCGGAGACTGGCCACCATCGCGTGATGATCCATCGACAGGCCGCGCCGCGGGCGACCCGCGACGTCGTCGTAAGGGAGCAGCACGGGCTCGGCGTCCTCGCCGGGCACGACCGCGAAGCCGCGCACGTCGATGCCGCCCGCGCGCGCGAGGGGCGCGTGGAGGCCCAGCCCCTGGAGGACGGCGACGCCGTGAGGATGGATGAGCTCGCCGCGAAAGCGCGGATCGGCGCCCGCGCGGGCCTCGAGCACGAGGATGCGACGACGACCATCCGCGAGGGCGGCCGCCGCCGCACAGCCCACGAAGCCGCCGCCGACGATGACGACGTCGGGATCCGACATGGCGCCTTGGTAGCCCAGAGACCTCCGGATACAAACACCCTTGTTGCGATCCATGGAGGATATTGACGACAATGTCGTGTCGTTGACTCTCGTCGCCGACAGGTCCGTGTGGGGGCGTCAGCGCACGTCGTCGGCGACCGACGTCGGCGGGATCCGTCAACGAGCCTGGTCGGCGAATTGCGAATGAAATCGACGCCCTGGACAGCACACGACTTGACAGCACCGGCGCCAACCAATTATCAGCGAGACGCGTGGGGAAGACGCAAACAGTGCGCACTCCCCTTTTGCACGACATCGCCCGTCGGAGCGGAACCATGCTTTTACTCGAACGGCTCCTCGCCCGTACCAGCCGGACCTTCGCCCTGGCGATTCCGCTCCTCCCGACGTCGCCGCGCCGCGAGGTGCAGGCGGCGTATCTGCTCTTCCGGATCGCCGACACCTTCGAGGACGCGACGCGCTGGCCGCGAGCAGCGCGCCTCGCGGCGCTGGCGGACTTCGCTCGTCTCCTCGAGAAGCCCTCGGAAGACGAGGCCACCCGGCTCGCGCGAGCGTGGGTGACGGCGCGCCCGTGCGACGAAGAGGGCTACCTCGAGCTGCTGGGCGAGACCCCGGCCGTGATCGCCGAGCTGATGAGCTTCACCCCGGCTCGCCGCGAGATCGTCGTTCGCCACACGCTGCGCACCGTCGAAGGAATGGCCAGCTTCGTCGCCGGAGGCGCCGAGGACGGGAGCCTCGCGCTCGCGACCGAGCAGGATCTGAAGCGGTATTGCTACGTCGTCGCCGGCATCGTGGGCGAGCTGCTCACCGATCTGTTCCTCGACACCGACCCCGGCCTCGCGAAGGTGGAGACCGAGCTCCGCGCCCGCGATACCGCGTTTGGCGAGGGACTCCAGCTCGTCAACATCCTCAAGGACTCCGAGTGCGACGCGCGCGACGGCCGCGTTTACCTGGGCACCGCGGTCGGTCGCGCCCGCGCCATGGTGATGGCGCGCGAAGACCTCGTCGCGGCCGGCGAGTACGTGGAGCTGCTCCAGAACGCCGGCGCCCCGCGCGGCATCGTGGCCTTCACGGCCTTCCCCGTCCTCCTGGCGCGCGCGGCTCTCGGCGAGCTGGAGCGGCGCGGCGCCGGCGCCAAGACGAGCCGCGGAGTCGTGGCCGGCATCCTCGCGAAGATGAGCTCGGCGCTCGATCGCGGAGCGCCGGCCCTGTTCGACTGACGCGCTCCCGTCTCAGTCCCAGCGGTCGAGGGTATACTTCGACCGCGAGCCGTCCTTCGCCGTCACGCGGAAGGTGAGATTCCACGTACCACCCTTCGTGAGGACGATACCGCAGGCCTCCGCCTCGTCCTTGCCCTCGATCTTGGCGTCCTTGGCGTAAGCCTCCATCGTGGCGCGGATCTCGTGGAATTCGCTCTTGAGGAACGTCGGAAAGAAGCCCGCTCCGCCGCTGTACTCGGTGTCTTTGCAGTCCTCGAGGAGGAAGGCCACGGCGTTGCCTTGATTGGCGAAGGTCCGCCTGGCGCTCCACATCGAGGGTGACAGCGCGACGGCCGTCACCGGGTGGAAGCCGCCCGGGGTGAGGTTCCAGCGCGCCGGGGCAGAGCCCTTGTGGTAAACGTACCAGGTGACGGGGTTCCGCTCGTCGGCGAAGTCCCACTGCACGATCGGCGGCGCGTCCGGGTTCTTCGCCGTGACCATGGCCACGTACGATTGCGCCGAGGCCGGGACGAAGAACTCGATGCCGTGCGCCGACGGCAAGACGGTCTTCGAGAACTTGTCCCAGGTCATCGTGACGGCCGGCGCCTCGATCGGCGCGGCCCCGGGCTTCGGCTCGGAGAGGAGGTGAGCGAAGACTCCCTTCGTCTTCTTCGGCTCGGCCTTGGCGGTGGTTGGGCGCCAGAGCGTCTGGAGGTCGGCGAGCCTGGCGAAGCGCCGCTCGAGCGCGCCCTCGGCCTTCAGCCTGGCGATGATCTTCTCGGCCTGGGCGATGTTGCCCGCCGTCGGCGCCGCCTGCGGGCGCTGGTACTGGAGAGGATCGAGCTTGGCGGCGAGCCGGGCCTTGATCTCGGGGAACGGGAGGCCCGCCCTGAGGTCTTCCAGGAGAGTGCCAATCATGGTGCTGCGGACATGGCAGAAGCCGGCGGGCGCCCCGGCCACGGCCAGCCAGGTGAGGTTCTCCTTCACGCGCGGGCTTCGCGCGGCCGCTCTCGCCTCGTGAAGGTCGGCGAGCCACTGCGCGACACCGATGGTCTTCTCGGGCTGCGCCAGCGCGCCTGATTTCAGGAGCGAGAGGGCGTTGCGGACCACGTCGAGCGGGAACTCGTCGAGCCCGCGCGAGAGCGTCTGGTAGTCCTGGGTCTTCTCGGCGACGATCTGCGACGCGGTCTTGAGAAGAGAGGGCTTGTAGACGAGGCCGTCCCGCGGGGTGACGGCGAGGTGGGCCCACGCGCCGGTGGCGGGGACTCCCCAGCTCGGCGCGGTGGAGAGGAACACCCCGGTGACCGGCGCGCGCGATACGGCCTCTTCCAGGGCGCGGATCGCGCCGGCGTAGCGCGCGGGGGCCGACGCGACGTCCCACAGCGCCGGGACCGCCTTGCCCTCGGGCGTCACGACCAAGACTCCGCCGTAGGTGGTCACGAATTTCCGGCACGTGGAGCAGGTGCTGAGCTGGCGGTGGGCCGGCGCGAGGCCTTCGAGATAGGCGTCGTACAGGGCCGGAGCTTCCGTGGAGAACAGGTGTGCTTTGCCCTGCTTCTCGGTGGTGACGAGCGCGAAGCGCGCGCGGACGGCCGCGAGGAGCACGTCGTAGTCGTCGTCGCGCGGGGGCGCGCCGGGGGCGCCAGGATCGATGGGTTGAGACATGGCCGGATGGACTCCTGCGTTGACCTGGTATCAGCGCGTTCGGGGGGGCAGCACCTTCACCCCGCGATCGGCCGGGGACTTCTTCATCATCTCCATGATCTGGGCGCTGAGGCCGGGCTGATCGTCGAGATCCTCGAAATCCCACGACGCGGCCTGGCGCGAGTACGGCGACTCCTGCGCGTTGCAAGGCGCGTTGATCGTCCGCGGGGCGTAGGTGTACGGCGTGTAGTCCGGCGTGCTGGTGAAGGCGTCGAGGGGCGCCTGTGCATGGCGCATCATCTCGTTGTGGTAGGGCATGCCGAAGATCTGCGCGACGAGGCGGTACACGCTCGCCATGTCGTAGTGCCCGTGGCTCACGTAGCCGCGCTTGATCCACGGAGAGGCCATGAAGAGGAGCGATCGGTGGAGATCGACGTGATCGCCGCCATCCTGAGGATCGTCCTCGGTCACGATCAGGAGCGAGTCTTTCCAGGTCGGGCTGTGGGAGAGGGCGTCGAGGAGGATGCCAATCGCCTCGTCGTTGACGGCGATCATCACCTCGGGCGCGGCGGCCCCGCCCTGGCCGCCGTAGGTGTGATCGTTGGTCTGCAAGGCGTAGGTGAAGGGCTTGAGATCGCAGCGGAGGCGGACGCGACCGCCCATGTAACAGGACTTGTCGATGTCGGGCCGATTCTGCGCGTAGAGCAGGCCGGGGTAGTCGCCGTCGGGCGTACCGCCGCCGACGATCTCTCCCATGTTATCCATGGGAATGCCGGCGTCGGCAAACCAGGTGAAGACGCCGCCCTCTTCCGGGCCGTCGACCACGTTGGTCGGGGTGGTGATGGTGCGGGTGGAGCGCCCCCAGATATCGAGCCAGGTGCGCTCCATGAAATCGGTGGTGCGGCCGTAGACCGTCCAGGTGTGGCCCTGGATCGACTGCTCGGCGTCGGTGTAGAAGTTGTCGAAATTGGTGAACCCCCTGGCGATGCCGCGGGCGTTCTTCCAGATGGCCTCTTGCGTCGCGACGTCGCTGGCCATGGTAAGCTTGGGATCACCGTCGCCGAGGTCGGCGCGATCGCCGAAGACGGCGTCGTAGGTCTTGTTTTCCCGCACCACGAGGATCACGTGCTTGATCTGGGCCGAGGGGCCGCTCTGGTTGTCCTTGGGAATCGGGAAGTCGAACGTGCCTTTGGGGCAGGTGATCTGCGGGCCGCCGTCGAGCTCGTCGAGGCGGCGCGTGGCCTCGACGACCTTGGTCGACGCCGTGAGATCGCCGAGGAGCGCCGCGGGGATGTGCTGGACGCTGCCGTGAAGATGATCGGTGATCGAGCCCTCGCCCCAGGTGTACTGCTTGTTGTCGGTGCCAGTCCCGACGCCCTTGCCGGTGATGACCACCAGGGATCCATCGGTGTGGGTCATGACGCCCGTGGGCCACCAGGCCGTGGGGAGGCGGCCGACCGGGGTTATCGTCGGCGGCGCGCCCGGGCCCACGTCGTACGCCTCGACCGCGTTGACGCCGGCGAGCACGGCATAGAGGCGCTTGGTCGCGGGATCGTAGCTCATCCCGCTCGGGGAGAAGCCGTGAGGCGCGTCCTTCTCGAAGACAGGAACACGGGCCTCGACCATGCCCGTGACACGGTTGACGACGGCGAGCACGTCGCTGTCAGTCTCGGCGACGACGAGGTACGTGGCGTCGAGGAAGAGGATCTGCGAAGGGTTCTTGTCGAGCGGGAAGGAGCGCTTCAACGTGCCCTTCGCGCCGTCGATCTCGAGCAGCCGCGACTGCGACTGATCGGTGGCATAGAAGAGGGTGCCAGTCGGGTCGAAGGGATCGAGGCGAATGTCGAAGACCGCGCGGGTGCCGGGCAGCGCGAGGGTGGCGATCGTCTTGCCGTAGTCGGCGTCGGCGAGCGAGATCACCAGCACCGAGGCGGCGTGATCCGAGGGGCCGACGAGGAGCCGCGTGCCGTCGGCCGTTGTGGCGATCGCGCCGACGAAATAAGGCGAATCGTCGGTGCCCTTGCCCAGATCGACGTCGCGCGACGCGGCGCGGGCGAGAGAGCCTTTGGCGGTGTCGACGTCGAACGCGTAGACCTTTCCATCGCCGCCGCCCGAGGCCAGGACCTTGCCCGGCGGGAGGAACGACATGCCGTAGAAGAGCGAGGTCGGCCGTGGGAAAGGCACGTAGGCGGCGACCGGAGCGCCGGTGCCGGCGAGAGCGTCGATGTCGACGAGGCGAAGGGCGTTGTCCTTGATGCCGCCGTCGGAGACGAGCGCGAAGTGGGTGCCCGAGAGCGGCATCACGCTCATCGGGAAGCCGCCGACGAGGTCTTTCTCGGCGAAGACCACGTTGCGCCCGGCGGGCTGGATGCGATGCCCGTCCGGCAGCACGACGCCGCCCGCGAACGGACCGGCCTTGCGCGCCGCCTCGCCCGTGGGCTCGGCGGCGGTGCACTGGCCCGGTGTGGGGGCGGGATAGGTGCCGTCCCACGAGCCGCAGGCGGCGGCGTGAGGGACCTTGTCCCAGGCCTTGATCGTGGGGCAATCAAAGGCCGTGGCGGGCTCGGCGCAGCCTCCGCACTCGAAGGCGCACGACTGCGGGAGATCGTCCATCACGTCGTCGACCGTGACGACGGGAGGATCGGGCACGACGGGCAGCGGCGGCGGGAAGAAGCGTTCGCTGCAGGCGGCGACGAACGGTGCGCAGAGGACGACGAGGAGCGGAAACGCCGAGCGGCTTCGGACCATGCTCGGGAGGTTAACGCATCAGCGCGCGAGGACGGCGACGAGGATCGCGGCGGCGGTCGCAATCGCGGCCATGATCACCCCGCGCCACGGGATGAGCGGGAGCGGCTCGGGCTCGTCCGCCGGCAGGTCGTCGACGAGGAGCGTCACCCCCGCGGAGGGCGCGCCGACGCGGACCTCGACGATGAGCTGGTCGACGACGCCGGGGCCGAAGGGATCGGCGAGGCGGAGCGCGACGGCTTCATTTTGCGTGCCCGGGAGCGTGATCTCGAGGCGGCGCGCGGCCTCGTCGTCGGGCGCGCGGAGGACGCCGCTCTTGCCGCACGCGTCGCAGCCGCCGCCGTCGCAGCGCGCGCAGGGGAGGCGGCGCGGCGTGAGGATTTCGATGCGACACCCGCCTTCGAGCCACGCGGCGGGCACCGTGATCTGGACGCGGCCGCGCGGGCCCGCGCCCTCGTCGAGGGCGCGCGGATCGAGGAGCCGGCCGAGGGTCCCGTCAGCCATCGTCGGCTGGAGCTTACACGGCGAGGGCGGGGGCGCTTTCATTCGATCAGCCGCAGACCCACGGGGAGGCCCTCGCCGAAGAACGCCGCGCGCTCGGCCTCCTCGACGGGGACGAGCTCGCGCACCGCGCGGATCCAGCTTTCTTTCGCGCCGATCGTGACGAGGCGGCGATCGACCTCGCGGCGGGCGCGCTCGGAGACGTCGCGCGCGCGATCGTCGGTGACGCGGGCGAGGCGCACGGCGGCCTCGGGCGCGGTGGGGAGCGTCTCCCATTTCTCGCGCAGCAGGTGGTCGAGCCAGCGCTCGGCCACCATCGCCGAGACGACGTGGTGGAGCCCCGCGTACGTGGGCACGCGCGCGCCGAGGCGCCCGAGGACGGCCCACAGGCGAGGATCACGCGAGGTCCACGTGCGCTCGAGGATCCAGCCGCCGAGCTCGCTCTTGCGGAGGGGCGGGACGCGCTCGAGCGACGAGACGAGGTCGAGGAGATCGGTCTCGGCCTCGAGCTTCCAGCCCTTCGGCTTCTTGAGGCGCGACGCGGCCGGGGCGAGGAGCGGATCGAGCACGTCGCGCATCGTGGTCTGCGCGGCCTCGTCGAGGCCTCCGGCGAGGCGTCGCCAGGCGATCCAGAACTGCTGCCAGATCCGCGGTTCATTCGGGAAGACAAGGCGTTCCGCGAAGAGCGGCGCGAGGCGTGCGACCCGCTCGTCGTCGCCCGGCGCGCCGAAGCCGGGCCGGCCGCAGTAGCCCGCGAGCTGCCAGAACACCCGCTCGTGCTCGGGCGATCGGCGTCGCGCCTTCGACTCCGCCGCGAGGGTGTCGAAGAGATCGCGCGAGAGCGCCGTCGTCCACGCCGCGCGCTCGCCGAGGAGGCGCTCGAGATCGCGGACGAGATCCTTCACCTGGCGCGGCGTGACGTCGAAGCGGCCGCGGCCGAAGACGACGAGGATGGCCTCGCGCGCGTCCTCGCGCGAGCGATCGCGCGGCGCCTGCGAAGGTCCCGCGGCCGGCGGCGGAGGCGCCTCGCTGGGCGCCTCGCGGAGCTGGAAAACAAGGCGAAATCGTCGCGGGGTCGCGGCTTGGGCGCCGACCTCGACGCAGGCGAGATCGAGGGTGCCAATCGCCGAGAGCTCGCCTTCGAGGGCGACCTTCACCGTCTCGGCTTTGCGCGCCGAAGCCTCGAACGCCACGGCGACGGGCGGCAGCGGTTCGAAGGTGTCGTCGTCGAGCGTGACCACCTCGCCGGAGCGGTGGTTGGCCTCGTCGGAGGCGAAGAGATCGAAGCGGACCCTCGTGCCGAGCACCAGCGCGAACGAGCGGCCCTCGGCGCTCTGCGCGACGCCCTCCTTCGCGCCGCGCGGGACGACGCACACCGCGGAGCGCGGGCCGCCGCCCTTCGGCGCGTCGAGGCCGACGTAGTAGCCGAGGGCCGCGCCGCCCTCGATGCGTACGCCGCGCCCCGCGAGCGCGAGCGCGTAGGCGACGGCACCGCGCGCGACGGCGAGATCGGGATCGGCGAGCGGCAGCGTGGCGATCGGCGGGCCGCCCCAGGCCTGGATCGCCGCGGTGAGGCGCTCGGCGATGCGCGCCGCGCGGAAGACGCCACCGTTGAGCAAGATGGCGCGCGGGCCGCGGCTCTCGGGCGCGTGGCGCGCGAAGAAGTGCGCGACGTGGCGGGTCACGGCGACGTCGCGCTCGTAGGGCAACCCCGCGGCGACGAGGCCACCACGAGCGCGCGCCGGCTTCGCGTCGCGCGGCGCCTCGGGGAAGAACCCGTCGAGCACCAAGCGTGAGGCCTCGTCGCGCGTGAGCCGCGCCGTGAGCGAGCCGCCGAACAGGCTGGCGCCCCGCGCGAGCACCGTGACGGCGACGTCGTCGGGCGCGTCATCGCCGAGGAGCGTCTCCTTCGCAGCGCGGCACGCGAGCACGAGCTGGCCGAAGCGCGCGGCGTCGAGCTTCGTTTGAGCTGCAACCATTCGCGCCTCGACGGCGTGCGCGAGGGCGAGATCCATGTTGTCGCCGCCGAGCAAGAGATGGTGGCCGACGGCGACGCGGGCGACCTCGAACGGCGCGGCGGGATCGGCGCCGCGCGCGACGCGGATGAGGGAGAGATCGGTGGTGCCGCCGCCGACGTCGCACACCAGCACCAGCGCCTCGTCGTCGCCCGGCGCGAGGAGGGCCTCGATCCCCGCGAGGCCCGCGCGGTTCATGAAATCGTAGAACGCGGCCTGCGGCTCTTCGAGCAGGCGCACCGGCAACCCCGCGCGCGACGCGGCCTCGAGCGTGAGCTCGCGCGCGACCTCGTCGAACGACGCCGGCACCGTGAGCACCACCTCTTGCTCGGCGAGCGGGTGCTCGGGAAACGCTTGATTCCACGACTGAACGACGTGACCGAGGAGGCGCGCCGCGGCGTCGACCGGCGAGACGCGCGGCAGCTCGGTGTCCTCTTCGGAGGCGCCCCACGGGAGGATCGCCGCGGTGGGATCGATCCCGCGATGGCAGAGCCAGCTCTTCGACGAAGCGACCAGCCGACCGGGGACCTCGCCGCCGCGACGACGCGCGAGCTCGCCGACGATCCAGGGCGCGTCGCCCCAGGGATCGGCGGCGATCTCTCCTTCGATCGGCGCGTACAGGAACGACGCGAGCAGCGGTCGCGCCGCGACCTCGGTGGTGGTGACGAGCTGCGGGATCGGGAAGATCTGCGGCGCGGCGCTGCCGTCTCGCGGGGCCCACGCGACGACGGTGTGGGTGGTCCCGAGATCGATCCCGACGGCGAGGCGCGCGCGCGAGGGGAGGGCCGGCATGGTGCGCGGAGGGTAGCAGCGATGTCCACGAACGGGCGAGCGAGCGGCGGGCGGCGTCCAGCGTCGTGGACCGCGCGTCCAGCCGGGTGGACGGCCTATCGCTCGGTCCAGAAGCGCGCGACGAGGGCGGCGCGGGAGTCGACGCCGGTCTTGTCGAAGATCGATGACACGTGGAACGCCACGGTCTTCTCCGAGCAGGCGAGCATCTCGGCGATGCTCTTGCTCGCGAGCCCGCGGGCGAGGTGCTCGAGGATGACCGTCTGGCGACCCGTGAGGTGAAAGCGACGGCGCCAGCGCAGCGCCGCGGGGCCGGGATCGGGGGCGGCGCGGTGCACGACGAGCGCGTGATCGGCGTGAGCGACGCCGAGCGGCTGCACGAAGAACGCGGCCGCCGGATCGTCGGGCGAGCCGCGCCCACCCGCGGCGCCCACGAAAGCGCGACGATCCCACTTCAGCAGCTCGCGCGCGGCCTGGTTCGCGTAGCGCACGGCCCCGCTCGCGGTGAGGATCGCGGCGGGCACGGGGATCGTCTCCAGCGCCGCCAGGAGCGCGCCGCGCAGGAGGCCAATCTCGACGGCGCGAGAGAGCTCCTCCGGCTCTTCGATCTCCGACGTCGGTTGTGCGGTGTCCACTCGAGGCGACACCTGCGATTGCGCGGAGCTGAATTGGAGCATGGTGCTCCGAGCAATCGCAAGGACGGTGCCGCCCCGGAGAGCGGTGAGGTGGGCCTACATCACCGTTCACGATTCTCGAACAACAGGATGTCTCCGGGTCCGACCCGTTCCCGTTCCCGTTCCCGCGGCCCGATCCGGGAACGGGAACGGGAACGGGAACGGGCTGAACGGAGCGACGAGTTGTTCGACGATCACGCTCTGTGATTCAGCTGTCGGAGCGGACGCCGAGCTCGATCTTCCAGCGCTCGTCGGGCTTCAGCGGGGCCACGGGGACGGCCTCCAGCAGGAGAGTGCCAATCTCGGTGACCGCGGCGTGGAGCTTGACGGGGACGACGTCGCCCTCGCGCCGCCCCTCGGCGGGCAAGGTGATCTCGATCGGCGAGAGCTCGGACAGCTCACCGTCTTTCCAGGCGTCGAGCTCGGTCCCGGCCTGGTCCTCGCGGCGGACCGAGGAGCCGAAGAAGCGGAATCGGACCGGCTCGCCCACGACGAGGCCGAGCTCGTGCGGAGGGAGCCTGGCCTCGGTCCCCTCTTCCATGCCGAAGGGGGCGAGGCAGAGGGCCGTTATCGGGGGCTCGACGCCGGGGACCGCGGGCACCGAGGACTCGATACCGACGTAGTAGGCGCGGGCCGTTCCGCCGCGGATCCGCAGGCCACGACCGTGTCGAGCGAGGCCGTACGAGGCCGCGCCGCGGGCCACGGCGAGATCGAGATCGGCGCCCGCGAGGACCCGCGCCGGCGGGGCGCCATCGGCCTCGAGCCAGGCATTGAGAGTGGCAATCAGGCGCGCGGCCAGGGCCGAGCCCTTCATCACCCCTCCGTTGAAGAGCACCGCTGTCGGGTGGAGCAGCTTCGGGGCGCGATCGCCGGCGTCGCCCTGACGCGCGGGCCTGGTGAACCCGGGGATCTTCTCCACCGCGCCGACCTGGCGAGCCAGGAACGAGGCGAGATGACGCGTGATCGCCGCGTCAGCCGCGTACGGGAGGCCGAGCTGGGTGAGGCCGACGCGGGCCCGCACCGACGGCCGCGCCGACGCGGGCACCTCTGGGAAGAAGCCGTCGACGAGCGTGGCATTCACCTCTTCACGGGTGAGCTCCGAGCGCAGACCGCCGCCGAAGAGCTTCGATCCGCGGCCGGCGACGACGATCGGCGCCGACGCGAGCGAGGCGTCGTTCAAGAGGCTCTCCTTGGCGGCGCGGCAAGCGTGGGTGAGCGCGCTCATCTGCCAGCGATCGATCTCCTTGCCCTCGGCGACGAGCTTTTGGCGCACGACGTGGGCCAGCGCGAGATCCATGTTGTCGCCGCCGAGGAGGATGTGATCGCCGACGGCGACGCGGACCAGCTCGAGGGCTCCGTCCTGCTCCAGAGCCGCGATGGCGGAGAAGTCGGTGGTGCCGCCGCCGACGTCGATGACGAGGAGGACATCGCCGACCTTGACCTCCTTGCGCCAGCGATCGCCGCGCGCGAGCGTCCACGCATAGAGGGCGGCCTGGGGCTCTTCGAGGAGGGTGAGGTTCTCGATCCCGGCGGCGGTCGCGGCCTCGACGGTGAGATCGCGCGCGGCGGCGTCGAACGAGGCAGGGACGGTGAGGATGACCTCTTGATGGGCGAGGGCGAGCGCGGGATCGGCCGCGGCAAAGCGCGCATCCCAGGCCTCGGCGAGGTGCTCGAGCAGGCGCCAGGAGGCCTCGACGGGGGAGATCTTCTCGACGTCTTCCGGGGCGCCGAGGGGCAGTATCGCTCCGCGTCGATCCACGCCTGAATGGCTGAGCCAGCTCTTGGCGCTGGAGACGAGGCGGGCGGGCGCGTCGACGCCGCGGGAGCGGGCGTACTCGCCGACGACGAAGGTGCGCTCGGCGTCCCAGGGCAGCGCCTGCGGGCCCTCGCTCGCGTGGGCGAGGTAGAGGAACGAGGGCAGCAGCGACCGCGCTTCGAGGGTGCCTTGCGCGACGAGCTGAGGCGCGCTGAGGACCTCGACCGCGGCCGTCGATTCGCCCTCTTCGATCGGCGCGTAGGCCAGGGCAGAGTGGGTGGTGCCGAGATCGATCCCGACGACGTAACGAGCGCTCACAGCTCCACCTCCGCGGCGGCGATCACGGTGCTGTCATGGCCCTTGACCGGCACCGGCAACACGAGCTCGGTGGCGCGCCACCCGCGGTGGCGGAGGATACCCTTGTACGGCGCCGCGCCCTGGACCTTGCCGCTGAGCTTGACGAGAGAGGGGCTGTAGCCCTCGGGAAGAGTGACAGTCGCGCCCTCTTCCTCGCTGCGAATGGGCTTGATCGTCGCGTGGGCGTGGAGCGCCTTGCGACACCCCTCGTGGACGACGCGGGCGACGGCGCCGATCTCGACGTCGGGGAAGGTCCCGATCTCCTGCTCGAGGAAGTCGATGAAGCGCCCGTCGCGCTGGAGCAAGGCGAGGAGCTGGAGCGCCGGATCGGCGGGCGGCGGCGTGGGCACCTTGTCGCTGGCCTTCGAGACCGAGCGGATCGATTTCGGAGCGTCGCTCTCGAGGAGCGGCGTCGAGGTCGGCGGCGCAGAGGCAGGGCCGGCGAGCAGCTCCGGCGCCGTGCGAGCGGCGAAGGCGCGCGCGGCGAACGTCGCGTCGAAGAGGACGCGAAAGAAGCAAACCCAGGCAAACCAGAGGCGCGTCGAGAACGGGAGGGTGGGATCTGGCTCGGACACGTGGCGATGGTAACCCGTCCCGCGGCGGGGGGCTCGTTTCCCACAGGAGGCGAGCGATCGCTCACGGGCTGTACATTTGCGCAGTCATGCGCTAGCTCCGTGGAATGTCCGCTCGATCCCGCAAGCTCTCCGCTGCCGAAGCCCTGGCCCGTGACGAGATGGCCGACGCGTTTCCGTCGGACGACGCCGTGGTGATCGAGATCCGCGAGGGCGTGGACGTCGCCGAGAACGACGAAAAATCCCGGGCAAACGAGCCGATTTGCCTCGCGTGCGGGGGCGACGGCTCGCGCCACGACGGCTGCGATCACGCCGAGGTGGCCCGCCTCCACGCGCCGTCGCGCGCCGCGAGCGAGATGGTGGCGCGTCTGCAGCGGGCGGCCGCCGAGCACCGGGCGGCCTCGCGCGCGCTGCGAGCGCTGGTGACGTCCGAGCTCTCGCGCGATCGCGCCGACCTGACGACGAAGAAGCCAGTCGAGGCCCCGGCCGCGGCAGCCAGCGAGAGCAGCGCCGAGGTACCGTGTCCGCACTGCGCCGAGCGCGCCGGGGAAGCGCCGGTGACAGCGCCGCCCCGCGCGACCCGCAAGCGCGCGCGGAAGGGGATCGACCAGCAAACTCTCCCGTTCCTGAGCGCGCCGGTCTCGCCGGCGACCGCCGACTCCGACGACACGTGGGAGCGAACGATCGAGTGAAGGTCGCGCGCGCTGCCGTCGCGCGAGGCTCAGGGCGTGGGCGCCCGATCGATCTGCGGATCGAGCTCGTTCACGGTCGTCGTCGCGGACAGCGATCCTTGCACCATGGTCGCCAGGCGCTCCCCCAGCACCGCCTCAGCCCCGGGCCCACCGGCGCTGGTGGTGTAAATCCAGGCAAAACACCGCCTCCCCTTCCCCCCGAAGGCCATGGCGATCCCCCGCAGTTCGTCCCCCGCCCTGGCCTTCTTCCCGGCGAGGGCCGGCGCAATCACCCCGACCTCGACCACGGTATCGAACCCCCCGGGCACGTCGACAGCATGCTTCTCTACGATATCAGCGCTCTCCCGCTCGGGGATCTTCCGCCAGAACCGCGCCCGCTCCTCGCACCGCCCCCGGTTCATCACCGCTTCTTCCCGCCACCCCCGTACGACGAGCTCCGAAGCGCTCCCCGCATGCTTCGCGACGAGCCACCCCCCATCATGATCATCAATCTTCCACGCCTTCCCATCAGGCAAAGGCAGCTTCAACCCGAACCGCAAAGAAACAAACTCTCCGACCACCCCATCCCCCAACCCCTTCACCGGCTCCACCACCGCCACAGGCTTCAAGGGCACCACAGGCGCAACCACGGGAGTGGTCTCACACCCCAGAATCCCGAGCGCAAGGATCCAGCAGATCCCAATTCCCACTCGCCCCATAGTCACCATCCGCCGACCCAGATCATTCACAACCATGAGGCACTCCCCCTCGTGGAAGGAGGGGGCCGGAAGGTAGGTCGTCAAGCCCCCTCTCCTCGACGAGAGGGGGTGGGGCGTGAGGAGAAGCTCCTCCTACCTCTGGAGACCAGGGGTAGGAGGGGTGGGGGAGGTGGGGTCGAAAACGCCCCGAACCGGCAGTTTCAAATCAACTCTCCAAAGGCCCGCGCTCCCGCGAAATCCCGAAAGGCCCGCGGCCCCCCGCAAAATCGAGCAACTAAACGCGCGTGAGCCACTCAGGATGAGAAGAATCCCCACCCTTCACAACATCAAAAAACCGAGTCTGCAGCCGCTTCGTCACCGGCCCGACCCCACCCTCACCAATCTTGCGATTATCAATCTCCCGGATCGGAGTCACCTCGGCGGCAGTCCCGGTGAAGAACGCCTCATCCGCCAGGTAAACCTGATCCCGCGTCAGCATCTCCTCCGCCACGGGGATCCCCTCTTCCCGCGCCAGAGTCAAGATCGTATCCCGAGTGACCCCTTCCAGGATGGAAGCGGACAGAGGAGGAGTGATGAGCTTCCCCTTCTTGACGATGAAGAAATTCTCCCCCGACCCTTCGCTGACGTACCCGTTGGTATCCATCATCAGCGCTTCATCGTACCCGCCGAGCTTGGCCTCGCGCTTCGCAAGGACCGAGTTCGTGTATTGCCCCATCATCTTCGCCTTGGCGAGGCTCACGTGGATGTGGTGCCGTGCCCACGAGGAGATCTTGACGCGGATGCCGAGATCGACAGCGCTCGCGCCGAGGTACGCGCCCCACTTCCAGGCGACGACGGTCGAGCGGATCGGGTTGTCGGGCGCGTAGATGCCCATCGCGCCGTCGCCCACGTAGATGAGCGGGCGGAGGTACGCCTCGTCCATCTTGTTTTCGCGGAGCAGCTCGACGCACGCCTGCGAGATCTGCGCGGGGGTGAAGCGCGGCTCGATCATCACCAGCTTGCACGAGTCGTAGAGGCGACCGATGTGCTCGGCGAGCCGGAAAATCGTGGTCGATCCGTCGACGCGCTTGTACGCGCGGATGCCCTCGAAGGCGCCCACGCCGTAGTGCATCGTGTGCGTGAGGATGTGGACCTTCGCGTCGTCCCAGTCGATGAACTCACCTTCGAGCCAGATCCTCTTCACTTTGTCGACCATCTCGGGACTCCTTCGCGGCGCGTGCAGGATGCGGACACGCGGACGCCGAGATACCGCGTCCCGCTCACCGTGCCAAGAGCACGAGCACCGCGCCGGTGCCCCCTTCGTCTTCAGGCGGCGTGGCGAACGCGAGCACATGACGCGCTGCGCGACCCTGACTCAACCACGCGCCGATTTCGCCACGCAAGACGCCATTTTGACGCGGTGAGTGCGTGCCTTTGCCGTGGACGATGGCCACGACTTTGTCGCCGAGCTCGGCGTGTTTTTTCACGAAGGTCTCGAGCGCGCGCCGCGCGTCGTCGACGCCGTGACCGTGCAGATCGAGCTTGCCGTCGATCGCGTACTGCGTGCGGCGGAGGCGCCGCAGCTCGCGCGGATCGACGTCGACGCGTCGCCCCTCGATGCGCTCGCCGTCGTCGGTGGTCTCGAAGCGGACGCCCTCGGTGATCAGCGATCGCAGCCGGGCGCGGGCGCCGTGATCGAGATCGGGCAGAGGCGCCGCCGAGGCCGGCGCGCGCTCGAGCTGGCTCGCGGTGAGCGGGATCCGCGAGGCGCGCCCCGGCAGCGCGCGCACGCCGGACATGTAGATCGCGAAGGTGCGCGGATCAATGAGCGGCGCCTCGACGTCGTCCGCGATCGCGACGTCGACGCGCGGCGCGGGCACGCTCTTGCTCGTCTGCTTCGCGGCGGGCTTCGGGCTCGTCGGCGCGGCGGCCGGCGCGGATTTGTTCTTCTTCGTCTCGCCGGCGGCGAGGCGCGCGAACGGGCGAAAGAAGGGCTCAGGCGCCTTCGGGGTCTTCTTCGCCGTCTTCGTCGCGCGCTTGGCCGCCATCGAGAAGAAGGTCCCTCGACATGCTCCGGATCGCAAACCCAACCGACTGGATCCCTGTCAATTGTCCGTCGACGAAGTGCCAGTCGGGATCGTCGAGGTCGGGGAAGTCGTGCGGGTTGCGGATGTCCTCGGCCGTGAGCCCGGGCTTGAGGCGGCGGGCGAGGTCGATCACCTTGGTCTTCTGCTGCTCTTCCATCGTCGCGACGAGGGCGAGGATCCGATCGAGCAGCGCGCGCGCGTCAGCGTCCATGCTCAGAACCTGGCACCGATGGTGAAGCGGTTCGTGAGGAGCTTGGTCTTGTCGAACGCGAACCCCTCGACGCTGTCGAGCGGCATGAGCAGCCCGTAACGCGCGACGAGGCCAGATTTCCCGGGGCTCTCGTAGCCGATGAAGGGCTCGATCGCCGTCTGCACGTGGTCGTTGGCGCGCGTGAGGAAGAAGCTCTCCTGCAAGCGCAGCCCGGCGAGCAGACCGAAGCTCGAGCGCACGCCGACGCTGGTGCTCTGATCGAGCGTGACGATCGTCGTCTGGTTGTGATCGATCGAGATCAGGAACGACGGCGCGAGATCGAGCTGGAGAAAAAAAGGCTTCGATTCGAGCTCGATCCCACCGCGAAAGCGGAGCGGGAGCTGGTTCGGATAGAAGCGGTAGAGCTCCTGGTAGCCGCGAATCGAGCTCGCGAGCGTGGCGGCGGTCTGCCCCTCTGCGTTCATCGTCCCCTGCACCGGAATGCCGAGGCCCACGCCGAAGAAGAAGGCCGCGGAGGGCGCGAAGCGCGCCGCGAAATGCGCGCCGACGATCGGCAGGCCGAAGACCGGCTTCTTGAAGTCGTGGTCGGCGACGGCCGTGTACGACCAGGGGACGTCGGCATCGAGGAAGATGTTGTCGGTCAGGCCGATCTGCGCGACGAGATCCCACGTCATGACGTTGGTCGCCAGCGAGCCGCTCGGCGCCGAGTTGAACCAGTCGAACTGGAGCGCGACGCGGCTCTGCATCGCCTCGGATCGGAACGTGGGCGCCGGCGGCGGCCCTGCCATCGGAGGCGGGCTGTACGCCGGTGCCGGAGCCCCGTAACCGAAGCCGGGGATGGGAAATCCAAACGCCGGCGGGATGCCGAAGCCGGGCTGCTGCGGGTACGCGGGCTGCTGCGGGTACGCAGGCTGCTGCGGGTACGTCGGCGGCGGGCCGTAGCCCGGCTGTTGCGGGAACACCGGGGGCGGGTACTGGGCCGCAGCGAACGAAGAAAAGCCTAGAATCGCAGCGATTGCGGCGATCGAGAGCGAGGTCGAACGCTTCAAGTTGACTCCCCGCGAGGGCCGAGAATGCGATGCCGCGTGGTCATCACGGCCGCGGCCCGGAGCGTCCGGGCGCGGCGGCCTCGCGAGATCAGAACATGGCCTGGAAGAGCGGGAGGCGCACCTCGCTGCCCTGGCTCACGCCGTACTTCCAGAGCTCGGCCGACGAGTAGAGGGGGCGAAGCTCGAGCGCGGGGATGCCGAGGCCGAGGTGGCCCTTGTAGACGTCGAGGACCGAGAGCGGGATGTGCGGCATCACGGCCCGCGACGCGACGTGCGCGCGCTTCCCCGCGGCGCGCCCTGTGGTCGGCAACGTGTTGGCCGGAGCGCCGGCGGGCGCGCCGGGAGCGGGGGCGTCGAGGATCGGCTTGTTGTTGGCCGGCTCCTTCTCGATCTGGTCGGTGTCCGGCGGCTTGTACGCCGTGGCGTTGAGCGAGACGACGAGCGTCGGGATGATCAGCGCCATGCCGCCGGCGAGCATGTAAAGCGAGGGCTCCGGCGAGCTGGCCTTCTCGACGAAGAAGCCGCCGATGCCGCCGCCGACGGCGCCGAGGCCGCCGAAGACGAAGTACGGCCAGCCGCGCTCGACGCCGACGGCGCCCATCGTGATGCACACGACCTCGCCGCCGAGCAGCGCGCCGCCCACGGTGCCTTTGCCGGTCGCGGTGACGGGCCCATCGGCTCGCGCGTCGGTCGGACTGCCCGCCAGAGCGATCGCAAAGGCGACGGCGGCGGCAACGGCACCCAGATTCTTCTCGTGGCGTCCCAAGGGCATGAGCGTTTCCCCGAAGTTCGTGCGGCGAAAAAAGGCGCGGCGGCGAGCGTGATGCGCGCTGCCCGCCCCGGAGCGGCGGAAGGGGGGACCTTCCGCCCAAGAGGTGCGCGACACTAGCACGGGATTCATCCGCGACGCGACGAGGGGCACGATAGGCTCGGCCCGTGCGCGGCTACCCCCGGCTTCCTGCGGCGATCTTGGCCCTGCCCGCGGCGCGATCCGGGGGGCTGATCGCGGCCGGCGTGCTCGCGGTTTCCCTGCTCGCCGGGGCGATCCGCGTGCTGCCGTTGCTGCTCGCGTCTGGGGTGCCGCTCGCCCTCGTGCCCGTGCTCGCGCGCGGGGTGCTCGGGGTGTCGCTCGAGACGGCGCTGTTCGTCGCGCCGCCGATCGCGTGGGCGCTCGCGACGGCGCGGCTCGTCGAGCGTGGCGAGGCGCGGGCGCTGCTCGCGAGCGGCGCCGGGCCGGCGAGGATCGTCGCGAGCACCTGGCCGGCGGCGCTGGTGGTGGCCCTGGCGTCGGCGCTCGCGGCGGCGTCGTGGGGTCGCGAGGCGTCGGCGCCCGGGCGGCTCGTGCGCGATCTGCTCGGCGAGGCGCGCGCGGCGTGCGCGGCGGCGCCGGCGCCCGCTGCGGTCGACGTGCCGCTCGTCGGCCTCGCGTGGGTGTGCCTCGCCGGGGAGGAGCCGCGCCTCGTCGGAGCCGCGCCGTTCGTCGCGTCGCCCGGCGCAGCGGCGCCCGTATTCGCCGCGACGGAGCTCGTCGTTTCGGATGATCTGCGCGGGCTCGCGGCGCGCGGCCTGACGCTCGCGCTCCCCGACAGCGGATCGGATCGCCACGACGGCCCGCGAATTCACGTCGCGGAGGCCACGATCCGCGGCGTCACGCCGATCGGGCGCGCGTCGAACCTCGGCGTCGCGGGGCGCGCGCTGCTGCTGGGTGCGTCCGCCGTGATGATGGCCGCGCTGGCTGCGGCGGCGGTGCTGCGGCTGGCGATCGCGAGCCGCGTGCGCGCCCTCGCGATCGGGACGGCCGGCCCTGCCGCCGCGCTGCTCGTGTTCTCGAGCCTCGAGCGCGCGCCGACGACGCCGCTTCATTACGCGGCAGCGCCGCTCGCCGGGCTCCTCGCGGTGGCGGCTCTCGCTGCGGCCTTCGCGCGGACGCGACGCTGAATGCGCGCCGGGCAGCCGGCCGCTTCGACGACGACGAACCGCGCTCGTTGCCCCGTCGGCGCGGGGGTGGTACTCGTCCTGTTCAGCCGCCGGGCGTCCCGGTGATCGCAAGTGTCCGTTGCGGGAGCGTTGTCATGGGCCGATTAGGGTTTAGCGAGATACTTGTCATCCTCGTCGTCGCGCTGCTCCTGTTCGGTGCCGGCCGCATCGCCGACATCGGAAAAGGCCTCGGCGAAGGCATCAAGAACTTCAAGAAGGGCCTGAAGGACGACGACGAGCCGGCCAAGCTGCCCGCCGTCAAGAAGGAAGAGGCCGCCGCGCTCGAAGCGAAGCCGACCTCGGGCGACGACAAGAAGACGGCGTAAGCGCGCCGCAAAAGGCCGGCCAGTGCGAGCTCTCACCCTGCGGTGAGAGCGGCCCCCTCGCGCGTCGTGTCCCTCTCGACCGACGACGCTTTTCACCGGCCCGGCGCCAACGATTTCACGATCGACACTACCGGCCCGAATCGACGCGGGCGATGGTCGACGCGAGCCTGACCGCGTCTATACTCGACCGCCTATGCGGATTATCGAGCGTCTGGGCAAGGTGATGGTCGTCTTCGGCGCCTTCGCCCTCGCCGCCTATTTCGCCCTCCAGTTCGGATCGGGCGGCCTCTGGCGAGGATTCGAACCGGCGCTCGCCGTCACCGGCACGCCGCAAAAGACGCCATACGACCTCACGCGCCTCGAGGCGGTGAACGAGACGCTGAAGATGATCCGGGACAAATACGTCGACCCGGACCGCGTCAAGCCGAAGGACATGCTCCTTTCGGCGCTCAACTACGTTCAGCGCGACGTCGCCCAGGTCATCGTCCTGACCGACGATCCGAACGAGGTCACCGTCCGCGTCGAGACGGCGGAGAAGAAGTTCCGCGTCGACAACGTGCAGGGCCCCTGGGACGTCTCTGCCCGGCTACGCGAGGTGTTTTCGTTCCTGCAGAAGAACCTGCGCGGCACCGAGGTCGATCTCCGCGAGGTCGAGTACGCGGCCTGCAACGGCATGCTGCACACGCTCGATCCGCACAGCACGTTCATGAGCCCCGACGCCTACAAGGAGATGAACCTCTCCACGTCGGGCGCCTTCGGCGGCCTCGGGATCGTGATCTCGATCCGCGATCAGATGCTCACGGTGATGAACCCGATGCCCGAGACGCCCGCCGGTCGCGCCGGGCTCAAGCGCATGGATCGCATCGTCAAGATCAACAACGAGGCGACGATGAACATGCCGCTCGACGACGCTGTGCGCCGCCTGCGCGGCGAGCCCGGCACGCCGGTCACCGTCTGGGTGCAGCGCGAGGGCGACGGCGGCTGGGCCGGATCCAGGGAGATCAAGCTCAACCGCGAGGTGATCAAGGTGAAGTCGGTCGAGTCGCGCGCGCTCGATCAGGGCATCGCGTACATCCGGCTCAAGCAGTTCCAGGCGACGTCGTCGGCCGAGATCGACAAGGCGCTGATCGACATCGGGCAGAAGGGTCCGATCAAGGGCGTCGTGCTCGATCTCCGCGGCAACCCCGGCGGCCTGCTCGATCAGGCGGCGCGCATCGCCGACAAGTTCCTCGTCGAGGGCACGCTCGTCTCGACGGTCGGCTACTCGGAAGGTCGCGACGAGAAGCGCGCGAAGGCGCCTGGCACCGAGCCTCCCTACCCGCTCGTGGTGCTCGTCAGCGGCAACAGCGCGAGCGCGAGCGAGATCGTCGCCGGCGCGCTCAAGAACAACGATCGCGCGCTCATCGTCGGGCAGCAGACGTTCGGCAAGGGCAGCGTGCAGCTCGTCTTCCCGGACATCACGCCCGAGAAGGCCGCCCTCAAGCTCACCATCGCGCAGTACCTCACGCCCGGCGACATCTCGATCCAGGGCGTCGGCGTCACGCCGGACATCGAGCTCGATCCTATGACGGTCGACGAGGTCGAGATGGACATCACCGTGCGCAAGGACGGCGTGCGCGAGCGCGATCTGGCCGCGAGCCTGCACAACGCCCGCGCGGTCCCCGCCGGCAAGCCCGGCGAGGTCGTCCGTTACGACTTCCCGCTCGCCGAGCGCGAGGCCATGCGCGAGCGCGGCAGCGACGTCGCGGACGACGAGTTCCAGCTCGATTTCCCGATCAAGTTCGCGCGCGATCTCGCGATGCACCTGCCGAGCAACACCAAGCGCCTCGACCAGCTCCACGCCGCGCACGACTTCATCGAGCAGGCGCGCAAGGAAGAGATCGGCAAGGTCTCCGCGGAGCTGACGAAGATCGGCGTCGACTGGTCGGAGCCCGCCGCGAACGAGACGCTCGCCGTCGGCAAGGATCTCGAGGTCAAGGTCGAGACCGACAAGGCAACGCCCGAGGTCACCGCCGGCGAGCCGATGGAGCTCCGCGTGACGGTGAAGAACAACGGCAAGGCGCCGGTGTACCGCCTGCGCGGCATGACCGAGAGCGATAACCCTTATTTTGAAGGGAAAGAGCTCGTCTTCGGCAAGATCGCTCCTGGCCAGTCGAAGACGGAGAAGGCTCCGCTCGGCTGGTGCGACTACGAGGGTCGCAAGATCGGATCGAGCAAGCCGCGCGACAAGAACGCGAAGCGCGCCTGCAAGATCCCGAAGGACGCGCTCACGCGCAGCGACGGCCTGAAGGTGAAGTTCGAGGCCTTCGGCGCGCCGGGCACCGGCGGCCCGGGCAGCGGCCCCGAGCCCGCGGTCGTCGAGATCCGACCGACCGTCACCGCGATCGATCGCCCGGTCTTCGAGTACAGCTACCAGATCGCCGACGACCGCACGGGCAACGGCGATGGTCGCCTGCAGAAGGGCGAGCAAGTCACGATGTACCTGACGATCAAGAACGTCGGCAAGGGCCGCTCGTTCGAGACGCAGGCCAACATCGTCAACCTCTCGGGCGAGGGGCTCCTGCTCCACGCCGGCCGCTTCGACGTGTCGAACATGATGCCCGGCGACGTGCGCAAGGTGGCCTTCTGGTTCGACGTGCAGCAGCAGCTCACCGAGCCCGAGGTCACGTTCTCGCTCTCGGTCGCCGACAGCGATCTGCGCGAGGTCGCGAGCGAGAAGGTGAAGATCCCGATCGAGGCGCCGCTCACCGTGCAGCGCGGCAGCGGCGCCGTGAAGGTCGGCGCTCAGGGCGCCACGCTCCTCGGCTCACCGAGTCCAGGCGCACGGGGCTTCGGCCGCCTCGCGGCGGGCGCAACGGCCTCGCTGCTCGGCACCGTTGGCGACCTCGACAAGATCGATCTCGGCCAGGGCCGCTTCGCCTTCGTCGCCGCGAAAGAGGTCGCCGCAGGCGGCTCCGTGGGCGCCGCGCCCGCGTTCGACGACGTATACCTGCACGCGCCGCCGACGCTCGACGTGAAGGCCGCGGCGATGGCCACCAAGGGCGACAAGGTGAAGATCACCGGCGACGCCAGCGACACCGAGAAGCTGCTCGACATCTACGTCTTCGTCGGCTCGCGCAAGCTCTACTACAAGTCGAATCGTGACGGCGCCGACCCGAAGAAGGCCTCGTTCGAGTTCGACGCGCCCCTCCGCCCCGGCGTCAACCTCATCACCGTCGTCGCGCGCGAGAACAGCGACACGACGTCGCGTCGCACCATCGTCGTGCGCAAAGACGCGGCCGACGGCGCCATCCTGAAGACGCCGAAGACCGACGATCCGATCAGCGACGGCGTGGCCGACGACGGCGACGACTGATCGCGCTCGGCGTGCTCCCCGATGAGGTCGTCTCGTCGGGGATCGTCGGCGCGCCGCAGCGGCGGCGAGAACGTGGTACGGTGGCCGACGTGGGTCTTCTCTCCTGGCTCGGGCTACGACAAGGGGACGGCTACCCCAACCTCGACGCGCTGCTCAAAGAGCTTCGCAAAGCGCTGCCGGACGACGAGAGCGTCGTCCTCCGCTACATCGCCATCGTCATCATCCTGCTGGGCAAGGTGGCCTGGGCCGACGGTCGCTTCAACGAAGGCGAAGAAGAGACGCTGCGCTCGCTGCTGACGCACATCGATCGCATCGCGCCGAGCGGCGTCGAGGCCGTGTGCGACTCGCTCCGCGGCCAGGTCCCGCGCGTCTCCGACCACGAGCTCTCGCTCTGCTACCGCGAGCTCAAGGCCCTCTGTGATCTGCAGGAGCGCCGCGAGGTGATCCGCCTGCTCACGCGCCTCGCCGCGGCCGACGGCGAGACGAGCGAGGCCGAGCACGCCGCGCTCGAGACCATCGCGGCCGAGCTCGGCATCCCGCTCGGCGAGCTCGAGACCGTCGAGGAAGAGATCGCCCGCGAGAGCGAGAACGATCCCCGTACGACGAGCTGAATCGACGACGATCGCCCGGTAAATCCAGGGCCGATCGCCGCGACGCTCAGGCCGTCGGCGGCTCGTGCAGCTCTGCCGGCGGCGGCGCTTCGTCGTCGTCCTCGACCTGGCGCGCGCGGCGCTGCTTCATCGCCGACAGCGCGACGAACAGCACGAAGGTGATCGCGCCGAGGCCCGCCGTGAGCACGCCGAAGTCGAACACGTAGTGCGCGTCGCGCGCGCCGCCCGTGCCCATCAAGAAGATGCCGAGGAGCGTGATCCCCGCGCCGATGACCGGATCCGGCCCTTCGGCCGCGCTCTCGTCACCTGCGTACGTCGGCTCGCCGCCGACACCCTGATCACCGATTGAAGGCGCCACGCCGTGAGAGTAGCAAACTCGCGCGGCGCCCGGAAGCGGCGCCGCACACGGAAGGCTGCAAATAGGCATGGAGAACGACGGAACCACCGACACTCGCGGCTTCGGCGGCCGCGCCGTCGTCACCTTCGAGAGCCGCCGGAGCATGGAAATGGCGTCGCTCATCGAGCGTCACGGCGGCGTCGCCGTCAGCGCGCCGGCGTTGCGCGAGCTGAAGATCGACGACAATCCGTCCGCTCGCGCCTTCGCCCGAGCGCTCGCCGCCGACGAATGGGACGTCGTGGTGCTCTTGACCGGCGTCGGGACGCGCGCCCTGCTTGACGAGATCGCCCCCGAGCTCGATCGCGCCGCGTTCGCCGCCGCGCTCGCCCGCACGACGACGATCGTCCGCGGACCGAAGCCCGCGCAGGTCCTCCGCGAGCTCGGCGTCGCCGGCTTCATCACCGTGCCCGAGCCCAACACCTGGCGCGAGGTCGCCGCGACGCTCCAGGCTCGCCGCGCGCTCACCGGGCTCCGCGTCGCGGTGCAAGAGCACGGCGCGCCGAGCCTCGAGCTCTACCAGGCACTGACGCACGCGGGCGCCCTCGTCACGCCCGTGGCCGCTTACAAGTGGGCTCTGCCCGAGGACACCGGCCCGCTCCGACGCGCGCTCCACGACCTCGCCAAAGGCCGCGCGCGCATCGCCCTCTTCACCAGCCGCTCGCAAGTCGAGCACGCCTTCGCGATCGCCGCCGAAGAGCAGATCGCCGACGCCGTCAAAGGCACCCTCCGCCGGGGCGTCGTCGCCTCGATTGGCCCCGTCTGCACCGAGGCCCTCCTCGCCGAGGGCCTGACTCCCGATCTCGAGCCCACCCACGCGAAGATGGGCCACCTCGTCAAGGAGTCCGCCGCAAAGGCTCCTTCCATCCTCGCTTCCAAGGACGGTTGAAGCCGGCGGCCGCCGGCCTCTCTACTTCTCGACCTGGGCAGTCGCGACGCCCTTGCCGTCCGCGTGGCCGAGCTCGACCACCTCGGCGCGGTAAAGCACCTTGCCATTGCCGGCCGTGATCTCGCCGCCGAGATCGCCCCAGGCAAAGCCCTCGCTCTCCACCGTGCGCAGCGTCGCCGACTTCTTGCCCACGCGCACGCGGTAGCTGGTCTTGCGCACCGGGAGCGGCGCGCCGCCGACGTCGAGCATCGCGTCCTCGGCGCCGAGCATGGCCTCGTTCTCGTCGGCCGCGAGCGACGTGGCAGCGAGGAGGGCCTCGTAGGCCTCGATCCCGGCCGGCTTCTCCGCGCCGTTCTCGATCACGCTCACCGCGACGACATCGTTCTTCACGGCCGAAGCCTCGTTGATCTTCACGCGGAGCTGGCGCTTCGACTCCCCCTCTTCCGCCGTGATGTCCACCGTCAGCATCGCTCCGCTCCGCGCGATCACGCGCTCGGTCAGCGTCAGCGGCGTCTTGCGGAAGCTCCCCGTGAAGCGATAGACGATGAAATCTCCGGCCTTGCGCGCGCCCGTCGTCTCGGCGTCGCTCGCGGTCGCGTCCGTCGCCCTGGCGCCCTCGGCCGTGGTGGTCGTCTCCGCCGTCGCTGCGGCCGGCGCCTTCTCGACGCTCGAAGGCGCGGGGCTCGCCGCCGCGGGGGCGAGGTTCGCGCGAGCGCAGCCGGTCGCGAGGAGGGAGGCCATGGCGAGGGTCAGCAGGGTTCGGTTCATGAATTCTCCGGTATCCCAAACGGATCTCGCGGGCCGAATTTGAGACATCGAATTTCGGTTCGACCGAGGGTCAGCCTGGATCCACCAGGTGGAACATCGAAGATCCAGTCTCGTGCTCGATCCATTATCTCACCTTTTGCTACACATCATTTCCCTCGGATGAATTGCGCCTACGCGTCGGGCCGTTCGTGGCTCGCGGCTTGCTCTGAACGCTGCAGCGTGCACCCCCGATTGACCCCCCTCACCCGCTGGAGTCTCTGGCTCGTCGCTGCCGGCGCTTCCGCGCTCGGTGCCGCCGTCGCGGCCGGCGCGTGCACGCCGGCCCCCGACACCCTCGATCTCGGGACGGGCGGCTCGGGGGGCAGCAGCGCCGGCACGGGCGGCACCGGCGGCGCCGCGCCCAACCACGGCAAAGAGCTCTTCGCCGCGCTCGAGCCCGACTTCTACACCGCGTGCGGCAGCTGCCACGACGCGGGCGGCATCGCCGACACTCCGTTCCTCGCCGGCCCCGACGTCTACGCGACGATCTCGAGCTGGCCTGGCATCGTCGTCAAGGACGCCAAGGAGAGCAAGCTCCTCACCTATCCTGTCGCCGGCCCGCAGCACACCTACAAGAAGCTCGATTCGGCCCAGTACAAGGACACGCTCTACGCGGCGATCCAGGCCTGGCTCACGGAAGAAGCGAAGAGCATCGTCACCACGACGGTGCTCGACGCCGGCAAATCGATCGAGCCCTTCGCGCCGATCATCGGCTTCAACGCCGTGTACTTCACCGCGCTCGGCGACGAGTACACCGGCATGGCGCTCACCTTCAACGCCGTCCAGCTCGACGACCACGTGCTCGAGCTCGACGACCTCGAGGTCCACCCGACAGCGGCCCTCGGCGTCCACCTCGTTCACCCGCTCTTCAGCGTGTTTCCCGTCGGTAAAGAGAGCGATCCCGATCCGGTCGACAGCCTCTCCAACGTCGATCAAGAGTTCGACTCCGGCCAGGCCGGCGCGCTCGGGCCGGGCACGCTGATCCTCACCAACTGGCAGAAGGGCGCCAAGCTCACGGTCGGCTTCCAGAAGATCGAGCCCTTCACCACGATGATGGATGGCGGCACCGACGGCGGCACCACCACCGGCGGTTGCAAGGACGTGCAGTCGTTCACCGACAACGCCGCCGGCCTGCTCAAGTCCAACTGCGTGATGTGCCATGGCGGCGGAAACGCTCAGGCCAAGGGTGCTGTCGACATGTCGCAGCTCGCCACAGACGCCGCGGCCGCGTGCTCGCAGATCAAGAACCGAGTCAGCCCCGCGAACGCGGATCAGAGCCAGCTCTTCATCACCACCGATCCGGGCGGCAACGCCGCGCACCCCTACAAATTCGGCGGCGACAGCGGGAAATTCGGCGCCTTCAAGCAGAGCGTCTCCCAGTGGATTTCGGCGGAGAAGTGAGACCCTTCATGGAAACGAAAGGCAGGCGCCCGATGCGTCCGATGCGACTCCACTCGATCCTCCCGGCCCTCGTCGTCGCGGCGATACCACTCCTCGCCGCCTGCACGAAAGCGGCGCCGAACGATCTCAACGGCGGCAATGGCGGCTCCGGCGGGGGCGACTCCTCCGGCGGGACGCTGCTGGTCGACGACGCGCCCGTCCTCGACAAGACTGGCACGCAGCTCCTCGACGCGCGGCCGAAGGAGTACAACGAGGCTCTCCGCACGGCCTCGCTCAAGCTCCTTCGCCAGCTCCCCACGCTCGCGCAGATCAAGGCCATCGCCAGCGCCAAGGATCAGAAGGTCGCCTACGAGGCCGCCATCGACGCGATGCTCGCCGATCCCCGCTTCCAGGAGCGGATGATCAAGTGGTGGAAAGACGTGATGCGCCTCGGCGGCGGCGCGAACGGCAAGGCGCCGAGCCGCGACACCGCGCCGACGTTCGCCGCGCGGGTGATGGCCGAAGGGCTCCCGTTCTCCACGCTCTTCACGGCCTCGAGCAACAACTGCCCGACCTACGACGCCGACAATCACGCCTTCGTCGACGGCGACTGCAAGAGCGGGGCTCCCGCCGAGGCCGGCGTCCTCACCGATCCCGGCGTGATGTACCAGTTCTACGGCAGCATGGCCTTCCGCCGCGTGCGCTGGGTGCAGGAGATCTTCGTCTGCACCAAGTTCCCCGCCGAGTACTCGGGCACCCCCATCCACAAGGGCAGCGCCGACTACACCTCTCCCTGGCCTTTCGAGTCAGTGGCCACTGCCCCGATCGATTTCCAGGACACCAAGAGCGTCATCTGCGCCAACTGCCACACGACGATCAACCACGTCGCGCCGCTCTTCGCGAACTTCGACGAGAACGGCGCCTACCAGAGCAAGATCTCGGTCAAGACGCCCACCGCCCCCGACGCCGTGCCGACCGAGATGTCGCACTGGCTCAAGCCGGGCGAGACGACGTGGTGGCGCATGAAGACGGCCGCTCCCGATCTGCCCGCCCTCGGCGCGGCGATCGCCAAGGATCCCGACGTGAGCGAGTGCGCCGTCTCTCGCCTGTGGAACTTCACCATGTCGAAGGAAGACATCGTGAGTGATCTCGCCACCGTGCCTGCCGCGGTTCTAAAGCCCTACCTCGCCGAGTTCCAGGGCGACGGGCAGAACCTCAAGAAGACGCTCCGGGCCATGCTCACGAGCGACGATTTCACCTCTTTCTAGCCGCGAACCGGAGATCAGCGATGAAACGAGCCATCCTTTCCTCTCTCGCGGTCACGGCCCTCCTCGGGACGGCGAGCTGCGCGGGACAAGCCCCCGACGACCTCGCGCCCGATACGCGCCACAAGACCTTCCAGGAAGATCCCACCAAGGATCCCGTCCAGACGCCGGGCGCTTACGCCGGCGGCGAGACCAACACCTTCAACCACGTCGCCGATCTCGGCGCGGGCGTGGCGCGCGATCCCTTCGACATCCTCGCGCAGCGCCAGGAAGAGGGCCCGCCCGAGGTCCGCACCCGGCTCCACTCGTGCCAGAAGATCCAGTACGGCACGCTCCGCAACGTGCTCATCAGCTTCGGCGTGAACATGGATGCGACGAGCAAGCCGCCCTCGGCCGGCGAGCTCTGGAAGGGCGCCGCGGGCGCGCTCGGCGCCGCCAACTACGACGCTCGCGTCGGCGAGACGATCCTCTGGAGCTCGGCCGGCGCGGCCAAGCTCTTCGACATCTTCGTGCAGGCCGCGCCGGAGATCATCGCCAACTTGCCGAACGTCGATCAGTGCAAGATCGATGGCACGGGCCCTGCAGTCTTCGACGCTCAGAACAACTGCAACCCCGACGCCGTCAGCTGCCTCATCGGCCGCCCGGCGACTCCCGATCACGTCGCCATCTGCAACAGCATGGTGAAGGCGGCATCGGATCTCGACACGGGCAAGAAGATCGCGGTCGCAACGATGCTCAGCGCGGCCCACTCCTGCGAGTAGACGGAGAGCTCCCATGGTGAACGATCGCCTCAAGAACCTCGACGGCAACGGACGCCGTAACTTCCTCCGCTTCACCGCGGCCGCGGGCGCGGTGCTGGCCCTCGATCGGGCCAAGGTGCTCGACGTCGTCTCCGACTCTGCCGGCAGCGCGATGGCCGACGAGGCCTCCTGTTCGGCCACCTGCCGATCGGTGAGCATCGTCGCCGGCGACGGCGGATTCGCCTGGTTCCAGCTCCTCTGGCCGCACACCGAGATCGCGACCTCCACCGACGGTGGCTTCGCGTTCCACGCCCAGGGCCAGCAGATCAAGGCCAAGGACACCGACAAGCCCTTTTACTACGCCCCCGAGTCGCCCTGGCAGGGCCTCGACAAGGGCAAGCGCATCTCGGCCTTCATGGCGGGGACGAACCAGACGCACACCCCGACGCCGATGTCCGCCGCCACGCTCGGCGCCGGTCAAAGCATGCTGGCGGTGCTGGCCTCGATCCAGCGCGCGACTCCCTCCCTCCTGCCCGTCATCGCCATCGATCCGGTGAACTTCGGGGCGGCCCCGGGCGCGCCCGACATCGCCAAGGTGGGTAACGCCGACGGCCTGGTGCAGCTCTTCAACAGCGCGGCCTCGCAGGCCATCCTCTCTGCCCCCAAGGACGCTGCGCTGTTCGAGGCCTATTACAAGGCCTTCCTGGGCCTCAACAAGGCCGCTGGCCGCTCGACCTGGGCGCGCCCGCTCCGCACCGGCAAGGCCGCCTCGAACTTCCTCGGGAAGAACCTCGCCGCTCAGCTCCTGCCCTCGGCTCAAGACCTCTCCGACTACGGCGTCGACGGCGGCACGCCCAACAAGCTCGCCGAGATCGGCCGCGCGCTGATCACGACGGCCAAGGCCTTCCGGATGGGCCTCACGCAGAGCGTGATCTTCCCCGCGATGCGCGACGATCCGCACGGCGCGTTCGGCGACATGAACGCTCTCAAGAGCACCGTTGGCACCCTCGGGAAGATGCTCGACGCCTTCCTGACCGATCTCGGCGCGCAGCAGGATCCGGCGTGCACCTCGCGCTCGCTCGCCGACACCGTGGTGATGACGGTCCACGGCGACACGCCCAAGGATCCCCGGAACCGCAACGGCTGGCCCGATGGCACCCCTGCCAACTCCAACTGGCTCTACGTGATGGGCAATGGCTACCTCAAGACGGGCTGGCACGGCGGAGTGCGCGCCGACGGCAGCGTCGATGGCTTCGATCCGAGCACCGGCAAGGACGTGCCCGGCCAGTCGAGCGACATGACCAGCGCCGCGGCCGGCGCCGCCGCGGCCTTCGCGGTGGCCAAGGGCGACATGAAGCGCGTGCGCGACTTCTACACCGGCCCTGCCATCGACGGTATCGTCAACGTCAATCCGCTCTGATCCTCGCGGCAGAGGCCCACCACGCCTCTGCCACTCTCGATCGGACCTCTGCGCGCTGGCTGACTCGGCCCCTCACCGGGCGCTGAGCCGCGCGCAGAGGACGGCTGCGCGCGGCTCAGCGCGACAGCTTCGCCGCCAGCAGATCGACCTGCTCGATGCGCGGCGGCTCGGCGAGGAGCTCGCCGGCCCTGGCCATCAGCGCGGCCGCGATCGGCCCCGCGAGGTGCGCCTTGCGGCCGGTGTCGTCGGGGAACGCGTCGAAGATCCCGAACTCGCTCGGGCCGAAGCGCAGCGCGAACCACGCCGTCGTGGCCGCCTCCTGCTCCGCGAGCGGCAGCGCGCCCGCGAGGAACGCGGCGACCTCCTCTTCCTTTCCGGGGCGGGCGATGAGGCGAACGAACAAGGCAACCTGGACCATGGGGGATCTTCCTTTGCGGACCGGAGCGGCCCGTCGAGAGCCCAACCTAGCCGGCGCACCGGGTTTGCGTCAGTGGCGGGATCGACATTGATGCTATCCTCGCCGATTTCTCGCTCGCCGCGGCGGCCCACGCCGTCGGCGCGAGCGAGCGCACGCTGGAGCGCCGCCTCCACGCGGTGCTTGGCCGATCGCCCGTCGCCTTCGTGCGCGATCTGCGGGTCGAGCAGGCCGTGCATCGGCTGCAAACCACCGACGCGACCATCGACGAGATCGCGGCGGCGGTCGGCTACAGCGATGGCGTGACCTTGCGGACGCTCCTCCGCACCAAGACCGGTCGAGGCGTGCGCGAGCTGCGCCTCCTCGGTAACCCTTCGTCCGGCGGCGGGAGCCTACGCTGACGGTCGCTCAGGGCGCGTACCAGTCGCGGATCCGCACCTCGACATCCTTGCCGGTGATGGCCTTCTGAAACTCCACCAGGTCCGATCCGCGGTCGTGGTACGGATAGACCACCTTCGGCCGGAACGCGTTGACACACACCGCGGCCTCGGCCGGCGGCATCGTGTAGGGCAGATTCATGCACACGAAGGCCACGTCGATGTTCTTGAGGGCCTTCATCTCCGGCGTACACTCGGTGTCACCCGAAAGGTAAACGCGGGTCTCGCCGATCGTGAGCACGTAGCCATCGCCCCGGCCCTTGTCGTGGAAGCGCTCGGTCGGCTTCGGCCCGCGGACCAGGTTGTACATCGGGATCGCCTCGATCCCGACGGCGCCGAGCGTCTTCTTGTCGCCGTTCTTGAGGACGGTGACGCTCTTGACGGTGGGAGCCAGCTTTTCCGCGACAGCGGGAGGCGCCACGAAAATGGTCGCGTCCTGGCGGATCGCCTCGATTCCTGCGGGATCCATGTGATCACCGTGGATGTCGGTGATGAAGATCATGTCGGCCTTCGGCAGCCCGACGTAGCTCGCGTCATGGACGGGATCGACGTAGATGGCGAGCTTGTCACACCGGAGCAGCAGCGTAGCGTGGTGAAGGGGCGTCACCTTGAGATCGCATTGCTTGGTCTTGATCACGTCGGTGGAGCGCACCGGCGCCGCGACCGCGGGGGCGGCCGAGGCCGACGGAGGCGGCGCGGCGGACACGACGGTGGTCGGCGGGGGCGTGACCTTGGGGGGCGCGGCGCTCGGAGCGGGAGCCTCTCCCTGGCTGTTGCCGCAGGCGGAGAGGCCGAGAGCGGCGAGGGCGACGATGAGGGGTGTACGCATCAGGCGCGCGTACACCCGCTCCGGAGCCGAGTCGACGCCGGCGCACGTTTGCGCGCTCCTTCACCCCGCGGCCTGCACGCAGCGGAATCCCCCGCCGGCGAACCGCACCTCGGCCGCGAAGCTCGTCCGGGCGTAGGTGCGTAACGACCGCGGTCCGTACATGTACGAGCCGCCGCGCATCACCAGCAAGGCTCTGTCGCCGGGCTGCTCGTTGCGGGGGTTGTGCGACGGGCCATCCTCGTAAAACGAAGGCGCATCGTGGTCTTCACACCACTCCCACACGTTGCCCGCCAGATCGAGGATGCCATACGGAGAGGCACCCTCCGGGAACGCGCCCACCCGCGCCGGGGCGCCGTCCTTGCGACCGTAATTGGCCTTCTTCGTCCCCGGCTCCGAGCGGCCCCAGGGGTATTTCCGGCCGTCGGTCCCGCGCGCGGCCTTCTCCCACTCGGCCTCGGTCGGCAGCCGCTTTCCCGCCCACATCGCGTAGGCCCGCGCGTCGTTCCACGACACGTACACCACCGGATGATCCTCCTGCCCGCGGGGGATTTTCCCGAGGCGCAGGTGGCTGAGGAAGCGGCTCGCGCCGACGTCGGTGGGGCGATAGCCCGTCACCTCGACGAAGGCGAGATACTCGCGGTTCGTCACCGGCGTTCGATCCATGTAGAACGCGTCGATCTCCACCGTTCGCCGCGATTTTCCCATCAGGAACGGTCCGGCCGGGACGAGCACCATCTCCTCGCCTCCCTGGCCTTTCAGCACCGCGGGGAGCAGGCGTGGATCCGCCGGTGGGCGCGTGGACACGAAGCCTCCGAGCGCCTCGTCGAGCCGCTCGCGGAAGGCGTCGCACGAGGCGGGGCGCGCCGCGGGATCCTTCGCCAGGCAATCGAGGATCAGCTTCTCCAGCAGAGGAGGGATGTCCGCGCGGAGCTCCGACGGCGGGCGCGGCGCCTCGTTCACGTGGGCCATCATGATCGCAAAGTGGTTGTTGCCGTCGAAGGGCACGCGCCCCGTGACGACCTGATAGAGCGTGATCCCGAGCGAGTAGACGTCGGACCGCGGATCGGCCGAGTGCGGGCGCTGCACCTGCTCGGGCGACATGTACGAGCAGGTGCCGAGCAGCGCGCCGGTCATCGTGTACGTGGTGCCTTCGAGGATCTTGGCGATGCCGAAATCGACCACCTTGGGCCGCAAGGCCTCGCCCCCGCCTCCGCTGATGAGGATGTTGTCGGGCTTCAGATCGCGGTGAATCACGCCATGGCGGTGCCCCTCGGCGACGGCCTCCAGCACGCCGCGGAAGATCACCAGGATCTCCGCGAAGGGCACGCGGCCACGCCAGGTGGCGACGTGGTGGACGAGGCTCGGCCCCTCGACGAGCTCCATCACGATCGCGAGGAGATACTCGTGCTCGACGAAATCGTAGACGGCGACGATGCAGGGGTGCGACTGCGATCGAAGCACCTTGGCCTCGCGGGCGAAGCGGCGGCGGATCTCGGCGTCTCCGGCGAGGTTGGTGTGGAGACACTTGAGAGCGACGTCGCGGCCGCGGGCGGTGTCGTGGGCGCGATAGACGACGCCCATCCCCCCTTCGCCGAGCACCGACTCGATGCGATAGACGGAGAGCATCGTCCCCGGGAGCAGGCGCATCGGCGGGAGCGGCGGCGGCGCCGGCGCGACGATCGACGGCGACGCGACGGCCACACGCTCGGTGGCGATGAGGGCCGGATCCGAGGCGCCGTCGTGCCCGCAGGCGCCGCAGAAGCGCGATCCCGCCGGCAAGGGCGCCTCGCAGGCGGAGCAGCGCCGGGAGGTCTCGTCCGCCATGGCGGCGGAGGATACTCCAGGTCGGCCGCCGAGATCTCCGCGCCGACGAGGCGGGGCGCCGTTTTGGCTCAAGCTCCGTCCGCGACCGCCGTATCGACCCACACCGACCCTCCGATGAGGCCTCGGCGCGAAGAGCGGAGCGCGACCGATATGGCAAGCCAGTGGCACCCAGCCGACCCTCCGCGACCCTCGAGCTCGACCACGGCCCGATCGACCACGATGTTGAAGCAGGTCCGTGTCGCGGGGACGAGCCAGACCGGCGTCATCGGAGCCGGGGCGCCGATCACCGCGAGGCCCACCGCCGGGAGCGATCACGGCGAGATTGCCCCCGCGAGCTCCAGGGAGAAAGACCTCTTCGTCGCGCGTCGACCGATCCTCGACATCCGCCGGCGCACCTACGGTTACGAGCTGGTGTTCCGCAACGCGGCCGGGAACGAGCCCGCGAGCACGCACGGGACCCACGCGGCCTCGCGCCTCGTCCACGATGGACTCCACGCCTTCGGGCTCGACGTCCTCTCGCCGCGACAGCGCCTCTTCGTCAACGTCAACCGCGACGTGCTGCTCCGCGATCTCGTGCGCTTGTTACCCGCCGATCGCACCGCGGTGGAGCTGCTCTCCCCGATCGAGCCGGACGCCGAGGTCCTCGGCGCGTGCAAGCGCCTGACCCGCGACGGCTACCAGATCGTCATCGGCGGCTTCGCCCTGCGGCCTGGATTCGAGGCCCTGGTCGCGGTGGCCGACATCCTCAAGGTGGACTTCGCGCGGGTCGAGGGCGCCGCGCGCGCCGGCCTGCTGCAGCGATTTCGATCGCCGCGCCTGCGCTTGCTGGCCGAGTCGATCGACACCCGCGAAGACCTCGAGGAGGCCATGCGCCTCGGCTATACCCTCTTCCAGGGCTACTATTTCGCCCGGCCGGAGATCATCGCCGCGCGCGACATCCCGCCGATCAAG
>JANYGI010000087.1 GCA_025362495.1 Byssovorax sp. | reverse complement strand
AGGCTGCTGCTGGTATCGCGCGATCCCGATGATGCGCGAGGAAAAGCTCGTACATCTCATGACCGAATTCGGGCGACTGCTGTCCGAACATGCCGCTTTCCGCGAAATCTTCGGGCTGATTTGAGGGGATGGGTCAGGGTTCGCACACGTCCTCCGGCGGCACGATCAGGTCGGCGACCTCTCGGACGAGGGGCGCCGGCGGATGCCAGCGATGATGCGCAGCGCCGACGGACGGCACCTGGCGCTGACGCGACGGCAGGTGAGCATCATCGAGCAAGCGGCGCACAATCTCGCGCAGGCAGCGCGCGGCGCCCAGAGGTCCAGGGACGATGAGTGACAAACGTGAAGAGCGTCCGCGGGCAATTTCCCCGAAGAACCTGTCGGCGCAGCTCGACTACGAGGCCGTCGGAAACCCGCCGAGCGCTCACCCACGCTCGGCGATCTCCAACGCTTATCCAGGCCTAGAGATGGACTTCCGCAACGTGTGGAAGAAGCTGTTCGTCGGCATCGAGCTGCACGAGTCGAGCAACGTGGTCGTCGCCGCGGACGCGGACGCGCCGCAAGAACTCCGCGATCTCGTGCTGAAGTTCGTGCTCCAGAGCGTCGATGGCCGCCGGGTCTACGCGCCGGTCACCGGGCCGCTTGTCGAGGGCGAGGCGCCGGTGCCGCTACCCGATACGACCTACTCGCCGGGTCGTCCGTCGCTCGCCCTCGAGTGGTCGAACGCGCTCGCCGACGCGGTGGGCAAGGGCGGAGAACAGGTGCTCTGCGGATTCCGCCCCTTCGAGCAGCGCGGAGTGGAGACGGTCCCCGAGACGATGATCCTCCTCACCGTGCGGAGGTTCTTCGAACAAGGCCTCTCCCCGAGCGGAGAGACCGAGCAGCTCCCGGTGATCGCCCGCGACATCGCCGAGCCGGGTCAGCTCTCCCAGAGCCTCTGCTCGCCGTGGCAGAACGACTATCGCGAGTGCGCCTGCTTCTACTGGGCCGCGAGCCGCCCCGACTACGTGAACATCGAGGCCCGCGCCGACGGGACCAGCGGTGGCCAGAACTGGATGCAGAAGGACCGCACCGCGGCCACGCCCAAGGTCTATATCGTCGACGACTGGGTCGACTCTCGCCTCTACACGCACGAAGACCTCTTTGCCGGCTGGGAGAAGCTCCGGTTCATCATCGGTGGTCGCGACGAGTCCGAGAAGAAATGACGCTCATCCCGCTCGCCACGCGCAAGGGCTCGGCCCGGGCGCGGGCGCTCATGGACGCGGCGGCGCCGCGAACCCCGGCCGCGCACCTCTTCGCGACCGAGCACGGACCTCACCTGCTCCGGAGCGATGGATCGCGCGTTTACGGGCTCGAGGGAGAGGCTATCGCGCGGCTGTCAGCCGCGCTCGCCGACAGCGATCAGGCGAGCCTCGCGCGCGCCTTCGAGCAGCTCGGCTTCGACACGCGCGCCCTCATCGACGACACGCCGATGCCCCAGCCCAAGGTGCGCGCGCTCTCCCTCGCCGTGGCGCAGGCGTGCAACCTGGGCTGCTCGTACTGCTACGCCGAAGAGGGCAGCTTCGGCGGTCGCCCCAGCATGATGACGTCGGAGGTGGCGCGCGCCTCCGTCGATCTGCTGCTGAGCGAGCTCGCGCCCGGCGAGCGGGCGAACCTCGCTTTCCTCGGCGGTGAGCCCCTAGCCGCGCGCGCCGTCCTGCGCGACGCGACCGCGCACGCCGTACGCTGCGCCGCGGAGCGGGGCGCCTCGGTCACGTTCTCGATCACCACCAATGGCACGCTCGTCACCCCTGAAGATGGGGAGTTCTTCGAGCGTCATGGCTTTGCGGTCACCGTGAGCCTGGACGGGCTCGGCCCCGCCCACGACCGCTTGCGCCCGTTCAAGAACGGCGGCGGCAGCTACGACCGGATCATCGCCAACGTGCGCCCTTTGCTGGCGATGCAGCGACGAATGCAGGTCTCGGCCCGCGTGACGGTGACTCCGCAAAACCTCCGGCTGCGCGAGGCGCTCGACGGGCTCTCGGCTCTCGGTTTCCACAGCGTTGGATTCTCACCGATGCTCAGCTCGCCAACTGGCCGTGACGAGCTCACCATACCTGGCCTGGAGACGGTGCTCGACGAGATGGTCGGCTGCGGCGAGGAGTTCAAGCGGAGAATCGTCGCGGGCCAGCGCTACCCGTTCGCCAACATGACGAACGCGATGCGCGAGATCCACCGAGGCACGCACCGGCCCTATCCGTGCGGCGCCGGCGCGGGCTATCTGGGCGTCTCGGCCGAGGGGACACTCCATGCTTGCCACCGGTTCGTGGGCGACGAAGAGCGCGCCTTTGGCGACGTCGAATCAGGGGTCGACCGCTCGATCCAGGCGGCCTGGCTCGAAGAGCGGCACGTGCACCGCCAGGAGCCTTGTCGGAGTTGCTGGGCCCGCTACCTGTGCGGCGGCGGCTGCCATCACGAGGTCATCCACCGCGGTCGACCCGCGTGCGACTACATCCGCGGCTGGCTCCACTACTGCCTTGGCGCGTACGTGACCTTGCTCTCCCGCCGGCCGGACTACTTCGCTCCCGAGACCGCGTGAACATCGAGATCTGCGTGCTCGGCGGCGGGCCTGCGGGAGCGACCCTGGCGCGCCGTCTCGCCGGCCTGGGGCACCGCGTGGGCCTCGTCGAGCGAGCGGCGGAGTCAGGCCACCGCGTCGGAGAGTCCCTAGCACCGGGGATAGTGCCTCTGTTCGACGCCCTCGGGATCCGGTCGAAGATCGAGGATGCGGCCTTCTCGCGGCCCTCGCGCGGGCTCGTCCGCTGGGCTGGCGACGAGATCACCATCGTGGAGCGTGAGGGCGGCTTTCACATCGATCGAGACCGCTTCGACGCGCTCTTGCTCGCCGAGGCGCGCGCGGCCGGCGTGGTCGTCCTCCAGCCGGCCACCGCCGGTCGCCCGGTGCGCGACGCCAAGACAGCTCGCCTTAGCGTGCCGGTGCGTCAGGGGGCTTCTTCCACGCTCATCGAGGCTGACTATGTGTGCGACGCGCGAGGCCGCCGCTCTCGACCGGCCGCGTCGAGCGTGCCAGTCGCCGGCGTCCACACCATCGCTCTTTGCGGGTGGCTGCGCGACGTGCGCCTGGGCGGCCTGGAGGCCCGCGTCGAGGCCGGGGACGCCGAATGGTACTGGGGTGCACCGCTCCCCGGCGGCCTCTTCAGCGCGATGGTGTTCGTCGACGCCGAGCGCTGCCGTGGCCTCGGCGGTCCCGCCGGGTGGGAGCGCCTTTATCGCGCTGCATTGGCACGCTCCACGCTCCTGCACCGGTGCCTCGGCGGCACGCTCACCGGCCGCGTCACGGCGCGTGACGCCACGCCCTACGCTGCCGCAGACCCGATTGGACCTGATTATCTCCGCGTCGGCGAGGCATGCTTCGGTATCGATCCGCTCTCATCTCAAGGCGTACAGGCCGCGATGACGCAGGCTCTGCAGGCGAGCATCGTTGTCCACACGATGCGCGCTGACCCGGCTCACGCGCCGCTCGCGATGCAGCTCTACCGGGAACGACAGGCCGAGACGGTCGCCCGGCATCGCCGCTTTGCAGCGCTTCAGTACGGCGAGCACGCCGCTGTGGACGCTGGCCCCTTCTGGCAACGGCGTGCCGGGGAGGCGCTGGCCGGCGATCGCGCTCGTGAAGGGGATCGCGAGCCGCCGGGCCGGCCCGCTGTCTCCGACGCCGATCGCGCGCTCACACCCTCCTCGCGGCTCCGCCGTTCGCCGGCCGCGACCGTGATCGCCGTACCTGGTATCCGCGGCGATCTCGTCGTGCCGACCGTGGCCGTGAGCCATCCCCAGCTCGAACGTGCTGTGGCGTTCGTGGACGGCGTCGAGATTGTACCGCTCTTGCACCTGGTCCAGGACGGAGCCACTGCGCGCGAGACCGTCACCCGCATGGCGGTGCTCCTCCCCGTACCGCAGGCGCTGGCGATCCTCGACTGGATGGTGAGGCACGGCGTCATCGAGGTCGCGCCCACGTCATTGGAAAGTGCCAAGCACCTGTGATTCAAGAAGGCCACGTCAAAAATACTGCCACGCGGACGGGACGGCGACAGGGCTTCGCTCGCGGGCGATCCCGGCCTACGGTGCGCGTCCGATTCAACTGAAACCGGGCGACCGAATCGATCGCTACACCCTCGTCGCGCCCCTCGGCGTCGGCGACCATGATCACCGTCGCCCACTGGGGCCGCCTGGAGGAGGGCGCTGTTCGCGTGGTCGAGGCGCCTCGGGTGGGCGGTGATGATGAAACGAACTTTGGGATTCGATGGGCTGACGTGCCCGAGATGCAGTCGGAGGATGCGCGTTTACTCGACCATCGCCGAGCCCGCGGCGGTTCATAAGATTCTTGACCAGCTGGGCGTTCGGGCCTCGCCGCTGCCACGCGCAAGGCTCGCAATCCTGACTGGGAACAGGTGGCCTTCGGGTTCGAGGGGTTCGAGGCAGCGTAGCCAAACGCGCCGTCGCCCCATTTTCTCCGCGCCGAGACAGGGCAAGGGGCCGCCGGGGAGGCGCCCGAGGGCTCGCCCGACGCGCCCGACGAGGGGTGTGACAGGGAGCGAAAGTTCGATCGATGCCTATCCTCCAGACGTGAATGCGGGACCCCGGCAGCCGCTGGTCCCTCGACCCGTTCACGCGAGCGCCCGGTGCAGTTCATTCCGCGCCCACGTTCACGCTTTCATGCCGGGGGAGGTGATGAACGGTGCAGCGGGTTGAGTGAGAAGGCGAAACGGAGCCGCGCGCGCCGCCGGGGCTCCGCGCCGATGCTCAACGCGTCGTATGACGCCATCCTGCCGCTGGAGTGTCCCTTGCCGAAGCTGACGACCCTGCCGCCTTGCTACGCACACGGTCAGCAGCCCCGCCCTGCCTCCCGAGCAGGGGTTGTGGTAAGGTGCCGGAGCCGCTCGATGATTTCCGAACAAGAACCAGTATTTAACAGGATATTCGGTCGGCGCACTCCCTCTGGGAAGGTGCGCGAGGTGCCCCGCCACCTCGCGCACGCGGCCACCGAGATCGACGGCGCCGGCGCGAGCAACAACATCGACGAGCTGCGCGCCGTGCACGCTAGCCTGGGTACCCTGCTCTCCGCTGCGCAAGCGGTGTAGACTCGCGAGGCCGTCGATGAAATCCAGTCCGCATCACGACACGTTCAATAGCCCCCTTCAACCTCTGGCGACGGGAGATCGTTGCGCATGCGTCTCAGCCTCTGGTTGCTGCCCGCATCGCGAAGCTCGGGGCGCCGATTGGCATACTCGCCGAGGCCTGCGAGCATGCCGATCGAGCGCACATTGCGCTCGCGCAACTGTCAATGCCGCTTCCAGAGCGCCATGTCGACCTCAAGCCGACACAAGCGCTCGATGTCGCCAAGCGCGAGATATTGCTCGCGACGGTTTTCGTCGAAACCGCTCAGGCAAAGGGGGCGCCGGCGATCGATATGGCGACTTGCCGCGCCGGCCTCTTGGGCATGTGGGATAAGTATGAGGCGGCCGGCGCCGCCCCGGCCTCGACGACTCCGCCATCCGACTGAGGAACACCATGCCCGCGATCTCCACCGGCGCCCCTTTCCGCAAAGGCCTTTTCTGGTTCGCGCGGGTCTACATCCAGAAGGGTAATCGCCCGGCTTTCAAGCTCGCGACCATTTCCCCTGAGGACGAAGCCGGCGCCGCAGCGCGCGCTAAGCTGCTCGCCGACCTCGGAGCCAAGCTCCGCGACGCCGGGCACGGCGAGCGCGCCCGCGACGTCCTCGAGCGCGCGGCCGCGTGCGACGGACAGGCCCTCGCCGACGTCGTCGCCCTCGTCGACAAGCTGGTCCGCGGCGAGCTGGCGCCGCGCGCTCGAGCGGCGGGCGGGAAGTGGGGCGCGACCTCGACGATCGCGGATCTGGGCGTCGCCTGGACCTCGGGGGAGCTCGCCCGCGAGTACCCCGATCACGTGCGGCCCAAGAAGAGCGCCGATGACGATCGGCTACGGCTCGAGGCCCACGTCTATCCGATTGCCGGCGCGATCTCGGTCGCCGCGTTCGATCTCGAGGACGCGGAGAAAATCATGCGCGCCCTTCCGGTGGGCCGCGCGCCGGCCACGCGGCGTCACGTCGCCCAGGTGCTTCACCGTATGCTGGGGATGGCGGTGTACCCGCTGCGCCTCCGCGCGGCGAACCCTCTCCCCAGGGGTTTCCTCCCGAAGATCGGGCCCGACAAGGCGAAGGGATGGATCTACCCGAGCGAGGATCGGAAGCTCCTCGCGTCGCCCGCCGTCCCGCTCGCGTGGCGCGTCTTCTACGGCTTCCTCGATCGCGTCGGTAACCGTTCCGGCGAGGCCAGCGCGATCGACCTCGGGATTTGCGATCTCGACCTCGGCGCGATTGAGCTCGACAAAAACAAGACCGACGACGCTCGGACCTTGCCGCTCAGCCGTGACGTCGCGCCAGCGCTACGTGCGTGGGTCGCGCACCGCGAGGCCGACGTCGGTAGGCTCGGCGCCAACGCGCCGCTCTTCGTGGACGAGAAGGGCGAGCGTATCGACGGCGAGGGGAAGAACCTCGCTGAGAAATTCCGCGCGCACCTCCGCGCCGCGGGCGTCGAGCGGCCCGCTCTCTTCGAGCGAAGCGCCTCACGCCTGCACATCCGCTTGCACGACCTCCGCGCGACCTTCGTGACGCTCGCGCTCGCCGACGGTCAAACCGAGACGTGGGTCGCGGACCGCACCGGCCACCAGTCGAGCACTCAGATCAACAACTACCGGCGCGCGGCGCGGACCGCAGCGGAGCTAGGCCTCGGCTGGCTCGACCCGCTCGACCAGGCAATTCCGGAGCTGCGGCCCGCCGTCGCGCCGCCCCCTCGGGGGGAAGTGCCACCGGCAAGTGCCACCCGAGGCGGTCGGGGCCGCGGAGGCAGCGCCCGATCGCGCCAGAAAGCTGAATCATTTCAAGAAGTACCGAAGGTGGGACTCGAACCCACAAGCCCTTTCGGACAGCGGATTTTGAATCCGCCGCGTCTGCCATTCCGCCACTTCGGCTCGTATCGCGGGGGAAACTAGTCCACCTGGGCACCGGTGCGCAACCGTGGAGCGGCCGGGCGCGCGTTCTCTTCGCGCCGCCCGCCCGAGGTCACCACGCGTCGAGCTGGGGCCAGCCGTCGCGCAGCGGGGCGGACGGGACGCTCGCTGGGCTTGTTTTCTCGGTGATTCGCGGATGCTCGCCCGGCGCTTGGTCGGCCGCGGGCGCCGGCTCGGGAGCGGTGCCCTCGCGCGGCTCGTCCGACGGCGATCTCACGGGGCGCCGGGGTTGAGCACGCCGTTGACGACCTCGGTCTTCGTCCCGCCGACGGCGTCCGGATCGAGGAGCGCAGGCGCCTTCGCCGCGCCGGTCGGGGCGGGCGCAACGCTCGGAGCGGCGTCGCTCGGCTTGTCGTGCGCGATCAGCGCGGGCTTCGGCCGCGGCGCGGCGGGCGCGACGCTCGGCGGCGGCGCGGCGGGCGGCGCGTTCGAGGGTGTCGTCGAGGGCAGCGGGATCGGCATCGGCAAGAGCGCGGGGACGCCGATGGGCTCTCCCGGCGCCGCGGCGGCGCGCGGCATGGCCGGCAGAGGGGGAGTCGATCCCGAGCGGCCGAGCTCCACGACTGCCACGCTCCCGGCGAGGGCGAGGGCGGCGGCGGCGGCGACGAAGAGCTTCACCGAGATCGTCTTGACGACAGCGCCCTTGAGCGGCTTGCCGAAGGGGATCAAGACAGCCATCCAGGCGCGGCGATCGCCTTCATTCTTCGCGTCGAGCGCCTCGCGCAGCTTCTCCAGGCCCGTCATCAGGCGCCAGCGCACCGTGCCCGGAGGCACGTTCTGCGTCCGGGCGATCTCCGCCGACGACAGGCCCTCTTGATACCGCAGGAGGACCGTGGACCGATAGGGCTCCTCCAGCTCGGCCACGAGATCGGCGAGCAGCCGCTGGGTCTGGAAGCGGCCGAGCAGCGCCTCGGGTGACGTCGCGCCCTCGGCGTACTCGACGGCGGCGAACTCGGTCTCGCGAAAGGCGCGTCGGGTGCTCGACCGCACGCGCATCTTCCACACGTTGCGGAGCACCTGGGCGAGCCAGCGGCGGATCGGCAGGTCGGCCTCGGGCGGGCTCTTCAGCGCCGCGAGGTACGTGGCCTGGACGAGATCCTCGGGATCGGCCGAGCCGCGGACGAGGCCTCCCGCGAGCTGACGGAGCCAGCCCGCGTGAGCGAGCAAGTCTTCAGGGCTGACCTGCGAGGGTTCGTGCGCGAGCATCGGGACGAAGATGCCGCCCCGGGGGCGAGTGTTGGGCGGCGACGAAGAAAATCGTCCGCGTGAGCGAGAACGCCTTCAGTTCAGGCGGAGAATGCGGCCGACGATCTTGTGCACGCCCTCGGCGCGCGAGATGATCTTGTCGGCGTAAGTCTCGACCTCGCCCAGCGCGCGGACGACGAGGCCCGCGGCCTCGGTGACGATCGACACCTCGCTGCGGCCGCGGATCGTGATCTTGTCGGCCTCGATGGTGTAGGCGTCGGCCGCGTCGATCCCCGGCGTCGGCTGGGTGCGCAGGGCGCCGAGGATGAGCCACGCGCCGCGCTCGTCGCGCTCGGCGAGGACGCGCTCGCCCCGCTCCGAGGCGCCGCGGAGGACGGCGGGGTGCACGCTCGGATCGACCGCGGCGTCGACGATCTGGGTCCCGATCACCAGCTGCACGGCGTCGCCGTCGAGAGCGTGGATGCGGCCGGTGCAGAGGCTCGGCGCGCTCGTCGCGGCGGCGGGCGACGGGAAGGGCGCGCGCGGCGGCGCCGGCAGCACGATCGGCGCGACATGGAGCTTCGGAGCGTCGGGCCGCGGCGCGCCGAGCTGCTCTTCGTCGGGGGAATCGATTCGACGTCGTTGCGCACCCATGATGGCACTGCCTCCGCTGGATTCGAGGCTAACACGCGGCCTCGAGAGCGGACGCGGCATTTCGAGCGCGCGCCGCGGAGCCGCGATCAGCCTCGCCGCTTCGCGGGGACGCGTGTGGCCTGCGCGGGCTTTGCCTCGCGTCGGTTCCACCATTTCGAGCTGCCGCCGGTGTCGCCGCTGCTGGCCTTTCGCGCCGTCGCGAGGCGCACCGCCAGCGCGTCGCGGAGCTTCGCGTCGGCTGCCGCGCGCGCTTCGAAGCGACGGCGCAGGCGCCGCCATGACGCCGGGCTGACGCCTTTCGCCGCGAGGATCGCCGAGGGATCGACGGCCCGTTCGATCGCCGTGAGCAGCGTGACGTAGGCCTCTTCGAGCGTGCGCAGCGGGCGCTCGCCCGTCGAGGGCTGCTGATCGCGGGCGAGCGCGAGCGCGTCGCGGAGCGCCAGCGCCAGCGTCGATTGGCCCGAGGCGGCCTCGCGCGACAGGGCCGCAGCGAGCGTTCGTTCGTGCTCGTGGAACACGGCCTCGTCGAGCTCGTAGCGCTCGAGCACGTCGGCCGCGCCGGAGCTGCCGCCCCAGATTTCAGCCTTGATCTCGGCGTAACGCTCCATCGTGAGCGCGCTCGGCGCGGCCTCCACGGCGGGCTCGAGCGTCGCATTCACGAGCGCCGCGGCGGCGTCGGCGGCCGCGATCGACTCGCCCACGGTGCGCCCCGCGACCTTCGCGAGCGACCAGTGCACCTCGGGCGCCGTCGTCGTGGCGACAGGCACGCTGAACGGCAGCGGCGCGGTGTCCAGAGCGGTGCTGTCGCAGGGTACGTTGAACGAAAGAGCCTTGATTTGCTGGATATTCGTCGCGACAGGTGCCTTGAAGGAGGGCGCCGTCGTCTCCACCGCGCTCGGCGTCGAGAGTGCTTTGACGGGCAGCGCGGGAGTCGTCATCGTGAGCGCGACGCCGGTCACGTCCTCGGCGCGGCTGAAGCGGAGGCCCGTCGGTCGCTGAGGTCGACCAGGCGGACGCGCGGCCCCGAACGAGGCGAGCGTGCCCTTGGGCCCGCCGAGCACGAGCAGCGGGGCGCGATCGCTCGGCGCTTCAATGGCAGGGCTACGGCGGAGCGTGGAGGGCTCGTCGTCGATCCCGATGCCGATCTCGGGCGCGTTCGGCAGGCGAACGTGCGTCCGCGTCGCGTCGTCGTCGTCGCCGCGCGCCATGGGCTCGTCGATCGCGGCGGCCGCGACGCGCGCCATTCGCCCGGTGGCGGGCCCTTCGTCGTCGTTCTCCTCGTCGGGAGCGGCCTCGATCTCGTCGTCGTCGAGCTCGATTTCCGGCTCTTCACGCGCATCTTCGGGCCGCGTCGCCGTGGTCCAGGTCGCGTCGTCGAGCTCGGTCAGAGCCCTGGCCCAGGTCTTCTTGCGATCGCCCTCGTCGAGCGCGAGCACCAGCCGGGGCGCGTCGCGCGAGCCTGGCGAAGCGGGGACGACGCCGCGCCACACCAGCGTGCAGAGGCTGCGATCGGCGTCGATCCAGATCGTGTCGCAGCGAAGGACGACCTCGTCCGGCGGGCGCGCGCCGCCGAAGCCGCTGCCCGAGAGCACGAAGACGCGGGGCCGGATCCCGGGCAGGCGCGTGGTGACGCGACCGCCGGGGCCGAGCCCGTCGAGCACGATCTGCGCGGTGAGCGAGAGCATCTCGAGCTGCTGCTCGGGCGGCGCGACGTTGAACGCGGCGTAGTCGAAGCCGCGCGGGATCGGGGCGCACGGCACGCCGTCGTCGTTGACGATCGCGGCGCCGTCGAGCGTCCCCGCCCACATGGCGCGCGCGCCGACGCGGGTCACCTCGCCGGTCCCCGTGCGCAGGTACTCGGCGAGCAGCGGCGTCGCGATCGCGGGCTCGTCGGTCGTTGCGTAGAAGCGCCGCCGCAGCTTGTCGACGGCGAAGCCCGCGGGCAGTACGCGCATCGCCGCCTCGGAGCGCGCATGCCCCGTGAGCAGCACGTCGACACGCGCCTTGAGCGGGACGAAATCACACGCGTGATCGAGATCGCCGAACGCGCCGCCGGCGACGGGTCGATCGAGCCACAGCGGCTCTTGCTCCGCCGCGAGCGTCGCTTGACCGCCCGCGCCGAGGAGGAACGTCGCCTTGACCACGACGGTGAGCGTCGGCTCCGGGGCGCGCCAGGCGAGCACACCGATCGGGAGGGCGCACAGCCGCGCGACCCGCACCGACATCGGGTTCGTCGCGGCGTCCCCGCCTCCTCTGTCGCGCGCTCCCACGATCGCGCAGGATAGATCAACGGCCGCCTCACGATCAGCGTGATCCTTCGCCCGCCGCACGGCAGAGTGGGCGCCATGGATCGAACCGCTCTCCTCCTCGCCGGCGTGCTGGGCTTCCTCGGCGTCGCTCTCGGCGCGTTCGGCGCTCACGGGCTCAAGAAGTGGCTCGCCGCCGCGTCCGACGGCGATCAACGCCTCGCCTGGTGGAACACCGGCGCGCAGTACCACCTGATCCACGCGCTCGCGATCGGCGTCTCCACGCTGCGCCCCGATCCGATGCACCACGGCAGCGCCGTCGCGCCGTGGCTCTTCGCGGGCGGCATCGCGCTCTTCTCGGGCAGCCTCTACGCGATGACGCTCACGGGGCGCCGCGCGCTCGGGGCGATCACGCCGCTCGGCGGCCTCCTGTTCCTCGCGGGCTGGGCGGCCATCGCCTACAACGCCGCGGTGATCGTCGATTGACCCGCTCCGCCCGGGCCGCGAGCGTCCGGCGCGATGGCTTGATCATCGGGTTCATTCGCTTTTTTGCGCAGCCTCCGCAGCCGCTCCGGGCCGGTGTAGGCTGCGCCCAACATGAGAGCTTCTGCTTCTTCTGCTTCGAAGACTCACGGGCTGACCCGCCGCGCCATCCCGGCGCTGGCGCTCTGCGGCGGCCTCCTGTCCGCGTGCAACGTCATCTTCGGAATCACCCCTGGTGAGCCCTCGAGCGGGGGCACCGGCACCGGCGGCGGAGCGACCGCGAGCGCCTCCGGATCGAGCGCCGCCGGCGGCACGGGGGGCGTCGCGACGACGACCACGACGAGCAGCGCGCCCTCGTCGTCCTCGTCGAGCTCGAGCGCGATGACGACGAGCTCGGCCTCGTCGAGCAGCACCGGCACCGGCGGCAGCGCGCCGGTGTGCGACGGGACCGGGCCGACGGGGCCGATCAACAGCAAGGCCCTGTTCGCGCGGCAATCGGCGGGCGGCAGCCAGGAGATCGCCAACGCCGTCGCCTACGGGGCTGACGGCAGCGTCTACGTGGCGGGCTGGTACACCTCGGGCGACGTCTATTTCGCGGGCTCACCGCTCCCGTACGACACGCTCGACGGCGCGACGGACGGCTCCAACCTCTTCGTCCTCAAGCTCCATCCCGACGGCTCTCCCGACTGGGCGGTGGGCTTCAAAGGCACGCTCGATCAGTACCCGACCGGCCTCGCCGTCGACTGGAACGGGCATGTCTTCGTCAGCGGTCGCATGGAAGGCGTGATGAAGCTCGGCGCGACGACGCTGACGGCCACCGGGCTCGATGGCTTCGTGGTGGAGCTCGACGCCGCGACCGGCGCCGTCGGGTGGGGCAAGAGCTTCGGCGGCGCCGGCGACGAGCAGATCCAGCAAGTCGCCTCCGACGGCAAGGACCACGTCGTCCTCGCGGGGATGACCAACGGCGCCGTCGACTTCGGCTGCATCAAGCCAATCGACGACGTTCCGAGTGGCATCTTCCTGGTCGAGCTCGACGCCGCTCAAGGCACCTGCGTCTGGCAGCACAAGTACCTCGTCGACACCCGCTTTGCCGACAAAGACTCCATCGGTTACCCGGTGGCGCTCGCGGTCGATCACAACGGCGCGGGATCCATCTACGTGGCCGGCGGCGCCGCCTCGCCGAACTTCGGCCAGGGCCCGATCGTCGGCTTCGGCGCCAAGGACGTGTTCATCCTCAAGACGACCTCGGCGGGCGACTACGTCGACGCGCGGATCTTCGGCGCCCAGTTCCCCAACGACGGTACCCAGTACGCTTCGGGCGTCGCGGTCGATCCCTGCGGTGACGTCGTCCTCACCGGCTCTTTCACCCACGATCTCACCTTCGGGCTGCTACCCACGTTGCACACGGTGGTCGTCAGCGCCGACGCCGGCGCCGGCACCGCCGATATCGACTCCGAAGATCTCTTCGTCGCCAAGCTCGACTCGTCGCTCAAGCCCCTCTGGGCGAAGTCGTTCGGCGACGCGGGCCAGCAGCTCGGCATCTCGGTGGCCGTCGACGCCCTGTCGAACATCACCGTCGGCGGTTCGCTCTACGACGTCTCGTACTCGCTCGGCGTCGACTTCGGAGGAGGGGTGTTGCACGGGAGCGGGCCCGACACGGGCGGCTATTACAACGGCGAGGTCCTGGTCGCGCGCTTCGACGGCGCGGGCAAGTACCAGTGGGCGCGCCGCATCGGTACGCCGGGCGGCCAGGCGCTGCGCGGCGTCGCCGCCGACGACAAGGGGCACACGGCCTTCGTCGGCTACTTCCTCAGCGAGAATGGCACTCACCTCGATCTGGGCGCCGGGATCCCGCCGCTGCTCTCGCTCTACATCGACGCGCTGATCGTCGGCCTCGGGCCCTGAGCGCGCCGGGGCTTCATTTTCCGAGGCCGCGGCGATCGACCGGCCCGTCGAGCGCCGGGCGCTGCATCCGCCCGAGCGCCGCGGGGCGAGCCTCGGGCGCGAGCGCGAGGGCCGCGTCGAGCAGCGCGCCCGCGCCCGCGGAGCCCACGGTCGTGATGAAGCGCGCCCACGGCCCGAGCAGCCGCGCCGCGTCGACCGCTCGCGCCGGGACGACGTGGACCACGCGCGCTGGCGGTGGGAGCTGGAGCGCGCGCGGCGCAGGATCGAGCCCCACCACGTGCTGCGGCCCGGCGAAGCGCTCGCCCACGGCGTCGATCGCCGCGCCGTAGAGGGCGATCGCCGCGCGCGTGGCCTCGTCGAGACCTCCGCGTGGGACGACCTCGCCGAGGTCGCGCAGGGCCGCGTCCAGCGCCGCGGCGAACGCGGCCGCGCGATCGGCGTCGCCCTCGACGACGGCCACCCGCGGCGAGAGGCAGCCCCGCTGATCGAACGGGATCACATCGGCGGCGAGCGCCCGGGCGGCCTCCCGGAGATCGACGCCCGCGCTGATGACGGCGACACCGAGGCCGGTCCCGTGGCCGGTCACGATCACGCCGGGCGCCGCCGCCGCGCGCACCTCGGCGATCGTCGCGTCGGATCCGTAGACGTGGAGCGCGTCGCCGGGAGCGGCCGTGAGCTCCCCGGCGACGGCGATCCCGAGCTCGCGCGCGAGGATCGGCGCGAGCCCCGGATCGCGCCGCGACGGTCGGATCGTCACCTCGCTCGACGCCGCGAGCGCGAGCGCGATCGCCCGCAGCGCCGCGGTGCCCACGTTGGCCGCGAGGATCACGTGACAGCGCGGCGCGGTTTTCACGGCAGCGAGTAATGACGCCATATCGTCGCTGCTGATCGCGCTCTCGAGGTGCTCGGTCAGCGCCAGCTCGACGCCTTCGCGCGAGAGCCCGCTGGTGAGCACCAGATCGCGGCGGGCCTCTTTCCCAAGGGGATCGTCGCGATCGGCGAGCCGCGCGCCGAGGGCCACCGCGCGCTCCACGCGACGCGCCCTCGCCTCGTCCGAGCTCACGGCGGCCCCAGCATGTCGTCGACGGCGATCGAGCATCCGCGCGGCGGCGCCCCGGGCGCGCGGCCGAGCAGCTCGATCGCGTGATTGCCAGTCGCGCCCTGGAGAACGCGCACCCGATCGGCCGTCTGGATCGCCACGGCGGAGTCGACGTTGGCGAGATCGACGAGGCGCGCGATCCCGATCTCGCCGTCGGGCAGCGCCGCCAGCGTGATCGGATCGACGGCCGTCACCCGCACCCACGGGGGCGCCGCGTAGACCCCGTGTCGCGCTTCATTTGCAGGCCATTTGCCGAGCGCCGCGGCGAGCGTCGTCTCGTAGAGCTGGCTCGAGAGCTCGGTCATCCCGTACTCGCCGATCACCTGCACCTCGGGCACCGCGAACGCCGCGCTCACGGCGGCGCGCAGCTCGTCGGGCGCGACCTCGCGCGAGCGGCCCTTGAAGCCGCCCGTCTGCATCACGCGGCTGCCTGGCGGCAGGCGGAGATCGAGCCCGCTCTGCGCGTCGAGCAGGTGGACCAGCGCGAACGACGTGGCGAGCACCAGCGCGGGCTCGTCCGCGTCGCGCGCCGCCGCCGTAGCAGCAGCGACGCCGGCCGCGTCGAGCGCGCCCGATCGCAGGTGAAAGCTGCCGCCGCCGAGCAGGGTCGCGAAGCGATCGAGCATGAACCCGAGCGACGAATCCGGCTGCTCTGCCAGCGGCGAAGCGAGGACGATCGCGCGGAGCCGCGTCGTGTCCGGCCACAGGAGCCGCTCGGCCCAGAGGCGCGCGCCGAGCTCGTACGTCGCCGTGGTGCGCAGCGCGTGCTCGCCGCGGGCCTCGCGCCCCTGCGACGTCCCGCTGGTGCGAAACACCGCGACGTCGTCCTCGACCGGATGCGTCGCGACGCGCGTGAGCCGGAAGACGTCGCACGGCACCGCGGGCACCTCGGCCGCGCGCGTCGCCGTCGCGAGATCGATCCCGCGCGCGCGGGCCAGCCGCGCCACCGCCGGGATGTGCGCCGCCTGGTGTCGAGCGAGGTCGACGGCGATGACGTCGAAGCCCTCGGGCGTGCGCGCGGGATCGACGATCGCCGCGCGAAGGAACGACTGCACCCGGGCGTGGAGCGCGTCGCTGTCGAGCGAGGAGAACAATTTCACGGCAGAAACGGCTGACGCAAAATCACGGCGCCGAGAGGATCTCGCGCAGCGCGGCCGCCGCGTCGCGGAGGCGATCCTCGCTGATGTTGAGGGCCGGCGTGAGCGTGAGGACCTCGCCCTTCGTGCCGCCCGTGAGGACGATGTAGCCGCGCGCGAGCATGTCGCGGCTGACGCGCAGCCCGACGGCGCCGCTCGCGAGCTCGATCCCGATCATCAGGCCGACGCCGCGCACCTCGACGACGTCACGCAGGCCGCCGAGCTCGCTCCGGAAATGATCGAGGATCGAAGGCCCGATCTCGCGGGCGCGGATCACCAAGCGGCGGAAGCGGAGCGCGTCGAGGGTGGCGATCGCCGCGGCGCACGCGAGCGGCGAGCCCGCGTGGGTCGAGGTGTGGACGACCTCGTCGGCGCGAGCCCAGGCCGACATGATCTCGTCGGGCGCGACGCACGCCGAGAGCGCGAGGCCGCCGCCGAGGCCCTTGCCGAAGCAGAGGATGTCGACGTGGGCGCCGACGGTCGTGCTGCGCACCATCGAACCGGTGCGGCCGAGCGCGGTCCAGATCTCGTCGGCGATCACCAGAGCGCCATGCTTCGCGGCCAGCTCGGAGACGCCCGTGAGGAACGCGTCGGGAGGCACGACGCACCCGCCGCGGCCGAGGACCGGCTCGATCAGCACGGCGCCGACGTTCCCTTTTTGCAACGCGGTTGCGACTCCGCCGAGGGCGCGATCGACGTCGGCCTCGGTGCGGGCGTAGGGCGCGAAGCTGACGTGGGGGTTGAGCTGCTCGCGGAAGGGCGCGCGGTAGCTCTCGCGCAGGCCGCACGCCGGGAGCGGCGCGTAGCCGAGCCCGTGGTAGGCGCCCTCGAACGCCACGAGGCCGGGCTTGCCAGTGAAGAGCGCCGCGGTCTTGATCGCCGCCGTGACCGCGTCGCTGCCGCTCTGCCCGAGCAGCACGCGCGGGCGCACGCCGGGGTGGAGCGAGGCCACGCGCTCGAGCAGCGCGAGCTTGGCGTCGGCCGAGTACACGTCGCCGAGGGCCTGGATGAGGCGGGTCGATTGCCCCTCGATCGCGCGCAGCACCGACGAGTACGCGTGGCCGAGCAAGAGCGAGCCGAAGCCCGCCACGAGGTCGACGTAGCGGTTACCGTCGACGTCGTAGAGGTTCGATCCGCGCCCCGACGCGAGCACGATCGGGAGCATGTCGGCGCCGCTCACGGCCGCGCGCGCGTCGCGTCGGTGCCCGAAGGCGGGGCACTCGACCTGCTCGAGGCGGGTCACGGCGGCGCGGGACATCGGCCCCGGCGGGTCGATGCGGATCTCGGGCGGGTCGTCGCCGGTGGCGTCCGCCGAGGGGAGCGGGATCTCGCTGAGAGCCATGTTCGGTCCTTTCGAAAGCGGACTACGTTGACCAGCGCGAGCGCGCGAGGCTAGTGGCAGACCCGGTTTCGGCCGGAGTTCTTCGCCGCGTAGAGCTTCTCGTCGGCGCGCTTGATGAGATCGGTCGCGCCGCGATCGGGCTCTTGCAGCAGCGCCGCGCCCACGCTGATCGTCACGCGGATCGAGTCGGCCTGGAACACGAAGAGGTGCTCGGAGACCTTCTGGCGGAGCGTCTCGGCGAGCGCCGCCGCGCCGTCGAGCGACGTCTCCGGGAGGATGATCGAGAACTCTTCGCCGCCGTAGCGCGCGAAGACCTCGTCGCGGCGGATGCGCGCCTGAACCACGCGCGCGAGCTCCTTCAGCACGAAGTCGCCCGCCAGGTGGCCGTGCACGTCGTTGATGCGCTTGAAGTGATCGATGTCGAACATCAGGATCGACAGATCGCGCTCGTGGCGGCGGCTGCGGATGATCTCGCGGTCGAGCGCCTCGTACAGGTACCGCTTGTTGTGGATCTGGGTGAGACCATCCATGATGGTCATCCGGTAGATCTCTTCGTGGTACTGCGCCTCGACGTCGGCGCCCGAGAGGAACTTGAAGATCGTGGGGCCGATCTTCACGCGGTCACCGTTCTTGAGCACCACCTCGCGCGAGATCTGCTCGTCGTTGCAGTAGGTGCCGTTGGTGCTGCCGAGGTCGACGACGAGCCACGCGGCGGCGCGCTGCTCGAAGTGGGCGTGCCGGCGCGAGACCGAGTCGCCATCGAGGACGATGTGGTTGTCGGCGCCGCGCCCCACGCGCGTGGAGTTGTGCTCGAGCACGAAGCGCTTGCCGAGCAGCGTCGGCTCCTTCGTGTAGATGACCACGAGGCAGTCGGTGGTCGCGCGCGGGCCGCCCGAGCCCGGAGGTGGCTGAACCACCTGTGTCACACGTGTCTTTTCGTCGAAGTCGTTCACGCGTGGTAGCCCGGCCTGAAGTGACTGGTGTGACCCTTCCTCGATGCGTCGGGCCCGCTTGCGAGCCCGCCGTGATGGGCCCCGGTCCGCGTCCCATCCCCTCTTGCGGGGTCGGGTCCGGGGACCAGCCGAATCAGCCGAGACCTAACCGTATCCGCCCGGTCTTGGGCCCGTCAAGGAGGTGCCGAGGTGCGAGAAAAACGGCGTTTGTCGCAAAGGAACGCACAGAGGCGACAGCGGGTTCAGAGGTAAGAGGCTGAAATCACGCCGGAAAATGAAAAAAGCGTCACGACGGACCTGGGGGGGAAGGTCTCCGTCGCAACGCTCGATGAAAGAGGTAGCAGACAGCGTGCCAAGTGTTACCCTCAACGATTCCATGGGGTTGGCCCGCATCACGGAAGTTACCGATTTCAACGGTGAATCTGTCGCGTCGCTTCTGATTCACGCCGCCGGAGGCCGGCGATGGAGCGTGCTTTCGCGCGAAGCGGCGTCGATTTCCGCGCGTGAAACGCCGCGCTGGTGGCTCGCAACACCGGCGCGAGGCGGGTCGCAGCATCGCCTCAGGCGCCCATCGCGGTTGGCAGGACTGTCGCACTCGCGAGCATCCACCGCCGGGCGGGCGCGAGGACAAAAGAAAAGCGCCGCAACGGACCTGGGGGGGAAGGTCTCCGTCGCGGCGCGTCTCCAGACAATGCAGCTGTCGTGCCAGCTCGAATCAGCCACGCATCGAGATGTTGGCGATCGTCTAGATTTCAGCCGTGCAATTGCCGTCGGGAGCAGCCTTCATCTTTGCTTCCGCGAGCGCTGAATGACCCTTCGGGACGCGCGAATTGTGTCCGTCTTGGACGGAAGCGTCGCGCGGAGCGTGCCCTTCTCGAACACCCAGAGCTCGCCGGGCTTGCCAACCGTCCAGGCCTCGTTCGTCGTCAGCGGGCAGGTCGCGATCACGGCGACGCGATCGTTCGGCGTCGTCACCGTCGAGAAGTCGATCCGCACGTCGTCGTCGGCGAGCGCCGCGAGGCCGAACGGCGCCTTGCGGATGATGTGGCTGAGCTTGGTCGCGCAGCGCGCGAAGAGGTGCCGCCCGTCGCCGAGGAGGAAGTTGAACGTGCCGTCGTCGCCGAGCTGGGCGCCGATCTCCGCGACCGCGGACCACAGCTCGCGACGGCGCGTCGGGTAGGCGGGGAAGCGCTTGCGCAGGCCCTCGAGGAGCACGCAGAACGCGTGCTCGCTGTCGGTCGTGCCGATCGGATCGAAGCGCCCGAGCTTGTGGCGGCGGACGCGCGGGAGCGTGCCGTTGTGCGCGAAGACCCAGTGCCTTCCCCAGAGCTCGCGCACGAACGGGTGGGTGTTCGCGAGCGTCGTCGGTCCGCGCGTGCGCCGACGAATGTGGCCGACGGCGAGCAGCGTCTTGATCGGGTTCTCACCGAGGAAGCGCGCGAGCGGGCTCTGACACGCGGGCGTGGGATCGAGGAAGACGCGCGTCGCGCGGCCCTCGTAGAACGCGAGGCCCCAGCCGTCGGCGTGGGGACCGGTCTTGCCGCCGCGCTGACGCAGGCCGCTGAACGAAAACACGATGTCGGTGGGGACGTTGCACTCCATCCCGAGCAGCTCGCACATGCGGGCATGAGGCTATCATCGAGCGTGCCCCGCCGGCCGCGCCTTCAGCGAGCTCGGGCGCCGGTTTCTCGCTCAGCCGACGACGTTCTTCGCGGCGTCGTTGGCCTGGCGCACGCAGTCGGGGATGCCGACGCCGTCGAACGCAGCGCCCGCAAATTGAAGCCCCGGGTGCGTCTCGGCGAGGGCGCGCGCTCGCTTCACGCGGCCGAGGTGGCCGATGGAAGGCTGGGCGTTGGCGCGCTCGTAGCGGAACACGCGCGCGAGCATCGGCGTGACGCGGACGCCGACGAACGCGCCGAGCTCTTCGCGCGCGAGGGCGATCAACGCGTCGTCGCTCAGCGCCAGCGCGCCGGGATCGCGGTGGCCGCCGACGAACACGCGCAGGAGCACGGCGTCCGACGGCGCGCGGCCCGCCCACTTGCTGGAGATGAACGTCGCGGCGAGGACGCGGCGCTTCTCGCTCTTCGGCACCACGAGGCCCGTCGCGTCGAGCGCGTGGGGCACGTCGGCGCGGCGGTACGCGACGACCACCGTGGCCGACGAGATGTACGGCGTCTGGCGGAGCAGCGCCGACAGCGGCCGGTCGAGCGTGTCGAGCGCGTCGGCCGCGGCGTACGCCGGCGTGCAGACGATCACGTCGTCGGCCGCGATCGTCTCGGCCGCGTCGCCGCCGATCCGCACGAGAAAACGAGGCGATTTCGCGCTGTCGGAGCCGGCGCTGATCGCCGCGACCGGGGCGCCCACGCGGATCGTCCCGCCGAGCTTTCCGATCGCGCTCGCGAGGGTGTCGATGAGCTCGCCCATGCCGCCGAGGAGCGAGAGGAACGCGCTCGGCGTCTCCTTGTCGCCCGAGGCGAGCTTGCGCGCCGCCATCTGCGCTATCGCCCCGCGGATCAGGCTCCCGTACTTTTGCTCTTGCTCGAGGAGCTGCGGGAACGTGGCGCGCAGGCTGAGCGCGTCGACGTTGCCGACGTAGATGCCGCCGAGGATCGGCTCGGCGAGCTGGCTCGCGGCCTCGGTGCCGAGGCGTCGGCGCACGAAGTGACCGATGGACTCGTCGCCGTCGGTGGGGCCCTTCGGGATCAGCAGGTCGAGCGCCATGCGGGCCTTGCCGAGCCACGAAACGAGGGGGGTTCGCACCATCGGCCACACGCGCGTCGGGACGCCGAGCGACAGGCCTTCGGGCATCTGCACGAGGCCGCCGTTCAGCGCGACGAAGACGCGGCGGTTGCGCGGCGTGGTCGGGATGAGGCGATCGCCGAGGCCGAGATCGTCGCAGAGCGCCTTCGCTTGCGGGCGCATCGCGACGAACGAGTCGGGCCCGCCGTCGATGACGAAGCCGTCGCGGCGCTCGGTGACGATGTTGCCACCGAGACGCGGGCGCTCTTCGAGGACGGTGACCTCGAGCTTCGTGCCGCGCGCGTCCTGCCGCGCGGCAAGGATCCGGTACGCGACGGTGAGGCCGGTGACGCCCCCCCCGATGACGACGACGCGCCGGGTGCTCATGTCAGGCGCTGGCCTTCGCGAGCGGGATCGAGTGGATGAGATCGATCATCGCCTTCACGTTCTCGACCGGGATTTCCGGGACGATCCCGTGGCCCAGGTTGAAGATGTGGCCGGGCCGCCCGCCGGCCTCGGCGATCACCGCGCGCACGTGGCGCTCCGCCACCGCGGGTGGCGCGAGCAGCAGCATCGGATCGAGGTTGCCCTGGATGGCGCGGTCGTAGCCGATGCGCTTCCAGGCTTCGCCGAGGCGGACGCGCCAGTCGACGCCGATGACCGTGCCGCCCGCGTCGCGCTGCTGTTCGAGCAGCGTCGACGTGTTCGTACCGAAGTGGATCACCGGGACGCCCGTGCTCTCGATGTCCTTCAGAATGTGGCGAACGTGCGGCGCGACGTGATCGCGGTAGTCGTCGGGCGAGAGCGCGCCGATCCACGAATCGAAGAGCTGGATCGCCTGCGCGCCGGCCTCGACCTGCGCGCGCAGGTAGCGGCGCACCACCTCGGAGATCTTGGTCATGAGCACCGACCACGTCTCCGGCTCGCACCACATCATCTGCTTGGTCAGCCGGTAGTCGCTCGATTTGCCGCCCTCGATCATGTAGCTCGCGATCGTGAACGGGGCGCCGGCGAAGCCGATGAGCGGCGTCTTCCCGTCGAGCTCGCGCCGGATGAGGCGGATGGCCTCGAGCACGTGCGGCAGGCCCTCTTCGGCCTCGAAGACGCGGAGCTTGTCGATGGCGGCGCGGGTGCGGATCGGCTCGTGGATCACCGGGCCTTCGCCCTTGGCGAACTCGAACGACGCGCCCATCGGCTCGAGCACGAGCAGGATGTCGGCGAACAAGATCGCCGCGTCCATGCCGAGCTTGAGCGGCTGCAGCGTCACCTCGAGCGCCAGCTCCGGCGTCCTGCAGATCTCGAGCAGCGTGTGCTTCTTCCGCAGCTCGCGGTACTCCGGCATGTAGCGGCCGGCCTGGCGCATGAACCAGACGGGCGTCACGTCGGTCGGCTCGCGGCGACAAGCGCGCAGGAAACGGTCCTTCATCGCGCGATTAATGTCTGCGCTGCTCCGCGCGCGCAATCCGAAATATCGGACAGGCCTCCGCGATCGACCGGACCTCTTCGCTCCGGCCCACGAGACGCCGGCCTTGCGCGCGCCATCGCCGCGATCACCCGCGTCGCCTGCGGAGGCTCACTTCGCTCGTGAGGCACCTTTGCGAGCGCCGATCGATTTCGAGGCATCCTGGCTTTGCGTCCGCCTTGGAGCCTCGGGTGAATCGAGCACATCGTCGACTGGCGAGGATGGCCCGGAAGGTGCCAGGGGGCCTTCATCATGGATTCAATCAACAAGAATCAACCGGAAGAAAACCACAAAGACCTCCAGGGCAAGGCGGCGATCAGCCGGATTCAGGAGATGATCAAGAGCGCTCCCAGCTGCTTTTTCTGCACGGCTCGGGCAGCCGCGGGCTCCATCGGAGCGCGCCCCATGAGCGTTCAGGAGGTCGATGACGAGGGGAACCTCTGGTTCCTGAGCGCGAGCGACAGCCACAAGAACCAGGAGCTGGCGCGAGATCCCTCGGTGAAGCTCTTCTTTCAAAGGTCGGATCATTCTGGCTTCCTGGAGCTGATCGGCCGCGCGACGGTCTCGACCGACAAGGCCAAGATCAAAGAGCTGTGGGAGCCCTTGCTCAAGACGTGGTTCACGGACGGCGTCGACGACGCGCGGATCACGGCGATCAAGGTGGCCCCTTCCGAGGGGTACTACTGGGACAACAAGCACGGCAACGCCGTGGCCGGCGTCAAGATGCTGATCGGCGCGGTGCTCGGGAAGACCCTGGACGACTCCATCGAGGGGAAGCTGAAGGTCTGATCCGCGGGTGACCGCACACCGCGACGAAAAGCGCAACTCAATCCAGCGATCGCGACGCGACGGGGGCAGCGAGGAGCAGGTGCGATCCGCCTTTGCGTCCCGCGGAAAGCTCCGTTACCGATGGCCGCATGATGCTCAAGATCAGCGCCACCGCCGGCCTCTTCCTGGCCTTCGCCCTCGCCACCGCCGCCTGCAGCTCCAAGCCGCCGAAGCAAGCCGAGGTGCCCGACGCGCTCAGCGACAAGGGCTCCGACATGGCGACGGGCGAGGACGCGCGAAATGGCAACGTCGAGGCCAACGCCGCCGCGTCGGTCGACAACGCCGAGAAGATCCACGCGAAGTGCTGCGGCCAGTGCAAGCAGGGGCTCTCGAAGGACCGCACCGGCGCGGCGCCCAACACCATCCCTTGCGCCGACTTCACCGACGCCCTCGACATGGTGTGCCTCGAACACTTTCGCGGCAAAAAAACCATGGCGTCGGAGTGCAAATAGCCTGAGGGCGCAGCACGATCGTTCTTCGCGAGGGTGACCCAAGCGATCGTTCGCGTCGCGTGTAGACTCCAGTCATGGCGCGTATTTCCCGTCCACCCGGCTTCGACATGACGTATCGGCCGGAGCGTCGCATGGCCTTCGGGCCGCCGCTCCGGCAACGCCTCCCGTCGATTGGCTATCTCGCCTTCGCGCTGCTCGTCACGACCGTCATCGTCTACGGACAGCATGCCCCGTCGAGCTCGCGCTTCTTCCACTACGTCGTCGAGGGCGATCGCACGCGGATGATCCCGTCGAGCGTATGCGCGATCATCCTCTTCACGAGCGCCCTCGCCGCCGTGCTCCGCGAGCAGATGCGCGGCGTCATCCTCCACCCCGACGGCATCGAGATGCGCGAGCTGCTCACGCTCGGCTGGCCGCGCGTGCGTCGCTTCCACTGGTCGCAGATCGATCGCGTCTTCGTGCCGCCGGCCGAGGAAGCGCCGGGCACGGAGCCGCGCCCGATCCGCCTCGATCTCTGGGATGGTACGCAGACCTGGCTGCCCGATGTCGCCAAGGCGCTGGAGCTCGGCGTCATGCTCGAACGCGTCGCCCTGGCCCGCGCGATCCCGATCGAAGGCGGCACCGGGATCATCGACGATCTCGGTAACCCGCTCGACGAGTGAGCGTCACCCGTCGGTGATCAAGCCGGCGGTCTCTTCCAGGCTGAACCCCACCAGCACCGGCTCCGCATGGAGCTCGACCCCGAAGCGATCGCGGACGCCTTCTTTCACCGTGCGCGCGAAGGCCACGATCTCGGCCGCCGTCGCGCCGCCGCGGTTCACGATCGCCAGAGCGTGCTTCGTCGAGAGGCCGACGCGGCCTGTGCCCGCGCCCTTGCCGAAGCCGGCGCGCTCGATCAGCCACCCCGCCGCGAGCTTGGTTCGCCCTTCATTTGCAGGGTGGGACGGCATCGCCTCGCCCGCGCGGAGCACGCCCGACGAGGCGACGCGCGCGGCCACGCGGGCGAGCTCGGCGTCGTCGAGCGTCGGGTTCATGAAGAACGATCCCGCGCTCTGCCCGTTCTCGCCGCCGGGATCGAGCAGCATCGATTTGCTCTTCCGGAGCGCGAGCACCGTCGCTCTCACCTCGGAAAGCGAAGGCGATCCGTTCGATCCGAGCTGCTTTGCGAGCTCGGCGTAGCGCACCCCGGGCGCGCCGCCGGGGCGCAGCGCGAACGTCACGCGGGTGACCACGAGCAGCCCCTTCGCCGCGCGCTTGAAGACGCTGTCGCGGTAGCCGAACGCGCACTCGGCCGCGCTCATCTCCACGACCTTGCCGCTCGCGCGCTCGATCGTACGGACGTGAACGATCGCCCCTGCCACGTCTTGCCCGTAGGCGCCGACGTTCTGGATCGGGGTCGCGCCGACATCGCCGGGGATCCCCGCGAGGCACTCGATCCCCGCCCATCCTTCGGTGACCGCGCGCGCCACCAGATCGTCCCAGCGCTCGCCCGCGCCGGCCTCGACGAGCATCACATCGCCGCGGCGCTCCGCCGTGATCCCCGCGACGCGCACGCGCAACACGAGCGCCTCGACGCCGCGATCGGCCACCAGCAAGTTCGAGCCGCCGCCGAGCACCAGCACGGGGATGCGCTGCTCGCGCGCCCACCCGAGCGCGGCGCTCACGGCGGCCTCGGTGCTCGCCTCGACGAACCAGCGCGCCGGCCCGCCCACGCCGAGCGTCGTCAGCGGGGCGAGCGCCACGTGCTCGCGCAACCCCTCGGGGATCAGGGCTTCACCTGCACGCGCGTGCCGGCCATGAAGCCGTCGTCGACCGCCTGCACCTTGCTCACGAAGATCGGGTAGCTCTCGGCAGTAACAGTGCCCGTCGGCAGGCTCAGCGTGAAGCTGTCTTCGAGCACTTGCCCGGTGCTCGTCGTCTTGCGGCTCGCCACGAGGTTGGGCCCGCGCACGTCGAGATTCGTGGGCGCGCGAGTGATCTTCGCCCCGGCCGGCAGCTCGATGCGGCGGTGCATGTGGTACTGGATCGGCGCGTCGATCGAGAGCGCGTTCTGCCGCGCGCCGCGCGACGCGTACGTGGCTCCCAGCGTCCCCACTGTTGCCCGCGGGAACACGATGTGGACGGGCTCGAGCCCGGCGAGCACCCAGGTCTTGGCGCCCTTGCCTTCGGGCCGACCGTAGCCGTGCACGGCGATCGACGCGCGCAGCGCCACCTCCCACGAGCCCTCGGTCGACGACACCGTCACGTCGTCCACGTCGGCCCACGGCACCCAGCCGAGCACCACGCCGCGCAGCATCTCTTGCCGATCGCTGCCGACCACCGTCTCGAAGGCCTCGGCCAGCGTCTGCGCCGTGCGCCCGTGCAGCAGCACCGTGAACGTGCCCTTGGCGTCGCCCTTGTCGTCGAGCGCGAGCCGCACGTCGACCTCGTCGCCGGCTTCGCTGCTCGCGCCCTCGACGGTGACGATCCCGCGCGACGCCACGAGCGCCGATCGCCCGCGCAATTCAGGGCTGATCCGACCGGGAGGCAGCGGCGGCCCCTCGACGTCGGCGTCGATCCAGAGGTCGCCCTCGGGCGGGTGAGCTATCACCAGCGCGTGACGAAAACGCCCGACATGCGGCGGGAAATTGGCCGACGCGCTGAAGGGTTCGGTCTCGGCGATGCCGAGCTCGACCTTCACGCCGAGCTCGCGGAGCGCGCGGTAGACGACCCACGATCGGCTGCCCTGACCGAGCTCGAGGATGGTGCGCGCCGTCAGGTGCTGCGAGCCGCCGCCGTACACCGCGGCCACGTCGGAGAGCTCGCCCGAGCTGGCGATCTTCACCTTCTTGCCGACCGCGGCGACGATACGCTCCACGAGGGCGCGCGAAGGCTTTTTGTCGTCACCCGCCGCCTCGTTCGCCCACCGCGTCACGTACGGATCCTGCTCTTCGAGTGAGAGGAGGTTCTCCTCGGCGGCGCGCGCGACCTGCTCCCACGTCTGCGTCCCGAGGCTCACCGAGCAGCTCCGCTCGAGCTTCGGCACGCCGTCCTCGATGCGACGAGGCGCCTGGTTCTTCATCTCCCAGGTGCTCACCGTGAAGCCGTTCTCGACGCGCTCCTTCGCCGCGCCGAGCAGCGGGTGCGCCCAGATCGTGAACGGGATCGACGTCGCGCGGCGGATCTCGATCGTCGCCTCGCGCACGCTGGTGCGCTCCGGCAAGAGGTCCGGCGTGTCGATCACCAGCTGCCCGGTGTCGCCGGGGAGCGCCCAGCCGTCGGTGATCTGCTCGATGTAGTCGCCCGCCTCGAGCTGCGAGAGATCGCTCGCCTGCGCGGCGTTGGCCGCGGCGTCGGGCTCGAGCACGCGCCCATCGACCTTGTGGATCCGCTTGCGCAGGAGCTTCGGCGCGCCGCGGCCGTCGACCGTCGGCCCGTAGGTCACGCCGCCGCCGGCCACGTCGGTGGTGCCCGAGACGCGCCGCAGATCGTAGGTCGTGTAGTGAACGAGGCCGGTCGCGTCGATCTTGTACTGCTCGGTGTGACGGAGCACCGCCGTCGCCGCGCCCGGCAAAAAGGCTTCTTTCTGATCGGCGAGCACCAGCTTGCGCCCCTCGGCCTCGAAGCGCGGGGCTGGATCCAGCTCGAGCCCGAGCAGGCGCACCAGCGGATCGATGGCGTAGGGCGCGTCGCGCGAGGTGAGCCGATCGCGCATCAGCCGCTGCTGCGTCGCGCGGCGATCGCCGCGGCCCGCGCTGAGGCCGAGGGCGTCGAGGAGGCGCCGCTCCGCCGGGTGCATCGCGTCGTGGAGGGCCAGCGCGCCCGGGAGATCGCCGCTGCGAATGCGGACGTTGAGCTCCAGATCGCGCAGCCCCTCCGGCGCGTCGCGGAGCTTGCGCAGGCGGTCGATCTCCACGAGCGCGGCCGCGAAATCGCCCCGATCGCGGAGCGCGTCGAGGCAGTCGGTCTCGCCCCGGGGGAGCCCGCCGTGGCAGGCGGCGTCGACCGCGGCGGCGCCCACGCGCGCGTGAAGGCGAGCGTCGACGCCGGCCAGCAGCGGAGAGCCCGGGGCCTGCGCCGCAAGCTCGGTATAGGCCTTCTCGGCGACGTCGGGGAGGCTCGTTCGCCGCGCGGTGACGGCGGTGTACGCTGTCAACATCCGGTCACGCGCCGCGACTCTGTCGCTCTTGTCTCCCGGTGCGGCGTCGGTGGGCGTCGCGCCGAGCTCGCGCAGCGCCTGGGTCGCGCCCTCGCCGAGGCCACGTCGTCGCTCCGTCGCGCGCGCGTGGCCGACGACGCCCTCCCACGATCTCGGCCACGCTGCGAGCACGCGATCGAGCGCGGCGCGGATGCGCTCGGTCATCTTCGTCTCGGGCAAGTCTTCCGCGGACTCGATCGCGCGCGAGTACAGGAGCGCGAGCCCGGGGCTCGACGAGGGCGCCGTCGCCCCCGAGCCGGGCGCCTTCTGCTCTTCGAGGAGGTGCTCGGCCGCGCGCACCTCGCCGAGCGCGAGCAGCCCCGCCGCCGTCAGCAGGGCCTCGTCCTCGCTCGCACCGAGCGGCGTGATCTCCACGGCGCTGGCCTTGATCGCGCGCGACTTCGCGGACTCGCCGGGGCGCGGCGCGTGGGTGCGGAGCGGCAAGCCGTCGTCGCCGACGATGTCGAGCTCGACCTGGCTGGGCTCGCCTTTCTGCGCGATCTTCACGACGACGCGCACCGTCCCCTCGGGGACACGGATCGACGCCAGGCGCTCGACGGGGCGCCCGCCGGCCTCGAAGGCGCGCGTCAGCGCCGGGACCCCGCCGACCTCGACGATCGCGGCCGACGCCGACGTCAGCGCGAGGTGAATCGTCTGCGCGAACGGCACGATGACGTCGACCACGATCGCCCGCGTCCCCTGGAGGTAGCTCGTGGTGTTCACGTCGAGCAGGCAACGATCGGCGTGCAGCACCTCGGGCTCGATCGCCGCGGCGAAGGGCTGGATCCCCGGGTAGCTCTTCTGGATCGGATCGTCCGGTCCGATGGGCAGCCTGGTGTCGAGTCCGCGGAGCGGCGTCCAGTCGAGGGGGGCGATCGCCGTCGCCGTCGCCGCGCACCCGCGCCGCGCGCTCCACACCTCGGCAGCGGCGGAATCGCCTTGAAATATAGCCATTTCGTGCAGCGCGGCCGCGACGCTGCCGCGCAGGAACCCGAGCGCCGGCGGCCGCGCCATGCTCCCGTCGGGGCCGGGCAGGGGCGCGCGATCGGCGGCGGCCCAGGCGCTGCGCAGGCGCTCGACCACGATCGGAAAGCCCTCGCGCGATCGGAACGCGATCGCCGTCGGCCCCTGCGCGTCGAAGCCTCCGGTCGAGCCCGTCACCAGCGCGTCGAGCGCCGCGAACCCCGCGGGCAGGGCGCCCGGCGCGTAGGGGTTGGCGATCGCCAGATCGAGCAGGTCGAGGTACGGCCCCGCCGCGGTCGAGTCCTGCGCTTCGGCCGCGAGCGCTGCTGCGTAGCCCTTCGCGAGGCTCGGCGCGTCGGGCGTCTTCGGCGACTCGGCCGGCGGCGCGGCATTGCACGCCGAGACGCACGCGGCGGCAGCGAAGAGCCAGAGGCGCGCCGCGCGCGAGCGAGAGGACGTCGAGGTGGGCGAGCCGTGCGTGTGTCGAGCCATGGTTCTCCGCGTTCCCCGGCGCGCGGCCGAGGGGCGGCTTCCCTTAGCACCGCGGCGACGGCGTGGGATGTGCCCCGGAGCCCGGAGAACGCGGCCCCGCGGGAGGCCCGGTGACGCCACCATTCTCTCCTCGACAGGTGATATCGTGGCCTCCATGCGCGAATCGATCGCTCGCCGTGCGGCCCAGGCAGGCCTCCTTCTCGCGATTTTCGTCGGACTCGCGTGCTCCTCGCCGCCCCAGATCACGGGGCCCGGCGGATCGAGCGCGACGTCGGCCGTGTCGTCGAGCTCGTCCGCCGCGACGTCGACGGGCGCGGGCGGCGAGCCGGTCGACGCGGGAGTCGACGCGCCGCCCCCGCCTCCCGCGGTCTGCACGACGCTGAACCTCGCCTCGGTGCCATTCTCCGAGGGGCCCTATGGCACCCACCGGCGCGACATCGCCGCGGATTTCACCCTCGATCTCGTCAACGAAGACGCCTGGAATTTCAAGGAGCGCTGGTCCGGCTGCGAGAGCTACGTGTTCATCCCCGACGTGCTCCCGGTCTCCGGCCTCGACAAGACGTCAATCTGGGAGCAGGGCATCGCCAAGCTCGTCGCGATCTCGCCGGCCAACGTGCATTACTTCTTCGTGTCGCGGTACTCCACCGACGACAAGGCCAAGGCCTCGACCGACGCGATGCGCGCGAAGATCGACGCCGATCTGGCCAAGCTCACTCCCGAGAAGGCCGAGCCCTGGAAATCGCGCCTCCATGTGGTGGCCAAGCGCGCGGGCGCCCTCGACAACTGGATCAAGGACGTGCTCGCGGGCCACGGGCAGCCCGGCTTCACCATCGATCGCGCCCAGCGGGTCCGCGGGATTGGCAACTTCGCCGACGTGAAGCAGTACAATCAGGCGCTGAGCGACGCGATGCAGTGGCCCTGGAAGGCCAACCTCGCCTATGCCTCCTACGAGGCCCGCTTCTTCAACTGGGAGGCCGACAAAGAGGCCGCGCTCGCCGCCGAGAAGGCCACTGTCGTCCCCTTCTGGACGGGAGAGACGCTGTCCGAGCTCGCCGAGAAAGACATCGTCCTCCCCTCGGCCGCCGAGATGGCGACGTTCGATACGCTGGAGGTCGAGGTCTGGAGCGGCTGCCCCGACGCCGAGAAGCCCGAGTTCGGCAACTGCGGCGCGTGGGACTACATCGCCTCGCTCGGCGTGCAAGATCCGACGACGATGGCCAACGTGGAGATCGCCCGGTTCATCACCAGCTACCACCGCGAGACGCACTGGGTAGAGGACATCTCTCCCATGCTCGCCCTGCTGCAGAGCGGCGGTACGCGGCACTTTCGCTACGACTTCGCTCCTTCGTGGAACGTGCAGCCCACCTCGACCACGTTCTCGCTCCGCTTCTCGAACAAGAACAAGGGCTATCGCCCCGTCCAGGCCGTGTACCTCTGGCCCGGCGGCAACTTCGACTCGACCTATGCCGCGGAGCATTTACCGACGCAGGTCCCCGTCGACGCGGACGCCAAGCGCGTCGAGCTCTGGGCCCTCGTCACCGGCCACGGCGGCGCCACCAACAACTGCTCCGAGTTCTGCAATCATCAGCACCAGTTCAAGGTCAACGGCACCACGTACCTCAAGGAGCACAAGGAGGCGGGCACCCTCGACAAGTGCATTGCCCACGTCGACAACGGCATGATCCCCAACCAGGGCGGCACCTGGTGGACGGGCCGCGGCGGCTGGTGCCCCGGGCAGCAGGTCGATCCGTGGTCGGTCGACGTCACCGCCGACGTGAAGAGCGGCAACAACATGGCCGCTCTGGAGTACGCCGCGCTCTACAAGATGGCCGTGCCGCCCGACAACTCGGGCAACATCGATCTGTCGAGCTACCTCATCATCTACAAGTGACTCGGCGGATGCCGGATCACGGCACCAGCACCACGCGGCCGACGACGGCCCGATCGGCCAGCAACCGGTGGGCAAGGGCGGCCTCGGCGAGCGGCAGAATGCGGTCGACCTGCGCCAGGATCTCGCCAGATCCCACCATCTGGATCACGTCTTCCAGATCGCGGTGCGTGCACCGGCCCGAGCCGATGATCGAATACCCGTAGACGATGAGGGCGCCCGGGTTCACGGCGAGCTTCTCGGTCTCGATGTTGCCGACCACGACGATGCGGCCGCCGCGCCGGAGGCTGCGGAGCGCGCCATTGAAGGTCGCGCTCCCGGTGAGCTCCAGCGCCAGATCGACGCCGCCGTCGTTGCGCCGCATCACCTCGTTGTGGAACGTCCCGTCCTTGCTCACGATCACGTCGTGCGCGCCGAGCGCCAGGAGCGCGTCGACCTTGGCCGGGCTCGTCGTCGTGGCGATCACCCGCGCACCCATCCGCCGCGCCACCTGGATGGCCATGACGCCGACTCCACCGCTCGCGCCGGTGATCAGCACCGTCTCTCCGAGCGAGAGGCGACCGCGCGTACGCAGCGCCTGGAGGGCCACCGCGGCGGTGCACATCAGCGTCGAGGCCGGCTCGAAGGGCAGCGTATCGGGGATCTTCACGAGGGCGCGGTGGTGCGCCGCCACCAGCTCGGCATAGCCCCCATCGACGGTGTGACCGAAGCTCTGCCAGGCCCTCTCGCAGAGGATCGTTTCGCCCGCCAGGCAACGACGGCAGTTGCCGCAGCTCGGGAGGTGCAGATTCACCACGCGGTCGCCGACCGAGAATCCGCTCGTGGCCGCGCCTGGCCCGAGCGCGACGACTTCACCGGCGAACTCGTGCCCGAGGATCATTGGCAGCTTCATCATCGGGAAGCCGCCGCGACGATCGATGAGATCGCGCCCGCACACCGCCGAGGCGCGCACGCGCACGAGCACGTCGTCGGCTTCGGCCCTCGGATCGGGCGCCTCCTCGAGGATCAGCTTTTCGGGGCCGCCGGGCTGGCGGAGGACGACGGCACGCACCGGCTCAGGTGCTCGTCCGCAGCTTGGCCCGCCGCGCGCCGCGCTCCAGCGCCAGATCGATGAGCTTCCCCACCAGCTCGCGCGGCGGGATCCCGCTCGCCTCCCACAGCTTCGGGTACATCGATATCGCGGTGAAGCCAGGCAGGGTGTTGATCTCGTTCACGAAGAGCTCGCCCGTCTTCGACCGGAAGAAATCGATCCGCGCCAGGCCCGCGCACTCCAGCGTACGGAACGTCTGGAGCGAGAGGAGCTGGATGGCGTTGATCTCCCCGCCCGTCAGATCGGCGGGGATCTTCGTCGTCGTGCCCTTGTCGTCGATGTATTTCGCCGTGTACGAGTAGAACCCGTCCGGGTGATCGACCACGATCTCCCCCGGGATCGACGCGATCGGCTCGTCGTTGCCGAGCACCGCACACTCGATCTCACGGGGCGAGTCCACGGCCTTCTCGACGATCACCTTGAGATCGAACTCGAAGGCATGCTCGATCGCGTCGGCGAGAGATTGCCTGTCTTTCGCGCGGCTCACCCCGACCGAGGAGCCGAGGTTCGCCGGCTTGACGAAGAGCGGGTATCCGCCCATCTCCTCGCAGCGATCGAGGGCCTTCTGCGGGCTGCGCTCGCACTCGGCGCGGCGGAGCGTGACGTGGGGCACGATCGGGATCTCGGCCTCGATCAGGAGCCGCTTCATCACGTCTTTATCCATGCCGACCGACGAGCCGAGCACGCCCGCGCCGACGTAGGGCACGCCCGCCAGCTCGAGGAGGCCTTGAATGCAGCCGTCCTCCCCCATGGGCCCGTGGAGGACCGGGAAGACCACGTCGATGCCGGCCGGGGCCGCTCCGCCGATGGTGAGCGAGCCAGCGCCGCTCGCGCCCGGGTGGGCCGCGAGCGTCACGTCGGGCATGCTCTGGTTGAGCTTCGCCAGCCGCGGATCGCGCGCGGCGCCGAGCAGCAACGCCTCTTCCTGGAGCAGCCAGCGCCCGCTCTTGTCGATGCCGACGAGGATCGGCTCGAAGCGCTCGCGGTCGAGCGCTTCGACGACGTTGCGAGCGGACAGCAGCGAGATCTCGTGCTCGGCCGAGCGGCCTCCGAACAGGACGGCGACGCGGAGCTTCCTGGGGGCGGACATGGCGCGGGAGGCTACCTCGAACCGCGCCCAGGTCGAAATGAAGAGCATCCGCGGCGCCTGTGCCCGCGCGATTCACGCAACCCGTTGCCTACACCGGAGCCATCCGTCCAGGCGTGGTGCCTGCGAATAGGCAATCAATTGCAAGAGCTTCGATAACTCCATCATTCGCTGGCACCAACATTGCCAAGGGCGGCGCGCCAATGCATGCACGCAAAAAACTCTCGGACCCTCTCCTCGGCTCGGTGCTCGTGGGCCGCTACGAGATCCTGACGCTGCTGGGCGAAGGTTCGATGGGGGCGGTCTATCGTGGTGTGGAGATCGGGACTCGTCGCCCCGTGGCCATCAAGGTCCTTTTGCCGCACCTGATCGCCCACGATCAGATGCGCGCCCGCTTCGACCGCGAGGCCTCGGCGGCGATGCGGATCCGCCACCCCAACTGCGTCCGCGTCTTCGAGTACGGCGTCGATCGTGGCATGGCGTTCCTCGTGATGGAGCTGCTCGAGGGACAAGACCTGTTTGCCGAGCTCGCGGCGCGCGGGCGCCTCTCGGAGGAGCGCGCCGTGCGCATCGTCATCCAGATCGCGGGCGCGCTCGGCGCGGCCCACGCCGAGGGCATCGTTCACCGGGATCTCAAGCCCGAGAACGTGATGCTCGCCGTCGACGCCGCCGGCGATCGGGTCAAGCTCCTCGATTTCGGCATCGCCAAGCAGATCGATCGAGCGATTGACCTCGATCAGGACGTGGACGCCATCACCGTCGCTGGCTCGCTCATCGGCACTCCGGCGTACATGGCACCGGAGCAGTGCCAGGGCACCGACGTCACAGCCCTGACTGACCTCTATGCGTGCGGCGTGCTGCTCTATCAGCTCGTGACTGGCCATCTCCCCTTCGAGCACCAGAACCCCATGGCCGCCTGGATTGCCCACATGAGCGAGGTGCCGCGGCCGCCGAGCCTGCTCCTGCCAGGCCTCCACCCCGGGCTCGAGGCGGTGATCCTCAAGGCGATGGCCAAGCGCCCTCAAGACCGGCAGCAGAGCGCGCGCGAGCTCCGGGTCGAGCTGCTCCGCCTGCTACCGCAGCTCTCGAAGGTCGAGCCTGCCCGTGCCTCGCAGCGCGATCGCTCGCCGATGGCCGCGCCCAGCCCGATCGCCGGCGACCGCGACATCAGCCAGATTCGCCCCATCGACGCCGAGTGGGTCGGGACGCTCCTCCCCGATACGCTCCTCGCCGTCGAGCCCAGGTCCGCGCGTTCCGTGCGTGTGAGTCCGCCGACCTCCGGGATCCAGCTGCGCCCCACGCGCGCCCCCGCAAACCTCGCGCGCTTGGCGCGGGTCCGCGAGATTGCAATGATCATCGCAGTTTGCGTGCTCCTGGGTGCGTCACTTGGCGTGCTGGCCTACGCCATCTCGATCACGATCCATCATTGAGCGCCGCGCAAGCCCTGCGTTTTCAGCGCGCGCGCTGCGCCGATTGAAACCGAAACATACGTGATTCGCCTCGATCGAGCGGTGGTCTGCCCCTTGCTAAACGGCTCGTCACCGTGCAGAAGCGCTCGTCCGTCGTTCCAGGTACTGGCCTTTCGATCGTCGCCTATGCGGCGCTCGTCACCTTCTCCGTGGCCCTGTTCCTGTTCTTCGGCGGCGCCCTCTGGAAGGCACCTCGCGAGGCGTCTCACGTCCTCCGATTCGCGGTCTCGTACCTGGCCGTGATCCCGGCGGGGATGCTGCTCCTCGCCGGGGCGAGGCGCCTCTCGTGGGCGCACCTCGTGGCGACCACCGGATCGGTCTGGGCGCTGAAGATGGTCATCACCGTGGTGCTCTATCAGGCCTTCGCCCGCGGCACCGCCACCGAGGTCATCGCCGTCGCTCCTCCGCACCCCTCGGGCACGGTGGCGCAAGGCACCGAGTACCGCCCGGCAACAGGGCCTTTTGCGTCCGGCTCGATTCATGGGCGCGTGGTCGCGGGCGGCAAGGGCGTCGTCGGTGCGATTGTCTACCTCGACGCCCCCGGTCCCGGAAAGCCAGTCCTCCAGACCGCCGCGGTGGATCTCGTCATCCAGGGCTCGCGCTACGAGAAGCCGCTCTACGTCGTAGAGGGGGAGGACCGCGTGCGCCTCGTCAACCGCGACTCGTCGCTGCACACCCTGCATTTTCACGGGGTGGGGCGCTTGCCGGCCAATCGCCCCTTGCCTCCCCAGGCCGAGCCCCGGACGCTGGAGCTGCCGGAGCCGGGGTTTTACCAGGTGCGCTGCGACAACCACCCTGGCGAGGGCGCCTGGATCGTCGTCGCCGACCACCCGTACGTGACCACCACCGGCGAAGGAGGGGAGTTCGTCCTCGCCGACGTGCCCGTCGGCCCGGCGCGCGTCGTCGCGGTCGCCGCCGGCTACGCGGGCGCCCAGCGCGCCGAGACGCAGGCCTCGGTGGGGCAAAGCGACCGCTCCGAGCTCACTCTCGACCTCGCCGATCTGCGCGAGAGCGCCCGCTAACACCCGATCTCGACCCCGCACGGACGCGCTCTCGACCCGGAGGGCCGTGGACTCGTGCGCTCTTCATTCACCCAGCCAAGGAGCCAATCCACGTGACTCGTCACCATCCATCGCTCGCCTGGAGAGTCGCCCCGCTGCTGGGGTTGATTGGCCTCGGCGGCGCCCTCGCATCCTGCACGACCGACGTCTGGGGCCCGGACGAGCTCCTGCGCGGCTCGTCGTCCAGGGAGGCTGCCACCCTCAAGCGCGGGCGCGAGCAATACTCGCTCTACTGCGTCGGTTGCCACGGAGAGAACGGCGATGGCGAGGGGCAAGCCGCGCGCTTCCTCGACCCCAAGCCCCGTGATTTCCGCAAGGGCCGCGTCAAGTTCGCCGCCGTGCCCGCGGGCACGCTGCCGCGCGACGAGGACCTCCTCGTCACCATCAACCACGGCCTCAACGGCACCTCGATGCCGTCGTGGAAGCTGATCGGTGAAGAGGACAAGCGCGCCATCGTGGCCTACATCAAGACCTTCTCCGAGGTCTGGCAGAAGGAGACCCCCGGAGCCGTCGTGGCCGTCAAGCCCGATCCCTGGCGCAAGCACCCGGAGCGCGGCATCGAGGAGGGCGAGAAGGTCTATCACGGCCTCGCGGCGTGCTCGAGCTGCCACCCGGCCTACGTGACGATGCCGACGATCGCCGAGCACATGAAGGCCTACGAGATCACCCTGACGGGCTTTCGCCCCGACCAGTACGCCTCGGTCGAGAAGGACAGCGACTGGGGTGCTCCCATTCGCCCGCCGGATTTCCTCATCGATCGCACCAAGAGCGCGACCACGAAGGACGAGCTCGTGCGGGTGATCGCCGCCGGCGTCGGCGGCACGGCGATGCCCTCGTGGGGCGCGACGCTGACTCACCAGCAGCTCTGGGGCCTCGCCTATTATGTCGAGTCGCTGATCCAGAAGCGCGACAGCGCCGAGGGGTACGCGATGAAGAAGGCCATGGCGGATCAGCCGGCCTGGAACCCGCCTCCGCCTCCGCCCCCTGCGCCGGAGCCCCCTCCCGCCGCCACGGCAGCTCCGTCGGCCAGCGCGTCGGCCGGCGCCGCTCCTCCGGCCAAACCCCTGACGGCGCCCAAGGGCAAGTAGGCGAGGATCCATGACCACCGCAACCGCAACCGCTACAACCCCTCAGGCCGACGCCGGACCGCTGGTCGAGAGACCGATCGTCAAGGCGCACATCATCGCCGGATTCTCGTTCTTCTTCCTCTCGCTCTTCGCGGGGCTGTTCTACGCCCTCCAGCTCAGCCGGCTCTACCCGTTCCCCGGCGTCCAGCTGCTCTCTCCCGGGCGCCTGCGCATGGTGCACACCAACGCCATCGCCTACGGCTTCTTGCTCAACAACTTCATGGCGGCGCTCTACTGGATCGTCCCCCGGCTCACGGGCCAGAAGGTCCTCTCGAAGAAGCTCTCGTGGCTGGTCTTCGGCGCTTGGCAGCTGATCATCGGCGGGGCCATGCTCGGTATCATCGGTGGCAAGGCCCAAGGGATCGAGTGGGGAGAGACTCCCACGTTCGTCGATCCGTTCGTGGTCCTCGGCGCCGCCCTCCTGATCGCCAACGTGGCGACGCCGATCCTGCGGATCCGGGCGCGCAAGCTCTACGTCACCCTCTGGTACTTCGGCGCCATGATGGTGTGGATGCCGCTAACGTACATCATGGGCAACTTCGTCCCGCAGTACTTCGTCCCCGGCGCGGGCGGAGCGGCGGTGACGGGCCTCTACATTCATGATCTCGTCGGCCTCACGGTGACGCCGCTCGGCTGGGGCATGATGTACTACTTCGTGCCGGTCATCCTCAAGAAGCCGGTCTGGAGCCACACGCTCTCGCTCGTGGGCTTCTGGGGTCTGGCCTTCTTCTACCCCCTCAACGGGGTCCACCACTTCTTCTACAGCCCGATCCCCATGTACGCGCAGTACGGCGCCGTCATGAGCACCATCGCCGTGGAGATCGTGGTCTTCACCGTCATCGTCAACTTCTTCGTCACCCTGCGTGGCAAGGGCGACATGCTCCGCACCAGCCTGCCGATCCGCTGGTTCTACACCGGGATGGTGATGTACTTCATCACCTGCCTCCAGTGCGCCTTCCAGACGACGCTCACGTTCCAGCGCCTGATCCACTTCACCGACTGGGTCGTGGCCCACGCCCACCTCGTCATGTTCGGCGTGTTCAGCTTCTGGATCATCGGCATGGTGGTCTATCTCTGGCCGAAGCTCACCGGCTTCGCCTGGTGGAGCGAGCGCTTGAACCACCTCAACTACTGGTTCAGCACCATCGGCCTCCTCGTGATGTTCCTCGACCTCACCATCGCGGGTGTCGTCCAGGGCTACCTCTGGCAGAACCTCGCTCCGTGGGAGCGCTCGCTGACGGCGTCGATGCCCTTCTGGCACCTTCGCACCATCGCCGGGCTCCTGATCATCAGCGGGCAGCTCATGCAGGTTTACAACATGTGGATGACTGCGCGCGGACACTCTGGCGCGGCCGAACCCGCGGCCGGCGAGCCCATCGCGGCGGCGAGCTGAACGAGGCGCACCATGGAAAAGATCGCAACCATCTTGCTCGCCGGTGGACTCGGCTGCTTCGCCCTCTCGGTCGTGGTCGAGGGAGTGCTCCCGATAACCCACCTGTCGAAGATCCCCTACAAGAAGCTCGAGGAGATCGCCCCCGAGGCGAGCCTCGACTTCAAGGACCTCGCCCGCCGCTACCCGGCCGAGTTCAAGCAGTACTACGGCGAGGCCAATGGCGCTTCCTTCCGCGAGGCGCTCAAGCTCGGCCGCGACATGTACATCGCGGAGGCGTGCTGGCACTGCCACTCCCAGTTCGTGCGCCCCGTCTCCAACGAGGACGGGCGCTTCGGCAAGGTGTCGTATGCCGGCGAGTACATGAACGAGATGTTTCTGCCCCACCTCTTCGGCACGCGCCGGGTCGGGCCGGATCTCATCCGCGAGAGCGGGCGCCACTCCAACGACTGGCATGTTGCCCACCTCTACGATCCGACGATCGTCGTCCCGTCGTCGGTGATGCCGAAGTACTCCTGGTTCTTCGAAGGCGAGGTCCCGAACAAGAAGGGAATGGCCGTGATCACCTACGTTCAATGGCTGGGAAGCTGGGCGACCCCCGAGGTGATCGCGCGCGAAGAAAGGCAAGCCAGTGCAGAAGCAAAGTGACAGTCGCTACAACGCCACGGGGCGGATGGAGAGCCGGGAGAAGATCCTCCTGTGGGTCGTCATGGTCGTCGGCATCGGCCTCTCGGGCATCGCCTTCGTCTACAAGATCGCCGAGTTCATCTTCACCCTCGGCGGTACCGAGGTGAAGGGCTTCGCCGAGATCCCGGTGACGATCTACTTCATCGTCGCGGCCGGCTGGCTCTGCCTGCTGGTGTGGTGTTATGTGACCAAGCAGTTCGTCGACGTGGAACGCTCCAAGTACGAGATGCTGGAGATGGAGGCCGAATATGAGCGCCTTGGCGAGTAAGTCGAAATCCGCGGCCGTCGCCGGTCCGGACGCGATGGAGGCGGGCCTCCCCGATCTCGTGGAGAGCGCGACCGACGACCACGAGACGAAGATGGCGTACGATCCCTCGGCGCGTCTCCCCGTCCTCGTCGTGCTGGTGTGGGTGTGCGCCGTCGCCAGCCTCGGCCTCTACTGCGCTTCGTTCTACTTCCCCGATCTCGCGGCCTGGCGCGCGCCGTGATTCCCACCCTGGATGTCAGCGCCGAGCAGGCCGTGAAGGCAGCGTGCCGTCACTGCGGACTCGGCGCTGCGTCCACCGGGGGATACTGCTGCTACGGGTGCGAGCTCGCGGCGCAAATCGCCGGCGAGGGCGAGCAGCGGAGGGGCGAGCTCTACGGGCTCATCACCTTCTGCCTGCTCCTCTCGATGATCGTGATGATGCTGTCGCTGTTCCTCTTCGCCGAGGACGTCTATCCGCCGACCGCCGGCGACGGCCTCGGCTGGATGCGCCAGGCGTACCGCGTCGCCTCGGGCGTGCTCTCGACGCCGGTGGTGCTCCTGCTCGGGATACCGCTGCTCCGGCGATCACTCCAGTCCTTCCGCGAGCGTCAGCCCTCGATGGATCTGCTCGTCGCGGCCGGCGCCGCGGCGGCCTATGGCCTGTCGATCTTCAACCTCGTCCGCGGCCGCCAGGGCGTCTATTTCGACAGCGCCACCTCGGCCCTCGTCCTCACCACGCTCGGTCGGTATCTCGAGGCCAGCGCCCGCGCGCGGGCGAGCCGGGTCATCGCGCCCTCGCTCCAGCTCACCAGCGCCGAGTTCCTGGCGACAGGCGATGATGGAATCGCCCGCCGCCTCGGGGCTTCATCCATTCTCGCGGGCATGACGCTCCTCATCAACCTCGAGGAGACTGTCCCCGTCGATCTGCGCGTCGCGCCGAGCAGCGGTCCTGTCGAGGTCACGCTCGGCGTGCTCACCGGCGCCGCGGCCCCGGTGACCATGAAGCCCGGTGACGAGATCCCCGCCGGCGCGGTGGTGGTCTCGGGCCCATTGCACGGTATCGCGCTCCGCGGAGCGCGCGAGTCGACGCTGGAGCGCCTCGCGGAGCTCGCCCGCAGCCTGAAAGAGCGCCCGTCGCGCCTGCAGCGCCTGGGAGATGCTTTTGCCGGTGCGCTCGTCCCGCTCGTCGGGCTGCTCGCGGTGGCGACGTTTGTTCTCACGCTCGTTCGCGGCTCGCTCGATCACGCGGTGGTCACGTCGCTGGCCGTCGTCCTCGCCGCCTGCCCGTGCACCTATGGCGTGGCGACTCCGCTCGTGCTCTGGCTCGCTCTCCGCAAGGCCCTCGCCCACGGCGTCTGCGTGCGCAACGCGTCCGCGCTGGAGGAGCTCTCCGCCGTGAGCGCCGTGGCCTTCGACAAGACAGGCACTCTGACGGATCCGCGGCTCGCCGTGCTCCGCGCCGATCTCACGGCCAGCGCCGCCGAGGCCGAGATCCCCGGGCTCCTCGCCGCCCTCGAAGAGGGAAGCCGCCATCCGGTCGCGCAGGCGCTCCTCGGCTGGTCCAGCGACAACCATTCTGCGCCCGCGGCTCTCTCCGATCGCAGAATGGTCGTTGGAAAAGGAGTGAGCGCCCGCGACGCCGCCGGGCGCACGCTGCTCCTCGGCTCGCTGCAATGGTTGATCGACGAGGGCGTCGCCGTGGGCTCGACCGCCGGCGACACCGCCGCGGCTCGCGTCGCCCTCGCGGGCGACGGCGTGCTCCTCGCGCGCTTCTCCATCGGTGAGGCCCTGCGCCCCGAGGCGCAGGAGACGATAGCTGCTCTCCGCGCCCAGGGGATCGAGGCCATGATCCTCACCGGCGACACCGCCGAAGGCGCTTCCGACATCGCAGCTTCGCTCGGCATCACGGCGCACGCCGCGCTCACGCCGATGGGCAAGGTCGATCTCCTCGCGACCCGCGGCAAGCAGATCGCCATGGTGGGTGACGGCCTCAACGATGCTCCCGCCCTCGCCGGCACCGGCCCGAGCTTCGCCATGGATGGCGGGACCGGCCTCGCTCGCGGGATGGCGCAAGTGACGCTGCTCCGCCCCGATCTCCGCCTCGTCCCGTGGACCATCGCCCTCGCGCGCCGCGCCACCGCGGTCGGCTACCAGAACCTCTATGCCTCCACGGCGTACAACCTCGTCTTCCTCGGCCTCGCGGCGTCTGGCGCTCTCCGGCCGGTCTGGGCGGGCTTATCCATGCTCACCTCGTCGCTCCTGACGCTGGCGAGCTCGCTGCGGATCAACGCCATCGAAGGCCCCGAGGGCTCGCAGCCCGAGGCGGCGATCCTCGACGAACAGCCGCGAACGGCGCGGCCCGTGGCGGCAGAGGTCGTATGATCGTCGAGACCGCCGTGATGACCGCGCTGGCGACAGGCGTCCTCGGGAGCGCCCACTGCGCCGCGATGTGTGGACCGCTCGCGGTGGCCGGGTGCAGCGGAGAAGACGGCCTCTCGCCGCGCCGCACCGCCGGCTATTTCGTCGGGCGAACCCTCGCGTATGGCACTGTCGGCGCCGTCCTCGGGCACCTCGGTCACCATGCCCTCTGCATCCTCCCGATGGGCGTGCTCGAAGGCGTCGCGATAACGATGGTCGCCGGCGCGGCGGCCTATCGCGGCATCAAGCTGCTCCGCCCGAAGAAGGCGCCTTCGCCGCGCCTCGTCCAGCTCGGCAAGCGACGTCCGTCGTCCCTCCTCGGCCTCGTCGTCGAGCTCCTCCCGCGACGCGGCCTCGGCCTCGGCCTCGCCACCGGCATCATGCCGTGCGGTCTGCTCTTTCCCGCCTGGGCCCTCGCCGCGGGGACGGCCACCGCCCCTGCCGGCGCCCTCGTGATGACGATTTTTTCCTTCGCGACCTTGCCGGGTCTCGTCGTTCCGGTGGTGGGTCGGCGCATCTTCCAGCAGCTGATCGCGCGCCTACCGGGCTACGTCTACGGCGTCGCTTGGTGCGCGCTGGCGCTCTGGATCGCGGCTCGCCCGCTGCTCCGCGCGACCGGCCACTGCCACTGATCGGCCGGAATTCGCGCCTTATGGGCCGGCGATCCGCCGTGTCCAGGGGCGCGCAAACAATTCCATGAGTGCGTGATGATCCGGGCAGCGGTGCGGCAGATTGCCGCGCTTGCAAGCGTGCAACGACGGATCGCATCGCCGCAACCATCCACGAGGGGGCGCGGCAAACTGCCGCACCACGCGGCGATTTGACACCTTGTCGGCTCCGGGTGCCCCGCTATCTCTCGGCACAACGGGGCCACACGCACTGGGCCTCGGGCGGCGATTCCATGGCCCGATACCTCTTTCCACGCTGGTCCAACAAGGTCTTCCCGATGGTGATCGCCTTCGGGCTCGTCCCCCTCGCGGCGGCGGCCGGCGGCGGCCTCTACTACTACGGGGGCAACAAGCACCTGGAGGTCGGTTATTCCCCGGAGCAGCCGGTGGCCTACAGCCACAAGCTCCACGCCGGGGATCTCGGCATCGACTGCCGTTACTGCCACTCCAACGTCGAGCGCTCCGCCAAGGCCTCTGTGCCGCCCACCGAGACGTGCATGAACTGCCACGCCAAGGTGCGGACCGACAGCCTCAAGCTGCTGCCGGTGCGCGAGAGCTTCGCCAACGACACGCCCATCCCCTGGATCCGCGTCCACAATTTGCCCGACTATGCCTACTTCGATCACAGCGCTCACACGAGCGCGGGCGTGGGCTGCGTGAGCTGCCATGGGCGCGTCGACCAGATGCCGCAGGTGAAGCAGGTCGAGCCGCTCAGCATGGGGTTCTGCCTCGATTGCCACCGTGATCCCGCGCCGAGCCTCCGCGATCCCTCGCTGATCACGAAGATGGATCTGGATACGAAGTCGACCGCCGTATCGCTCGGAACGGGCCTGGCGAGCCTCAATGGCCGGACGGTCAAACCGCCGCTCCACTGCTCGGGGTGTCACCGATGAAACGCGCACCGTACTCCCACGCTCCCGAGACCTCGGGCAAGACTCACTGGCGCAGCCTGGGCGAGCTCCACGGCTCCGAGGCCTTCGCGGGCGCCGCGGCGCGCGAGTTCCCCGAGGGGGCCAGTGACGCGGTCTCGGGCTTTGGACGTCGGCGGTTCATCTCGCTCATGGGCGCGTCGCTCGCGCTGGGCGGCCTCGTCGGGTGCCGCCGGCCCGAGGAGACGATCGTCCCCTACACCCGCGCTCCCGAGGAGGTCATCCCGGGCCGACCGCTCTATTTCGCCACCGCGCTCCCGATGCTGGGAACGTCGGTTGGCCTGATCGTCGAGAGTCACGAGGGGCGCCCGACCAAGATCGAGGGCAACCCCCGACACCCGGAGAGCCTCGGCGCGACGAGCGCATTTCTCCAGGCTTCGGTGCTCGATCTCTACGATCCCGATCGCAGCGACTCTCCGCAGCAGGGCTCCGAGAAGCGCACCTGGGACGAGGCCGCCGCGCTCCTCCGCAAGATTGGTGAGGACGCGAAATCGAAGAAGGGCAAGGGCCTCGTCATTCTCACCGAGGCTCATCGCTCACCCACGCTGGCCGGCCTCCTCGGCGATCTGCGCGCGGCGCTGCCGGAGGCGCGGGTCGTCCGCTACGAGCCTCTCGGCCGCGACGAGGCGCTCGAAGGTTCCCGCGTGGCCTCCGGTCGCGCATTGGAGACAGTCATTGATGTCGCCAGAGCCAGGGTCATTATCTCCCTCGATGCCGACCTCCTCGTGGCCGAGGGCAGCCCGCTCAAGCAGGCGCGGGGCTTCGCCGCGGGCCGTGACATCGAAGGCCTCGGCGCCGCCGGGATGAGCCGACTCTACGCCGTCGAGAGCGCGTTCTCGATCACGGGCGCCGCTGCCGATCATCGTTTGCGCCTCGCGAGCCGCCTCGTTCCCCGCCTCGCGTTCGCCCTCGCCCGCGAGCTCTCGAAGCTGGGTATCGAGCTCGGCGATCTCGCGGCCGCCGTCGCCGCGACTCCCGCTCTCGACGCTCGCGCGGAGCGGATGGTGAAGGCCATGGCCGCCGATCTCGCGGCGCGCCGGGGCGAGGGCCTCGTCGTCGCCGGGCGCGGGCAGCCCGCGGCGGTCCACGCGGTGGTCCAGGCCATCAACCACGCTCTCGGCAACGCGGGCAAGACGGTGCGCTACGTGGCCGCGTTCGACGACTCGGCCTCGGCCTCGGGCCCGGCGAAGGTCGTGGAGCTCGCCGCCGCGATGCGCAGCGGAGAGGTGGATACGCTGGTGATCCTCGGCGGAAACCCCGCCTATGACGCTCCGGCCGACGGCCATTTTGCCGACGCGCTCGGCAAGGTGAAGCAATCGATTCACCTCGCGACCCACGTCGACGATACCAGCGCTCGGGCGACCTGGCACCTCAATCGCGCTCACTCGCTCGAGTCGTGGGGTGACGTCCGTTCCGAGGACGGGACGGCGTCGATCGTCCAGCCGTTGATCGCCCCGATCTTCGGCGGCCGCACCGACTGCGAGGTCGTGGAAATGCTCCTCGGCCGCGGCCGCAAGGCGTACGAGCTGGTGCGCGCGACCTGGCAAACCGGCGCCCGCGCGCTCGACTTCGACAAGGGCTTTCGCCGCGCGCTCCACGACGGCCTCTGGGCCGACAGCGCGTTACCCGCCGAGGACGTGAGCCCGCGCTTCGCCGACATCGCGAAGGCGACTCGCGCGCTCCCGGCTCCCGCCGAAGGCATCGAGGTGACGTTCAACTCCGATCCGCACGTCCTCGATGGGCGCTTCGCCAACAACGGCTGGCTCCAGGAGCTGCCCTGTCCGATGCACAAGCTCACCTGGGGCAACGCCGCGGCGATCTCGCCGGCGATGGCGCGCGAGCACGGCCTCTCGGACGGCGACGTCGTCAAGCTCGCCGCGTCGGGCGCCGAGATCCATGTCCCGGTGTTGATCGCTCCGGGCCAGGCCGAGGGCTCGATCGCGCTCACGCTCGGCCACGGCCGGACCCACGTCGGCCGCGTCGGCAAGGGGGTCGGCGTCGACGTCAATCCGCTCCGCGCGAGCACGGCGTTCAACATCGTCACCGGTGTGGTCCTGACGAAGACGGGCGAGCACACCCAGCTCGCCCGCACCCAGGAGCACTTCGCGATGGAGGGCCGCAACCTCGCTCGCGAGGGCACCGCCGAGGAGTTCACGAAGGAGCCCGGGTTCGCGAAGGAGGCGCCCGAGCACCCGCCGCTCCTGAGCCTCTGGAAGGAGCGCAGCTACGAAGGACAGGCCTGGGGTCTCAACATCGATCTCAACACCTGCATCGGCTGCAACGCGTGTGTCACGGCCTGCCAGGCCGAGAACAACATCCCCATCGTCGGCGCCGAGGGCGTCGAGGGGACTCGCGAGATGCACTGGCTCCGCATCGACCGCTACTTCACGGGCGAAGAGGCGGACGAGCCGGCGAGCATCGCCCAGCCCACGATGTGCAGCCACTGCGAGAACGCGCCGTGCGAGCAGGTCTGTCCGGTCGGCGCCACGACGCACAGCCCCGAAGGCCTCAACGACATGGCCTACAACCGCTGCATCGGCACCCGCTACTGCGCCAACAACTGCCCGTTCAAGGTCCGCCGCTTCAACTTCCTCGACTACACCTCGGGGATCACCGAGATCGGGAAGATGCAGATCAACCCCGACGTCACCGTGCGCTCCCGCGGCGTCATGGAGAAATGCACGTTCTGCGTGCAGCGGATCAACCACGCGAAGATCGACGCCAAGAAAGACGGCCAGGGTCACGTGAAGGACGGCGCGATCGTCACCGCCTGTCAGCAGGCCTGTCCGACGCAGGCCATCCGCTTCGGCGACCTCAACGACGTGGGGAGCAAGGTGGCCAAGCGCCTCCAGAGCCCGCGCATGTATCGCCTCCTCGAAGAGCTCAACATCAAGCCTCGGGTCTCGTACCTGGCCCGGATCAAGAACCCGAACCCCGCTCTCGAGGGCGCATGAGCACGCTCAGCTATCCCCACGACGATCCGGCGGTGCGCCCCGAGCTCCTCCCCGGCAAGCGGGACTTCCGCGGCATCACCCGACAGGTGTCGGGTATCGTCGAGGCGAAGACGCCGACGGGCTGGAAGCTCGCGATCGCCTTCACCCTCAGCGTGTTGATGATCCTCTTCGGATCGCTGTTTCGCCTGGTCACGAAGGGCACCGGCGTCTGGGGACTCAACACCACCGTCGGCTGGGCCTGGGACATCACCGGCTTCGTCTTCTGGGTCGGTATCGGCCACGCAGGCACGCTGATCAGCGCCATCCTCTTCCTGTTCCGGCAGAAGTGGCGCACCTCGATCAACCGCGCCGCCGAGGCGATGACGATCTTCGCCGTGATGTCGGCCGCCATCTACCCCGTGTTCCACGTCGGTCGAGTGTGGTTCGCCTACTGGCTCTTCCCGGTGCCGAACCAGATGCAGGTCTGGCCGAACTTCAAGAGCCCTCTGTTCTGGGACGTCTGCGCCGTCTCGACCTACGCGACGGTGTCGCTGCTCTTCTGGTTCGTCGGCCTCGTGCCGGATCTCGCGACGCTGCGGGACCGGGCCGACACGAAGACCAAGCAGATCGTCTATGGCATCCTCGCGCTGGGCTGGCGCGGCTCGCACCGGCACTGGCTCAACTACGAGAAGGCCTATCAGATCTTCGCCGGACTCTCGACGCCGCTCGTGCTCAGCGTCCACACCATCGTCTCGTTCGACTTCGCCGTCTCGGTGGTGCCGGGCTGGCACACCACGATCTTCCCACCGTACTTCGTGGCCGGCGCCGTGTTCAGCGGCTTCGCGATGGTCGTCACGCTGATGGTGATGGCGCGGAGGTTCCTCGGCCTCGGGAACCTGATCACGATTCATCACCTCGAGAACATGAACAAGATCATCCTCGCGACCGGCAGCATCGTCGGGTACGCGTACGGGATCGAGTTCTTCACCGCCTGGTACAGCGGTAACCCCTACGAGAAGTTCGTCTTCCTGAACCGCGCCTTCGGCCCGTACTCCTGGGCTTACTGGACAATGGTGAGCTGCAACGTGATCTTCCCGCAGCTCTTCTGGTTCAAGAAGGTGCGCACCAGCGTCCCGCTGATGTTCGTGATCTCGATCCTCGTCAACATCGGCATGTGGTTCGAGCGCTTCGTGATCGTGGTGACCAGCCTCCACCGCGATTACCTCCCGTCGAGCTGGACTTACTTCAAGCCGAGCCTCTTCGACATCTCGACGTTCATTGGCACCTTCGGGCTCTTCTTCACCATGCTGCTCCTCTTCGTCCGGTATCTGCCGATGGTGGCGATCGGCGAGGTGAAGAGCATCCTGCCCGCGGCCGATCCGCACGCGGCGCACGACCACACGGAGGCGCGTCATGAATCCTGAGACTCAGAGTCGCGAACCCAGGCGAGCGAAGAAGCCTCTCAACGGCAATCACGTCCCCTCCGAGGTCATCGACTCGGCGAGGAGCGGCGCCTCGCCGAGCGTCGCGCCGGCCAGCGTGCACGCCCTCATGGGCTGGTACGAGACGCCGGGCGAGCTCTACAAGGCCTGCGAGGCGCTCCGCGACGCGGGCTACCAGCGCTTCGACGCCCACACTCCTTTTGCCGTGCACGGGCTGGAGCACGCCATGGGGCTCCGCCCCTCGCGGCTGCCCTGGATCGTGCTCGGCGGCGGGCTCTTCGGCCTCGTCGGCTCGGTGCTGCTGGCCTGGTACACGCAGGGCGTCGATTACCCGCAGAACATCAGCGGCAAAGAGGCGTTCTCGTACCAGGCCTTCATCCCGGTCTTCTTCGAGCTGACGGTGCTCTGCGCGGCGTTCGCGACCTTCTTCGGCATGTGGTCGATGAACAAGCTCCCTCGGTTCTTCCACCCGGTGCAGACGCACCCCTCGTTCGAGCGCGCGACCGACGATCTCTTCTTCATCAGCGTCGAGGCCGCCGATCCGAAGTACGACCGGGTCGCGACCAAACGCCTCCTGGCGTCGCTCGGCGCGCACGAGCTCTGCGAGGTGGGGTCGTGAAGCGCGCTCCTCTGACCCTCGCTCTCGCGATGGCGGCCGCGGCGATCGTCGCTGGCTGTCGCGGCGAGACGAGCGCAGATCCGCCGATTCACTTCATCGGCGACATGGACTGGCAACCGAAGTACCAGGCCAACCAGGCGAGCCCGCTCTTCGAGGACGGACGGGCCATGCGGCCTCTCGTCGACGGCACCGTGGCCCAGGGCGAATTGCGCGAGGACGACGCGATGTACCGCGGCAAGACCGGTGACGCCTACGTGGTGACGGTGCCTGTGCCGGTGGACGAGGCGCTGCTCGCGCGCGGGCAAGATCGCTTCAACATCTACTGCACGCCCTGCCACGACAAATCGGGCAGCGGGCACGGGATGGCCGTCAAGCGGGGATATCCGATCCCCATCGATCTCGCGTCGGATCGCGTCCGCGGGCTCCCCGACGGGCAGATCTTCGACGTCATCACCAGCGGAGTCCGCAACATGCCCTCGTACCGGAAGCAGATCCCGGTGGCCGATCGCTGGGCGATCGTCACCTGGGTTCGCGTCCTCGGGCGCAGCCAGCACGCCACCATCGACGACGTGCCCGGCGAGCAGCGCGGCAAGATCGACCCGGAGAGCGGAACGCCATGAGCACTCCCATCAACGACGCGTCGAAGGCGCGGATAACCTCGCTCGATCCGGCGCGCGCGAAGAAGCTCGTCGGGGCGGCGACGGCGCTCCTCGTGGCCTCGGTCGCGCTGTCGATCGTCGCGGCCCTCGTGGATCGCCAGCGCTTCGCCTTCTCGTACCTCACCGGCTTCGTGTGGCTCGCGACCATCGGGCTCGGGGCGCTGTTCTTCGTGCTGATCCAGCACCTCACCAGGGCTGGCTGGTCTGTGATCCCGCGCCGTCAGCTCGAGTGGCTGACTGGCCTGCTCCCGGCGTCCGCGGCGCTGTTCCTGCCCGTCGCGTTCTTCGCGCACGACCTCTACCACCACTGGATGGGGCCCGAGGCCCACGGCGATCCGCTGATCCAGAAGAAGGCAGCCTACCTCAACCCGACGTTCTTCTTCGTGCGAGCCGCGGTGTTCCTCGCGGTCTGGTCGGGCCTCTCGCTCTGGTTCTGGCGCACCTCGCGCAAGCAGGACGAGTCCGGCGATAAAGAGCTGACGCTGCGGATGGCCGCCCGGAGCGCGCCCGCGATAATCCTGCTCGGCCTCACGCTCACGTTCGCGGCCTTCGACTGGCTGATGAGCCTCGATCCGCACTGGTACTCGACGATCTACGGCGTTCAGGTGTTCTCCGGGAGTGCGGTCTCGTCGCTGGCCGCCCTCGCGCTCCTGACGCTCGCGCTCGAGCGCAAAGGCATCCTCGAAGGGATCACCACGGTCGAGCACCGCCACGACATTGGCAAGCTGCTCTTCGGATTCACCGTCTTCTGGGCCTACATCGGCTTCTCGCAGTACCTCATCATCTGGTACGGCAACATCCCCGAAGAGACGGTGTACTTCCGCGAGCGCTGGGAGGGGCCGTGGAAGGTGGTGAGCCTGGTGCTCGTGTTCGGCCACTTCGTGGTGCCGTTCATCGCCCTGATCTCGCGCACCGCCAAGCGGAGCCGCTTCGTGCTCGGCGCCGCCGCGGCCCTGATCCTGGCCATGCACTACGTCGACATCTACTGGCTGGTGATGCCCACGCTCGGTGAGCGCGGCGCCGTGCCGAGCTGGGTCGATGTCTGTGGCCTGATTGGCCCGCTCAGCGCCGGCCTTCTCGTCATCGCGCGCCGCGCCGCCGGCGGGCCGCTCTACCCCGTCCGCGATCCGCGCCTGGCCGAGTCGCTCCAGTTCCAGAACACCTGAGAGGAGAATGGATATGGACACCGAAGCAGTCTCCGACAAGACGCCTCTCCCGATCCCGGCCGCGCCGGAGTCCGGATCTCTGGCCGAGGTCGTCGCCGCGCCCCACGAGGAGCCGGAGTGCGAGCAAGACCAGCCGAAGAACCGGATGATCGGCGCCATCGTCGTCTCCACCCTGGCGCTGCTCGTGGGCGTGGTCATCGGCGTCAACGAGATCTTTCGATCGGTGTTCAACCACGAGATCTCGGCCAAGCAGCTCGAGCCCCAGGGGACCGAGCTCCGGGAGCTGCGCGCCGAGGAGCAGGCCAAGCTCTCGCGTTACCAGTGGGTGAATCGCAAGGATGGAGTCGTCCGCATCCCGGTCGACCGCGCCCGCGAGCTGACGCTGGCCGCCTACCGGGCCCGCGCCGCGGCTCCGGTCGAGGCTCCCCGCGCGCCGATGGGGACCCGGTAGTCATGGCGCCGGGCTCCAGGATTCGAGTCCTCGTCTCGGCGCTCGCGCTCGCGCTGGTGGCGCTCGTCGCGGCGCGCCCGGCGTCGGCCAAGGACTCCACTGTCCCGGCGGAGCTCCAGGGCATCGACATCGAAGATCGGCAGGGCGCGGCGCTCCCGCGCGACATCGCCCTCCGCGATCAATCCGGCCGCGCCGTCACCATCGGGGATTACCTCGACGGCAAGCGACCTGTCGTGCTGGTGCTCGCCTACTACGAGTGTCCGATGCTCTGCACGCTGGTGATCAACGGCGCGCTCGACGAGATGAAGAAGCTCCGCTGGACGGCGGGCGACGAGTACCGCGTCGTCGTCGTCAGCTTCGATCCGCGCGACACCGTGGAGAGCGCCGCGAAGAAGCGGATGAATTACCTCGACGCCTATGGCCGCCCCGTCGGCGAAAACGGCTTCGATTTCCTGGTCGGCGACGAGGCGCAGGTCAAGGCACTGGCCTCGGCGGCCGGCTTTCACTATCGATGGGACGAGTCCACCAAGCAGTTCGCCCACGCGGCGGGCTCCTTCGTGTACACGCCTGACGGGCGGCTGTCGCGCACGCTCTACGGCATCACGTTCCCGGGCTTCAAGCTCGCTCTGCTCGAGGCGTCGGAGGGCAAGATCGGCACGGTAGTCGACCGCGTCCTGCTCTTCTGCTTCCACTACGATCCTCTCGCGCGCGGCTATGTAATCGCCACGACGCGCCTCGTGCGGGCGTCGGGCGTCGTCACCCTCGCGGTCCTCGCGCTCTGGCTCCTGCGCTTCTGGCGCAGGGAGCGAAAGCCGCTGTCCACGCCGGAAGCGGAGCACTCGTCATGAGACTCACCCCCATCGACATCGGCTCGTTCTGGCTCCCTCGACAGACGTCCACCCTGGCGCCCGAGGTCGACGCCGGGTTCCACGTCGTCTACTGGCTCTCCGTCGGCTTCTTCGTGCTCGTCGTGGGCGCGATGGCGTATTTCGCCGTGCGCTACCGCCGCCGCCGCGAGGGCGAGAAGACGTCGTCGATCGACCACAGCACGGCGCTGGAGATCGTGTGGACGACGATCCCCGCGCTGATGCTGCTCGGCCTCTTCGCGATGGGACTCAAGGGGTACGCGAGCGCCGCCGTCGCGCCCGCCGAGGCGCTCGAGATCCAGGTCACCGCGGAGAAGTGGCTCTGGACCTTCACCTACCCCAACGGCACGACGACGGTGAACGAGCTCGGCGTCCCGAAGGACAGGCCGGTTCGTCTGGTGATGTCGTCGAAGGACATCGTCCACAGCTTCTTCGTCCCCGAGTTTCGCATCAAGCAAGACCTCGTCCCCGGGGCCTACACCACCACGTGGTTTCAGGCCACCGAGGCCAAGGACGTCGCCGTCCTCTGCGCGGAGTACTGCGGCACCGGCCACTCCGACATGGGCGCGAAGATCATCGTGATGGATGAGCCGGTGTACAAAGACTGGCTCGAGAAGGGCGGCGGGGCCAGCGATCTCCCGCCGGCCGAGCTCGGAAAGAAGCTCTTCACGCAGCGGAGCTGCGCCACCTGCCACTCGCTCGATGGCTCGCGCATTCAAGGCCCCTCGCTCAAGGGGCTGATTGGCCGGAGCGAAGACCTCGAGGGCGGAGCGTCGGTGAAGGTCGACGAGAACTACATTCGCGAGAGCATCTTGAACCCCGGCGCGAAGATCGTCCGCGGCTATCCGGCCGCGATGCCCACGTTCCAGGGGTTGCTCAAGGACAGGGAAATCGACGCGCTCATCGCCTACCTCAAGTCGGTCAACTGAGCGTCGCACGAGAGATCTGGAAAGCAGAAGCACCATGTCAGTCATCGCTGCAGACGACGATCTCGAGGGCGCCCCCCGGCCGCGGGGGACGAACTACATCAACGCGGAGCGGGGCATCGTCTCCTGGCTCACGACGGTCGATCACAAGCGGATTGGCCTCATGTACCTGGGGAGCGTGCTCGTGGCGTTCGCGCTCGGGGGCTTCTTCGCCCTCCTGCTGCGGCTCGAGCTGCTCTCGCCCGGCCACACCATCATGAGCGCCAATCAGTACAACCAGGCGTTCACGCTCCACGGCGCGGTGATGACGTTCCTGTTCATCATCCCCAGCATCCCGGGCGCGCTCGGCAACTTCCTCGTGCCGATCCTGCTCGGCGCCAAGGACGTGGCCTTCCCCAGGCTCAACCTGCTCAGCCTCTATCTCTACTGGATCGGGGCGATATTCACGCTCTCGTCGATCGTCACCGGCGGCCTCGACACCGGCTGGACGTTCTACGTGCCCTATGCGTCGACGACCAACACCTCGGTGCTCAGCGTCACGTTCGGCATCTTCGTCCTCGGGTTCTCCAGCGTGCTCACCGGGCTCAACTTCATCGTCACGATGCACAAGCTCCGCGCCCCGGGGATGACCTGGTATCGCATGCCGCTCATCCTCTGGTCGCTCTACGCCACCAGCATCGTGCAGATCCTCGCGACGCCGGTGCTGGCGATCACGCTGCTCTTGCTCATGGCCGAGCGGGTGTTCCACATTGGCATCTTCGATCCGGCCCTCGGCGGCGATCCGGTGCTCTACCAGCACTTCTTCTGGTTCTACAGCCACCCGGCCGTCTACATCATGATCCTCCCGGGCATGGGCATCATCAGCGAGCTCATCGCGGTCCACGCGCAGCGGAAGATCTTCGGCTACAAGGCCATCGCGTTCTCCAGCGTGGCCATCGCCCTCGTGGGCTTCCTGGTCTGGGGCCATCACATGTTCGTCTCGGGCCAGAGCGAGGTGGCGGCGACGATCTTCTCGTTCCTGACGTTCATCGTCGCGGTGCCGAGCGGGATCAAGGTCTTCAACTGGGTCTCGACGCTCTACGGGGGCTCGATCAAGTTCACCGCGCCGATGCTCTTCGCGATGTGCTTTCTGTTCCTGTTCACGATCGGCGGCCTGACTGGCCTGTTCCTGGGCATGCTCAGCGTCGACATGCACCTCCACGATACGTACTTCGTGGTGGCGCACTTCCACTACGTGATGATGGGCGGCACGGTGACGGCGTTCCTCGGCGGCCTCCACCACTGGTGGCCGAAGATGACAGGGCGCATGTACTCGCAGAAGCTCGCGGCCGTCGCGGCGGCGCTCTACTTCATCGGGTTCAACGTCACCTTCTTCTCGCAGTTCATCCTGGGCACGCGGGGGATGCCGCGCCGCTACTACAATTACCTCGATCAGTTCCAGCCGCTCCACGCCTTCTCCACCTTCGGATCGTGGCTGCTCGGCGTGGGCTTCCTGCTCATGCTCTATTACCTGCTCAAATCGCTGAAGAGCGGCGCCATCGCCCCGCAGAACCCCTGGGGCGGCAAGAGCCTCGAGTGGACGGACGCGGCCTCCCCGCCGGTGACCGAGAACTTCGAGCATCGCCCGGTGGTGACCGAAGGGCCTTACGAGTTCAACGAGGGTAAATCGTGAGCGCCACCGACAAGCCCGCCCGGGAGAACGAGTTCCAGGTCGCCCACCATTTCGACAGCGCCGACGTGCAGTTCGACGCAGGCCGGATGGGTATCTGGCTCTTCCTCGTCACCGAGATCTTGCTGTTCGGCGGCCTGTTCTGCGCCTTCGCCGTGTTCCGGAGCTGGTACTACGCCGATTTCGTCGAGGCGCATCACCACCTGAACCGCGTGATGGGCGCCGTCAACACCGTGGTCCTGATCTGCTCCAGCCTGACGATGGCCCTCGCCGTGCGGTCGGCGCAGATGAGCAAAACCAAACTCACAAGCTTGCTCATCGGGGTCACGCTGGCGCTCTCGTGCGTGTTCCTCACCATCAAGTTCTTCGAGTACAGCCACAAGTTCCACGAGGGGTTGCTCCCCGGGAGATACTTCACCGCCGAAGGCTTCCACGGCCATCACGCCGGCATCTTCTTCGCCGTCTACTTCATGATGACGGGGATCCACGGGATTCACATCCTGATCGGGATGGGCCTGATGATCTGGCTCCTCCGGCGGAACATGCGCGGCGAGTTCTCGAGCCGGTACTACGCCCCTGTCGAGGGCTTCGGGCTCTACTGGCACCTCGTCGATCTCGTGTGGATCTACCTCTTTCCGCTCCTCTACCTGATCGGTTGAATCATGGATGCTCACGCAAACCCGGCCGCTCACGGGAAAGACCATGTCCCTCACGTACTACCGCTCTCCACGTACCTGAAGACGTGGGGCGCGCTGCTCGTCCTCACCGCGGTCACTGTGGGCGCGAGCTACGTGAACTTCGGCGCGGCGAACCTGTGGATCGCGCTGCTCATCGCCTCGGTCAAGGCCGCGACGGTGGCTCTCGTGTTCATGCACCTCTATTACGATCACAAGTTTCACGCGGTGATCTTCGGGGTGTCGCTGGTGTTTCTGGCCATCTTCATCATCTTCACGATGTTCGATACCCAGACGCGTGGGCGGGCCGACGGCATCGAGCGCGAGCGCCCGGCAGACATCAAGGCGCCGTTCGCGGGGACGCAGGCCGAACAAAAGCTCAAGGAGCAGCGCGGAGCGCTGAAGATCCCGGGCGAGAGCGCGCCGACACCTTGATCGGTGCGCGCTCGCCGGATGCCTGTTCACGTCGTAAGACAGGAGCCCTACGGTGAGCACCTTCGTGGACAGATGGAACCCGGCCTCCGCCCTCGCTACGCCGCTCGAAGGCACGGCTCGATCGCCGGCTCCGCGTCGTCGCTGGCGGCTCGCCGCGCTCGTCTCGGGGCCGCCGCCCGCCTCGTCGGAGTCGGCCGCGGGCTGGCTGATCCAGCTCCGCTGGCTGGCGCTCGTGGGCATGACGGCGACGGTGGTGGTCGCGCGGCTGCTGGTGCCGGCGATGGCGCTCACGCCGCTGCTCCTCGTTCTGTCGGGGATCTTGGCGGTCAACGTCGGATGGATGGTCGCGTTGCGGTGGGCGCCGCGCGACGGGGCGCCGCGCTGGGTGTCGGCGCAGATCACGCTCGACGCGGTGCTGCTCGGGGCGCTGCTCTGGTGGTCGGGCGGCCTCCACAATCCCTTCGCGGTGTTCCTCGCGTTCCAGATCGTGCTCGCCGGCTTCCTCTGCGCGAGCCGTACGGCGGTGCGGATCGCGCTCGTCGCGGTGGCGATGGTCGCGGTGCTCTGCTGGGCTCCGCCGCTCCCGCTCGACTCGGCGCCGCTCGGCCGCGATCGCCTCGAGGTGCTCGGCGGCCTCGGCTCGCTCGCGTCGCTGATCTGGTTCCTCGGCTTCGTGTCGGTCGTCTACACGCGGCGGCTCGACGAGCTCCGGCGCGAGGGCGCGCGCAACGAGAAGCTGGCGATGCTGGGGCGCCTCGTCGGCGGCATGTCGCACGAGCTCTCGACCCCGCTCGCGACGATCTTGCTCGGCAGCAACGAGCTCGTCGACATGATCCGCGACGGCGATCCCGAGGCGCCGACGATGGCCCAGACCATCGCCAAGGAGGCGCGCCGCGCCAGCGACATCGTCGGCTTGCTGCGCGGCCACATCCGGCCCGATCAGCGCGCCACCCGGGTCGACCTCTGCGAGCTGGTCTCGGAGTACGCCGAGAAGGAGCTGGATCGGCTTGGTTTCAAGGGTGAGCGCGTGTTCCTCGGCCCCGAGCCGGTGGTGGCCACGGTGCTCGAGGTCGGCCTCTGCCAGGTGCTGACGAACCTGCTCAGCAACGCGGTGCAGGCCACGTCGCCCGAGGGGCACGTCGCGCGCCGCCTCGAGATCGCCGTCACCGCGCGGCCGAAGTGGATCGAGGTGAGCGTGACCGACGACGGCCCGGGCTTCAGCGCGGAGATCTTGGAGCGCCTCGGCGAGCCATTCCACACGACAAAAGAAGACCAGGGCGGCATGGGCCTCGGCCTGTACGTGAGCTCGGTCCTGGCGAAGCGGATGCGCGCGACGCTGCGGATCGAGAACGCGGTGGAGGGCGGAGCGCGGGTGACGCTGCTGCTCCCCGTCGTGAACGCCGACGCGAAGACCGAGGTGCGATCGTGACGCGGAAGCTCGAGACGGCGCTGGTGATCGACGACGACGACGCGTTCCGCACCACGCTCGGCGGCGCGCTGCGGCGTCGCGGCGTGCGCGCGCGGACGGCGGCCACGGTGGAAGAGGGCCTGGTCGCGCTGGAGTACGAGCCCGCCGATCTGGTCATCATCGACTACCGGATGCCGAAGCGCGACGGCCTCTCGGCGCTGTCGAGCTACCGGCGCATGCGCCCCTCGGCGATCATCGTGATGCTCACCGGCTACGGCGACATCCCGCTCGCGGTGGCCGCCGTGAAGGAGGGCGCCGACACGCTGATGACGAAGCCGATCGACGCCGATCGCCTGCTGCGCGAGGCCGCCGCGCTCCCGGAGCGCCCCGTGGGCGAGGCGCTGATGGAGCAGCCGGTGCGCGTCTACAACCTCGACGAGCTCGAGCGCGACACCATCCGCAAGGCGCTTGTGGACTCGGGCGGCGTGGTCGCGAGCGCGGCGAAGATGCTGGGGATCGACCGGCGCACGCTCCAGCGAAAGCTGAAGAAGATCAGCTGAAGAGGCTACTGCGCGACCTGGAAGTAGCTGCGCACGGTGCCCATCGTGACCTTCACGACGTGGCCGTCGGCGAGGGCCACGTCGACGCCGTCGAGGTGGCCGGCGCTGAGGCGCAGCTTCGTGACGCTGACGTGTGAGCCTTTGGCGATCTCGGCCTTGTGAAGCGCGACGTCGGCCGTGGCGACCAGCTCGGTGCCGACGACGAGGTCGGCCTCTTCGGAGGCCTGGGCGATGTTGTTGCCGAGCGTCGCGTCCAGCACCGGGGCGGCCAGGAGGCCGAAGAGTGTGGCGAGAACGACGTGGGGCAATTTCGTCATGCGAACGAAGGTACGCGGGAGGACTCGGAAGTCATCCCTCAATGCCGACCTGAGCCTCACTTAAGTCGGACAATGTAGGACAACCGTTCGAGGCGTCTCGACGTGGTCATTCGCCGCGCGGTCGCCAGCCGTGCAGGGCTTTTTCGACGAACGCGAGGCGGTCCTGACCCCAGAAGAGCAGGTCGCCCACCATGAACGTGGGGGCACCAAACAAGCCCAGCTTCACGGCCTCATCGGTGGCGGCCTTGAGCTGCGCCTTCACGGCATCGTTCTTCGTACCGGCCACGAGCGCCGCGCCGTCGAGGCCCACGCTCGCTGCGATGTCGATGAGCACGGCGTCGTCGTTGAGATCGCGATCGTCGACCCAGGCCGCGTGGAAGAGCGCGTGCAGCAGCGGCGCACGCGAGGCCTCGTCGAGCTGGAGGATCATCCGCAGCGATTTGACGGTGTTGATCGGGAAGCGGCTCGGAAACTTCAGCGGGACGCCGTGGAAATCGGCCCAGCGGAACATGTCGTCGCGCGCGTGGCGCTGCTTGGTCGGCGGCATCGCGAAGAGCGGGACGTCGGGCCCGCCGAGGGCCTTGAAGAGGGCGCCGAGGAGGAACGGGCGGTAGCGCACCGTGGCCCCGGCGCGCGCCGCGACGGCCTCGACCTGCGTCGACGCGAGGTAGGCGAAGGGGCTTGAAAAATCGAAGAAGAACGACAGCTCTTTCATGGGTTTCCTTCTTTCACGGACCAGCCGCCGAGGGCCTTCTCGACGAAATCGAGGCGATCCTGGCCCCAGAACAGATCGCCCGAGACGCCGGGCGCGGTGACGACGAAGGCCGGCGCGCCGAAGACGCCGTGCGCTACCGCCTCGTCGGTGCGGACGCGGAGGGCCGCCTTGATCGCGGGATCGTCGGCGCGCGCGACGAGCTCCTTGCCGTCGAGCCCGGCGCCGTCGAGGGCTTGCCGCACCACGTCGGGCTCGGCGACGTCGCGCCCGTGGACCCAGTACGCGGCGAAGATCGCCTTGCTCGCGCGAGGAATGTCGGCGGCGTCGGCCGCGAGCGTGGCCCGGAGCGCGAGCACCGTGCGGTTCGGGTGCGTGGCAGGCATCGTCAGCGGAACGCCGAAAAAATCGGCCCAGCGCATCATGTCGAAGGCGTTGTGCCGGGCCTTCGCGGTCGACATCACGGCGAAGGGGACCTGCACGGTCCCCACGGCCTGGAAGACGCCGCCGAGCAGCATCGGTCGCCACGCGAGCTCGGCGCCCGCGCGGGCGCACAGGGCCTCGATCTGCGTGTGCGCGAGGTACGCGTACGGGCACGAGAAGTCGTAGAAGAAGTCGACGCGCTTCACGGGGGCGGAGCCTAGTACGAGAAAGCGCGCTTGAGGTATGCTCGCGAGCATGGACCGATCTTTCACGAACATCGCTTCCCGGGCGGCGACGCTGGGCTTTTTCGCATCAATGGGCCTCGCCGGCATGTACGCGGGTTGTGGCGGCACCGACGCGACGACGCAGTCGACGGCCTCGGCCGCGGGCACCGGCGGCTCGCCGTCGATGACGGGCACGACCACCGCGAGCGCGGGCGGGAACGGCGGCGGAGCGACCTCGACCGCGAGCAGCACGGCGAGCGCGAGCGCGAGCGCCACCACGGGCGCCGGCGGCGATCCGAGCGGGAGCGGCAGCGGATCGAGCAGCAGCGGCGGCTTCATGTGGCCGACGTGCGATGCGCCCGAGCCCGGCGCCGTGAAGAAGACGCTGCACGAGATCTGGCAAGACAACCCCGCTGCCCCAACCGAGGTGTGGTCCCCGGGCCTGTTCGTGACCGGCGTCTCGAAGAATGGCTGTCAGGCCGGCGTCGCCTGCCAGATCTTCGTGCAGCAGGCCGAGAACCTGGTCAATCTCGCCGGCGCCACGCAGCAGTCCCTCAAGATGTTCATCTCGGCGAACACGGCCTTTCATTTCATCGGCGTGAAGGTGGGCGACAAGGTCGACGTCGACGCCCACGCCTGGCGCTACAACGTGGGTGGCGAGCACGAGCTCCTGCTCCAGGTGAGCCTCGCCCTGCCGGGTTGCGCGAAGGTGGTTGGCACGGGTAACCCGGTGCCGGTGAAAGCGCTGCTGTCGGATCTCTCGGTCGCGGCCTACGAGGACACGCTGGGACCGATGCTGATCACGGTCGACAAGGTGTCTGGAACCCCGCAGATGCCCGCCGAGACGTTCGGCCTCTTCAACACCAAGGGCCCCTTCGACGACGGCGGCGTCTCCTCGGTGACGAGCCTGTCGCCGTACTTCATGCCCGGCGGCGTGTTCACGGGCTCCGTGGCCATGAACATGGGCGTGAAGCTCTCGTTTGCTTCGGTGACCGGGGTGTTCGGGATCTTCATCCCGACCGGCTCGATGGCCAAGTACGAGGAGATCTACACGCGGTCGGCGGCGGAGTATCCCCCGGGGCCGTGATTGCGCCGCGCTGAGGATTCGGAGGCATTCACGAGAGCCCGGACCTCGGTTCGGGCTCCTCGCGTCACTTCGAGGAAGACGCCCCGGAGGGCCGACGACCGTTCCAGCGCATGATCCCCTGGGCGGCCGCCAGCAGGTAGATGAGCCCCACCAGCAAGCTCGCCGAGCGCGGGTGGAGCTCGAAGCTGGCAATCGTCATCGAGCCCGTCAGGAAGAGAATACCGACGAACACGCCTTGCAGGTGCTTCGGGATGCCTTCCTCCCGCGGCAAACGGCTGGCCACTCGGTAGCTCCACCGCAGGATCGTCCACGCCAGGGCGCAGCCGTACACGGCCCAGCCCGGGAGTAGAACGTTCGAGCGGAGCGGCGGAAGGAGGACGGCGATCCTCCCCGTCACTGCCGCTGCGGTGAATCCGATGGTAATCCCGGCGCGCGTCGTCGTTCACACCGCGTCGTGCGCCATCGACGGTCCCTCACCGATCTCGCGCGCGCTCCACGCCAGGACCACGATCTGTCGATACCGAGTCTGCCTCGGAGCTCGCCGCCGCGAAGAGCCGGTGACGGCGACGAATTACTGACACCTTCATCGCCGGTGAATCCACCCGTGAGCGATCGTCGATTGATTCGTGCATGCTTGTTGACAGCCGGCTTGTGGTTCGCTGTAGTGATCGAATGAAGAGCTCGAAAGCCGGCGTTCTCGTGGCTCCGCTCCTGCTCGGGCAGCTCTCGACGCTCGCGGGTTGCGGGGCGGTCGTGCCCGACGAGGGCAGCGGGCTCGAGTGGGCGCGAGCCACGGAGTCCCAATCGGCGCTGCTGGCGATCCTTTACGAGGGCAGCTCCGGCTCGTCCGCGTCGGAGCAAGCGGCCCAGCAAAGCGCGGCGCTGGTGCAGATGAAGGTGGGCGCCTGCGTCGCCGCGACGGTCACCGGTCCCCGCGTCAAATACACGTTCAGCGATTGCACCGACTTGCCTTATGGCCTCGCCAGGGCGAGCGGCGTCGTCACGGCGACGTACGCCGTCAGCGCCGTCGACCACGGGTTCTTCACCTCGATGACGGCCAGCGGGAGCGGTGTTTCGCTCGACGGCGCGACGTTCGAGCTGAAGGCGACCGTCGATGACTCCGCCTCCGATCCGAACAGCCTTTTGCCGCCGGCGCAGGTCGCCGGGCCCGGCGCGCGGAACCTCACCGTGAGCACCAAGAGCACCGGCACCTCGAAAGAGGGCCATCGCTTCACCTTCGACGACATCCAGTACACATTGCCCGGCGTCCTGTCCGTCTACGCGGACAGCGGTCATTGCGCGGATTTTGCCACGACCTCGCCGAGCCTGGAGCGATCCACGGGGACGATCGAGAGCCAGGGAGTCACCTGGGTCGCCGAGACGGCGGGCTATCGCCACTGCGGCAAGGGCTGTCCCGAGGCCGGCGGCTTCGTACTCCTGAACAACGACGACGACGGCTCGCAGGGCAACAACACCCCGCGGTTGCTGCGGTTCGACGGCTCCGCGACGGCGAAGCTGTTCTCGCGCTGGGTCGAGGAAGAAGAGAAGGACAAGATCGAGTCGGTGCCCTTCGATCTCGGGTGCACGCCCGCGTCGAAGTAGCGCTCGCCGCGCGCCTCCTGGAGAGATTTCGCGACGCGAACCAAGCCGCCGGCCCCAGCGCGTGTCCGAAGGGCTCACGTGGGCGCGTGCTCACGTGCTCCCAAGGAGACGACCATGACCAAGAAGATCCTCGCATCCCTGGCACTCGGCATGATCCTCAGCGCCGTCGCGCCGAGCGCTCACGCCGATACGCCGAAGAAAGACGAGAACTACGGGTACACGTTCAAGGATGATCTGCTGAGCGCGCCTGACGGAGGCGGCAACACGCCGATGATCAAGGTGCGACCGCTGCGCGCCCGGGAGATGCTGCTGCGCCCGCGCGTGCAGTTCGTCACCGAGATGCTCAAGTCGGTCGAGAACCTGTAGCCGCGCCGCTCCGAAGAGAGCCGGCGCGTCGATCTACAGGAAGTCCTGGACGAGCGACACCTGTCCTGAAGGTGCGGTGTAGAGGCCGCACGCCACCCGGGTGAACCGAGCGCTCGCCAGGTTGAGATAGTGGCCGTGCGCGGCGAAATCAGCGCCGGGGCCTTCGTTCCACATGCTCTGGATGCAGGGCGCGATCATCTGCTTGTCGGGTCCAGGCCACGAGGGACAGACGTTCTGGCCTTGCTCCGAGCAGCGACCGAAGGCGCCGTGAGGTTGCCCCGAGGCAGCTCCATCGCGCGCCTGGCTCGCCGCGCACGTTTCGGTTTGTACCCAGCGCTGGAGCGCCGGTAACCCGATTGTCGCCCGGTGCTCGTTGACGCTGTTGACGCACTGCTGGCCGAGGTCGGGGCCGAAGGGGGTCGGGATCGTCGGCAGGCCGGGGAGCCCAGGAAACGTCGGGAGCTGCGGAGTCTGGCCCTGCGGTTGCGCCGTGGGAAACGGGAACGGAAAGGGGAAGGCGCCGGGCTGCGGCTGCCACCACGGCGCAGGGGCCGGCGCGGGAGGCGGCGGTGTCCACTGGCCCGGTTGCGGCTGCGGGTAGGCGGGCTGCTGCGAATACCCTTGCTGGGGCGCGGGGCCCGGTCGCGGCGTCTGCCACTGCCCTTGCGCGGTGTAGCCGGCGCCTGGCTGCTGCGGTGGAGCAACCTCGTCGCGCTGCGGGCAGGCGGTGAGCAGCACCGGCGCGAGGAACACGAGGACGGCGCGCGGATGCTTCATGGTTCTGGCAACGATACTCCGGGCTCCGCCTTTCAGCACCCGCTTGCGCGCGGACGCGTCACTTCACGCGGTGCGGGACGTGGACGCCCTTCTCCTCGGCCACCCGGATCGCCGTCTCGTAGCCGGCGTCGGCGTGGCGGATCACGCCCATTCCCGGGTCAATCGTGAGCACGCGCTCGAGCCGTCGTGCCGCGGCGTCCGTGCCGTCGGCCACGATCACCATGCCCGCATGGAGCGAGTTGCCGATGCCGACGCCGCCGCCGTGGTGAAAGCTCACCCAGGAGGCGCCGCCCGCGGTGTTGGCCAGCGCGTTCAGGATCGGCCAGTCGGCGATGGCGTCGGAGCCGTCTTTCATGGCCTCGGTCTCGCGGAAGGGCGAGGCGACCGAGCCGCAGTCGAGGTGATCGCGGCCAATCACGATCGGGGCTTTGACTTTGCCGGTGCGGACGAGCTCGTTGAAGGCCAGTCCCACCTTGGCGCGGTCGCCGTAGCCGAGCCAGCAGATGCGCGCCGGGAGACCCTGAAAGGCGATCCGCTCCTGGGCCATGGCGATCCAGCGGTGGAGATCGGGATCGTTGGGGACCGCCTCGAGGACGGCCCTGTCGGTGGCGGCGATGTCGGCCGGATCGCCGGAGAGGGCCACCCAGCGGAAGGGGCCTTTGCCCTGACAGAACAGCTCGCGCACGTAGGCGGGGACGAACCCCGGGATGTCGAAGGCCTTCTCGCAGCCCGCTTCCAGAGCGCACGTACGGATGTTGTTGCCGTAGTCGAACGCCTCGGCGCCGCGCTGCTGCATCGTCAGCATCGCCTCGACCTCGGCGCGCATACCCGCCCTGGCGAGATCGACATAGCGCTTCGGATCGCTCGCGCGCAAAGCCGCGGCCGACTCGAGCGTGTAGCCCTGGGGGATGTATCCGACGAGCGGATCGTGCGCTGCCGTCTGCTCGGTGACGAGATCCGGGGTGATTCCCCGGCGAACCAGCTCGGGATACACGTCCGCCGCGTTGGCGCACATGGCGATCGAGCGCGGTTTGCCGCTCGCGGCCGACTCCTGCACGGCGGCGAGGGCGCGATCGAGATCGTCAATCCGCTCGTCGACGTAGCGGGTCTTCAAGCGCTTCTCGATGCGCGTGGGATCGATCTCGATACCCAGGCAGGCAAGCCCCGCCATGGTCGCGGCGAGGGGCTGAGCGCCGCCCATGCCGCCGAGGCCGGCCGTGAGCGCCCAGCGCCCGCCCGCGCGGCCAGTGCGCTTCTCGTGGGCCTTGCGCGCCGCCACGAACGTTTCGAACGTGCCTTGAACGATGCCTTGCGAGCCGATGTAGATCCACGAGCCGGCCGTCATCTGGCCGTACATGATCAGGCCGAGGCCTTCGAGGCGGCGAAACTCGTCCCAGGTGGCCCAGCGGCCCACGAGGTTACTGTTGGCGATGAGCACGCGCGGCGCGTCTTCGTGGGTGCGAAAGCGGCCGACGGCCTTGCCCGACTGCACGAGGAGCGTCTCGTCGTTGCCGAGATCGCGCAGCTCGCGCACCAGCACGTCGAAGGCCTCCCACGAGCGCACGGCCTTGCCGGTGCCGCCGTAGACCACGAGATCGTCGGGGCGCTCCGCCACCTCGGCGTCGAGGTTGTTGTGGAGCATGCGGAGGACGGCCTCCTGGATCCAGCCCTTGCAGGTGAGCTCGGTGCCGCGAGGCGCGCGGACGGGGCGGGGGAGATGGGCGCTGTCGCTGTTCGCCATGCCGAGGGGCTTAGTACGGAGGCGCGGGCGCGACTACGGTCGAGCCTCGAAGAGAGCCCAGTTACCCTGAATTTCAAGGGGATCGCGCAACACTTGCCGGGTCGTGGCGGAGGGCCTGGCGAGGACGTACGCGGCGCCCGAGCGATCGATTCGTTCGCGCAGCGTGGCGGCGTCGTCGAAGCTGGAGGGGGTCGGGGTGTCGCGTGGATCGATGGAGCGATCGAGCACGGCGTCCTCGGGACGGCCGAGCGCGGCGACGATCGCCAGGTGGCCGTAGTCGGCGATCTCGACGAGCGCGTGATCTCCTGGAGCCATGCGAGCGCGGGCGGCGCGGCCGATCGCGACCTCATCGGCGCGCGGCGTGAAGCTCTCATCGGCGGTGATCCGCGGCCGGATCACGAGAGCAGCGACGACGACGGCGGCCGCGGTGGAGCCGAGCGCGAGGGCGCGCGTCGAGGTCGAGGCGAGGAGCGACGTGACGAGATCGCCTGCGATCAAGGCCGCGAGGAGCATCACGACGAGGACGGCGCGCTCGGGGTGGTGCGTGGGTGCGCCGTCCTTGACCATCGCCAGCGAGAGCGCCGCGAGCTGCGCGAGGCCGAGGATCACCGGGCGCCTGAAGCGATCGAGGCGCGATCGCAGCGCGGGGAGGCGCGTGATCGTGGCGATCGCAACGATCGTCGCGAGGGCGAGGAAGAGCTCCGGCTCCTCGCGGACGAGGGCGACGGGATAGGCGAGGAGCCGCGTCAGCGCGCTCTCGTCGCCGCCCGCGCCGAGGGCTCGCTTGTACGCGGCGACGCGCGTGAGGAAATGGAGCGCTTCGCCGTGGGCACTTTGATTCCAGGCGATCCAGGCGATCGGGCCGGTGAGCGCGAGCGCGGCCGAGGCGACGAGGCGAGGACGATCGGCGCGTGAGGCGCGACGGGCGTCGAGGATCGTGAGCAGCGCGAACCCCGCGGCGATCGGCCAGGGTTCGTAGCGCGAGAGGGTAGCGGCGAGGAGCGCGAGCGCGCCGAGGAGGCGTCGCGACGCGATCGTGCGAGCGCCGTTGCCCGGCACCAGCGCGGCGAGCGCGAGGAGCGTCAGCGCGGCCGTGAGGAGCTCGGGGACGGTGGCGACGCCGAGGCGCGCGCTCCACGGGAAGATCGCCGCGAGCCCGGCGCCGACGAGCGCGGCGCGCGGCGAGCGCGTGATCCAGCGCGCCGCGACGTACACGATCACCGCAGAAAACAAGCCCAGAACGAACCAGGTTGCCCGCGCGACGTCGAGGCTGCGGCCGGCGATCGCGAGGACGGCGCCCTGGATCCAGAAGGGGAAGGGGAGCCAGCTCGTGCCGGTGGGATCGAGCTTCGGAGCGTGCGCCCACGACTCGGCGATCACCGTGCGCGCGAAGTCGTCGTCGCTCACGGCGCGGAAGCCCGTGAGGAGAATGGTGGCAGAGGTGACTGCCTTGATCAGGGCGATGAGGAGAGCGGGACGGGCGGCGGAGTCTCGGCTCACGGTGCCCGTTGCGTCTCGCGTGGCGGGCGCGATGGCCCGCGCGACGCGACTACTTGGACTGGCTGTTCTCGTACTTGCGCAGCTCGCGGTCGCCGGCCGAGGAGAGGTAGGCCAGCGACATCGAGGTGATCATGAAGATCGCCGCGCAAATCGCCGTCAACCGCGTCATGAAGTTGCCCGCGCCGCGCCCGCCGAAGACCTGCGCCGTCGCCCCGCTCAGCGCGCCGAGACCGCCGCCTTTGCCCTGCTGAAGCAGGACGACGAGGATCAGGAACACGCATACGAGCACGTGGATGACATTGACGAACGTCTGGAGCATCGGCGTCTTTCGAGAGGAGAGGGAGCGGGGTCTTACCCTTGATCGGTGCGGGGGGCCAGTCGCTGGGCGGCTTCGACGATCTTCCCGAATCCGGCCGCGTCGAGGGACGCGCCGCCGACCAGGGCACCGTCGATGTCGGCCTGGTCGAGGAGGCCCTCGGCGTTGTCGGCCTTGACGCTGCCGCCGTAGAGGATGCGCGTCTGCTGCGCGAGCTCGTCCGACGACTCGCCGAGGATCCCGCGGATCATCGCGTGGACGGCCTGCGCGTCTTCCGGCGTGGCGACGAGGCCGGTGCCGATGGCCCATACGGGCTCGTAGGCGATGACGCCGAAGCCGGGCTGCTTCGCGAGCTCGTCGACGAAGGCGCGGACCTGGCGGGCGACGACCTCGAGCGTGGCCTCGGCGTCGCGCTGATCGAGCGTCTCGCCGACGCAGGCGATGGGGCGCAGGCCCGAGGCGAGCGCCGCGGAGACCTTGCGCGCCACCATCTCGTCGGTCTCGCCGAAGAGCTGACGACGCTCGCTGTGGCCGAGGATCACCCAGCTCGCGCCGGACTCTTTCAGCATGCTCGACGAGATCTCGCCGGTGAACGCGCCCGAGGGCTCGGCGTGCATGTTCTGAGCGGCGATCGTGACCTTGCTCTTGTTCTCGTCGAGCACGTGCGCGACGGCGGCGAGCGCGGTGAACGGCGGGCTGACGACGACGTCGACCTGATCGCTGTCCTTCACGCTCTTGGCGACGGCGTCGGCGAGGGCGCAGCCGTCTTGCCCACCGGCGTTCATCTTCCAGTTGCCCGCGATGAGGGGCCTGCGGATCGGGTTCATCGGGACGGGGCTTTCTCGTTCGTGCGGTCGTCGCTCGGGGGAGCGTTGGTGCGGAGCGCCTCGACGCCCGGGAGCTTCTTGCCTTCGATGAGCTCGAGCGAGGCGCCGCCGCCCGTCGAGATGTGCTTGAAGCCCGCCGCGACGCCGTCGCCCGCGAGCTTCACCGCCGAGGCGCTGTCGCCGCCGCCGACGACCGTGAAGCCGGGCGCGGCGCTCATCGCGCGCGCGACCTCGAAGGTGCCCTTCGAGAACGCGGGCGTCTCGAAGAGGCCCATCGGGCCGTTCCAGAACACCGTCTTGGCCCTGGAAACAGCCTTGTTGAAGAGCTCGATCGTCTTCGGGCCGATGTCGAGCGCCATCGTGCCTTCGAGGACGCGATCGGCCGCGACGATGTTGCCGGCGTCGGCGTCGAGCGCGGTCGCGCAGACGAGATCGACGGGCAACAAGATCTCGACGTTCTTGTCGCGGGCCTTGCCGAGGATGGTCCGCGCGAGGGGGAGCTTGTCCTCCTCGATGCGGCTCTTCTGCATGTCGCGGCCCTGCGCCGCGAGGAAGGTGTTGGCCATCGCGCCGCCGATCGCCAGCGTGTCGACGACGTTGAGCAGCGCCTCGACGACGTCGATCTTGTCGGAGACCTTGGCGCCGCCGAGGACGGCGACGTAGGGCTTCGCGGGCTTGTCGACGAGCTTGCTCAGCGACTCCAGCTCCTTGCGGAGGAGCATGCCCATGCCGCGCTCGCGCATCAGCCGCGGCAGCGCGTGGACCGACGCGTGCGCGCGGTGAACGCAGCCGAACGCGTCGTCGACGTAGACGTCGCAGAGCTCGGCGAGCTGCTTCGCGAAGGTCTCGTCGTCGGCCTCTTCTTCCTCGTGAAAGCGAAGGTTCTCGAGGAGGCAGACCTGCCCGGCGCGGAGATCGTGGATCACCTTCTTCGGCGCGTCGCCGACGCAGTCCTCGGGCAGGAGAACCTCGTAGCTCGTCAGCTCGGCGAGCCGGGCGCCGCACACTTCGAGCGAGAGCCCTTCGTGCTTGCCGGGCTTGGGGCGGCCGAGGTGGGAGGCGATGATCACCTTCGCCCCCGCATCCATCGCGTACTTGATCGTCGGGATCGCCTCGCGGATGCGCGCGTCGTCGGTGATCTCGCCCGTCTTCTTGTCGAGCGGGCAGTTGAAATCGACGCGGATGAAGACGCGCTTCCCGAAGAGCGCGGGGTTCTCGCCCGTGCCCTTGTTCAGCTCCTCGATCGAGCGGATCCCGGTGAGCTTCATGGTGCGCTCAGCCGCCCTTCTTCGCGACGAGGACGGCGAGGTCGACCATGCGGTGGGAGAAGCCCATTTCGTTGTCGTACCAGCCGAAGATCTTGGTGAACTTGTCGCCCATCACCAGCGTCATCGTCGAGTCGAAGGTGCACGACGCGGGCGTGCCGATGTAGTCGGACGAGACCAGCTCTTCCTCGGTGTAGTCGAGGACGGCGGCCATCTGGCCCTGGTCGGCGGCCTTCTTCATCGCGGCATGGATCGAGGCCTTGGTGACGGGCTTCTCGGTCTCGATCGTGAGATCGACGAGCGAGACGTCCATCGTCGGCACGCGGACGGCGGTGCCGTCGAACTTGCCCTTGAGCTCCGGGATGACCTCGGAGAGGGCCTTCGCGGCGCCCGTCGACGAGGGGATCATGCTCACGGCGGCGGCGCGCGAGCGGCGGAGATCGCCCTTCCGGTGCGGCACGTCGAGGAGGTGCTGATCGTTGGTGTACGAGTGCACGGTCGTCATCAGGCCGCGGACGATGCCGAAGTTGTCGAGCATCACCTTGGCCATCGGCGCGAGGCAGTTGGTGGTGCACGAGCCGTTGGAGATCACGTGGTGCTTGGCGGGATCGTAGAGGTGATCGTTGACGCCCATCACCAGCGTGAGATCCGGGCCCTTGGCGGGCGCGCTGATCAGCACGGTCTTCGCGCCGGCAGTGAGGTGCGCCGCGGCCTTGTCGCGATCGGTGAAGAGCCCCGTGCACTCGAGCACGATGTCGACCCCGAGGGCCTTCCAGGGCAGCTCGGCCGGGTTCTTCAGCGCGAGGACCTCGATGCGCTTGCCGCCCACGGTGATCGATTTCTCGTCGTGGGTGATGGCGCCGCCGGCCTTGAATTCGCGGTGAACCGAGTCGTACTTGAGCAGGTGCGCGAGGGTCTTCGCGTCGGTCAGGTCGTTGATGGCGACGATCTCGACGTCGGTGATCCCGCGCTCGACCAGCGCGCGGACGATGCAGCGTCCGATCCGTCCGAAACCATTGATTCCGATTTTCGTCGCCATCGGTAGAACTCCCGGCAAATTAGTGAGGGTGAGGGGCGCTAGTTAGTCACCCCGGCAGGGGGGGTCAAGCCGCGCGATTTGGCGCCGGGTGACGCTGCGGAAGGGCCCGCCCCCTCCCGCTTCGCCGAGGGCTGGGGTAGCGTGCGAGGCATGACGAAGACGCCGCGGTGGAAGCTGCACGTGGAGGGGCTCGGGAAGATCCGCGAGGCCGACGTCGAGATCCACCCGCTGATGCTTTTCGTCGGGGATAATGACAGCGGGAAGAGCTACCTGGCGTCGCTGCTGTGGGGGCTGCTCGCG
>JANYGI010000070.1 GCA_025362495.1 Byssovorax sp. | reverse complement strand
GATGTGCAGCACCTGCCCGTTCGGCATCGCCGAACTCGCGGGCACGGGCATGGATGCTCCCGCAAACGGCGGCGGGACGACCTGGCTGACGACGGACGCTCCGGTGGTGTCGGGCGAGACGATCACCCTGGATCTCGTGATCTTCGACGTCGGCGACCACGCCTACGATTCGCTGGTCCTGCTCGATAACTTCCGCTGGGGTCTCAACACGACGGCGGTCGGCACGCACATGTGATGGCGCCTTCGGGGCCTCGATGACATAACGGGACGCCGGAGCCAGCTCCGGCGTCTCGTTGGCTTTTCAACGCATCGATTCTTGGTGATGAGAGGAACTGAAGTCATGTCCAAGGGAACGCGCAGCGCCGGCCGACTGGCCGTCATGATCGCGCCCGTGCTCGCAGCGCTGATCGCAGCCTCCTGTGGCGGCGGTGGCACCAGCAGCGGCACCGGGGGCGCGGTGGCCACCGGCACGAGCTCCACGGGCCGCGGCGGCGCGGGAGGCGGCAACGTCGGCGGCGGCGCCAGCGTGAGCACCGGCAGCAGCGCGAGCACCGGTGTCGTCGTCGACCCCTCGTGCGTGATGGACGCCGACTGCGTCAACGATCCCAAGGGCAAGGTCTGCGATCCGCAGACGGGCGAGTGCGTCGCCTGCCTCCCCACCAACGATGTCTGCGCCAAGAGCGAGTTCTGCGATCCGGCGACGAACACCTGCAAGCCGGGTTGCTCGAACGACGCGGACTGCGACAGCGGCGGACCGGTGCCCCTGCACTGCGATCTGACGACCAACAGCTGCGCCGGCTGCCTCAACGACTCCGACTGTCCCCTGGGCAACGTCTGCGCGCCCAACCAGATCTGCGTCACCGGCTGCTCGCCGATGCAGCCCTGCGCCGCCGGCGAGACCTGCTGTGGCACCTCGTGCTACGACACGACGAAGAACACCAACAACTGCGGTATGTGCGGCAACAAGTGCCCCATCCCCGCCAACGCGATCGCGGTGTGCGTCGGTAGCTTCTGCGGCATGGGCGCCTGCGACGGGGCCTACGCCAACTGCAACGGCCAGACGAACGACGGCTGCGAGCAAAACATCCTCCAGGATGGCCCCTGCGCCTGCGCTCCGGGCACGACCCAGAGTTGCTATCAAGGCGGTCCTGGCACGGTCGGCGTCGGCGCCTGCAAGGCCGGTACGCAGACCTGCAACGCCACCGGCACCGGCTGGGGCGCCTGCGCGGGCCAGGTGCTCCCGAAGCCCGAGATCTGCGGCAACCTGGCCGACGACGACTGCGACGGCGTCGTCGACAACGTGTCCGACGCCGACGGCGACGGCTGGACGACGTGCAACGGTGACTGTTGCGACAGCCCCGGTCCCGGCTGCCCCAACCCGGCGCAGATCAACCCCGGCGCCTTCGAGGTCGTGGGCAACAACGTGGACGACGACTGCGATCCGTCAACGTCCGACCTCAACCCCGCCGCGCCCTGCGCCCCCGCCGCGAAGTTCGCCACGGTGACCTCGCTCGACGTCGCCCAGGCGATGGACATCTGCCAGACGACGACGGCCAGCCCGCCGCTCGGCATGAAGAAATGGGGCCTGATCAGCTCGGCGCAGCTCCTGCCCAACAACGTGACCCCGAGCGCGGCTGATCTGGCCAACATCCAGAACAACCAGACTGCCCTCCTCACCGACTACGGCGCTGTCATCGTCCCTCACAAGGGGCCGACGATGGCCGGCATCTCGTCGGGCTACATGCGCGATCAGAGCGATCCGCTGCCCACGGGACAGACCATGTTCACCCCGCCCAACGGCGGCAAGGCCTTCGCCGCGCAAGTGGTCTTCACCGGCCCGACGCCGCCCACCACGTCTCCGCTCGGCTTCTACCTGAGCAAGCACTCCGGCGGGCTCCCCACGTCGCTCGGCTGCAACGTCAACGGCTGCCCCGCCGGCAGCGGTGCCAACGATCCTGCGAGCGTGCAGCTCAAGATCCGCGTGCCCACCAACGCCAAATCGTTCTCGTACGATTTCCGCTTCTTCTCGGCCGAGTTCCAGTCGTTCCAGTGCACGACCTTCAACGACTTCTACCTGGCCATCCTCACGTCGCAGGCCCCCGGGATCCCGGTCGATCACAACATCTCGTTCGACAGCCTCAACAACCCGGTGTCGGTCAACAACGGCTTCTTCCAGGTCTGCGTGCCCAAGGGCGGCACCTGCGGCGCGTGCCCGTTCGGTAACTCGGAGCTGGCGCTGACTGGCATGCAGCTCAACAACACCGGCGGCGGGACCACCTGGCTCACCACCGATGCTCCCGTCGTGCCCGGCGAGACGATCACCCTGGATCTGATGATCTTCGACGTCTCCGATCACCTGCTCGACTCGCTCACGCTGCTCGACAACTTCCGCTGGAACGTCGGTACGGCCGTCGTCGGCACGCACATGTAGCGTGCCCTTACGGCAGGCTTGCGCGCCTGTCGATGCTGGGCAATCACGCGTGACGCCGGGGCAACGATGCTCCGGCGTTTTCGCTTTCAACAGCCAATTCGAGCAGGGAAATGGCGTCCATCAGGCCTCGAGGAGGCCCACGTGATGTGCCTGACCCAGAATCGCTGTCTCCGGAATGGCTGGAAAAGTGCCGTGATTCTGCGCAAACCCGCTCATGGGTGCAGTAAGCAGATGTGTGCATGACGAGATCATGAAGTTTATTCGGTTGCAATCACCCTCGATCGAGGCGACCCTGCTCCTCGGTGGAACGAACAACCTTCGGTATCCCCTTCTTCGTCGCCCTCGCTTCACTCGGGTCTCTCGGGTGCGCCGGTGGTGAGCTGAACCGGGCTTCTCTGGCTGCCCCGGCGCCCCTCAGGCCGAGCGCCGCGTTCGCGCGAGCTGCTCAGCTGGGGCCGAAAGAGGGCGTTTCACGGGCGGAGGGCGCAGCCTTCTTCGCCCTGCACGTCGCGCCGGCCAATCTCCTCGCCGGCGTGCCCGGGGCGCAAGGCGCTCCGCGGGTACCTGCTGCGGGCAGCGTGCTCGCCCCCGGCTCGGCGAGCCCGAATGGTGCAGGCGCCGACGGCGATCGCGCCACGGCCCTCCTCAGCACAGTCGATCGTTGCCCGGCCGACATGGCGCTCGTCAATGACCACGTCTGCGTCGACCGGTGGGAAGGCTCGATCGTCGAGGTCGTCCCCGGCGGCCCCGAGCGCCTCTGGTCTCCGTACGTCCCGATCGATGGCCACGAGGCCTCCGTCCGCGCCGTCTCGCGGCCCGGCGTCATCCCGCAAGGCTACATCAGCGGCAAGCAGGCCGAGGGTGCCTGTCGCGCCTCGGGCAAGCGCCTCTGCTCCACCGGTGAATGGCAGAATGCCTGTCGCGGCCCCGAGCACACCCAGTTCCCCTACGGCGACACCCGCCGCGCCGGCGTCTGCAACGACGACATCCGCCCGATTCACCCCGTCCCGGAGGCCGGCGTCCTGCTCGGCATCACCGGTGGTCACCTCTGGAGCGAGGGGATGAACCAGGCCATCATCAACCAGCTCCCCGACACCCTGCTCCCCACGGGTGAGCGCGCCGAGTGCACCAACGGCTACGGCGTCTTCGACATGGTCGGTAACCTCCACGAGTGGGTCGACGAGCCCGACGGCACCTTCCGCGGCGGCTACTACATGGACACGAGCCACAACGGTGAAGGCTGCTCCTATGCCACGACGGCTCACGATTTCACCTACCACGACTACTCGACCGGGTTCCGCTGCTGCATGGATCCTGATGGCGTGGAGTGAGAGCACATGAAGAAACGCTCCCGTCGCCCGCCGGCGGAAGCGCGGCGCTCGTCGGCGTTGCTCGGACTCGACGTGCATTCGCACGTCTTCATCCTCGCGCCTTGGCTAGCTTGCGTCTCCTTGGCGGGCTCGGTCCGCGTTCCTTCATGTGCTCTGAAACGCGCTCGGTGAGAAGTCTCATCCCGTTCGCGTTGTTCACGATCGGCGCGCTCGTTTTTTCCGGTTGCGGCAAGAAGAAGGACGACGAGCCCGTCGCCGTCAGTCCTCCCCCGGGTGCGGCCTCGTCCGACGAGCTCTCGATCGGCATCGGCGCCGCGCGCGGCCTCAACGAACGCCTCGCGCCCACCTCGACGAAGTGGCGGCGGGTCATCTCGATCGACGAGAAGAGCGCCGTGCTCGTGGGCGACGTCGCGGCCGAGGCCATCACCCTCGTCACGAGCGACGCCGGGAAGACGTGGAGGCCTCTCCGGGCCGTGCGCGAATCGTGGTCCAACGTCAGCGCCGCGCTCGATGGCACCGTCGTCGTCGGCGCCGGTGCGCGAGACGGCGCCGTGGTCACCGGGACGAGCACCGTCGAGGCCGCGCGCATCTCGTTTGGCACTCTCGACGCGAGCGAGCTCAACGCTCCTTCGCCGCTCTTTCCCGATCTCAAGGGCCCGGCCAGAGGCATTCTCGTCAACGACAGCGCGCTTCCTGCGGTGCTCTCGCCCGACCTCGCCGCCCTCGTCGCCGACGAATCGCCGCGGCACACCATGGTCTTTTACGCGGGGAAACCCGGGGCGGAAGCCGTCCTCAAGCTCCCGCTCCCCCCGGCCGAGAAATTCGTTCCGGCGCCCTTCGGCAGGCCTCCTGTGCTCCTCTCGATCAAGGGACGAGACCTGCTGTCGAGGCCCTTCCCGCTCCCCGGGAAGCCCCTCGACAAGCCGACCAAGGTAGCTGGCCTCGTCGTCACGAAGACGACAGGCGCCGAGCTCGCCGCGCCGACGATGTGCGAGGCGGGCGCGTGGTCGTTCCAGCTCGTCAAGCAAGCTCCGGCGCGGCTCTTCGTCGTGGGCATTTCGGCCGCCAGGACGACGGTGTTCCCCCTGCCGGACCAGACGGAGCCCACGACTCACCTCGGCTGCGGGGCGGACCACGTGGTCGTCGAGGGCGGCGACAACCTCACCAAGGCACCGACCCTGATCCGCTGCGATCTCGCCGGCAAGTGCGATGCTCCGCAGAACGGCGCGTTCCGCCTCTGGCCCGAGCCGCACGAGCACGAGATCATCAGCGCCACCGCCGAGAAGGGCGTCATCGGTGTCCTCACGGCGCGCGCCGGCGAGCGCTGGGGCCTTTATCTGGGCCAGTCGCCCGATGGTCTGATCTGGGAGCGCGCCCGCGTCCTGGGCGAGGGCACCGGCGATCGCGGCCGGATCGAGCTCGGCGCCGTGATCTCGTTCGGAAAGCGACTCGTCATCCTGGTGTCGGCCGGGGTGACTGGCACGTCGCGCCGCGGCTGGTTCTCCATCGCATCAGACGACGGTGGCGCCAGCTGGGGAGTCCCGTGACGCCCTGGTGGGCGGGCGCCGAGAGGCCCGCCTGATCGTCGTCATTCCGGGGGCGAGAATGACGACGACCGCGATGAGGCCGAGTTACTTCGTGCTCTTCGCGTTCTTCGTGCGCTTGCCGCGAGGGGCCTTCTTCAGCGGGATCGGGCCCGAGGCCGAGGTTCGCGCGGCCAGGCTCGCCGCTTCGGCTACCTTCGCGTCGCCGGCGTAGCGGGCAAAGCGACGATCGCCGCCCTGAAAGATGCGCTTCTCGAGCTTGAGCTCCTTCAATGCGGCGGCGGCGCGGGGCTGAGGAACGTTCGCCGCCCTGGCCACCTCGCTCGCGCTGACGCCATTGCTCGCCGTGACGACGCGCTCCACGCTCTCGAGCATCTCGTTGCGATCGGGGGACAAGGCCGGGGGGCGGTCTGGTTTCTCGGCGTTCGCCGCGCGCGGGGCGGCTCCGCGCTTGCGCCTCGAGGCGACCGGCTCGACCTCCGCGGCGCGGGGGGCCGGAGCGCGCCGCCCACGGCCTTCCTGCCCCAGCGCGCGGAAAGGAGCCATGCCGAGTCGATTCTTCACCAGCTCCAGAATCGCCTCGTCGGGCATCCTGCGCACCAGTTCAACGATCTGAGCCGAAAAAGCGTCCGTGGCCATGTCTTCTCCCTCGTCGAGCCCTGGTCGACGGTGCGGTTGCGGTGATCCCGAATATGCGGGTACGAGGTGAGCGGTCAAGCGAATAAGATCGCTCCCGCCCTTGCTCCAGCGGCATTTCCAGCGATCGCGACAATGAGAGACGCCCTGGAACGGGGGTCAGGAGCATCGAAATCCGCCGGTGCCCGCGTGGGGCCTTTTGGCCTAACCATTCTCCATTACAAGGTTTTTTGGTGTGCCCGCGACGGCCGCCAAGAGAGAGTGTGCCGAGTTGTGCAACCGCCTTCGCGGGGCGAGGCACTCGTCGCACCGCGTGGCGTCGGCGTTGACTTGGCGCGCGCGGACGAACAGGATGCCCGCCCCATGTGCCCCGGCCCGACCCTCGATCTCGCGCCCGATCGCGCCATCGCCGCGCCGCTGCGGAGGCTTCGGCGCGCGGCCTCCGCGCTGATCCTCCTCGTCCTCGCGGCGATCGGGTGCAAAAACAAGCCTGATTTGCCGGAGAAAGGCCCGCCGCCGATCCCGCCGCGACCGCCCGAGGCTGCGCTGGTCTCGGCGTCGGCCGCCACCACCGCGGGCGCGGCGCCGGTCGCCTCGGCCGCGCTCCCCGCGCCGGCCGACGACCCCATCGCCGGCACGTGGGAGGGCACCTACGACGCGAAGAAGGGCAGCGTCCTGCTCCCCGATCGCGTGAAGGACAAGACTCGTGGCGACGACGACGGCAAGCTCATGTCGGGCGCCGGCAAGGTCGAGATCACCATTGCGCCCGGCGGCGAGGCGCGCGGCAAGGCGACTGGCGCGCTCGGCGCCGCCACCCTGACTGGCAAGCTCGACGAGGGCGGCACGTTCCTGCGCGTCTCCTGGTATCCCGAGGACGCGACCAGGCCGAACGCCATGACAGGCGTGCTCTATGGCCCCCTCAAGGACGGCGGCATCTCCGCGGTGATCCGCGTCTCCGGGCCCAACGCCGTGCTGGTGCGCGAGTCGAAGATCGAGCTCAAGAAGCGCTGACGCGCTCTCAGCGGGGCTGGCCGAGGTGAGTCCACACCTTCGCTTCGATGAAGATCTTCACGAGATCGGCGTCGATGTGCTGGTCTTTGACCTCGAAGCCGAGGATGTCGAGGGCCTTCTCGAGCGGGACGGCCTTCTTGTAGGGCCTGTCGCTCGCCGTCAGCGCGTCGAAGATGTCACTCACGCTCATCATCTTCGACTGGAGCGGGATCTCTTCGGCGCGGAGGCGGTTGGGGTAGCCCGTGCCGTTGAGCCGCTCGTGGTGGCTGCCGGCGATGACGGCGACGCGGCGGAACTGCTTTCCCCAGGGGATCTGGTGGAGGAACTCGAACGTGTGGGAGACGTGGCTGCGGATCTCGTCGATCTCGCTCGTGGTGAGCGAGCCGCGGGCGATCGACAGACTGGCCACCTCGCCCGGGGTGAGGAGCGGGTGCGGGGCGCCGTGGACATCGCAGTACGTCTCGCGGGAGATGGCCTCGATCCGCTCGAAATGGCCGCCCTTCAGCACCGTTGGCTCGTTGGCGGCGCTGACGAGGGAGAAGGCGCTGTCGAGCTCGACCCGGCGAGCGATCATCTCCTGATCGAGCTCCTCCAGATCGGTGGTGTGACCGCCGCGCTGGAGCAAGAGCACCTTGCGGTTGAGGACGTCGACCTCGAGCGCGCGCACCGCCAGCTCGAAGCGAGAGCGGATGATCTCGAGCTCGTACGGATAGAGCTTCTTGGCCTTGAGCAGGATCTCCTCGCGGACGCCGATCTTGCCGAAGTCGTGGAGCAGAGAGGCATACTCCAGCTCGCGGATGTCGTCCTTCGTCCAGGTCACGTGCTTGTAGGCGGGGCTGCCCGAGAGGGGGAGCGCGCGGGCGAGACCGATGGTGAGATCGGCGACGCGGCGCGAGTGGCCGCTCGTCGTGGGATCGCGCTGCTCGATCGCCTCGACGCTGGCGCGGACGAAGCCCTCGAGCATGTGCTGGATCTCGGCGTAGAGAATGGCATTCTCGAGCGAGATGCCGGCCTGGGAGGCCAGCGTCGTCAAGAGCTCTTCGCTCCGGGCGTCGAAGGGGATCACCTGCTCGTCGACGTCGTCGGGCGTGAGGAGCTTCTTCTTGGGATCGCGCTTCTTGTTGATGAGCTGGAGGACGCCGACGACCTCGCCCTTGCGCGAGAGGAGCGGGGCGCACAGCATCGACTGGCTGCGATACCCCATCTTCTTGTCGAAGGAGCGGTCGAATCCATAAGGCGCGTCGGCCGGCATCTCGTAGACGCTGGGGATGCTGAGCGGCGTCTTGTGCAAGGCCACGTAGCCCGACATCGATCGGGCGCTGACGGGGATGACGAACTCCCGTGAATCGAAGGCGACCGAGTCGTTCTGGGAGAGCTTGAAGCGCAGGGTGCGCCGGGCCGGATCGGGATCGTCGCCCTCGACCACGTAGATGCTGCCGGCGTCGGCGCCGGTGATGAAGCGGCTCTTCTCGAGGATCAGGCCGAGGAGCTTGTCGATCTCGCGCTCGGTGGTGATGGCCTTGGCGATCTCGATCAGCTCGCCCAGCTCGTAGCGGTAACGGTTCAACCATTTACCGCGGCTCTCGGAGCGGCTGCGGGCCTCGAGCAATTCGAGCGAGTTGTGGACGGCGACGAAGAGCTCGTCCGAGCCGGGGCGCTCGGGGGCGATGGCGCCGAGGCCGCGGTTCAGGGCCTGATCGAGATCGGGCTCCGACGGGCGACCGAGGAGGATCAGCATCGCCTGGCCCTCGGCGAAGCTCGACGTGAAGGGACGGAGCGTCTCGCGCGCGCGATCCCAGACGGCGGCGGGCGCGACCAGCACGACGAGCGCCTCTTTGCGCACGGTCACGAGGAGCGGGTGCGGGCGCATCACGACGGCGGCGAGCCGCGGATCGGTCGCGAGGCGGCCGGCGACGGAGGCCATCGTCGCGAGGATGCCGTCGGCGGCAGGCGTCATCGCGTCGTGAGACGCGCTCACGACGCGCCTCCTTCCAGGGCACGATTTCGGCGCCATTCCCCGGCGCGCGAGATCAGGCCGGCTTGACCGAAATCGCAGCGCATGCGACCGTCCGCCGCGCCTGTCACCTGGGTGACTTTTTGATGTAACAGAGGCTTCATGAGGGTCCGCGATAACGCCGAGGGTGATCTCGATGGGGAGCCGAGCTGCCCGTACGAGGCAGCGACCGATCAGGTCGAGCGCCGCAGCCGCACGGTGACCCGCGGGATCCTCGATCCCGCCCCTTTTATAGGAGCACGACGAATGAGAATACCCCTATCGGTGCTGTTTGGCATGACGGTCGTCCTCGGGAGCGCCGTCGCGACGGCGCAACCGGCACCACCGCCCCCGTCGCCGGCGCCTCCGCCGCCCGCTGCTCCCGCTCCCCCCGCCGACGCCCCCGCGAAGGTCGAGGCGCCGCCTCCGCCGCCCGCGCCGGGCGCTGCTTCGGTGATGATCGACGCGCCGCCGCCGCCTCCGCTGCCGCCGGCGTTCCCGGCCGAGGGCGCGGGTCAAGCCACCGACTCTGGTCCACCGCTCGCCGGGTGGCACGGGGCGTTCTTCCTTCGTGATGCCAAGGACTACTTCCGGCTCTATCCGAAGCTCCGCGTCAACTTCGACTTCAATACGTACTTCGGTCCGGGGGTGAGCTCCGTGGCCGCGGCCGACGGCGGCAACGCGCTCAAGACCCGCTTCTTCCTGCGCCGCCTCGAGATGGAGCTCGGCGGCGAGTTCCTGAAGCGGTGGACGTTCAACGGTGGATTCGAGATCACCCAGCCGCTCTCCAACGCCAACGGCAAGACCGAGACGGCGGCCGGGAAGGCCGGCGCGGATCCGACGGCCGACAGCGCTCGTTTCGCCGCGGTCCAGGCCACCACGCCCGGCATCCAGGCCGCCGACGTGTGGATCAACTACACCGTGGCTCCCTGGATGAACTTCATGTTCGGCCAGTACAACGCGCCCTTCTCCATGGAGAACCGCACGAGCAACAAGACCACTCCCTTCGTCGAGCGCAACGTGGCCATTCGCGGCTTCGTCCGGCCGTCGAACAAGGAGATGGGCGTCACCGTCTGGGGCGAGCTCCTCGACAAGCAGCTCAACTACGAGATCGGCGTCTTCGGCGGCGACGGGCAGAATCGGCCCCAGGTCGACAACAACGTCGACGTGATGGGCCGCATCTTCGTGCGCCCGCTCTCCCCGAGCAAAGAGGTGATCTCCAAGCTCCAGCTCGGCGTCTCGCTCTATCACGGGGATCGGGACCAGAACTACGTGGGCTACGACTACAGCCCGATCACCACCGGCCAGGGTTTCGCGCTCTGGAACCCGACCTACAAGGACTCGCTCGGTCGCCAGGTCCACGTGATCCCCTCCGCCGGGCAAAACGCCATCGGCGGCGAGCTGCGGATCCCCATCTCGATCTTCGATCTCCGCGGTGAAGCCTACTACGTCTCGAACCACACGCGCGAGGCGGTAGAGGGCTTTCAGCTCACCAACACCGAGCGCCTCGGCCAGGTGAAGGGCGTGGGCTGGTACGCGCAGGTCTCGATGTGGCCCTTCGGCGATGCGTTCGTCAGCGGCGATCCGGGCCTGGTCCGGCCGACGCGGATCGACTTCACCAAGGAGCCGGAGCGACCGAAGAAGGGCCTGGAAGTGCTGCTCCTCGTGGCCGGCGTCGACGCCAGCTACGACGGCGGCAGCCGCGGCGGCCTCTACGACGCGAAGACGCCTGGCAACCCCAGCGGCAAGACGGCCAGCGACATCACCGTTTATCAGTACGGCGTCGGCTTCAATTACTGGCACACGTCGTATGTGCGGGTGTCGGTCGACTACTCCATCTATCACACGCCCGGGAGCGGCGGGACGGACAACCTCGCCGGGGTGCCGGGGAACCTCGGCAAGGATCCGATCAAGGGCGCGAACATGCTCCACGAGCTCGGGACGCGCGTCGGTATCGCCTTCTGATCAATCGGCAGGCATGATCGAGCAAAGGAGAGGGAGCACGGCTCTCTCTCTCCTTTGCTGCTCTCCGCGCCTCAGCGCTTCGCGGTGGCGTCGTGATCCGAAGGATCCTTCACGCCCGGAGCGCCCTTGTCGGCGAAGTACACCCGCAGCATGTCGCAGGCGACATACGTGGCCTTCGTCTTCCACTTGGCGCGATTGGCGACGAGCACCGAGATGGCGACCTCGGGCTTGCGGCTCGGGGCGAACCCGACGAACCACGTGTAGAACGGCCCGTCCGCGGTGGGCTTGGTCAGCGTGCCAGTCTTCCCGGCGACGCGGATGTCGGGCAGATAGGGCTTGCCGGCCTTGTCGTGGAACGACCGATAGCTGGTCCCGCTCTCCACGGTGTTCTCCATCATCGTGACGATCTGGCTCGCCGTGCTCTCGTCGATCACGCGGCGGACCACCTGACGCGCGGTCGATCCCTTGTAGATCTCCCCCGCCTCGTCCTTGACGTCGGCCACGAGCGAGAGCCGGATCATCTCACCCCCGTTGGCCACGGTCGTCGCCAGATTGGCCCCCTGGAAGGGCGACAGCGTCGAGTTCCAGAACCCCGCGGCGGTCTGGGCAAAGCCGAGATCGTCGTCGGGGAACGTGAGGGTCGCGGGCGCGATCTTCACGTCGAAGGGCACGTCCTGATTCCACCCGTAGCGCGAGGCAACGTTATTGATCTTGTCGCGATCCAGGTTCCGCGCGGCCAGGCGCGCAAACACCGTGTTGAGGCTCCGGCCCATGGCCTGCGCCATCGTCGCGCACCACTTGTCGCGGCGCTTGTCGTCGACGAGATCACTGGCCTTGAGGCGGTGCTCGCCGCCTGAATAGCACTGCTTCGTCGTCGGCCCGAGCCCGGCCTCCACGAGGGCCGTCGCGGTGACGATCTTGAACACGCTGGCTGTCGGCGCGGTCGCCTCGGCGGCGATGTCGCGCTGCGGCCCTTCTTCCACGTAGCTGGCCCACGTCAACACCTTGCCGGTCTTGATGTCGGTCATGACCACGGCGCCCTCGGGCACGTGGCCCGCGCGCAGAAAGCCAATCGCCGCGCGCTGGTACTTCGTCGAGATGGTGAGATCGGCCTTCCGATCCCCGTGCGCGGGCGCGGTCGCGACGTTGCCGCGGTCGTCAATCTTGGTGAGGTCGAGATCGGTGAGCGGGGGCGGCGTCACTTCGCGCGTGACGACGGCCTGACCCGAGGCTTCCTTCTTCTTGGAAAGGAGATCGGTGATCTTGTCATCCTGCTTCCGGAGGAAAGGCAGAGTGACGGCGACGAGGCCGGCGGCGGCCCCGATGGCGATCCACTGTCGCATTGAGGACGGGGTTACCCTCCCTCGCCGCGGTGGGCCAAAAACCCCGTCCCTATCGAGCCAGTTTGACCGGCTCTCAGCGCTCGGTGCGGGGCACGTCGTGGGGCTCGAAGCAGGCGCGGCAGCGGGCCTCGTAGCTCTCGGCGCCGCCGACGAGCACCGTCGACGCCTCGATGCTGAGGCGCTGCGATCGGCTCGCGGGCCCGCCGCAGACGGTGCACACCGCGTGGACCTTGGTGACCTCCTCGGCGATGGCCATGAGGTCGGGCATCGGCGGGAAGGGGCGGCCGAGGTAGTCCTGATCGAGGCCCGCGGCGATGACGCGGATGCCGCGGTTGGCGAGGCGCTCGCAGACCTCGACGATGCCGCGATCGAAGAACTGTGCCTCGTCGATGGCGACGACCTGGGTGCCCTCGGCGACGCGCTCCTCGAGGCTCTGGCTCGTGGCGACGGCGATCGCGTCGACAGCCACGGCCTGGTGGCTGACGATCCGCGTCGGATCGTAGCGATCGTCGATGCGCGGCTTGAAGGCCTGCACGCGCTGGCGGGCGAAGAGCGCGCGCTTGAGCCGGCGGATCAGCTCCTCGGTCTTCCCGCTGAACATCGACCCGGTGATGACCTCGACGCTGCCGGACGAGCGCAGCAGCGGAGGGACCGGCGGGAGATCGGAGTTGCGCACGGGTCGGGACAATTGCCCGTCCCCGGGCGGGCAGGCAAGCCTCACGTGCACGGGCCGCACGACGGCGCCGCGTCTCGCGTCCGGACGGGCGTGAAGGCCTTGCGTCGCGATCGCAGCCTGGAATGCAATGAAAAAATAAGGAAATCGTCGAACGCCGGCCCAAGGTGCCGATCTCCGCGTAATTACGTGAGCTGATGCACCGCGATATTTCCCGTGATCGGTAGGTTGTGCGGGGTTGTGCTCTTCTCAAAGGCGCGTGCTAGCATCGCGGTTGTGCAGGTTGTGCTCCGCAAAATAGGCCGAGGATCCCGCGCAGTGATCGGCCGGCTGGTTCGTGCGCCGCGGAAAGGCTCGGTCGTCGTGATCGAGTTTTCGGACGGTATGCACGAGTACGTCACCACGCCGGTCAAGCGCGTGCTCCGGCTGGCGGGGCGCGAGGTCTTCTACATCGAGACCGTGAACTCCCGCTACCGACTCGAGGTGCGTGGGCGCGAAGTCGCCCCCCTCGACGGAGCCGTGGGCGGCGGCGGTGGCACGCCGTAGCGCCTTCTGATCACGACAGATCCACGCGTTTTGCGCGTCAACTACAGGAAATGACCTGTAGCACTTGCCCTTTGTCGATCATTTCGGCAGAGTTGCCGACCCTTTCTCAGGAGAACCGCTCAAAATGGGCAAGCTCGACAGCCGCCACTCGATGAAAATGAAGCGCCGCGAGGCGCAGGCCAAGAAGAAGCTGCGCGAGATGCGCCCTCTTCAGAAGAAGGCGCTTGCCGCGAAGCAGGCCGCTGCGGCTGCCGCGCCGGCGAAGAAGACGCGCGCCGCCAAGCCCGCCGCCGAGTAGTCCCGGCTCACCACGTCCCGTCGCGGGATGTCAAAAGCTTCAGCGTGTGCTCCACGCTGAAGCTTTTGTGTTTTGTGGTCTCGGGTGGGGCGCGCCGCCGCGCCCGCCGGATCGAGTCGCTCTACTCCTCGTTGTCGTAGATCACGCGCGTCTGGTAGCGCGGGCGCTCGGGGAGCTTCGGCGTCGCGATGGCCGCGGCGTCGCTCGCGTCCCTGGCCTTCTCTTTTTCGCCGAGTAGGCCCTCGTCGCCCCGCGCCTCTTCGGAGGCCATCGTCCACACGTTGCGCGTCTCGGTCCAGCGCTGCACGAGGCTCGTGGTGCGCGTGGTCGACTCGTCGGAGCGCTGCCACGTCAGCGTGACGCTGACCTCGCCGTCGCCGTCCTTCTTCACCTGGATGCCGTTGAACTCGATGTCGACGATGCGCGCGTTGCGCATCCAGCCGGCGTGCTCCTTCTGGAACTGCTCGCGGGACTTCATCGCCACGTGCTCGAGGGCCACGTCCATCCGGCCGAAGCGGGTGGCGTTGTTCATGTCGTACGCGGTGTCGGCCAGCTTCTGCGTACCGCTCGTCGGGGCGATGCAGCCGGCGAGACCGAGGAGCGCGAGGGCAGTGGCGGCGTTCTTCATCGTGGCCACCGCTAGCGAAGCGGAGCGGCCAGGGGCAAGTTTCCCGTCAAAATGCGCTGGAAGCGACGAAGTACGGCTGCCCGCCCGGGATCGCCTCGAAGCTGAAGCCGTAGGCGTAGCCGACGCGGAACTGCACGTTGAGCTGGTAGCCGAGCGTCGTCGAGAGCCAGAGCTCGCCGCCGACCGACGTGTGGAGCTGCGGGGAGTAGATGATCGATCCGCCGCGGAGGATGCCCATGCGGTGGAAATTGAAGTCGTCGAAGGCGCCGCCGTAGTCCCAGTAGAGGTTGCCGTCGAGGCGGCGCAGGTAGAGCGGCAGCGACGAGATGCCGTGATCGGGCGTGAAGATCGGGATGCGGTACTCGACGTTCTGGAGGAAGTAGCTCGAGCCCGAGTACGCGCGGGCCGGGTAGCCGCGGAGCTTGAACGAGCCGTTGAACGCGCCCGAGAGGATCGTCGACGGGAGGCTGTTGCTGTCGAGATCGTAGCCGCCGACCGAGTAGTTGCCGCCGCGCGGGTAGTTGCCCGCTGAGACGGCGCCGCCGGTGTGCACCGCGACCGTCTGGTGGCCAGGCCAGGGCATCGTCAGGTAGCCCGTGAACGAGGCGCTCGCGCCGCGCGAGGTGTACGTCGATCCGGTGGCGACGCCGCCGTAGTCGAGGCCGATGTTGAAGGTGATCCCGCGCGCCGAGCCCGCGGTGTCGAGGCTGCCTTCGGCGTTGGAGTACGAGTAGCCGAGGTGCGCGACGTCGATGTTGCCCGACGATGGTTTGCCCGGGATGGTCGAGTACGGATCGATGTGCGCGCCGAAGGGCTGCTCGCCGTGGAAGTTCGCGACGCTGAACGAGAAGCCGAAGCGGTGGCTCGCGAACTCTTCCTGCAGGCCGTACGAGATGCCGGCCGTGAGGCCGTTGGTCGTCTCGTTGAAGGGCGTGTCGGCGTCGTTCTGCTTGAAGGTGCGCGGCGAGACCTGATGGAACGCGCGGAGGCTGAGATCCACGGGCAAACGGCCGTAGGTGTACGTCGCGGAGATGTTCGGCGAGGGCGCCTTGGGGTCGAGCAGGAGCGTGAGATCGATGCCGTGGTTGCCGACGACGTCGGAGCCGCTGGCGGTGACCTCGAGCGCGTTGGTGCTGTAGCTGCCGGGCTTGTAGTTGATGAGGTAGTGCCGCGGCGCGAAGGTCGGGAGCGGGTTGTACGGCGCCCGCGTCATCGGCACGTCGCCCGGCTCGGTGGGCTTGTCGGGGCGATCGGTCGGCGCGGCGAGGGCCGGGAGGAAGCGTGATTTCTCGAGCGGCATCGAGAACAGATCGAAGCCGAGCGTCGTGTAGCCGACGTACACCAGCGTCTTGCCGTCGGCGCTCACGGTGGGCTGCACGGCGCCCACGCGCACGTTGGTGACCTGCTCCAGCACCCGCGTCGCGAGGTCGAGCGCGTAGATGTTGTAGATGCCGGTGCGGTCGGAGGCGAAGTAGAGCGTCTTCCCGTCGGCGGAAAAAACGGGGTTGAGATCGAGGGCGCGATCGCGCGTGATCTCCTGGAAAACGCCTGTGGAAACGTCGACGAGGCGGACGTCGCGGTAGCCGCCTTCGGTCCACACGCTGTACGCGACCTGCTTGCCGTCGGGCGAGAAGCGCGGCGTGTAGGCCTGCTCCCAGCGCGCGCTGGGGACGAGATCGCGGCGCGGCGAGAGCGTGCCGTCGGCCTTCACGTCGGCGATCTCGAGGTAGGTCGTGCCCCTGGTGTTGACGACGAAGACGACCTTCGTGCCGTCGGGGCTCACGTCGACGGCCGAGGCGCGCAGGCCCACGGTGAGCTGCTTCCTGAAGCGCTCTTCGCCGCTCGTCGACGCCTCGCCGCGCGGGACGCGGAAGAGATCGTTGCGCGCGTAGAGGTTGCGAAAGATCGAGAGGCTGTGGAAGACGAGATCGCCCTCGGGCGTGAACGCCGGGCTCGAGTCGCCGTAGGTGCGCGCGACGAGATCTTCGCGGCGCGCCCCGCTCTTCGGGGCCGCGAGGGGCAGGCGATAGAGCCCGGTGCGCGCGTCGAGATCGTCGCGGTAATACACCAGCTCTTCGCCGGCGCCTGCGCGCGCGCTGGCCGGGACGAAGCGCGGATAGCTCACCGTGCGGCCGTGGTGCGTGAGCGCCGTGCCCTCGCGCAGGCCGCGCTTGTCGACCTCGGCCATCTGATCGGCGTAGCGGCGGCGAAGGTGATCCTTGAAGCCCTCGTAGAGCTCGACGTACGTCTTGCCGGTGACGCGGCGGATCGCGCGGTTGATGCCCCACGGGACGAGCGTGGAGCCGTAGTCCGCGGCGACGGCGCGCATGGTGTTGGGGCCGTAGACGTCGGTTATCCAGCGGAGAAATCGCGATCCGTAGAGGTACCAGAGGTTGCCCTGCGGCCAGCGGACGGCGCTCGACGAGAACTGATCGATGCCCGCGATGTTGTTGCCGAGCACGTCGGCGCGCAGGTACATGTCGAAGAGGCTGGAGCGGATGCGCCCCGCGCTCGAGTGCTGCGATTCGCTCAGCACGGCGAGGCCCTCGAGGATCCAGCGCGGCTGCGCCTGGTTCGGCGAGTAGGTCTTGCCGATGATCGCGTTCACCAGGCGGGGGATGCCGGTGATGTTGTCGGTGTGGAGGATGTGCGTGTACTCGTGCGTCAGCAGCTCGAGATACCAGTCGTCGTAGTCGCCGAGCGGGCTGAGATCGTCGGGCGCGGTGACGTAGAGGCGGATGGTGTTGAACGGCAGCGCCGTGGCCGACCCGTTGGCGCTGTCGGTGTCGTCCGTGAGGACGATCTCGGTCGTCGTCGTCGGCGCGTGGCCGAGCGTGATGCTGACGCGATCGTGGATGGTCTCGGCGAGGGCGCCGATGCGATCGGCGACGGGCTCGAGGCCGCGCGCGTAGTGGATGTGGAAGTGCTTGGTGGACACTGTCCACCAGTCGAGATCCGGATCGCCGCCGGCGCGCGCCTCGGGGCTCGCGAGCGCGATGATCGACGCTGCGGCGAGGCTACCGAGGACGCGGTGCCAGCGCGGGCGCGCCGGCGGGACCCGGCGGGGAAGGCTCACAGATCGTCGTAGAACATCGGCTCGCGGTTGCGGGCGTAGCGGTAGACGAGCTGGCGACCCTCGGGCGCGATCTGGGTGAAGCGCGCGCCGAAGCCGGGATCGGAGACGTCGCCCGCGGCGCGCGTCCACTGCACGACGGCGATGGCGTTGAACTCGTAGTCGCCGGGGAGGAGGACGCGGAGGTTCACGGTGGCGCCGATCTTCGGGACTTTGTACGTCGCGACGAAGATGCCGCCGGCCTCGATCACGTCGTTGCCGCCGAGGCCTTTGTAGAAGTTCGACGTGCTGTGGATGCCGAGCTCGACGTCGATGCGACCGGCCGTGGGCGTGGCCGGAACGGTCGTCGACGTGTCGCGCGGCAGCGAGGGCTGCGCGCTGGACGCGGGCCGCGCGGCCTGCGGCGGCGGAGGGGCCGCGGGTTGCGCGTACGCAACGGGCGCGGGCTGCTGCTGCGGCGGATAGGCTTGCTGCTGCGGCGGAGGCTGAAAGGCTTGCTGCGGCGCGGGTTGCGCGTACGCAACGGGCGCTTGCTGCGGCGGCGCCGGCGGCTGGTACGCCGGCGGCGGCGGAGGCTGGTACGCCTGCTGCGGAGCCTGGCCGGGGTGGGTGTTCGGCGCGTAGCTCTCGGCCTGGATCGGCAGCGTCGCGCCGAGGTGCTGCTGCTGCTGCACGAATGCCTGCGGCGCCGCGGGCTGCGTGCGCGTGCGGTCCGACGCCGCCGCCGGGTAGCCCGCGCCGGCGAACGGGCTCGGCTGATTCTCGAGCTGGATGAGCGTGCCCTTCGGCCCCACGCCGCCGGTGTTTTGCGCGGTCGGCGCGGCCGGACGCGCCGGGCCCGACGGCACCGGCTGCGCCACGGCCTGCGTCATCACGGGCTGCGGCGCGGCCGCGATCGGAACCTGCTGCACGGCGGCCGGCCCCGGGATCGGCTGCGGCGTCGGGCGCGGCGCTGCGGCCGGCGGCACGTAGCGCGTGAGCGCGTGGACCTTGCTCAGCGACGAGGCCACGGCCTCCATCACCACGTCGGTCGCGGGGTGGTGCGTCGGGACTTTCTGGATCATCTCCAGCGCCGCGCGCACGTTGGCGAGGGCGCCCTCGCGACCTTCGAGGTTCGCGCCGTCGGTCCGCTCGACCCGATGGAGCACGCTCATCGCTTCGGCGATCGGCTCGGCTACGTCGAGCAGCTCGGTGGGCACGTTGGAGTTGCTCTGGAGCGCCTTGAGCGCCGCGGCGAGATGCTCACGCGCGGATCTGGCGAGCTGTGCTGCTTCCGACATCGAGAATGACCTCCAGGGGAAGATATGGCCCCGTCCTCGGAGGGACCGGCCGTCAGCCTATCACCAAGGGTGACCGCGGAAGAAAGATGGCCGCGAGATCCTCGGTCGTGGCGGGCAAGCCGTCGATCTCGCCCTCGAGCAGGAGTACCGCACCGTCCGCCGTTCGGACCATCGGGAGCCCGTTTTCAACGGCGCCCTCGCCCGGCTCCAGCGCCAAAGGGAACGTCTTTGCCCGCGCGGCGCGGGTGATCGTGACGACGGCGCCCTCGATCTCGGTCCACGCGCCCGGCGCCGGCGAGAGCGCGCGCACGTGGTCGAGCACACGCGACGTCGGCCACGTCCAGCGGATGGCCGCGTCTTCGTCGTCGGGGAACGGAGCCTGCGTCGCGAGCGCGGGGTCTTGGGGCAACCCGGGGATCTCCTCGCCCCGGGCGAAGCGGGCGACCGTGGCGCGGAGCACGCGGAGCGAGGGCCGATCGAGGGCGCGCGCGAGGTTCCACGCGTTCCACGAGGGATCGATCGTCAGCCGCTCCTGCGCGAGCATGTCGCCGGTATCGTAGTCTTTTTCGATCCGGTGGACGGTGACGCCGGTCTCGACGTCGCCCGAGCTGAGGGCCCAGTACGTCGGGTCCGGCCCGCGGTGACGCGGGAGCAGCGAGGGGTGCGCGCCGATGCCGCCGAGGCGCGCCGCGCGCACGAGCGAGACGGGCAGGCGCGTCGTCCAGAACCAGCTCACGAGCAGATCCGGGGCGAGCGCGCGGACGCGATCGAGCAGCGCGGGATCGGATGCGCGAGGCTTGATCAGCAGGCGATCGGGGCCGAAGAGGCGCGTGGCGCGGCGGAGGCCCACCGAGTCGGTGCGGCTCAGCGCGGCGAGCGTGACGTCGTGTCCGTCGCGAGCGAGCAGCAGCGCGGCGAGGGGCAGCCCGAAGAACGCGATCCGTAGCGCCATCGTCCCCGTGCGTAGCACCGCTGGCCTCGCGACGACGACCGCCGAAAAGTTTCCGGTGTCCGAGGGGCCGGGTATGGGGGAAGCAATGGCGTCGTCCTCCCCGCAAGGCAGCTTCCGACCCGCGCTGCGCCAAGGGCATCGTTACGATCCCTCGGCTGCGCGCCGGCCGATCCTCGTGTTCGAGGACGTGTTCAAGAGCTACCGGGCCGATCAGCCCGTGCTCCGCGGCATGGCGCTCACGATCGAGCGCGGCGAGTTCGTGTTCATCACCGGGCCTTCGGGCGCCGGCAAGAGCACGCTGCTCCGCCTCGTGCACCGCACCGAGCGCGTCGACGACGGCCGCATCCTCTTCCTCGGGCGCGACGTGGCTCGCCTCACGGACGACTCGGTGCCGGCGCTGCGACGCAACATCGGCGTCGTGTTCCAGGACTTCAAGCTGGTGCCGAGCTGGACGGTCTACGACAACGTGGCGATCACCCTGGAGGTGCTCGGCCTGCCGCAGCGGCTCGTGCGCACGCGCGTCGGCGAGGCGCTCGAGCGCGTCGGCCTCGCGGGGCGCGGCGGCGATCCGGCGCGCGTGCTCTCGGGCGGCGAGCAGCAGCGCGTCTCGGTCGCGCGCGCCATCGTGGGCGAGCCCGCGCTGATCCTCGCCGACGAGCCCACGGGCAACCTCGATCCGCAGCTGGCGATCGACATCCTCGGCCTCTTCGAAGACATCCACGAGACGGGCACGACCGTGCTCTTCGCCACCCACGATCGGACGCTGCTCGACGTGCGGCCGCGCCGGATCGTGGTGCTCGACGACGGCAAGGCCACCGACGTGCCGCAGGGCCTCGTCGACGTCTCCGTCGACGAGGAGATCGAGCTCATCGACGACGAGCCCTCGGGCGATCACTGGGCGGACGAAGCCGGCAGCGGCGTGCGCATTTCGGCGTAGGAGCGGGAGAGATCGATGGCCTTCGGATCGAACACGAGCGGGCGACTCAGGACCTGGCGGGCGGGCAGGAGCGATCTTCGCCTCCACCTGCTCTCGGTGTTCTCACTCGCCGTCGCCTTCGTGTGCCTCGCGACCGCGCTGCTCGTCGTCACCAACATCTCGTCGGTGCGCGATCGCTGGTCGCGCTCCGGCCGCGCCACGGTGTACCTGCGCGACGGCGCGTCGGACGCCGAGATCACCGCGCTCACGGGCGCCCTGGAGAACACGGTCGGCGTGAAGAAGGTCCGCCTCGTGACCAGCCAGGAGGCGCGCCGCGAGGTCGTCACCGACGAGGGCGACAAGCTTCTCGCGGCCCTCCCGCCGAGCGCGTTCCCCGCCTCGCTCGAGGTCGGCTTCACCGAAGAGGTCACCGACTCCGACCTCGGCACGATGACGCTCAAGCTCCGCGCGCTGCCCGCCGTCGAGACCGTCGAGACCTACCAGCGCTGGACCGAGCGCCTCTCGTCGCTCCTCGGCGGGGGCGTCACGGCGAGCTTGTTTTTAGCGGTGATCGTGCTCGCCGCGGTCGTCAGCGTGATCGGCTCGACGATGCGCTTGCTCCTCCATCGCCGCAAGGCCGAGGTCGAGGTGCTCAAGCTCGTCGGCGCGACCGACAGCTTCGTGCGACGCCCCTTCGTGATCGAGGGCGCGGCGCAGGGCGCGGCCGGCGCGGCTGCGGCGATCTTGATGGTGGGCGCGCTCTTCCTGATCATCCGCAGCCGCTTCGATCAAGAGCTCGGCGGCCTGCTCGGCGTGACGCCCTCGTTCCTGCCGTGGCACTTCGCGCTCGGCATGGTCGCGCTCGGCGCGGCGCTCGGCGCGGGCACGGCGCTGATCAGCCTGCGCACGATGGTGAGGGTGTAGCGATGCGTCGCCGTACGGCCCTCGTCCCGTTGGTGATCGTCCTCCTCGCGGGCGCGCTGCCCGGCGCCGAAGGTCACGCCCGCGCGGACGCCTCGCTCGGTGCTCCGGCCTCGGCGTCGGCGCCCAACGAGCTCGATCGCTTGCTCGCGCGCGCCGACGGCGAAGAGCAGAGCCTCAAGACCGAGATGGGCGATCTCGGGCCGCGCCTCGATCTCGTGCGTCGCCGCATGCGAGCCCGCGGACGCGCGTACTACCGCCTGATCCGCGCTGGCCTCCTGCCCGCGGGCGGCGGCTTCGACGCGCTCGTCGATCACGCCGCGCACGTCGAGCGGGCCCGCATGGCCCTCGAGCGCGACGTCGCCGCCGAGGCCACGCTGATGCGCCGCACGACCGAGATCGACGCGCGCCTTTCGAAGCTGCGCGCCGATCGCGTCCCGCTCGAGGTGCAACGCGACGCCATGAGCCGCGCGCGCCTCGCCTTGCAGGAGACCGAAGAGCGACGCTCCGCCTTCTCCCGCGCCTTCGAATCATCGCAGCGCCCCGATTCGGTCGCGATCTATGGCGCCGATCTCGGCCCCATGGACGCCGAGGCGCGCTCGGGCTTCCGCGCGCTCAAGGGGCGCTTGCCCTTCCCGATCGCGGGTCGCGCCGAGGTCCGTCACGTCAACCACCCCGGCGCGGGCGGCCCCGGCGTCGAGCTCGTCGCCTCGATCGGCGCCCCGGTCCGCAGCGTCGCCGCGGGGCGCGTGGCCTTCGCCGACACCTATGACGACCGCGGGATCACGGTGATCATCGATCACGGCGATCACTACTACTCGGTCTACTCGAACCTCGGCGGCGCCGAGGTCCGCAGCGGCGACAGCGTCTCCGCGGGCGGGCGCATCGGCACCGTCGGCGCCGGCAACGGCCACGGCGCGGCGCTTTATTTCGAGCTCCGCCACAACGCCGCGACCATCGATCCTTCGCCCTGGCTCGGCCTGTAGGCTCGCCTCGACGCCGCCGAGATCACGCGTGGACGCGTTGATCGTCGAGGAATGCCAGGGTTTCCGTGAAGAAAAACCTGGCTGATGGCCCCGCGAGAACTTGGCGCTACGCTGCTCGTCCAAGGAGAGCCATGCTGAAATCCCGCGCGGTTCCTTTCGTCGTTCGCAGCGTCCCCTTCGTGTTGCTCGCCGCGTGTGCTCTCGTCAGCGGGCACGCCGCCGCGGAAGAGCCCCGCATCACCCGCCCGCCCGGTGATCTCGGCGAGCCCGCCGCCACCGCCGACGAGGCGATGGTCGGGGCGACGGACCTCGACCCCACGGCGTACGACATCGACGGCAAGATCATCATCGACGCGAAGGACGATCTCGACCCGGCCGCGCTCGCCGGCCTCGCGCGCGACTTCGGGCTCACGTTCAAGCCCACCGCGCTCGCCGCCGAGACGAACGAAGAAATCGCCGAGGTGGGCACGGAAGCCGAGGCCGACTTGCTCGAGCGCCTCGCCCACGATCCGCGCGTCGAGGGCGCCGAGCCGCTCGCCCGCGTGCGCGCCTTCTTCGTGCCCAACGATCCGCTGCTCAAAGATCAGTGGAACATGGAGCGCATCGGCGCGACGCGCGCCTGGGATTTCGCCACCGGGCGCGGCGTCACGGTGGCCGTCGTCGACACCGGCATCGCCTGCGAGAACTACGGCCCCTTCATGAAGGGCACCGATCTCGCGGACACCGAGTGCGTCGGTGGGTGGAACTTCGTCACCAAGAACGAGCACGCCAACGACGATCAAGGCCACGGCACCCACGTCGCCGGGACGATCGCCCAGTCGACGAACAACGGCCTCGGCGCGGCGGGCATCGCCTTTCACGCGCGCCTCATGCCCGTGAAGGTGCTCAATGAGAGCGGCTTCGGCACCACGGCCGACGTGGCCGACGGCATCCGCTGGGCGGCCGAGCACGGCGCTCACGTCATCAACCTCAGCCTCGGTGGCCCGCGCAACTCGGGCGTGCTGCAGAAGGCGATCAACTACGCCATCGCGCGGGGCTCCGTCGTCGTCGCCGCCGCCGGCAACACCGGGGGGCACGTGCAGTTCCCGGGCGCTTCGGACGGCGTCATCGGCGTCAGTGCCACCGGCCCCGACGACAAGCTCGCGAAGTTCTCCTCGCGCGGCGACGGCGTCGACGTCGCGGCTCCGGGTGTTGACGTCGTGCAACAGACGATCTGCAACAAGGGCCGCGACAAATGCGAGCGCTTCCCCGGCTACAGCGGCACCTCGATGGCTTCGCCCCACGTGGCGGGCGTCGCGGCGCTGATGGTCGGCCTCGGCGTGACGGATCCCGTCGCCGTGGAGAACGCCATTCGCAAGAGCGCGCGCGTCGTCGACACGTCCGAGGGCGGCGCGAAGCTCTACGGCGCCGGCATCCTCCAGGCGAACGCGGCGGCCGAGCAGGTGACGTTCATGCACCTCGTGGCGCGGCTCGCGGCGCTGCTGGCGATCACCATCGTCGTGGGGCGCGCGGCGAAGAAGCGGAACCCCGAGGCCACGAGCCCCTGGCGGCTCAGCTACTGGCTCCCGGCGCTCGTGGCGGGGCCTGGCCTGTTCTTCTTCGCGCCGTGGCTCCTCCCGCGCGTGCACGTCGCCGTCGACGTCCTCGCGAGCCCGCTCGGTGATCTCGACTTCTTCCTCGGCGCCTCGGTGCACCGCTGGTTGCCGCTCGCCAACGCGGCGATCCCGTTCGCCCTGATGACGCTCTCGTTCGGATCGAAGCGCCTTCGCCCCTGGATCGCGGGCCTCGCGGCCGGCACCGGCGCGTACCTCACTTCGGTCGCGACGCTCGGCGAGGCGGCTGGCCCGCTCGGTCACACGGCGCTCGTCGCCTGGTGCGGCCTCAACGCGGCGGCGTGCATCTGGATCGCGCGCACCAACCTCGCCGAGACGAAGTAACCCACCCGGGCGCCACGCGCCTTTCCCTGCCCAGCTTCACACACAACGACTAGGATGCGGCCTCTATGCGCCGCCTCCTGATCCTCTGCGGCTGCCTGCTCGGCGCCGCTCTCGCCGCTTGCGGCGGCTCCTCTAGCGAAACGCCCTGGCCCGCCGAGCCCGAGAATGCAGCCCTCGGCCCGGCTGGCGAATCCAGCCCCGCCGGCGGTCTCGACAAGATCCCCGACGGCGGCGCGCCGCGGCCCGCGACGACGGGCGAGGCCGTGAAGACGCCCTACTGAGAGAGCGGCCGGATCCGACGGATCGCCACGCGATCACGTCATTTCACCACGTCGTGGGCGTGACTGCGCTCGTCGGCTCCGGTAAAGAACGCAGGCCGTGCTCGACTCCCCGGATGCGCAGTCTTCGCCGAAGAGAGCGTGGCTCAACGTCACCATGCTCTGCGCGGCGATGCTGTTCTTGCCGCTGCTGACGTGGCTCCTCGTGCCCAGCCGCGGCGAGTTCGTCGCGCCGCCCGCGGCCCCGCGCGCCGTGATCGCCGCGGCCACCGCGCCGCCGCCCACGCACACCGACTATGCCCCTCGGCCCGCGACGGCCGCGCCGGCCGACGCTCCGGGCGACGCGCCGATCACGGGCACTGTCCTCGATCCCGACGGCAAGCCGCTCAAGGGCGCCTTCGTGGGCTGCGACGATCGCGACAAAGAGCTCGCCACGTCGACCGACGACGGCGGTCACTTCAAGCTCGCTGCGCAGGCTGCGGGGTGCCTCGCCGTCTCGCACCACCCGGACTTCACGCCCTCGGAGCGCACGGCCCTCGTCGCCGGCCGCGACAACCTCATTCGCCTCCGCGCCGCGGGCGGCATCGACGGGATCGTCGTCGACGAGAAGGGCAACCCGCTCGCGGCCTATCTCGTGGGGATCGAGTCGTTCATGGGCACGGGCGAGTCGGCCGAGACCATCCCTCCGACGGGCCAGGCGCGCTCGATCCAGGACGCAAAAGGGGCTTTCCTGTGGGAGGGGCTCATGCCTGGAAAGTACGTGCTCACCGTCAGCGCCGACGGTCGGCCGCCGACGCGCAGCGCCCAGATCGAGGTCGAGGCCGCGCGGATCACCCATCACGTTCGCATCGTCCTCGATCGCGGCTCGGTGCTCTCTGGCAAGGTGATCGACGCGCAATCGAAGAAGCCGATCGTCGGCGCGACCATCGTGCTCGACGCCATCACCAGCACCACGGCGAACTCGATCTCTGCGGTGCGAACCGACGAGAGCGGCGCCTACTCGCTCGACGGCGCGCCCGCCGGGCCGTTCTCGATCCGGGTCGCCGGTGACAGGTACCGCACGCGGATCATCTCCGGCCTGACGACGCACAACGGCGCGCCGGTCCTGCAAGACGTCGAGCTCACGCTGCACGTCGAAGGCGGCGCCGACAACGAGATGGTCGGCGTCGGCGCGATGCTCGTGCAGCAGGCTCAGGGCGTGGTCGTCACGTGGGTGATGTCCGTCGGCCCCGGGGCGATCGCCGGCCTCCACGTCGGCGACATGATCCTCAAGATCGACGGCAAGGACGCGCGCGCCCTCTCGATGGTCGACTGCGTCCAGCGGCTCCGCGGCCCCGAGGGCTCGCAGGTCTCGGTCCTCGTGCAGCGCGACGGGTCGCCCCCGGTCGAGGTCGTGATCACCCGCCAGAACATCGTCCGCTGAGCGTCCGCGCCGAGCCTGGAAATCTACACACGCAAGCGACGTGGAGCCCGGTATCATCGCGCTCGCCGAACAGAGGCCGAGTCCGCCTCCAGAGGAGCCACGATGATTATCACCAAGGTCTGGGGACGGTTGCTCGTGATCAGCATGTCCGCGGCGACATTCGCCGGCGCCTGTTCGGCTGTGGGCCCGGCGAAGCCGGGCGCGGGTGGCGCCGGCGGCGCGGCGAGCAACGCGACAGGCCCTGGCTCGGGCGGGGTCGAGGACGACGGCGGCTTCTTCACCACCTCGTCGGGCGGCGACGACGCGTCCACCGATCAAGGCGGACAGCCCATGAGCTGCGACCCGTCGTGCCTCGCGGCAGGTGGTCAGTGCATCAACTTCACGTGCACCATCCTCGAAAACCCGGGCAACGCCGACGCCGGCACGATCACCAAGCTCGAGGGCGGCGGCGCGGCCGATCCCTCGTTCAAGATGCTCTATCCGTACGATCAAACCGTCTTCCCGCGCGGCCTCCTGCCTCCCACGCTCCAGTTCGCGGGCGGCGCCCCGGAGCAGCTCTATCTGCACGTGAGCTTCCCCGGGTTCGACTACAAGGGGTTCTACGGCGCCTCCAGCCCTGGCAGCGTCGTCCTCTCTCCTGCGGTGTGGAAGGCCGTCACGCTCTCCGCGACGGGCAAGGCCGACGTGAAGATCGAGGTCACCAAGCTGTCGGGAGGCGCCGTCGCCGGCCCCGTCAGCGAGACCTGGACCATCGCCAAAGGCAGCCTCCGCGGCGCCATCTATTACGAGACGTACGGCTCGCAGCTCCTCGGCGGCAGCGGCTCGGTCGGGATCATGAAGATCCAGCCCGGCAGCGCGACTCCCACCATCGTCAAGAGTGGTTGTGGCAACGTCTGCCACACCGCCAGCGCCGACGGCTCCACCCTCGTCGCCGCGACCAGCCTCGGCACCAGCGCGAGCTACGACCTCAAGAACAACGTCGCCACCATCCACAGCGAGCAGACTGACAACTTCACCTATGGCGCGCTCACGCCCGATGGCAGCGTGCTCATCTCGGCCACGAATTACCGCACCTGGCTCGGTAACCCCTCGGTCCTCTACGACTCCAAGACGGGCGCCAAGCTCTCTGCGCCGGGGTGGGACGGCGTGATCACCAACGCTGGCACGCCCGCGTTTTCCCCCGATGGCAAGAAGATCGCCTTCAACCGCGAGGACATCGGCGGTGGCCACCGGCTCGACGTGATGGACTTCGACCAGGCCACGCGGACGTTCTCGGCCCTCACCCCCGCGGCGACCGACCCTGGCCTCTACCTCGGCTGGCCCGCCTTCACGCCTGACACGAAATCGATTGTCTATCACGCGGGCTCCAACCCCCAGTTCGAGACCGACAACGGCGCGACGGCCGATCTCTTCTGGGTCGATCTCGCCACGCACCAGACCGCCCGCCTCGACGCGCTCGACGGCTACAAGAACGGTCAAACGTACCTGCCCGACAGCGATCCCGACCTCAGCTTCGCCCCGACGGTGCTCCCCGAGGCCGTGGGTGGCTATTTCTGGGTCGTGTTCACCAGCCACCGCGGCTACGGCAACACCCTCGCTTCGCACGACGACAACGGGAAGCTGTGGGTCGCGGCGTTCGACATCAACGGTAGCCCGAGCACCGATCCGAGCCACCCGGCCTTCTTCCTCGACGGTCAAGAGACGGTCGCCGACAACCTCCGTGGCTTCTGGGTGCTCGACCCCTGCAAGGCCAACGGCAACGACTGCACCTCCGGCGACGAGTGCTGCGAGGGCTATTGCCGCACGGTCGACGGCGGCGCAATGACCTGCTCGCCGACGTCGGGTGGCTGCTCGCACGAGTTCGAGAAATGCACCACGTCGGCCGATTGCTGCGACTCGGGCTACGACTGCGTCAACGGCAAATGCGCGCAGCCGCCGCCGCCGAAGTGAGCTCTGTCAGCTCCGCTTGATCGAGAAGCCCGCGAACGACTGCATCACGCTCATCAGCTCCAGGCGATTGACATTCACGTGCGCGGGCAGCGTCGCGCACCAGAACACGGCCTCGGCCACGTCGTCGGCCGAGAGCGGCGGGAAGCCCTGGTAGGCGGCCTTCGCCTTCTCTTCATCGCCCTTGAAGCGCACCAGCGAGAACTCGGTCTCGGCCATGCCGGGCTCGATGCTCGTCACGCGGACGCGCTTGCCCGCCAGATCGGCGCGCAGGTTGAGCGAGAGCTGCGCGGTGAAGGCCTTGGTCGCGCCGTAGACGTTGCCGCCGGGGTAGGGGTACGTCCCCGCCACGGAGCCAATGTTGACGATGTGTCCGCGATCGCGGGCGACCATGCCCGGCAAGATCGCCCGCGTCACGTAGAGCAGGCCCTTCACGTTGGTGTCGATCATCGTCTCCCAGTCGGCGACGTCGGCGCTCTGCGCGGGCTCGAGGCCGTGGGCGCCGCCGGCGTTGTTGACCAGCACGTCGACGGCGGCGAAGTCCGCGGGCAGCGCGGCGATCGCGGCCTCGACGGCGGCGCGATCTTGCACGTCGAGATCGACCACGTGCGTCGGGACGCCGAGCTCGCCCGCCAGCGCTTCGAGGCGATCGTGGCGGCGCGCCGCGAGGACGAGGCGCGCGCCGACGGTGGCGAAGCGCCGCGCGATCGCCGCGCCGAAGCCCGACGAGGCGCCGGTGATGAAGACGACGAGGGGCGATGCAGAGCCGTGAGCCATGCGCCACGATTCGCACGAATTCGCGGCAAAAGCGAGCGCTGCGCGGCTACTTCGTGTGCGGGTTCTGCACCTTGATCTGTAGCTTCGCGGTGGAGAGGACGCCGCCCCCGTCGTCGCGTACCTCGACGGTGAGCTCGCCTGATTTGTCGCTCGCGCGCAGCGTGCTGTAGCCCCACGTTCGGAACGACCACGACGAGGCGATCTGGAGATCGACCGTCGACCGCTCCTCGCCGTCGACCTTGAAGATCAGGCTCACGCGGCGCGCGTCCGGGTAGCGATTGCGGATCGTGACGTGCGCCCAGACGCGCTGGCCAGGGGCTGCTTGGGTGAGCTCGTCGACGGGCTCCTTCTGCTTGACGTCGGAGGTGAGCGTCAGCTTCAGGACCTGGATCGACGGCGTCGGCGCTGCGGTCGAGGCCGCGGGCTTCGGCGTCGCGCTGGCGATCGGCTTCGCCGTCGCGGCCTCTGCCGCGCTCGCGGGGACGGCGGCGGCGGTGGGCGGCGGATCGTCGCACGCGAGCACGAGGAGGACGGCGAGAGCGACGAGTGCGGTCGGCTTCTTCACGGCCTCGTTTCGATAGCCGAGGCCGCGCCACAAGGCGAGTTTGGTGCGCGAGAGTCCGCGCATCCGCCGTGCTAAGCAGGGCCTCATGTTACGCCCCACCGCGCTGCCGCCCGCCGGGGCCGACGACGTCCTCTACCTCATCGATTTTTCGGGCTACGTGTTCCGCGCGTACCACGCCGTCGCGCCGCTCTCGAGCGCCAGCGGCGAGGCCACGCACGCCACGTTCGGCACGGTGGCGATGATCCAGCGGCTGATCGAGCAGCGCAAGCCGGTGTACCTCGGCGTGGCGATGGACTCGGCGGGCCCGCGGCTCCGCACCGGGATGGACGCGCGCTACAAAGCGCACCGCCCGCCGCCGCCCGACGATCTCGTCGTGCAGATGAAGCGCAGCCGCGAGTTCGTCGAGGCCTACAACATCCCGATCTTCATCGCCGACGGGTTAGAGGCCGACGATCTGATCGCCTGCGCCACCGCGCGCGCCCTGGAAAAAGGCCTCCGCGTCGTGATCGCGTCGAGCGACAAAGACCTGATGCAGCTCGTCGTCGATGACCGGGTGATGCTCTGGGACGCGATGCGCGATCGCGTCTACGGCCCGCCCGAAGTGATGGCGAAGTTCGGCGTCCCCCCGTCGCAGCTCCGCGACCTGCTCGCGCTCGTCGGCGACACGTCGGACAACGTGCCCGGCGTCCCCGGCATCGGCCTCAAGACCGGCGCCGAGCTGCTCACGCAGTTCGGCTCGCTCGACGCGATCTACAGCCGCCTCGCCGAGGTGAAGAAGGTGAAGATCCGCGAGTCGCTCCAGGCCAACGAGGGCGAGGCCCGCCTCTCGCAGCAGCTCGTCACGCTCGACGTGACGACGGACGTGAAGCTCGATCTCGACACGCTCCGCTACGGCGGCGCCGACAACGAGCGACTGCGCGCCCTGTTCACCGAGCTCGGCTTCTCGCGCTTCCTCAAGGCGCTGCCCGCGCCCGCCGCAAAAGTGATGGAAACGAGCGGCGATTTCGCGGTGATCACCACGCGCGACGATCTGGAGAAGATCGTCGCCGAGGCGCGCGCCGCGGGGCGGATCGCCTTCGCCGTGTGGGGCACGTCGCCCGAGCCGATGCGCGCCCAGGTCAGCGGCATCGCGCTCGCGACGGCGTCGGGCCGCGCGTCGTACCTGCCGATCGCGCACCGGTACCTCGGCGTGCCGGCGCAGCTCTCGCTCGACGTCGTGCGCGAGGCCCTCGGCCCGCTCCTCGCCGACGCCAAGGTGCGCAAGGTCGGCCACGATCTCAAGTACAGCGAGGTGCTCCTGCACAAGAACGGGATGGGCCTCGCCGGCGCCGACGTCGACACGATGCTCGCGAGCTACCTGCTCGATCCCGAGGCCGACAACACGCTCGAAGCGCTCGCCTCACGCGACGCCGGCGTGAAGATCCCGCCGCTCGACGGCGGCGCTCCGAAGAAGCGCGGACAGGCCGCGCACACCTTCGACGAGCTCGACGTCGCCGCCGCCGGAACGCACGCCGCGCGCCTCATCGAGATCACCCTCGGCCTCGCCGATCGCTACGCCCCGCGCCTCGCCGAGGCGAAGCTCGACGGGCTCTTGCACGATCTCGAGCTGCCGCTCTCGCACATCCTCGCGGGCATGGAAGAGACGGGCGTGCTCGTCGATCCGGACGCGCTCGACGCCCTCGGAAAAGAGATGGCGAAGGAGCTCGCGACCCTGGAAGAGAAGGCCCGGGCCGCCGCGGGACAGGACTTCAACCTCGGCTCACCGAAGCAGCTCGAGACGATCCTCTTCGACACGCTCGGCCTCAAGGCCACGAAGAAGACCAAGACCGGACGCTCCACCGACGCCGAGGTCCTCGAGTCGCTCGCCGACGATCACCCGCTCCCCGCGCTGGTGCTCGAGCACCGCGCCATCGCCAAGCTCAAGGGCACCTACGTCGACGCGCTGCCGCGCCTGATGCACCCCGAGACGGGCCGCATCCACACGCGCTGGAGCCAGGCCGTCGCCGCCACGGGGCGCCTCTCGTCGCAAGATCCCAACCTGCAGAACATCCCGATCCGATCGGCCCTCGGGAAGCTGATCCGCCGCGCGTTCATCGCTCCGAAGGGCTCGGTGATCTTGAGCGCCGACTACTCGCAGATCGAGCTCCGCGTGCTCGCGCACCTCTCGAAAGATCCGGTCCTCGTCGACGCCTTCCGCACCGGGCAAGACGTCCATGTGCGCACGGCGATGGAGATCTTCGGCGTCCCGGCCGAGGGCGTGACCGACGAGATGCGCGGCCGCAGCAAGACGATCAACTTCGGCGTGATCTACGGCATGGGCGAGGGCGCGCTGGCGAAGCGCCTCGGGATCACGCGGCAAGAGGCCGCAAAATTCATCGACGCGTACTTCGCGCGCTACAGCGGCGTGCGTCGCTTCATGGACGAGACGATGGAGAGCGCCCGCAAGACCGAGGTGGTGCACACGCTCTTCGGCCGCCGCCGCTTGCTCCCCGATCTGCGCAACACCGACTCGATGCGCCGCGCGCAGGCCGAGCGCATTGCCAAGAACACGCCCATCCAGGGCACCTCGGCCGACTTGATCAAGCTGGCGATGGTCAAGCTTGCCGACCCCGTCGTCCCCGGCGCGCGCATGGTCCTCACGGTTCACGACGAGCTGGTCTTCGAGGTCCCCGAAGCGCTCGCGAAAGAGGCCGCCGAGAAGGTCCGCGACGCGATGGTCCACGCCCACGAGTTCGACGTCCCGCTCGTGGTCGACGTGGGCTGGGGCGCCACGTGGGCCGATAGCTGAAGGACAAAAGCACGATACCCCCGGTCACCTTACGGCGCGGGGGCTTCGTACGCTGAGGCCTGCAATCAGGCGGCTTTGGAGGCCTTGTGCAGGGCGGCGGCGAGGCGACCCTTCACGCGCGAGGCGCGCTTCGCGGGGATCGTGCCCTTCGAGGCGGCGCGGTCGAGCGAGCTGACGGCCGTCTTGACGAGGGCGACAGCGTCCTTCGGGGCCGCGGTGAGGGCCGTGCGGGCCTTCTTCACCTCGGTGCGAAGCGTGGACTTGGCGGCGCGGTTACGGGCCGTGCGGGTGATGCGCTGGCGGTTGCGCTTAACGGCGGATGCGTGATTGGCCATGAGCGTTCCTGCTACTTCTTCGCCGCGGCGACCGGCCGGGCATCGGGGGCCGTCGGGCTGTAGCCCTCGGGATGAATGGCGAACTTCGGCGTTCCGTTGGCGCGTTCGTCGCGCTTGCGGCGACTGCCGACGGCTCGGGCCTTGCGCTGGCGAATGCGCTGCGTCTGCTGAGTTGACGAAACCATGGGGGCGCGAATCCTATAGAAGGCGCGGGTCCTGTCAATCGAATCCCGCTCGTTTTTGCTTGAAAATCGATCCCCCTTCCGCCTGTTCCTGGATCGCGGGGGATCCTGCCCGGAGCTCGAGCGCCGCGATCTTGCGGCGTCAGCCCGGGAATTCCCTGGAGATCACGGCCGGATCGGCACGCCGATGCTGTAGCTCGACTTCGAGAACGGGCCGACCTTGGCGCCCTTCAGCGCCGCCTGCACGCACCCCGTCTTGCCGTGGGCCGCTGCCCAGCCGCTGACGCTGACGCTGCTCACCGTGCCGCTCGAGCCGAAGTTGACGTTGGCCCGCGAGATGTCGTCCGCGCCCGCCACGCACGCCTTGGCGCCGCCCATCACCGCGCCCATCGCCGCCTGCAACGAGCCCTGCGAAGGCTGCTCGGGGATGTTCTGGTTCTTGGCGTTGCCCGCGGCGGGCTCGGGCGTCGCGCCGGCCGCCGCGGGATCTTTCGTCCCGCCTGCCGCGCGGATCATCTCGCTCTGGAGATCGCCGGGCTTGCCGCCGGCGGCGCCCTTGCCGAGCGCGCCGGAGAGCCCGGTCGTATCGACGGGGGTCGGGTCCTTCGACGCCACGGCGACCGCGGTCGAGGCCGCCGTCGGCATCGGGCCCGAGAGCGCGACCCTGGGCGCGGGATCGGCGCTGGCGACGGCGGTGGGCTCGGCGCTCGGCGTGGGCGCAGCGGCGACGGTGGCGACGGGCGCGACCGGCGTCGGCGCGGGCGCTTCCATCGTCGGCGTGGGCCTCGACTCGGCGACCGTCGGCGCGGGCGGCGGCTTGCGCTGCGTCAGCGCGAAGGCGGCGGCGAGGCCGAGCACGGCGATCGCGACGCCCGCGATGGCGCCGGTGTTGCTCTTCTTCGGCGCGGCGGCGAGGCCGATCGGCGTCGGCGCGACGGGCGCCGCGGCCTTCGCAGCAACGGCGACCGCGGCGGCCGGCTTGTCGTCCTCGAACAGATCGGCCTCGCCCGGCTTGGCCTTCTCGGCGGCGGCGACCTGAGCCGGCGTCGCCGACTCTTTCACCACGTGCATGTTGATGATGCCGGAGTCGTCGCTCTTCGCTTCGACGGGGCGCGACGCGGGCGCCACCGAGGCGCGCGACGGCAGCGGCGTCGCCGAGGCCGGCGGGATCGAGCCGCGGAGCGAGCTCGGCGCGACCCCGGGCGAGCTCGGCCGCGAGCCGGTCTGGCTCGCGCGCTCGGCCATGGCCTTCAGCGACGTGCGCTTGCGCTCCGACGGCGCGGCAGGCACCGACGGCGTCGCCGCTTTGCTCGTGGGCTCACCCGACTCGTTGTCCTGGGCCATCTTCTTGTCTCCTCCAGCTTCCTTCAAAACAATGGTCGAGGGCTCGCCCGGCTCGGCGTCGAGCATCGGGGCTTCCAGCAAGGCCGCGAGCGCGGCGTCGTCTCCACGTGGTGCGCTCGTCGCAGCGCGAAAGATCACGTCGGCGCGCGGGTTCTCTTGGCCTTCGTCGGACTCTGCGTCGCGTCGAGTCACGCCGGGCGCGGGCCAGTCCCGGAGCACGGCGTCGAGGCTTTCTTTCTCGAGGATCATCACGCTTCCCCTCCGAAACCGCGGGCTGCCAGGTAGTCGCGCAGCTTCCGTCGGGCTTCATGGACACGCCAGGCCACCGTTCCTTCCGGACAGCCCAGGATTTTCGAGGCTTCGTCGTGCGCGACGCCGTCGATGCACACCAGGATCAGCGTCGTGCGGAGCGTGTCCGAGAGCGCGTCGATGCCCTCGCACAGCGCCGCCGCCATCTGCTTCTGCTGCGTCGCCATCGCCGGATCGCGACCGTGGCTCGGCCGCGTCTCGGTGAGCAGCGCCTCGATCCGCGGATCGTCCGCGGGCGTCGAGTCACGGGTCATCTTGCGCGAGCGGAGCTGGTTCAGCGAGAGGTTGACCGCGATGCGGTACAGCCACGTGAACGGCTCGCTCCGACCGTCGAAACGATCGAGCGCCTGATAGGCCCTGACGAAGGTCTCCTGCGTCACGTCTTCGGCCTCCGCGCCCGAGCGCACGAGGTGGAACGAGAGCCGGAAAATACGCCGCTGGTAGCGCGAGACGAGCACCCCGAAGGCGCTCGAATTGCCCCCTTTGGCCTGGTCAACGAGCTCGCGATCGGTCGGTTTGGCCATCCTGGATTCACGCTTCCCGGTGACCCGACCGGGGCAGACAAAGCTGCGGCCCTGCCTGGCGAAGAACCTGGCGAAGCCTCGGTCCCGCGCCGAAGCGCGGGAAGAAATGGGTACGCGGCGCTGGGCCCGACACACTTCCAAGGGAAGTGCACAAGCACAGGGTCACGGGGAGGCGCGCGAAGATAGCCGAACACTTCCCCTGGGACAAACCAACCCGCGTGTCCTTGGGCCTTGACATGTCGAACTCTGGTCTCGAGCCGCGCCGCCGCGGCGCGCCGGGAAGGGCGTCTTTTCTCGAACGCCTGCTATCGTCGGCGGATGAGAAGCCGCTCCCGCTGGTCGAAAACGGCGCTGCTCGTGGTCGCGGCGTTCCTGGGCGGGGCGGTCACGTCGCGCCTCGCGGGCGCCAACACCCAGGCCTCGAACCCCTACGCCCCGTTCGATCAGCTCGCGCGCGTGCTGGTCCTCGTCGAGAGCCAGTACGTCGAGCCGGCGGCGCGGACCAAGGTCACCGAGGGCGCGATCAAGGGCATGGTCGCCGAGCTCGATCCGCACTCGGCCTACATGACGCCGTCGGAGTACGCGCTGTTTCAAGGCGAGACCGAGGGCAAGTTCGGCGGCGTCGGCGTCGAGGTCGACTACAAGAACGACTTCGTCACGGTGCTCGCCCCGATCGAGGGATCGCCTGCATTTCGCGCGGGCGTCAAGCCGGGCGATCAGATCATCGCCATCGATGGAAGGCCCATGCGCGGCGAGCGCATCGACAAGCTCGTGACGGCGATGCGCGGGCCCTCGGGGAGCAAGGTGAAGATGACGGTGCGGCGGCCCGGCGTCGCCTCACCGATCACCTTCGATCTCATGCGCGAAGAGATCCATGTCGCCAGCGTCGTCGGCAAGCGGCTCGACAACGACGTCGCGTACATTCGCCTCAAGCAGTTCCAGGAGGGGACGCACGAAGAGCTGCTGCGCACCGCCGCGAAGCTCCGCGCCGAGTCGCCGCGGCCGCTCGCGGGGGTGATCCTCGACATGCGCAACAACCCCGGCGGGCTCGTCGATGAGGCGGAGGGTGTCGCCGACGAGTTCCTCACGTCGGGGGTGATCTACACGACGCGCCACCGCGGCCAGGTCGTCGATGAAGTCAAGGCGCACGCCGGCGGCGCCTTCGCGGCGCTGCCGATCATCACGCTCGTGAACGAGTACTCGGCGAGCTCGGCCGAGCTGGTCTCGGGCGCACTGCAGGACAGCCATCGCTCGACGATCGTCGGCGCGACGACCTTCGGTAAAGGCTCGGTGCAGACGATCTTCGATCTGCCTGGCGGCGCGGGGCTGCGGCTGACGACGATGCGCTACTACACGCCGAGCGGCCGCACGATCCAGGCGGAGGGCATCAAGCCCGACGTGCTGATCCTGCCCGCGAAGCCGGTCGACGCGTCCGATCTGGTGCGCGAGCGTGACCTCGACGGGCACCTCTCGGGCGAGCAGAGCGCGGCGATCGCGCCGAACCAGATCGTGATGACGGAGCCCGCGCGCGCGGCGGGCGAAGCGGAGATCGAGCCCGGGCGCGACGTGCCGGTGGATCCCTCGAAGGGGAAGGATTTCACGCTGTCGGTGAGCTACTCGCTGCTGCTGAAGAACCTCGGCAAGAAGCCCTGAGCTTCGCGTCTACCAGCATCAGAAGGCCCAGCGGAGCGCCGCCGAGCGTGGGCCGACGGAGAGGGTCGGCGCCGGCAGGCGCGCGTGCTCGGGAGTGGCGCGCGCGGGACCCGCGCCGACGACCATCATCGTGACACCGGCCACCGTCCCGAGGCCGCCGATGATCGTCGCCGCGATCCCACCTGCTCGCAGGGCGTCGTCGGCGCCCTCGCCCACGCTGCAGGTGGCTTCCAGGCCCCCCAGGAGCGCGGCCGCGAGGGGATTGTTCGTCGACGCGTGCGAGCACGGCGGGCTCACCGGCTGGCTGATCGCCCAGATCCCGAACGTCAGAAACGCGAGCCCTCCGGCGGTAGCCCCGACGCCGCCGTAGACCAGAGCGCGGCTGCGGATCCGCGGCTCGGCGGGGATCGCCCGGCCCTGCTCGGCCCGGCCGAGCGGCGACGGCGCGACGGGAGGGGCGATGACCGGCAAAGCAGCAATGGGAGGAGAGACGGGGGCGACAACCGCGGAAGCCACAGGCGCAGTGACGGGCGCGGGCTCGTCGGCGGCGGCGAAGCTGGAGGCGCCGAGGATCGAAGCAGCGATGAGCGAGGCAAAGAGCTTGCGCATGGTGCAGAGGCTCTGAGCACCTGGTGTGCCAGCGTGGAAAAGGCTGGATTCCCAGTTCGGGCGAGCGATGTGCAGCGTGCCGCGTGCACCGCGAGGGTGCCTGTGTGCAGCGTTCTGCACAGGCACTGCCTCGCATGGGCCAAGTCCCGGAGACTCCGCGCCTTCCCTGGTCGGCTGAGGCGCGCGGCGGTCGGAGTGGGGGCGCGTTGTCCGGTGGACGTCGTGCTCCCGGTGAGTGGCTCTCGGAGCATTTTCTTGTTCGCGATCGATTTTGCAGGCGCGCTCGCGCTCTGTTCCTGGAACGCACCAGCTACGAGGACCTTGTGCGGCTGTTGTACCAAGCAGCGCTTGTGCCCCGCTTTGCCCGGCGCTCCCACCGGCGCTTCGCCTCGTGTCGATGACGTAACGCGGTCTCATCCCGCGCGTGTCCAGCGTCCCTCGCGCTCTTCATAGAGCTCGTCTCGGGAGAATCGGTACGGCTCTCCGCCGCGGCGGCTTTCGGCCAGGACGCGGGCCGTCTCGAGGAGCTGCGCAATCTTCGCAGAGCGATCGGGCGCCGTCGGTGCCGCCTGTGGCTCGACCAGCACAGCGTCGATGGCGCGGCGGACCAGCTCGTCCTCGGAGATGCGCAGCGCCTTCGCGCGCTGCTTCAGCGCTTCATGCCGCTGTTCGTCGATGACGAGCTGCTTCGATGCCATACTGGACAGCTTACCGATTCAGCTGTTGTGGGTTGAGCGCGTCGTCGGATCGCAGGCTCCAGACTGGCCCGGATCTTTCAGATCTTCTGGGCCGGGATCAGGCCTCGTTGCCGGCCCGGATCCCCGCGGCCGCGGCCTCCAGCGCGGTCCGCGGTCGCCCGGCCACGACCTCGCCCGCCGCGGTGATCCCCTCGGCCGCGCGCGCGCCGTTGCAGCGGATCCCCGCGGACTCCAGCGTCCCGGGGCGATCGCCGCGCGGCCACGCGGCGACGTCGATATCGGGGCCATGGAGCGAGCTGGTCGCCTCGGCGGTCGAGGGATCGGCGCCGACGTGCGCGACGAGCGTCACCGGGGCGCGGAGCGAAAGCACGAACGGGGCGCGCACGCCCGAGGGTAGATCGGCCGCGGCGCGGTGATCGGGTGGCTCGTACGAGAGGCCGCCGCCGATGAGGCCGCCGAGCGCGAGCACGATGCCGTCGACGAGCAGCGAGGCGCCGTGCCGCAGCGTGATCGCCAGGGCACCGCCGTCGCGATCGATCTCGGTGACGCGATCGTCGATCACGCGCGCTCCGATCGCCGCGAGCAGCCGGCCGCGCGCGGCCTCGAAGCGCTGGCCCGCGGGCGAGCCGACGCCGGTGAGCGCCTCGCCGACGGGGACGCCCACCAGCTTCGAAAGGGCTTCCGATCGCGATCCCGCAGCGCCCAGCCACGGACCGACGAGCACCGCGTTCGCCGCGGCGTGCTTCACGCCGTCGATCAAGCGGGCCGCGAGCCACGCGAGGCGCGCCTCGCCGTCGTGACGGAGCGCGAGATCGCCGTCGGCGACGCGGCGCTCTTCGTCGAAGCGCAGCACCGGCACGTCGGCGGCGATGAACGTGATCCGGTGCGCGCGCGCGAAGGGATCGTCGCTCAGTCCTGCGGCGATCGCGTCGGCGTCCCAGCTCGCGCGCTCGGCGCGAGGGAGCATCACCCGAGCGCCGCCGAGCGCTCCGAAATCGAGCAGCGCGTGATCGCGACCGCGCGCGGGGCGGAGGCGTCCGGCGATCGTGGCGACCCACGCGAGGCGATCGTCGGCGAGGCTCCATGCGCCGAGATCGTTCGAGAAAGCATGGAGATCGTCGCTGAGCGGGCGGGCGCGCGGGACGAGGCCGAGCGCGCGCGATGAGCGCACGAGCTGCTCCCACGGCACGTCGTCGACGGCGCCTCCGCCGAGCGCGCTCGCGCCCGCGCCCGCGCTCACGATTGTGACGTCGCAGCCTCGGCGGCGCGCGCTCCACGCGGCGGCGACGCCCGCGATCCCCGCGCCGATGACCACGATCCGGCGCTTCACGCCGTGGCCTCGACGCTGGATTTCGCGGTCGCTTCGATCTCGTCGCGATCCTCGGCGTCCTCGGCGTCGACGCCGAGCTCTGCGCGCATCGAGGCGATCCCGAGCGCGTCTTGACGGGCTTGCTCGGGGCCCAGCGCCGGCGCGCGCATCGCCGCCTGACGGAGCAGGAACGCCGACGCCTGGCGGAGCCCTTCGCGCGGCGGGAGGCCCTGCTCTTCGGCGACGATCTGCCCGCAGCGCGCCGCGCAGCGCATGCCGCCGCAGGCGCCGAGGCCGAGGCGCGTGCGGCGCGACACGTCGGCCACGGTGCGCGCGAGCTCGTGCTTCACGGCGTAGCGGATCTCGCCTTCGAGCACCGGCTCGCACGCGCACACGGTGACGGCCTCGCGCGGGCGCTGCTGGATCCGCTCGGCGATGCGCTCGGCGCGCGAGCCGTGGCGGTACACGAGCCGCCGCGCCGCGACCGCGTCGATCTCGAGGCGCGTGGCGAGCGTGAGCGCGTCGCAGACCGCGTCGCCGCCGGGGAGCGGCGACTTGTGCGTCGCGCAGGGGACGCCGCGGCCGAAGAGCTCGGAGAGCACGTCCGTCATCTCCTCGGCGAAGAGGCGGTAGCTCGCGAGCTTGCCGCCGACCATCGAGTAGAGCCCGGGCGCGCCGTCGCGCGTGTGATCGACGATCTTGTGATCGCGCGAGAGGTTGTCCTCGCTCGGGCCGAACGCGTAGAGCGACGGGCGCACGCCGGCGTACGTGCCGATGGCGCGCGCGGACCGGATCTGCGGAAAGACGCGCGCCATGCCCTGCATCAGGTAGCGGACCTCTTCGCTGGTGGAGCGGACGTCGTCGAGGTCGCCGTAGTAGTCGTCGTCGGTGGTGCCGACGATGCTCATGTTCTGCCACGGCTCGAGGAAGATCTGCCGACCGTCGATCGTCCGCGCCGCGATGGCGTAGTTGGTGAGCCGGCGATCGAAGACGATGTGGATCCCCTTGCCGGGCCGCACCCGCGCGCGCTCCGGCGGGAGGCCGCCGAGGGCCGCGGTGATCGGCGCCCAGGCGCCCGTCGCGTTGATCACGACGCTGGTCTTCATGCGGCCGATCACGCCCGTCGTGCGATCGCGGTAGACGACGCCGAGCACCTCGCCGGTGTCGTCGCGGCGCTGGATCTGCTCGACCGTGCAGCCCGTGAACACCTTCGCGCCGCGCTCGATCGCGTCGATGGCGTTCTCGGTACAGAGGCGCGCGCCGTCGATGCCCCACTCGTCGAACGTCATCCCGCCGACGAGGTCGCCCGCGATCCCCGGCTCGAGCTTTCGCACCTCGTCCGCGCTGAGGCGCGCGTGCGATTTGCCGCGCTTGAGCGGCTGGTAGCCGTCGTAGGCCTCGAAGAAGCCGTCCATCAGCTCGAACAGGATCCTGGCGCCGCGCCGGCTGTCGACGGGGACGAGGAAGGGAATGCGGAAGAGCAGGTGCGGCGCGATGGCCTGGATGTGCCCCGAGTCGCGGCACGAGCTCTCCGTCACCTGCGGATCGTAGGTGAGGTAGCGGAGGCCGCCGTGGATCATCCCGCTGGAGTTTCCGCTGGCTCCGAAGGCGAGATCGTTGCGCTCGAAGAGGGCGACCGAGAGGCCGCGCATCGACGCGTCGCGCGCGACGCCGACGCCGTTCACGCCGCCGCCGATCACGATCACATCCACGTCGACCTCGGGTCGTCGCTTCGGCTTGATCGCGTTGGCGACGGCCGGAGGTCGAGACGTTTTCATGAGGAGGACAGGCACGAGGTCTCGTATAGCATGCCGCAGTGCGGCGAGAGCCGGTGGGGCCGATTGTCGGCGGCCGCCGACGCGAAAGAATATCGCACGCACCCCCCTCGACCGCGGCGGCAGCGCCCCTATGTGGCGCGCCCATGAATACCACGCTCACCGGATCGATCCTCGCGCTCGCGCTGCTCTCGGGCTGCGCCGCCAGCACGACAGAGCGCCTCGGCTTGCCCCCGCTCACCACCGTCGCCGCGGTGGATCTCGGGAAATACACCGGGACCTGGTACGAAATCGCGAGCTATCCGCAGAGCTTTCAGAAGGGTTGCACGGCGACGACGGCGACGTACACCGCCCGTCCCGACGGGGAGATCGACGTGCTCAATCGCTGCCGCAAAGGCTCCCTGCAAGGCGAGGAGGACACGGCGAACGGGCGGGCGCGGGTGGTCGACAAGGTGACGAACGCCAGGCTCGAGGTCTCGTTCTTCCGGCCGTTCTGGGGAGATTACTGGGTAATCCAGCTCGCCCCGGACTACAGCTATGCTGTCGTCGGGCACCCGGGGCGGGACTATCTCTGGATCTTGAGCCGCACGCCGCAGCTGGAAGATGCCGTATACCAGGGTATCCTGGCGAAGCTGAAGGAGCAGGGATATCCGCTCGATCGGCTGCAAAAGACGCTTCAGCCCGCGCCCGCCGCGGCCTCGCCGGGCACCTGAGCCGGAGAGGCCGCGTGGGCGGGTTGCCGGCGCCGGCTCAGCCGCCGGGGCAAGTCACCTTCAGGCCACCGTCGCTCGTCGTGCACGCGCCGCCGCAGGGCGCGCCGGCGATGCAGGCGCACGAAGGCATCGTCAGGCAGGCGTCGGGGAGCGCCAGGCAGTTGTAGTCGTCGGGCAGCGACGAGACGTCCGAGATCACCCTCTCGCAATACTGAGTCTTCGAATCACAGAAGTGCTGGCCGCAAGCGTACGTCCCGACCGGCGGCGTGCAGGTGCCCGCAGGCGCCACGTCGTGTCCTGCGTTGTTGGCCATGCATTCGCTGCCGTAGATCTGGGCGTCGCAACCGCACGTGGGGAGGTAGATGGAGTCGCAGGGTATCGGGCGCTTCTTGCACGTCCCGCTCTCGTCGGCGAATCCGCAGGAGTTGCTGGGGAAGTCGCAGAATTCGTCGGCGGCGCACGCGATCCCGGCGATGCCCCCGCAGAACACGCCACCTCCGGTGCTGCTGGTGCTGCTCTCCGAGCCGCCCACGCCGGTGCTCGGCGAGCCGCCCACTCCGCCGCTCGTGGCGCCGTTCGAGCAACCGCCGGTGGCGCTGGTCGCGTGGCCGCCGGTGCCGGTCGAGCCGCTGACGCCGACATCCATCCCGCACCCGGTGGAGAGCGGAATCGAGGCCACGGCGAAGCAGACGAGGCCAGTGCGAGCAAGCGAGGACAAGCGATTCATGGCGATACACTCCTTGACGGGCGATTGTCGCCCTACGGGAGGGTGGGTGCCGGGGCGCGGGGATCTTTATGAACCTCGCTGTCGATTCCTGTGCTCGGCACCAGAGCCTCGAGGCGGCGCAGGTGCGCCGAGGTCGGGAATCGCGCCGCAAAGGCCGCTGCGCGCG
>JANYGI010000063.1 GCA_025362495.1 Byssovorax sp. | reverse complement strand
AAGGCCGCCCAGCACCGCGCCGAGTAGGCTCGGAACGCCGCTTGGCGTCGGGTGTGGTTCGCGTCGCTTCGACATCGCCGGGCAGTGTGCCGCCGTCCGGGCCGGCGAGCTACCAGGCCGCGTGTAAGGGGCTTACGCCGTGCGGGCTCACGCGCAAGCCGAAGGCGATCGTGAAGGCGGCGGCGAAGGCGGCCTGAGAGGCGTCGGGCGCGAGGTGCGCTCGCGGCGGCGTGGGCCCCCGACGCGGCGTGACCGCCCCGACGGCGGCGTGCGTCGCGCGCGTAGATTCGCGGCCGATCCCGACGCGCTCAGGCAAAGCGTGACCGCGGGTTGAGGCCCTCTCGGATGGCGTGCGTACGGAGGTTCGGGCCAGCCTGAAGCGTGGATTCTCCGGTGCCGCAAGGCGAGACGGTGGCGGGCAAGTACCGCGTGACCCGGGTGCTCGCCGAGGGCGGCATGGGCATCGTCGTCGCCGCGCGCCACCTCAAGCTCGATCAGCAGGTGGCGATCAAGTTCATGCTGCCGGATCTGCTTCGCAACACGGAGGCCGCGCAGCGCTTCCTCCGCGAGGCGCGCGCCGCGGTGCGCCTGCAGAGCGAGCACGTCGCGCGGATCCTCGACATTGCCGAGCTGCCGACGGGCCTGCCGTACATCGTGATGGAGCTGCTCGAAGGGAGCGATCTCGGCGCGGTGATCCACGCCTCGGCGCCTCTGTCCGTCGACGACGCCGTGGACTACGTCCTCCAGACCTGCGAGGCGATCGCCGAGGCGCACTCGCTCGGGATCGTGCACCGCGATCTCAAGCCGGAGAACCTCTTCGTGACGCGGCGACGCGACGGCACGGCGTGGATCAAGGTGCTCGACTTCGGCATCTCGAAGGTGATCGCGGGGCTGGAGTCGCGGCAGAGCGGGGCGCGGGTGACGACGCGCGAGTCGATGGGATCGCCGACGTACATGTCGCCCGAGCAGATGCGCTGCACGCGCGATGTGGACGGGCGCGCCGACATCTGGTCGCTCGGGATCATCCTCTACGAGCTGCTCACGGGGCGGCAGCCGTTCACGGGGCGATCGATCGCCGAGGTCTGCCTCCAGGTGACGCAGGATCCGATGCCGCCGATCGAGCGCGCCGATCTGCCGGAGGGCCTCGCCGCGGTGGTGGAGAAGTGCCTCGCGAAGCAGCCCGACGAGAGGTTCGCCGGCGTCGTCGATCTGGTGCGGGCGCTCGCGCCGTTCGCGCCGCGGCAGTCGGCGGCGTCGATCGCCGAGGTCCTGCGCGGGACGCCGGGGCGCGCCGACGAGCCGGTGGACTCGGCGTGGCCGGCGATGGTGCGCACGCGCGATCGAACCACGATCGGCGGGACGTCGCTGCGGAGGCCGGCGATCGTCGGGCTCGCGGCCCTCGTCGTCGCGAGCGCCGCGGCCGGCGTCGGCCTGCTCCTCCGCGGAGGATCGACGCTGCCCACGGCGGCGAGCGCGAGCGTGAATCCCCTGGAAATACCGAGTGGAATGGTCGTGACTCCGTCGCCGCCGGACCTGTCGGGAGGCGGCATCCTGCGCGCCGTCGGGAGCGGTTCGAAAGCGATCGTCACGCCGAGCAGCGAATCGAGCGCGGCGACTCTCCCGGCTCCGGCATCGAAGAAGGCGGGACCTCGATCGCAGGGCGCTGCGAGCGCGGCCCCGCGCCCCCGGCCGAGCACGACGAGCGCGGACGGAGGCGCTCCGAAGCCGGAAGGCGGCGACGTATTCAGCGTCCGGAAATGATCCCTCGCGCCGCGTGATCGAGCCCGACCATGGATGTGCATCCACGCCAGATGGCGCTCCGCTTCTGCGCGCTCGCGCCGTTGCTGATCGCCGCCGCGACCGCCCACGCCGAGGACGCGGGCGATCCCCCCCGGGCCGAGGCGCTCTTCGCCGAGGGGCGACGGCTGCTCGCCGCGTCGCGCTTCGCCGACGCGTGCCCGAAATTCGCCGAGAGCCAGCGCCTCGATCCGGCGATCGGGACGCTGCTCAACCTCGGTGATTGCTACGAGAAGATGGGGCGCACGGCGAGCGCGTGGGCCGTGTTCCGCGACGCCGCGGCGGAGGCCAAGCGCGTGAGCGACGCGCGTCGCGAGGCCGTGGCCACGGAGCGCGCGACGGCGCTGGCGCTCGGCCTCGTGCGGCTCACGATCCTGGTGCCGAAGGCGAGCCAGACGGCCGGGCTCGAGGTGAAGCGCGACGGCGTGACGGTCGATCCCGCGGCCTGGAGCGAGGCGACGCCGATGGATCCCGGGTGGCACGCGATCGAGGTGACGGCGCCCGGCAAGCGGCGCTGGACGCTGCCGGTGACGATCGTCGCGAACCAGAAGGCCACCGAGATCACCGTGCCGCCGCTGGAAGATCTCGCCGTGAAGGCCGTCCCCGGCGAGGCGACGCCGGGCCGATCGCAGCGCCTCGTCGCCGTGATCGTCGCCGGCTCCGGCCTCGCGGCGCTCGGGGCGGGCGCGATCTTCACGGGCGTCGCGGTGGCGAAGGACCACAGCTCTGCCGCGCATTGCCGCGGCAACAGCTGCGACGCGCTCGGCGTCGAGCTCCGCGACGACGCACTCGGCAGCGCGAGCGCGGCCACGGCCGCGGTGATCGTCGGCCTCGCGGCCCTCGGCGGCGGCGCCGCGCTGTGGCTCACGGCGCCTACGAGCGCAAAGAGGCTTCATTCCACGGGGATCCAGGCGGCTCCGTCCTTCGGCGCGGGGCTCTGGGGCGCGACGCTTCGAGGAGCCTTCTGATGCAAGCGCGCGCATTGTCCGCGACGATCACGCTGCTGATCGCCCTCGGCGGCTGCAGCACCATTCTCCAGATCGAGCCGGGCCAGCTCGACGAGGGCAGCTCGGGCTCCTCGTCCTCGTCGAGCGGCGGCGGCGGCGCGGGCGTGAGCGAGTGCCAGGCCGCGAGCGACTGCCCCGCGCCACCGTTCCCCGACTGCCGCGAGGCCACCTGCGTCGATCACCGTTGCGGCAGCGTCGACGCCGCGAGCGGGACGCTCACCGTCTCGCAGATCGCCGGCGATTGTCAGCAGATCGAGTGCGATGGCCACGGCCTCGTGCGCAGCGCGGTGGCCGACGATCCGCGCGACGACGGGCGCGAGTGCACCGACGACACCTGCGCGAACGGAGTGCCGACGAACACCGCGAAGGCCGCGGGCGTGGCCTGCACGCAGGGCGGCGGCAAGGTGTGCTCGGGCGCCGGCGACTGCATCGGCTGCCTGAGCGACTCCGACTGCCCGGGCAAGATCTGCAAGGGCTCGCTCTGCATGCCGACCGGCTGCTCCGATCTGCTGAAGGACGCGGGCGAGAGCGACGTCGACTGCGGCGGCCCGTGCAGCGCGTGCGCCGACGGGAAGAGCTGCGCGGGCCCGGCCGACTGCCAGAGCGGCGTCTGCAAGAGCAAGATCTGCAAGGCGCCGACGTGCACCGATCACGTGAAGAACGGCCCCGAGACCGACCTCGATTGCGGCGGCGGCTGCCCGCCGTGCGGCGACGGGAAGGCCTGCGGCGGCGCCGGCGACTGCGCGAGCATGGTGTGCGCGGGCGGCGTCTGCTGCACGCCGAAGATGGATGTCATGACGTGCCTCGGCCACTGCGGCCCGGTCGCGAATAACTGCGGCCAGACGGTCACGTGCGGCGGCTGCCCCGGCGGCTCGTCGTGCCTGCAGGCGATCTGCGTGTGCTTCCCCGATCCGGTGGCGACGACCTGCGCCGGCAAGTGCGCCTTCGTGCCGAACAACTGCAACCAGCTCGTGGACTGCGGCCCTTGTGGGCCTTGATTCACCGAGGGATTCGTCGTGCCGTCCCGCAGAGCGCCGAGCGGATCGCGTCGGTGGGCAGCGCCGGCGCGAGCTTCTCTTCGCAGGCCACCTGGGGGTTCAGCGGATCGAGCGCGACGCCGTACGAGAACGATTTGTCGGCGTCGCGATCGGCGAAGAGCAGCCCGTGGAGCGACCACCAGCGGCCCTGGCGGCCGTGCACGTCCTCGATCGTCTCGACCCACGGCGCCGCCGCGGCGCGGTCGCCCTGAGCGAGCAGCGCCGCCGCGAGGAAGCAGCGGATCGACGGATCGGCGGGCACGATCACCTGGGCCTTGGCGAGCTCGCCGGCCGCGACGGCGAAGTGCCCGCGCTCGCGCAGGAGCTCGCCGAGGCGCACGCGCTTGACGATCTCGTGCACGTTCGGAATGCTCCCGCCGGGCATCTGATCGGCCGGCAGCTCGTGCGAGACCGTCGCGAGGTGGCCGCGCCAGCGCCGGTCCCACTCGGCGAAATCGACCTGCGATACTTCCTTGATCGCGCGGCTCACGTCGTTCGGATCGTCGAGCGCGCGGATGCGCAGGACGAGCTGCGGGAGGGCGTCGTCGCCGAGCTCTTTCGTCCAGAAGCGGATGAAGCTCTGCACCTCGGCGAACGCGACCTGAGCCTGCTCGGGCGTCGGCAGCATGGCGATCGAGGGGCCGAGCTTGTCGATGGGGCGACCGAGCCCCTTGTCGAGGCCGACGGCCGCGACCACGTCGATCGAGGGCACGTCGTCGAGCGGCTGCGGCTCGCGCCAGCGGGTCTCCTCGCGCTTGGCCACGCCCTCTTGCAGCCAGAGCGGCGCCTTGTCGCGCGTGCCTCGCGAGAGCGCGAGGTGGGTCATCTCGTGCGCCAGCGTGTCGAGCCACGGGTAGCCGTGCTGCATCGCGCGCGGCGACACCATGGTCACGCGGCCCCACTTCGCGACGGCGACGGTCCCCGTCGTGCGCGCCGCCTCGAGCGGCAAGCCCGTCATCGCCGCGAGGGTGAACTGATCGCGCACCAGATCCACGCGCAGCGGCTTCGGGAGCTCGACGCCGAGATCCTTCATCAGCGTCTTCTGGACCTGCACGGCGACGTCGGCGAGCAGCGGCACGAGGGCGCGATCCTCGTCGTCCTGGAGGCGCACCTCGACCCCGCGCGCGTCGTCGCGCACGGCGATCGTCGCGGCCATTCCCCGCGCGCAGCCCGCGGAAATGTAGCCGAGCTCGGCGCCCTCTTCGGTCGCGGCGAGGTCTTGTCGCGCCAGCAGCGAGACCGCGCCGTCGTAGTCGCCGGAGAACAGCATCAGCCGCGCGCGCTCCACCGAGAGCGCCGGATCGGCCTGATCGACGCCCTCGAGCGCGCGCTGACCGCCCGGCAAATCCAGCTCCAGGATCGCGTCGCGCGCCCGCGACGCGCGCAGCAAGTCCCCCGCGAGCGGGCGATACACGGGCGCGGCCTTCGGCGCGGCGAACGCCGTCGCCGCGAGCAGCGTCGAGGTCACCGCGGCGATCCGCGCCAGCCGAGCGATGGTCGTGGTCTTCACTTGAGCAGGCCCTCCGCGTAGCGCTTCACGGCGTCGCGCAGGAGCGGATCGGCCGATCCGCCGAGGCCCTCGATCACCCGGCGCCGGAAGTCTTCCGGGCCCTTGTGCTTGTCCTTGTCGGGGATCTCCGTCTTCTTCGCGGCGCGCTTGCTCTCGCCTTCGCGCGTCCCCTCGCTCTCGCCCTCGTCTTGCTCGTTCTGCTGCGCGCGGGCCATCTCGAGCTGGCGCTGCGCCTCCTGCTGGTGGCGCGTGCCGCGATCGCCGTCGCCCTCTTTCAGCGCCTTCTCGGCGTCGTGCATCGACTGCTCGGCCTCGGTGAGGCGATCGAGCATGTCCTGGGGCAAGCTGCGATCGCCGGCCTCGCCCTTCTTGCCGAGATCGCGCGCGCGCTCGGCTAGCCGCTGCTCGGCCTTGCTGAGCTTCTCGAGGTCGGCCTTGGCGTTCGCCGAGGAGGCCTTGCGCAGCTTCTCGAGGGCGTCCTCGGCCCACGCGAGCTCGCGCTCGAGCGACTCGCGCGCGCTGCCGGCCTCGCGCCCCGCCTGCTGCTCCTGCGAGAACTGGCTCGGCTGATCGCCGACCTGCTTCGCCTCTTTCAGCGCCTGCGAGGCCTTCTTTCCGCTCTCGACCGCGTCGCGGAGCTCGGTCCGCTCGAGCGCGCCGGCCATCGACTCGGCCGCGGCCCGCCCGGCTGCCGCGGAGTCCTCCGCCGATCCCGGATCGCCGCCCTGCTGCGGGAGCTTCTTCACGGCCTCGCGGATCGCCTCGGCGTGGCGCTTCACCTCTTCCTTCAGCGCCGCGATCTCCTCGGGAGACGCGGCCTTCTTCAGCGCGTCCTCGACCTCGTCCATCTGCTGGCCGTGATCGCGCGTGAGATCGTCGAGCTCGCGCGCTGCTTGCGCGGCCTCTTCGGCCGCGCCGGACGCCTCTTCGCCGCTCGCCCCGGGCGAGGGCGGGCCGCCCGACTCCGTGCCGCCCTTGCCGCCGCCGCCCGAGAACGACGGATCCGGCTCGCGCAGCCGCGCCGCCAGATCGCGCGCCGCGAGCTCGGCGTGACGCAGATCGCCGGCCTCGCGGGCGCGCGCGATCCGTCGCAGATCGTTCTGCACGATCTCCCCGAGATCGAGCCCCAGATCGCCGAGCCGGAGGAGCTGCGTCGCGCCTCCGCCGAGCACCTCGACGGCCGCGTCGAGGCGCGCCACAGCGGGCACTTTGGTCTCCGCGCCGGAGCTCGCGAGCGACGCGGCCTCGGCCGACTCGTCGGCCACGTCGGCGAGGCGCTTGGCCACGCTGCGCGCGTCGCGGACGCCCTGCGTGCGCACACCGACGTCGATCGCGAGCAGCGCGCCCTCGGTCTCGTCGACGAGCTTCTGGTGCCGATCGCCGGGGCTCGACGGGCCCTTCTTCTCCGCGTCGAGCGCCGTCGCCAGCCGCCGCATCTGCCCGCGCATCATCGCCACGATGCGGCCGCGCAGGCCGAGCCCGCCGTACGTGCCGGCGAGCGCGCTCTCCACGGCCTTCACCGCCGCGGCCTGCTTCTCGATCTCGCGCGCGAGGTGATCGCTCGGCGGCGCCTTCGCCGCGCCCGCGGGTGCCTTCGAGGCGGCGGCGCTGCTCGCCGCGACCTTCTCTTCGAGCCGGAACGCGAGCAGATCCGTCACCGCGTCGCGCGCCCCGATCAGCGCTTGATACCGCAGCGCCTCGGGCTCGCCCACCTGGGGCAAGATCACCAGGATCGCCGCGCTCTTGCCCCATTTCGGCCCCGAGACCACGTCGTTGTCGCGGGCCTCGACGGTGACCTCGACGGGCGTGAACGTCCCCTTGAAGAACGGATCGTTCGCGCGCACCTCGTACCCGCCGCGATCGATCGTGGCGCCCGCCTGCGGTCGCGAGAGCACGCGCCGCTCCTCGCGCTTGCCGGCGCGGAGCACCAGATCGACCTCGCGCAGGCCGTGATCGTCGACGGCCTCGTAGTGAATCGGGAGGCTCGGCTCCTCGAGTATGCGCACGGTGCGCGGCGCCCTCTCGACGTTGATCGTGGGGAATTCGTCGGGGATCGAGATCACGGGCTGCTCGTCGGCCTGGGCGATCCGCACGGCGCCGAAGCGCGCGGCGACGCGGAGCGTGCTCGTGTCGCCGAGCGTCCATCGCGCCACGAGCGCGCCCGAGCCGTCGTCGACGAAGGCCTCGTCGCGGATCCCGTCGGTGAGCACGAGGGCGCGGCCGGCGTGGATCGGCCGCCCGCGCACGGTGATCGTGCTCCCGCGCGGCGCCGACGTCCGCGAGAACGCGCTGATCTCGCCGCCGGCCTGGTGGAGATACTCGGGCGGCACCACGGCCATCTCCACGGCCTCTAGCCACACGAGATCGAGCGGGGCGGCGCCGCCCTTCGCGGCGAGCACGTCGAGGCCCTCGACGATGCGGAGGGGCGTCGACAGGGCGACGATCCCGCACAGCACGGCGAGCGCGAAGCCCGCGCTCGACCACCGCGATCCGGCCCGCGCGGCGTGGCCGGCGATGCGCTCGGCGGGCGCGCGACCGAGGAGGCGGGTGAGGTGGAGGGAGGCGAGCTCCGGCGATCCGGCGCGATCGTCGGCGCGCGTGCGATCGACGAGCGAGAGCGCGCGGATGGTGGCCGCGCCGAGCTCGGGATCGGCGCGGCCGATGGTGGCGCGCACGATCCGCCGGACATCGCGGCGACGCCGGCGCAGCACGATCGTCCGCACGACGAGCAGGATCAACACGGCGGCGAGGCCGATCGCCGCACCGAGGCGCGCCGAGCTCGATCCGATCCGCGCGAGGTGAGCCGCCCCGAAGACGACCCCGACGGTGAGCGCGAGCAGCGCGCGGCGCGCGGACGGCCGCACCTCGTCCTCCCAGATCCGCTGGAGGCGGGTGATGGCGACGGCCGGGACTTCTTGGGCCATGAGCCGCCTAGACTAGTCGGCCCGGCCAGACGGTCCAATTGCTTCGCGATCCCGCGGGGGTGGCAACAGCGGCACATCCCCGATCCGCAGGCGAGCCCGCCCGGGTCCCCCTGTCATTTTTCTGCACGTGGGCTCTCCAGGCCCAAAAGAAATTTACTTCGATTGGGTGCTCGGCAAGAGTCCGCCCACAATGACAATTCATCGCTTTCCCAGAATCGGGCTCTCGGCAACACTCCTTGGCATGCTCTGCTCCGCTTGCAGCGGCGGCAGCACCGGCGGAACGGGCGGCACGGCGGCCACCTCGACGGGCTCCGACACGACGACGTCGAGCGTCGGTGGCGCGGGCGGCGGTGGCGCCACGACGACGGCCACGACGGGCGGCATGACGAGCGGCACCGGCGGCAGCGCCGCTCCGGTCTGCGGCGACGGGCACACGGACGCCGGCGAAGAGTGCGACGACGGAGCGATGAACTCCGACACCGGCGCTTGCACGAAGGATTGCAAGAAGGCGGCGTGCGGCGACGGCTTCAAGCAGATGGGCGAGGACTGCGACGAAGGCGCGAAGAACTCCGACACCGGCACCTGCACGACGAAGTGCAAGGTGCCCGCCTGCGGCGATGGCTTCCTCCAGGCCGGCGAGCAGTGCGATCTGGGCGCGATGAACTCCGACACCGGCGCTTGTACCTCGATGTGCAAGAACGCCGCGTGCGGCGATGGCCTCGTCGCCCCCACCGAGGGCTGCGATCTCGGCGCGGCGAACTCCGACACCGGCGCTTGCACCACGATGTGCAAGAGCGCGACGTGCGGTGACGCGCTCGTTCAATCGACGGTCGAGCAGTGCGACCTCGGGATGGGCAACAACCTCGACACCGGCGCTTGCACCTCGATGTGCAAGAACGCGAGCTGCGGTGACGGCTTCGTGCGCACGGGCGTGGAAGAGTGCGATACGGGCGCGGCCAACGCCGACACGGCCGCTTGCACCTCGATGTGCAAGGCGGCGAAGTGCGGTGACGGCCTCGTCCAGACGGGCACCGAGGAGTGCGATCTCGGCGCGGCCAACGCCAACGCCGGGACCTGCACGCTGGCCTGCAAGAACGCCAAGTGCGGTGACGGCTTCAAGCAAGGCACCGAGGCCTGCGACGACGGCAACGCGGTCAACGGCGATGGCTGCAACTCCGACTGCGTCATCTCCGGCACCCCGCTCAGCACGGTTACCTACACGAGTCCTGGCGGGAACTCGAACTGGAACGGGGTCGTCATCGATTCCACCGGCAACATCATCGTTGCGGGCGCCGAGTCGACCGCTGCAAACGGATTCGATGCCGTAGTCATCAAGTACAACGCGACGGGCACCGTGATCTGGAAACAGACGTTCAACGACGCCACGAACAATCTCGACGACGCGGCGTATGCGGTCGCGGTCGATCCGAGCGGGAACGTCATCGTCACCGGCGTTTCGAAGGACGCGACGTCCGGGAACGACATATGGGTTCGCAAGTACAACTCGGCCGGCGCTACCCAGTGGACTCAATTTTTCGACGGCGGCCTTAACCTCGACGACGCGGGAAACAGCGTTGCTGCCGACAGCAAGGGGGACATTTTCATCACCGGTACGGTGCAGAATGTCGCCGGTCAAGGCACGAACATCATCACCGCCAAGCTGGCTGGCATCAACGGAACGATCGTCTGGAGTGACACCGTCAACAACATCAATAACGTTGCGGGTGGCAACGACGGAGGGCTGGGGATCGCGCTCAAGACGGTGGCGAATGTCACCTCCGTCGTCGTGACCGGGTACACTGCTGCCTCGAGCACCCAGCTCGATGGGTGGACGCGCAAGTACACGGACGGGGCGACGGCGACCACGATCTGGACGCAAACCTACACGGGGACTTCGGCCGGCAACGACTTCGGACAGACCATCACGTTCGATGCCACGGGAAACGTCATCGCCGCGGGCGGTGAGCTCGTCACCGGTCAAGGCTTCAATGCGTGGGTGCGAAAGTACACTGCGGCAGGCGCCACCACGTGGACCACGAAGTACAACAAGATGGGCGCAAACCTCGACGATGCAGCCACCGGCATCATCACGGATGCCTCTGGTAATGTGATCGTCACGGGCTACGAAACCCCGGTTAACACCCACACCGACATCTGGACCGAGAAGCTTGATCCTGCGGGCAACGTGCTCTGGAAGCAGACCTTCAACGGTCCGGTGGACTCCGATGATGCCGGCGTCTCGGCAGCCGTCGACGCCACGGGGAACGTGTACATTGCGGGGTACATCGCCGCGAGCGCCACAAACTCCACGGCCTGGCTGACGAAGTACGCGCCCTGATACGGTCGCTCTCCGCGCAAGCGTCCCCGCCCAGGTCGGCAAGGTAGCCAGCCGGGCGGGAAACCCAGCGAAATTGCGACGACGAAATTTTGTTGACCCGCGGCAACAAGCGAAGCCTACGGCGTCCTCCACGGAGGGACGTCGTATGCGGTTGTTCACCAGAATTTCATTGCTCGCCGGATTGACGGCTGGTTTCGGTACTGGCTGCGCCGCGCTTCTCGGCCTCGACGAGTTCCGCGAAGGCGGGGGAACCGGGGGAGGCGGCAGCGTCTCCAGCAGTGCCAGCGACTCCAGCAGCGTCGCGAGCGGCGCCGGAGGCGACATCGGCTCCGGCGGGGCCACCGCGTCGAGCAGCTCGTCCAGCGCGACCGCCTCCAGCTCGGGAACCGGTGGAATGATCGATTGCAATGCTGGTGAGACAATTGCCGCCTTGCAGGCGGTCCCGAATGGGATAGCCGTCGCTGGCATGGACGTCTACTGGGCGAACACGGGCGACGGAACAATCATGACGTGGCACGAAGCCAGCATTCCAATGCTGTGGTACACGGCCGCCGCGAACGGCCCCATGCACATCAGCGCCAACGCCCACCAAGTTTGCTGGACCGACTCCAACAACAACCGCGTCGAATGCAAATCCGACGCACCGAACAAGATGTTTCCGCACACTATAGTCGACATCGCGGCCACCTCCTCTCCCTCGAGCATAATTGTGGACGACACGTACGCCTACTGGACGAACTCTGGAGTCGGTGAAGTCCGGAAGCAAGTAGTCCCTGTTTTCAACACGGGTGGCAACGTCTCATCCGTGATAACCGCGAGCCCGGGTAGCAACCCTGACTGGATAGCCGTCGATGCCACAGGGACTGCCTTCTGGGTCAACTACACCGACATGACCATCATGAAGAGAAGTCCTGGCGATCTCGTTCAGGGCCCGCCGCTCGTCATGAACCAGATTGCGCTCAACGGCCTCGCGGTCGACGCAGACGACGTTTACTGGACCAGCGCCACGGCGAAAACGGTCTTCAAGGCGCCCAAGCTCACGGGCACACCGATAACTCCGGTCGCGTCAAATCAGCTCTACCCCGAGCAGGTCACGGTCGATGCAAACGACATCTACTGGTGGAACCAGGGAGACGGTACGATCATGAAGGCCCCGAAGAGTGGTGGGGCCGCGACCGTCGTCATCTGCGGGCAAACGGACGCCCACTTTGCCGTGAGCGACACGCACGTCTACTGGACGGATCGCAAGAAGGGGACTGTGAAGCGGATCCCGAAATAGTTCAGCGAGTAGAGGGGCCCCCCGCAGAGGCGTCCTTGGTGATATGCTCGCGCTCCTCCGACGAGCGACCTCTACAGCTTCACCGTCGAAGGCTTTCCCGCGGACCACATCAAGGTCCACGTCTTCACCGGACGCGAGACGATCTCCGAGCCCTGCGCCTTCGACGTCATCGTCACCTCCGACGGAGCCGACGCAGAAGTGGAGCGCCTCGCCAGTCCGTACCGAGCTTCCTCTCCGCCGCGATCTACTTCAAAGCGCCCTCTCAGCGACGCGTCCGCGGGAGATCGACGACGAGAGACCAGGGCACGCTGCGTGGCCGTCCCTCATCGCCGCGAATGACGACGAGCGTTCGACCGACAGGCACGATGGTGAACGCACCGTGCCGGTCAGTCCCGAGCCAATCGTGGCTTATCGAGGTCGATGTGCCATCGGCCCAGAGGACGACCGCGCCGAGGTTTTCATCGTTTCGTGAGTACTCGGCGAGGACGGCGCCGTCCGGCGCAGGATAGACGCTGGAGGCAGGCAGGGTGTCGGAGAGGACCGTGGTTCGCTCCGGTTCGACGAGGCAGAGCTGCAGGTCCGAAAGCACGATCACACCCGCGCCAAACGGCGCCAGGCCGAAGACACGCAGCGGGTGCAGATCGACGCCGCCGATCTTCTCAAAGGTGCGCTCACGAAGGCGGTACACGGCGCCGCCCCAGAGCACGTAGTCCACGCCGGCCGCGTGGACGAATGCGCCGTCGATCTCCCAGCCGAGCACGCCCCCCCCGTGCCTCGTTCGGCGGCAGCGGCACGACGCTCCACCGGGCGGACACCCCCGCCCTGGCGCGCGTGTCCGCACCGCACTCTCGGCAGCGGATCGCGAGGGTGGGAACGCCGACCCGGCACGCGGGACACGGTGTCTTCTCCAGCGCCATCCACTGCCCGAGCGTCAGCTCGAACGCCGCGTCGCGGCGCGGATCGAGGCCGCAACGAGCACAGAGCGCCGGAGGGTCGAAGGCCTCGTCGGGCGAGTCGATCGTTCCCATGGACGCGAGACAGTACGGACAGCAGATGAGGATAGGCTCGTCTTCGTTCATTCAGGCTTCGGTGAGACCGACCTATTCATTCAAGCGTGGGGAGGCGGTGGTTATCACATCCTTTTCCGGATCGCCACAGCGCACTTGGCCCCCTGGGCCTCTACGACGCTCTCCGCCGCGACCGCCCGGGGCCACCGCGAGACCAGAAGCTCGATCACGAGGTGTGATATCGACCAGGGCCCGGGGCCGCAGCGCCGGTTTTCACGACGCAAACAACGGTCCGTGCGTCGCGGAGGCGTCGGGGCCATCTGCTCCGCACACGCGCTCAACCAGGATGGCCTGTCGCGGATCTCGTCGACCCTCGGAAACTCGGCGGGGTAATGGCTCGACAGCCACGCTCCGCAGGCCTGCGTACGCTCGTCGAAATATTGATAGCCCACCGCGAGCTTGACGCAGGACCGATAGGCGTCCTTAGAGGAGCTTGCCGGGAGACATCGAGCATCTTTATCACATCGCGTACGACGCCGCGCCGAGCGCACTCCCCGCGCAGAGATCGATCGAACCGCTTGGTCCCATGCTCCTCGTGGGGTACCGGACTCTCTCATCATAGACCTGCGCACCATCAATTTCCGGGGCTGGGGTAGCGTTGTTACGGGGTGCGCCCCGGCGATGACCAGCGCGACGAGCCCGCATCCGGGGTATAGTCTCCGCTGCGTTCGGTGGTTCGAGCGCAGACACGCTGGGCCGGAGGGCAAACGGTTGCTCGTCCCGGACCAGCCCGGGCTCGGCGATGAAACCAACGGACGTGGCGCCATGACGAAATTGACAGAGATGCACTCGGGCTACCGCAATGACGCTGTGCGACGCGGGTTCGCCGTGGCCCTCGCTCTCACGGTAACTCTCGGCGCCGCGTGCTCCCTCGACCTCTCCGGCATTCCAGCCGCTGCCAGCGCCGGTAGCACCAGCGGCGGCGGCAACGGCGCCGGCAGCACCAGCGTGAGCGCTGCCAGCGCAGGAGGCGCAGGAGGCGCCGGCGGCGCGAGCGCCACCAGCAGCGCCATGGCCAGCAGCGCCATGGCCAGCTCGGGCACGACGTCGCCGTGCACCCCGACGGGCGCCGAGATCTGCAACGACGGCATCGACAACGATTGCAACATGGCGACGGATTGCGACGACCCGGCGTGCGCCGTGGGCTTCGTCTGCATCCCGGCCATTCCGAGCGGCTGGAGCGCCGTCGCCTTCAGCGAGAAGAGCCGCCCTTCGTGCCCCGGCGGCTATCCGACGGCGGTCGACGTCGTGTCCGCGCCGACGGACGCCGCGACCTGTGCTTGCGCGTGCACGGAGCAGGCGGCGGCCTCGTGCGCGACCGGCATGCTCGGCATCGCGTCGATGGGCGCGGGGCCCTGTCCTGCCGCGCCGAGCATCTTCCTCGACGCCAACGGCTCGAATTGCGGCGGGCTCAGCAACCTCGGCACGGCGAAGAACGGCACGGTGAAGATCGCTCCGCTCCCGCCCACGCAGGCCGTGTGCAACGGCACCCCCGACGGCGCGGCCCCGGCGCCCGTCGACGGACGTTCGTGCGACGCCGCCGCAGTCGGCGTGGGGTGCGCGAACGGCGGCGCCTGCGTGACGAGCCCGGGCGATCCCTTCGTGGCCTGCATCGCGCACGACGGCGCGATGTCCTGCCCGCCGGCGTTTCCGAACGGCAGCGCCGTCGGCACGAGCGCCACCGACACGCGAAGCTGCACACAGTGCACCTGCGGAACGAGCGCGACTTGCTCCAACCCCAAGCTCACGTTCTACAGCGACGCATCCTGCTCCATGGGCGCCCACGATCTCCCCGTCACCAGCTCGTGCGACTCGGTGAACGACGGAAACGGCCACGTCTACAAGTCGTACGAGTACACCATCGACATCGCAGGTGGGGAGTGCCAGACGACCAAGGACTCGACGCCTACCGGGAGCCTCGTGCTCGTGGGCGCGCGCACCGTCTGCTGCCAGTGAGTCGCACCAGATCCTCGCGCGCGTCGATCTCCGCGACCCGTTCACGTCCCACACCCGGCTCTGCTCGCTCGGCTTCACCGCGCGGCTGCGCTGCCCTCACCTGCTGATGATGGGCGACTCCATCCTCCATGGCGCCCGCGTGGAAGAGGCCGAGACTGCCCCCTTCGCGATGGCGTAATCCATTCACGACGTCCAGGTGCTGAACCTCGCCGTCTCGAGGCGCTCAGAAAACACCACGTGCCGGTCACGCTCGCCGGAGAGGGGCCGCACGCGCACCGGCGACGGTTCAGCCCCTCTCGGACGTCAACCGCAGCTCACTTGTCCTTCAGGTTGAGCGAACCGATGTAGTTCATCTTTCCGAGCGGAACGCCGTTGTGCCGCAGGATGGCGTAAGCCATCGACACGTGGAAGTAGAAGTTCGGCAGCGCCATCTCGTTCAGATAGTCCGCGGTGCTCAGCACCTTGCCGGGCATGAACGAGAGCTCGACCAGGCGACCTTTCGAGTCGGCGAAGTCGGCCTCGGTGAAGGTGTCGAGGTACTCGACCACGGCGCGGAGGCGGGCGCGGAGCTCGTCGATCGTCGTCTCGGTGTCGGGGTGCTTGGGGGCCTCCTTGCCAGTCAGGCGCGCCGCGCAGAACTTGGCGTTGTCGGCGATCGCCTGGATCTGGCGGGTGAGCGGGTACTGATCGGGCGCGAGGCGCGACGAGGCGAGCACGTTCGGATCGAACGACTTGCTCTTGGCGTGCTCGACAGCGGCTTCGAGCCACTTGTCGACGTTGTTGAGCATCTTCTTGAGCTGCGGAACCGAGGCTGCGTAGAGCGACATGCGGATGATCCTCCGCGGGTGCGTCTACTGCGACTGACGGCGCGCGGCTACCGCTCGCGTGGGCTCACCCGGACCACGCCGATCCGGTACGGCCTCCCCGGGCCGGAATCCATCGGCGGACGCCGCGACCGTCTGATAGCGTCGGCGTTCGATGTCGGTTGTGCTCCGGGTCGGCCGTTACGAAGCCCTGCGTCCGATCGCGTCGGGCGGCATGGCCACGGTGTACCTCGGGCGCGCCGAGGGAGCGCGCGGCTTCGAGCGGCAGGTGGCGATCAAGGCCATGCACCCGCACCTCGCCGAAGATCCCGAGTTCGTCACCATGTTCCTCGACGAGGCGCGCATGGCGGCCAACATCCGCCACCCCAACGTCGTGCCAACGCTCGACGTCGCCGAGGAGAACGGCCAGCTCTTCCTGATCATGGAGTACGTCGAGGGGCTCTCCCTCCACGCCCTCAAGCGCGCGCTGAAGAAGCAGCGCGGCGCGGTGCCGCTCCCGATCGCGATCCGGATCGTGCTCGACATGCTCGCCGGCCTCCACGCCGCGCACGAGCTCACGGCCGCGGACGGCGCCCCGATGAAGCTCGTGCACCGCGACGTCTCTCCGCAGAACGTGCTCGTCGGCGTCGACGGCGTGAGCCGGATCATGGACTTCGGGATCGCCCGCGCCGAGATCCGGATCACCGCGACGCAGGGCGCGCAGGTGAAGGGCAAAATGGCCTACATGGCGCCCGAGCAGATCCGCGCGCAGCCAATCGATCGCCGCGCCGACGTCTACGCCGCGGGCGTCGTGGCCTGGGAGCTGATCACCGGCGAGCGGCTGTTTCGCGCCGACAACGAGGGCGCGCTCGTGCAGATGGTCCTCGAGGGAGCCACCCGCCCGCCCTCGCAGATCACCGCCGCGGTGACGCCGGAGATCGACGCGGTGTGCATGCGCGCGCTCGCGCTCTGGCCGGCGGAGCGCAGCGCGACGGCCGCCGAGTTCGCCGAGGCGCTGGAGATCGCCGCCGAAGCGAGCCACATCGCGATCGCCACGTCGCGCGCGGTCGGCGCCTTCATCAAGGCGCTCCCGCCGGCCCCGGTGCGCAACGCCGACGCGATGCTGACGCCGAGCGTGTCGGGCGCGGGCCTCGCTCTGTCGTCGTCGTCGTCGTCGTCGTCGGCGATCAGCCAGCTCGGCCAGCCGCAGCGCTCTCCGGTGACGGGCACCGACGCGACGAGCGCGCTCAGCAGCACGGAAAAACAAGCCGATCTCGTGCTGCTGCCCGCGGCGCCGGGCGACGGCGGTCGCCGGATGATCCTCGCCGCCGTCGCGGCCTCGCTGATCACCGGCGGCGCCGTGTGGGCCTTCACGCGCGGCGGGCCGCCGTCCGCTGCAGCGCACGACGCGGCCGCGATCCCGAGCGCGACCGCCGCGATCGCGGCCACGATCATCGACGCCGCCACGCCTTCACCGTCCGTCGCGACGGCCTCGGCGAGCGCCTCCGCGGGGCCGTCGAGCCCGCCCGCGACGAGCAAGATCACCCCGCCTGCTGCCGGGCCGCGCAAGCCGGGTGGCAAGCCCGCGTCGACGGCATTTCGCCCCGAGGAACCATGAGATCATCGCGGCGCCTCGCTCTCGCCTTCGGATCGCTGATCGCGCTGACGACGCCCGCTCGGCCTTCGCTCGCGGCCGATCACGGGGCCCCCGACGCCTCCGAGCGCGCGCGCTTCAAGGCGGCGCAAGAGCTCCACGACAAGGGCGACTTCGCGGCGGCGCTGCCGCTGTTCAGCGCGATCCCGAGCCCCAACGCGCGCCTCTACGCCGCGCGCTGCCTCATCGAGTTGAAGCGGCTCCCCGAGGCCTACGACGAGCTCACGACCACGGTCCGCGAGGCCACCGATCGCGCCGTGACCGAGCAGCGCTACGCCGCCACGCGCGACGCAGCGGCGACCGAGCGCACCGCGCTGGCCGCGAAAATAGGCCTCGTCGTCATCGCCGTGACCGATCGCCCCGCCGGGCTCGAGGTCAAGGTCGCGGGCCAGATCATCGCCAGCGAGCGCCTAGGCGAGGCCGTTCCGGTCGCGCCCGGTGCGGTCGTCATCGAGGCGTCGGCGCCCGGCCGCGTCGCGTTCCGGCGCCAGCTCGCGCTGGGCGCGGGCAGCTCCGAGGTGCTGGCGATCACGCTCGTCGCCGACACCGCGGCCGCGAACACGATCGCGCCCCCGCCGACACGGAACGAGACGACGGGCGGCGTGCGCACCGCGGGCTTCGTCGTCGCGGGCGTCGGCGTCGCCGGCGTCGCGACGTTCGCCATCACCGGCCTGCTCGCCAACAGCAAGTACAGCACCGTGTCGGCCGCGTGCGGCGCGACCCACTGCACCGATCCCGCGTACCAGCGCCAGATCGACGCCGGCAAGACGCTCGATACGGCGGCCAACATCGGCCTTGGCGTGGGCGCCGCGGGCCTCGTCGCGGGCGCGTTGATGATCATCTTCGGCGGCGCGCACGAGGCGCCGGTGAGCGTCACCGCCTCGCCCGACGGAGCGCGCCTCTTCCTGCACGCCCGCTTCTGATCGCCGCCGCCGCGAGGCCGCAGCGTCAGTGATATTTCACGATCAGCAGCGGCGGCACGGCGCCGTGATCGTTCCAGTACCGCACGCCGTCGCCCGAGGGGGTGATCACGGCGAGATACACCGACGAGCTCGCGGCGACAGGGAGGTTCTGGAGGCTCCAGTAGTAGTCGGTGCCGATGGCGACGGGCCCGAGATCCAGCCCCACCGCGCCGCCGATCGTCGCGGGCTGCGCCAGCCCGAGGCTCGTCGCGTTGAACGGCTCGACCGCGAAGATGGAGCCCGATTTGTCGCTGTTGGCCTGCGCGGCCGGATCGAACAGCGTCGTGAGCCGGAGCGTGACGGAGTCGATCGTCTTGCCAGCGAGCTGCGCGTCGAGGTCGAAGCGCACATACCCGTGCGCGTCGAGGCCCGCGGTGGTCTGGGCGTCGACATCCATCGTCCCGTTGCCGAAGAGCGCCTCGCACTTGGCGATGTCGAGATCTTGATCGCTGTTGCACGCGGCGAACGTGGCCTTGTACGACGCCGTCGATCCGCCGCCGCCCGTGCCGCTGCTGCTCGCGGCCGCGCTGCTGCTCTGCGCGCTGCTGCTCGCGTCGGCGCTGCTGCTCTGCGCGCCGCTGCTCGCGTCGGCGCTGCTGCTCTGCGCGCTGCTGCTCGTCGCGCCGCCGGCACCGCTCGTCGTCGACGTCGCGCTGGCTCCGCCGAGGCCGCTCGAGCTCGACGCGCTCGCGCTGCCTCCGGTCCCCGTCGTCCCCGGCAGCGGCTCGAGCAGGTCCCACGCGTGGCTGCAGCCCAGCGCCGCGACTGCTGCGATCGCGAGCGCCGCGCCCGCCCGGGAGAAATGCCTCGCCGCCATGCCATCGACGGTAGGCGTCCCCGGCGTGGCGGACAAGCGCCGCGACGCGCAGCGGGCCTTCAGCCGCCGGGGCTCGGCGCCGCGGGCTCGCTCGGCGCCGCGGGCTCCACGCCGAATCGTAGCGGCACCACGAAGCGGATCTCGCCGCCCGCGGCCTTCGGAAACTTCAGCTTCCGCGCCGCGCGGAGCGCGCAGAGTGACACTCTCTCGTCCGGGAACTGCGACTCGACCTCGAAGGCTTCGTCGAGCTTTCCCTTGTCCGTCAGGTGAAACCGGATCCCGAGCCGACCCCACAGCTCCGGCGCATAGGCCAGCGCGGGCCGATAGCACGCCTCGAGATCGGGCAGCGCCGCGGTGACCACGGCGCGCACGGCCTCGGCGTCGAAGGCGCCGTCGCCGGGCGTGATCTGGCCCGGCGGAGGCGGCATCGGCTCGTCCCCGTGGTGCACCTGGATCTGGATGCTCGCCTGCGATCCCCGCTTTGCCTTGGGCATCTCGACGCGCTGCACTCGATTCACCAGACAGGCCACCACGTCGGGATCGGGCAGAGTTGCTTCCGTCGCGCGAGCCCCGGTGATCTGCCCGCCTGCGCGGATCTGGAACGCCAGGTCGACCGTCCCGTGCAGCGTTTGATCCTTGTAGGCGCCGAGCCCGTAGCACTCGATCACCTTGATCCACAGCATCTTGCGCAGCACGCGCTGCACGTCGGCCGCCTTGTGGCCCCCCGAAGCGTTCTTGACGTCGACAATCACCTTGGGCATCGGGTGCCCGGGCACCGGCGGGGGCTCGGTCGCGAGGTTGCCGAGAGAGCCCTTGTTCCAGCGCGTGCGCTCGCGCAGATCGACGAGGAACGCTTCCTTCGTGGTGAACGTCGGCCGCTTGTCGAGCTGAAAGGGCACCTCCATCGTGACCGGAGGGGGCTTTGGGGCCGGCGGCGGATCAGGTGCCTTTGCGGGCTCCGGTGCGGGCTCGGGCTCGGGCACGGGAACGGGAACGGGAGCAGGAGCGAGCGCCGTTGGCGCGACGGGTGGCGGCGGAGGGGGGGTGATTGGCGGCGCACCGCTGCACGCGGCGAGGAAGAAGGCCAGTACGAGCCCCTCGCCCCCGGGCCGCCGGATCATCAGAACTTCATCCCCACGCGGGGATCCGGCACCTTGTCGGCGAGCAGGTCAATCGCCTTGGCCACCTCGGGATCGTCCTCCGTCGGCACGTACACGATGAAGCGCACGTAGAGATCGCCGGCTTCTTTCCCCTTGCGGGCCACGCCCTTGCCGCGGAGGCGCGTCATCGTCCCGCTCTGCGTCCGCGGCGGGACCTTGAGCGTGACCTCGCCGTCGGGCGTCGGGATCTTCACCTTCTCACCGCGGTAGGCCTCGGCGAGCGTGATCGGCAAGTCGAGGTGCAGATCGTCGTCTTCCCGCTTGAAGAGCGGGTGTGGATTGACATGCACGGTGATCCGCAGATCGCCGGCCGGCCCGCCGAACGCCCCGGGAGAGCCCTGGCCGGGGATGCGCAATCGACTCCCCTCGTTGGCGCCCGCGGGGATGCGCACCGGCACCGGCTCGCCCGTGCCGAGGGTGAGCTCGAGCGTGGCGCCCTTCACGGCCGAGGCGAACTCGATCGTGACCTCGGCCTCGATGTCCTGACCGCGGCTCGGGCGCGGAGCCCCGCGGCCGCGACCGCCGGCGCCGCCGCGATTGAAGAGATCGCCGAGGATATCGCCGAAATCACCGCCGCCGCCGCCCACCCCACCGCCGCCGAAGATGTCGTTGATGTCGACCGTCTGACCGCCGGCGCCGCCCGGCCGACGCCCCCCGCCTCCCCCACCGCCGTACTGCCGCACCACGCGCGCCCGGTCGGCGTCGAAGTTCTGCGACATGCTCTCTTCGCCGAACTCGTCGTAGAGCGCGCGCTTCTGCGGATCACTCAGGACCTCTTGTGCCTGGTTGACCTCCTTGAAGCGCGCCTCGTTCGCCTTCCCCGGGTTCTTGTCCGGGTGATACTTCATGGCGAGCTTGCGAAACGCCTTCTTGATGGTCTCTTCGTCGGCGGTCTTGGGGACGCCGAGCACCGCATAGAGATCCTTGGCCATGGTCGATTACCTGTCTCGGAGAGAGCGCGTTCGCGAGGGGGTCCTCGAAGCGCGACGGAACGTAAATCTCGCGGAGGAGCCCGTCCACTCCGCGGGCTTGCACGGGAGAGGCCAGGCCGTGGGCCGGGGCTAGATCGAAGCCCTCCAGGTCGACCCGTCGGGCCCGTCGGCGATCTCGATCCCGGCGGCGTCGAGCTCTTTGCGGATGGCGTCGCTGCGCGCAAAGTCCTTCAATTCACGGGCTGCCTTGCGCTCGGCGATCCGCGCGAGGATGCCGTCGGTCGTCAACCCGCGCACCGCGAGGCGCTGCTTTTGCGTGCGCGCGCGGTACTCGTCGCCGGGCGTCTGCAAGAGGCCGAGCGGCTCGACCGACGACCGCAGAGCACGAAGCAAGCGCGCCGACACGATCGGGGCAGCCTTGGCGAGCTCGCCGTCGTTCTTCCGCTTCACCACCAGATCGGCCAGCTCGTTCGCTGCTTTAGCTACTTCACCCACGACGGCGAGCGCCACCGGCGTGTTGAGATCGTCGTCGAGCGCCGCGTCGACGCGGCTCCGCGCCTCGGCTGCGAGCTTCACCATCTGCATGAGGCCCTTCGGCAACACGGCCTGCGGCGCCTCGTCCGCGCCCGGCCCCGCGAGCGCTTCCAGCCTTGAAATCGCCTGGTAAAAGTAGTCCACGCGGCGCTCGGCCTCGGTCACGCCGGGGAAGATCACCCGACCGTCTTCGAGCTTGTCGGTGTCGAAGGCGATCGGGCCGCGGTAGTGCACGCCGAGCAGGAAGGTGCGCAGGGCCTCGGCGTCGTTGCGGGCGAACACGTCGCGGATGGTGACGAAGTTGCCGAGCGACTTCGCCATCTTCTCCTTGTCGATGTTGACGAAGCCGTTGTGGATCCAGATCGCCGCGAAGGGCCCCTCGCCGGGGTGCGCGGCCTCGCTCTGGGCGATCTCGTTCTCGTGGTGGGGGAAGATCAAATCCATCCCGCCGCAGTGCACGTCGAAGCCGTGGCCGAGGTAGCGCTCGGCCATCGCCGAACACTCGATGTGCCAGCCCGGGCGGCCCTTGCCCCACGGGCTCTCCCAGCCCCACGCGTCGGCCTGGCAGCCCTTCCAGAGCGCGAAATCAAGCGGATCGCGCTTCTCGTCCGAGGTCTCGACGCGGGCGCCGGACTGCAGCTCTTCGATGTTGCGCTTGGAGAGCTTGCCATAGCCCTCGAAGGTGCGGACGGCGTAGTACACGTCGCGCGTGCCCCCGGGCATCTCGACGGCGTAGGCCGATCCCTTGGCGATCAGGGCCTCGATGAGGGCGATGATCTCCGGGATTGACTTCGAGACGCGGGGCTCCGTCGTCGGCCGCACGCAGCCGAGGGCCTCGATGTCTTCCTGGTAGAGCCGCGCCATGCGGGCGGAGAGATCCATCGGCGCTTCGCCGGACTCGGCCGCTCGCTTGAGGATCTTGTCGTCAACGTCGGTGACGTTGCGAACATAGTTGACGGTGAGACCCTGCCCGCGCGCGTGACGGACGAGGATGTCCGGCGCGATCGCCGCGCGCGCATGGCCGATGTGAGCGACGTCGTAAACGGTGGGCCCGCACGTGTAAACGCGGAGCTCGCCCGGGTGACGGGGCTCGACCGGGGTCAGCTTGGCGGAGAGGGTGTCGTAGAGATGGAGGCGAAGCGTGGGCATCGGAGGGCCGATGTTTACCACGATCGCGGTCAGCGGGCGGCGCCCGCGCGCGCTTCGACGAGGGGGCGCTCGGCGGCCGCCGTGACTATACCGACGGGGCGATGATCCCGATCCGTGATCGCCTCCCGACGCGCAGCCTGCCCGTCGTCAACTACCTGCTCATCGCGACGAACATCCTGGTCTTCGTGCTCGAGCAGCAGGCGATAACCGGGCCCCGGTCCGCGCATTTGCTGCTCGAAACGTACGGGCTCGTCCCCGCCGCGATCGTCCAGGCGCCCGCGGAGAACCTCGTCACGGTGTTCACGAGCATGTTCATGCACGATCCGACCGGGTGGCTGCACCTCGGCGGGAACATGCTGTTTCTCTGGATTTTTGGCGACAACGTCGAGGACGCGCTCGGCCACGTCCGCTACCTCGCGTTCTACCTGCTCGCCGGGATCGCCGCGGCGGCCGCGCAGATCGCCATCAGCCCGTTCTCGCTGGTGCCCATGGTCGGGGCCTCGGGCGCCATCGCGGGCGTGCTCGCGGCCTACGCGTCGCTCTACCCGCGCGCGGCGATCACCGTGCTCAACCCGATCCCGATCCTCTGGATCTTCTTCGGGCTCTTCTTCGACCTGCCGGCCTGGCTGGTCATCGCCGAGTTCTTCGTCGTCAACCTCGTCAACGGTGTGGCCAGCACGGCCCAGGTGGCCGGCGGGGCGGGCGGGGTCGCCTTCTTTGCCCACCTGGGCGGCTTCGTGGCCGGCCTGTTCCTCGTGCGAGTCTTCGTGCAGGGGCCTCCGCGGACGCACGATCCCTGGCGCGGGTTCCGGCCCCCGCCCCGCCCTCCCGCCGCGGAGACCGGGCGAAGGCCTTGGGACGCGTGAGGGCGAGGTGCTAGCGTCGCCGTCGCGATGCGATCCGGCCGCCACGACGCTCCCCTTTCACGCTGCGGGATTCTCCTCGTCTCCGCGCTGGCGCTCCTGATCGCCGGCTGCGGCGCCAGCGCGTTCGATGGCAGCGTCTACCACGGCGAGGGCTTCGCTTTCCGCGTCGCGCCCGCGCCCGAGGGCTGGCAGCGGGTCGAGATCTCTCACGCCGCGCTCGCCTACCGCGACGCCGAAGGCGGGACGATCGCCGTCGACACGCGCTGCCACGAGGACGGCGGCGACGTGCCCCTCGCGTCGCTGACGCAGCACCTCTTCCTCGGCTTCACCGACCGCGAAATCCTCGAGCAGACCGTGGTTCCGTTCGACGGGCGCGAGGCGATGCACACCCTCTTGCAAGCCAGGCTCGACGGCGTCCCGAAGAAGTTCGACGTCTGGGTGATGAAGAAGGACGACTGCGTCCACGACCTCTATTACATCGCTGCGCCGGCTCATTTCGACCGCGGCGTGGCGGCGTTCGAACGCTTCGTCCAGGGCTTCGCCACGGTGCCGACACATGCCGACTGAAAGCGCTCCGCCGCCGTCGTTCCTCCCTCCGCCGCCGAAGAAGGTGAAGGCCTGGGGGATGCTCACGACGGCGCGATCGTTCCTGGAGCACCTCGGCCAGATCGGGCGCATGACCGGCGCCGCCGCCGTGCAGATGTGGAAGCGCCCGTTCGAGCTGCAATCCACGCTCTACCAGATGGATTCGCTCGGCGTGCAGTCGATGGGGATCGCCTCGGTGACGGCGCTCTTCGTCGGCATGGTCATGGCCGTGCAGTTCGCCTTCGGCCTGCAGAAGTTCGGCGGCATGGAGTACACGGGGCGCATCATCGGCCTCTCGTTCTCGCGCGAGCTCGCGCCCACGCTGACGGCGGTGATCGTCGGCGGCCGCATCGGCTCTGGCATCGCCGCCGAGGTGGGATCGATGGCCGTGACCGAGCAGATCGACGCCATCCGCGCCCTCGGCGCCGATCCGGTGAAGAAGCTCGTCGTCCCGCGCCTGCTCGCGAGCATCATCGTGATGCCGGTGCTCTGCGCCTTCGCCCTGGTGCTCGGCTTCTGCGGGGCGATGGCCATCTGCTCGAACCAGTTCGGCATCCCGCCGGGCTTCTTTCTCCGCACGGCGCTCGGCTCCGTCAACTTCGCCGACTACTTCAGCGGCATGTTCAAGACGCCCTTCTTCGGGGCGATCATCGCCATCCTCGGCTGCCACTTCGGCCTGATCACCCGCGGCGGGACCGAGGGCGTGGGGCAAGCGACGACGCGCACCGTGGTGGCGATCTCGATCTGCATCCTCATCGCCGACTTCTTCCTCACCAAGGTGAGCATCTTCATCTTCCCCGGGAAATGAAGGCGTTTCCGCGTGCTCTCGGCGCGGCGCTGCTCGGCGTGATCGGGGCCGGGTGCGACCGGCAGACCGAGGTGACGACGGTCGCCGGGCCCGCCGCTTCGGCGTCGGCGAGCGCGCCCGGCCCGCCGCGAGCGCCGCCGCGACGACCCACGCGGCGCTACTACTTCGCGCGCACGGCGAACCACTGCGAGGTCTACTCCATCGACGGCGAGCAGGTGTCGGCGTCCGAGTCGTTCCCGTGCGTGGCCGAGCTCAACCCGGGCGAGAGCATCCGCATCGCCGGCAAGACGTGCACGCGCGAGAGCCCCGATCCCGATCGCCGCGAGCCCGTCGTCTGCCCGGATCCGCTCACCAATCGCGAGAAGCGTGACCTCGCGCGCGAGCATCCGCCCGCCCCGTCGAGCTCGGCGAAGTAGCGCACCCGATTTGCTGGTCCCCCCGACACGGAGAGCCCCCTCCCCGTCATCGAAGCGGGGAGAACAATGCAATCCTGGGACACGATCATCGTCGGGTCGGGGGCGGGCGGTCTCACGGCCGCCGTCGCGCTCGCCCGCGCCGGGCAGAAGGTGCTGGTGCTCGAGCAGCACTATCTGCCGGGCGGCTGGTGCCAGAGCTTCTCGCTCCAGGGCTATCGCTTCAGCCCGGGCGTGCACTACATCGGCGAGTGTGGCCCGGGCGGGGCGATGCGACGGGTGTGGGAGGGACTCGGGATCGGATCGGATCTCGAGGTCTGCGAGCTCAACCCCGACGGCTACGATCACCTGCTCATCGCGGGCGAGCGTTTCGACATCCCCCGCGGCTACGATCGCTATTTCGCCCGCCTCTGCGAGCGCTTTCCGCACGAGCGCGAGGGGCTCGGGCGCTACTTCACGACGCTGCGCGATCTCCACCGCGAGGTGCTCGCGTGCGACACGATGCTCTCGTTCCCGCGCGTGCTCGCGCTGCCGTTCAAGTCGCCGACCCTGCTCTACTGGGGCCTCCGCACCCACGGCGCGCTGCTCGACGCCACGATCCACGATCGCCGCCTGCGGGCGATCCTCGCGGCGCAGTCCGGCGATCACGGGCTCGCTCCGTCGCGGGTCTCGCTCCCGCTCCACGCGAGCTTGATCGCCCACTACCAGCACGGCGCGTACTACCCGCGCGGCGGCGGCGGTCGCATCCCGATGGCGCTGATCAAGGCCCTGCGCCGCGGCGGCGGGAAGATCCGCCTCCGCAGCGAGGTCTCGCAGATCATCGTGGAGAACGGCCGCGCGGTCGGCGTCGAGCTCGTGTCGGGCGAGCGCATCCTGGCGAAGGCGGTGATCTCCAACGCCGATCCCGCCGTCACCTTCGGCAAGCTCCTGCCCGCGGAGCACGGCCGGCGCGAGCGGCGACACCTCGCGCGCACCGACTACTCGGTGAGCCTGCTCAGCGTGTTCTGCGCGGTGGATCTCGATCTCGCGGCCATGGGCTACGACTCGGGGAACTACTGGTGGTACCGGACGGCCGACGTGGGCGGCCTCTACGAGCGGATGGAAAAGACGCTCTCGAACGGGCCCGTGGACGGGCTCTTTCTCACGATCACCACGCTCAAAGATCCCGGGCGAAAGCGGCAAAAACACCACACGCTCGAGCTGTTCACCTTCGTGCCGTACGCGCCCTTCGCGAGCTACCGGAACACGACGCAGGGGGCGCGCGGCGCCGCGTACGAGCAGCTCAAGGAGGGCCTCGGCGACCGGATCATCGCCGCCGCCGAGGAGGTGATCCCCGGGCTTTCAAAGGCGATCCGCTTCCGCTCGGTCGGCTCGCCGGTGACCAACGATCACTACTGCGCGACGCCGCGAGGCGCGGCCTACGGGACGGCGAAGACGCCGTGGCAGGTCGGACCGTTCTCGTTCTCGATCGGCACGAGCGTGGGCGGCCTCTACAGCTGCGGCGCGAGCACCATCAGCCACGGCGTCGGCGGAGCGTCGATGTCGGGCCTGATGGCCGCGCAGGCCGTGCTCGGTCTGAAGCGCATGGACGATCTGCTCGGCCCCGCCGATGGATCCCTCCGCGTGTACCCGGCCGATCACCCGGAAGAGTGGCTGACGAGCGCGGCGCCCGACGGCCGCGCTCCGGAGGAAGAGGCCGCAGAGATCGAGAGCTCGGCCTGATCCCGACCGGATGATCCACACCTGGATGATTCACATGTGAATCATCTACGCCGCTTCGGCGAACGGCCCGAGCCGGGTGCGGCGCAGCTCCGCTTCCAGGAGCCGCCGCACCTCGGCGTTGCGGAAGATCACCAGCACCACCATCCCGACGTAGCCGCTCGGCAGCTTGGGGCTCTCGGCCCAGGGGCGGAGCGATTGATACGGGCGCGCCGCGTAGGCGTGGTGATCGGCGTGGCGCGACAGACCGACGAGCGCGAAGAGCGTGAACCACGAGTCGCTGTCCCACGAATCGACGGGGCGCACCTTCCGGCCGGCGCGGCGCAGGCCGTAGTGCTCGAAGTAGTTCACCGCCTCGAGGAGGCGCACCGCGACGTAGGCCTGGAGCAGGAACACCACGCCCGCCGCCGGCCCGAGCACCAGGAAGAACGCGGCGGCGATCGCCATCTGGATCGCGATTCCATGGACCACCGTGTTGCGGAGCGAGCGGCGATCACTCCACCGCATGTCCTCGTCGCCGAGGCGCTTGGCCTCGATGCGGAAGGCGCTCCGGAGCTGCCCGGAGACGGTGCGATTCCAGAACTGCCCGTAGGTCTCGCCGAAGCGCGACGTCGCCGGATCGTCGTCCGTGGCGACGCGCAGGTGGTGGCCGCGGACGTGCTCCGTGAAGAAGTGATCGTACATCACCGTCCAGAGCATGAGCCGGCCGAGGAGCTGCATCGCCTTTGATTTACGGTGAATCAGCTCGTGCGCGACGACGATGGCCGAGTAGCCCGAGTTGGCGCCGACGAGCACCGCCGTCGCCAGCGCGTCGACCGAGAAGAGCCCCGCGTGCGCGACCATCCGCAGCGCGAGGACCACGTTGACGAGCTGGAGGGCGACGAGCGCGAGGAGCGTGATGTCGAACGGGAGGGCCGGCAGATCGGCCGCGGGCAGGTGCTTCGCCGGGCCGCTCCGGCTGTCGATCGCCGCGAAGATCGGGATCACCGCGAGCGAGGCGAGCCCGACGTACCAGCGGTGCGGCCCGGTGACGACGAAGCCCAGCGTGAGCAGCGGCAGGGCGAAGCAGAGCAGGTGCAGCGCCCAGATCTTGGCGTGCTCGAGCGCGGGCGTGGCGGGCGCTGTGGCGGCGGTGGCGAGGCTCATCGGTCGCGGGCTCCTCTTCGGTTCAGTTAACATACGAATCCGTATGTGAACTGAACATTTCACATACGGGCCCGTATGTCAAGGGAATGATACACGATCCCCGGCATGGATGGACCACGGCTGCACCAGGCTGATTGATCCAGGTGGATGAGCGTTACCCCAGGTCTCATCCAGCGCTGGTGTATTGTTGCATCTGCCATCCGGCGTAACATCGTGTTTTGAACCCGGATGAGGTTCGGATTTACGTTCGGACGATATCCACATGTCGAGATCGGGTGTCGGTCCGGTCCTTGCTCTCTCGGTCCACATGACATACGGAACCGTATCTGAACGTTGCGCACTGCTCCTCGCTCTCGCGGGGGCAGCGCTCGTTACGGCCTGCGCGCCCTCCGGCCCCACGAGCCAGGAGAACGACGAAACCGCCATTCGCGACGACGCGACCACCACCACCTTCGACCGCAATCGAATCATCGAGGACGCCGAGCTCTTCGACACCGGCGCGCTCACCGCGTCGCAGGTCGACGCCTTTCTCTCGAAGCCGTATCCGAGCATCGACAACCAGGCGTCGTGCCTCGCCGGCATGACGTTCGGAGGCCAATCGGTCGGGGCCCTGGTGGTCCAGACCGCGAAGAAATACGGCCTCAGCCCGCTCTTCCTCCTCACTCACCTGCAGAAGGAGTCCTCGCTCATCGGCAACACGGCGTCGGTGTGCCCCGCCGCCGATCTCGCGGCGGCCTTCGGCTGCGGCTGCCCCGATGGCGGCGGCTGCGATCCGCAGTACTCGGGCTTCACGGCCCAGCTCGACTGCGCCGGCGACCTGACCCGGAGCTACCTCGACGATCTGACCAGCAAGGGATCGACGATCTCGGGCTGGAAGGTGGGGAGCGCGAAGACCACCTCCGACGGTTACTCCATCGCCCCCGCCGGCAAGGCGGCGGCGGTGCTCTACACGTACACGCCGTGGGTGGGTGATCACACCTCGGGCGGGAACGCGGCCCCGTTCGGGAACTATCTCTTCTGGAAGAACTGGACCGGTTACGCCAAGACGCTCGGCTACACCGGCCCGAAGACTGGCAGCATCACCCCCGGCGGCGCGATGTGCCAGGCCGACGCGGACTGCAATCACCTCGTGGGCGGACTCGATGTGATCTGCTCCAACACCGGCACCACCGCGGGGCAATGCATCGATGGCTGTCACACCAGCGCGGATTGCGCGGGCGGCAGCACCTGCGACAAGACCCAGGCTCACTGGCAATGCGCTGTCGCTCCGCCGGCGCTGGGGACGCCGTGCACGACCGACGCGGCCTGCACGGGCGGCAAGGCGGGCAGCGGGCGCGTCTGCGGCGCGTCGAGCCATGTTTGCATCGTCGGTTGCCACATGTCGGCGCAGGACTGCCCGTCCGGATCGAGCTGCAATCAGGCGGGCGGGAGCTGGGCGTGCATGCCGGTCAAGCAGCCCCTCGGCGGAGCTTGCAGCAAGGACGCCGAGTGCAGCGGTGGGCTCTCCGGGCAAGGGGTGATCTGCGGGGCCTCGAGCCATGTTTGCCTGGCCGGCTGCCACGCGGACACCGATTGCGCGAGCGGCAGCTCGTGTGACCACACCCAGAGCCCCTGGGCCTGCGCGGCGCCCCAGGCCAAGAACCCGATCGGCTCGGCGATCACCGGTAATTACAGTCCGGCCGCGGCCATCGCCTACGCCGACGCGCACTGGGACGATGGCAAGGGCGAGTGCGCCGAGTTCGTGAGCGACTCCGCCGTCTCGGCCGGGCACCTCGGGATTGCTTACTCCACCTGGGTACCGACGACGTACGGATACCTCACCAGCGCCGGCGTGCCCTTCGACGAGTACACGCCCTCGAACACCGCGGTGCGCGCCTGTCCCGGCGACATCGTGATCGACAGCAACGACGCGGGCAGCGGCTTCTGCGTCGAGCCGGGAGGCACGGAGAACTGCGGCCACATCGGCCTGGTGGTCGTCGGCGGGACGAACGTGGAAGCCATCCTCGCCGACTTCCACAACAACCCCCACCTCCACAGCCCGATCGGGAACACCCTGAGCACGTCGGCGCTCGGGCCCTATGTCGGCGCCTACTCGACGCTGCGGGTCTATCACCTGGCGAACTGCGCTTCCTACTGAGCCTGCCGGGACGGCATACGCGCTCGTAGGTGAGTTTGATTTTTCACGTACGAGCGCGTAGGTCAGGCGGGTGCCCCGAAGAACCCGCGCCCCTGCGCCGAAGGTCATGAGCGTGCGCGAGGCGGCGAAGCAGGAGACCCGCGAGGCGCTCCTCGACGCCGGCCTCGCGCTCTTCGCGAAGGAGGGGCTCGACGCGCCGAGCCTCGACGCGATCTGCGCTCACGCCGGCCTCACCCGCGGCGCCTTCTACGTTCACTTCCAGGCCCGCGAAGATTTCATTGTCGCCGTGATGCAGAAGGCGACGCACGGCTTCCTCGACGCCGTGCTCCTCGGCACCGAGGGCGGCTTCGATCTCGAGCACGCCATCGCCGCCTTCGCCGCGATGTCGAAGCCCGCGCGCTTCGTGTCCTTCGGGCAGATCCCGCCGCACCAGTTCCTCGCGGCGTGCGCGCGCTCCCGCGAGCTGCGGAAGTACTACGTGGGCTTCCTCGAAGAGGCGCGCTCCCGTGTCATCAAGGCCATCCGCGCCGGCCAGGCCGCGCGCCGGATGCGCACCGACGTGGACCCGGCGGCCACGGCGACGCTGCTCGTGGCCATCGTGCTCGGGGTCGAGACGATGGGCGAGCTGCATTTCCCCATCGATCTCGCGGGCGGCGCCGCCGCGCTGCTCACGCTCCTGCGGGCCTGAACGTTCAGGGCCGCGGCCGCAACGCGCGCTCGGCAGCGACCTTGGCGTCGAGGCGCGTCGACGCTTGCTCGAACGTGTCCTCGGCGTCGCGCGCGGCTCCGGCGGGGCCGCCGAGGCCGCCGAGCCACGCGGTCATGGCGTGGATGTCGCCGAAGACCTTCATCGGGAACGCGGGGCGCTCGATCATCTGCATCCCCGCGACGACGCTCCGCACGAGCGAGACGACGAAGGCGTTGCCGAGGGCGACGATCGCCACGCCGCGGTACGCGCTCGCGCCCGATCGCACCATGGCCACGAGCTCGCGGCGCACCTCGTCGTTCGGCGGCGGCACGCCCCCGCGGATCACGATGATGTAGATCGCGTTGCCCGGGTGGCTCTTGCCCGCCTCGCGCAGCGCCGCGTGGGCGACGCGCGCCGAGGCGATCTCCATCGGGCGCCGCCAGATCGCGACGCCGATCGGCCCGCGCGCGACGACGATGTGATTGCGCTCGAGCGAGAGGACGCGGAGCGCCCTCGAAGGATCACGCGAGCTGGGAGGGAAGGACGCCATGCGAGGATCGAGGTGCTCGATCGCACTCCTATCCCAGTCGCGCGGTCGCTCCAATCGTTTGAGATCCAGCCCTCGTTCCGGGGCAGTCAGCCTCGCTCACGCGCGCGTGAGGGCGGCGCGGAGATCGCTCGCGAACGCCTCGTCGTCGGCCTGCTTCGGCGGCGCGCGCAGCGTGCCCTCGTAGTAAAATCCGCCGCCCTCGACCGGCCCCGTGGCGACGCGCAGGTAGCGCCCGGCGGCGACGTCGACGCTCGACGCGAGGCGGAACAGGCGCGCGATGCCCTCCATGATCGAGCGCAGCCACGCGGGCGTGTGCGAGCCGAAGCGCGTCCCCGGGATGATGCCGGGGTGGAGCGCGACGAAGGTGACGCCGCGCGCGCCGAGCCGCTTCTGCCAGGACCGCGTCAGCGTGAGCAGCGCGAGCTTGGCGCGGATGTACGAGCCCATGCCGCCCTTGCTCTTCGCGCCGACGAGCTCGTCGAGCGTGGCGCGCGCGCCGCTGGGGACGCCGGTGACGATGTTGACGACGCGCCCCTTCGCGGCCGCGAGCGGCTCGATCAGCGCCTCGACGAGGGCGTACGGCGCGGCGACGTTGAGCGCGAAGGTGCGCTCGAAGCCGTCCTTGGTGAGCGCGCGCTCGCCGAACGATCCGCCGGCGTTGTTGACGAGCAGATCGAGGCGCGGCGCGCGGGCGGCGATCTCGTTACCGAGACGCTTCACGTCCGCGAGCGAGAAGAGATCGGCCGCCAGGAACTCGGCCTCGCCGCCCGCGGCCCGCGCCCGTCTCACCACGTCGGCGCCGCGCTCGGCGTCGCGCCCGACCACCAGCACCCGGTAGCCCTCCTTCGCCAGCGAGAGCGCCGCCGCCTCCCCCAGGCCCGACGTTGCACCCGTGATCACCGCTGTCTTCTGCGTCGCCATGAGCATCTCCTCCACGAGGACAGAGCGTACGGATGAACCGCCGGTCGACAATCGAGGCCTTGGTTGCCTTTCTGTTAACCTGAGGTTGACGCCATGGATCTCGATCTCTTCCGCGGGGTGGTCCCGTTCGTCGCCGTCGTCGAGGAGAAGAGCTTTCGCAGGGCCGCCGCGCGCCTCGGCGTGAGCCCGGCCGCGGTGAGCAAATCGGTGGCTGCGCTGGAGGCGAGCCTCGGGATGACGCTCCTCGTGCGCGGATCGCGCGCGGTGACGCCGACGCGCGAGGGCGAGCTGTTCTTCGAGAGCTGCCGCCCCGCGGTGACGGCCGTGACGAGCGCGCGGGCCACGGTCGAGGGCGCGCGCCGCGAGCCCTCGGGGCAGCTCACGGTGACGGCGCCGTTCGTGGTGGCCGCGCTCGTCCCGCCGGCGCTGGCGATCTTGCGCGCGCGGCACCCGCGGCTCTCGTTCCGGGTGGTGGTCACCGATCGCCTCGCGCGCCTCGGCGAGGAGGCCGTCGACGTCGCGATCCGGGTGGGGCCGCTCCCGGACTCGACGCTCGTGGCGCGCAGGCTGCGCGGGACGCGGCTCGTCGTGGTCGCGGCGCCGGCCTACCTCGCGCGCGCCGGCACGCCGCGCAAGCCGGCGGAGCTCGACGCGCACGACGCGATCGCCCTCGACGCGCCGAGCGGCAAGCCACACCCGTGGCGCTTCGTTTCAGGCCCGATCGAGGTGCGCCCGCGGGTGCTGCTCGACCACGCGCCGTCGCTCGTCGACGCGCTCCTCGCCGGCCTCGGCGTGGCGCAGGTGCTGGACTTCATGGTGGAGGGGCTGGTGCGGGCGGGCCGCCTCGTGCCGCTGTTCGCGGACGAGGCGGTGGAGGGGCCGCCGATCCACGCGGTGTGCGCGCCGGGGCGGAGGGCGACGGCGCGGGTGCGGGCGGCGTTCGACGCGTTCGCGGACGCGTTTGGCGCGTGATTCGTTTGAGCTGCAACTATCTGGAGCGAGGGCTCAGGGAGGGGTCGCGAACTGGCCCGGGAAGGGGTTCGCGTCGCGGCGCTTCTGGGCTTCGTCGCTCGACCAGGGCACCGGGTTCGTCCCGCGCTCGTTGAAGATCGCGACGCCGATGACGCCGACGTTGCGCGCGTCGCCCGTCTTCTGCGCGGCGTACGAGCCGCGGACCGATCCGAAGCGGAAGGCCGCGACGGTGTCCACGCTCTGACGGAAGCCGTCGATCTCCACCTCGGCGCGCGGATCGACGAGGTAGCCGCGCTTGTTGAAGCTCGCGGCCTTGCCGTCGAGCACGTCGAGGCCGTCGACGGAGAGGACGACCTCGAGGCGGTTGTCGGTGTTGTTGTGGACGACGATGATGTAGCGGCGACCGGCCTCGCCGATGACGTAGCTCTTGCCGCTGGCCGCGAAGCCGCCGAGGAAGCGCCCGCCCTCGTCGCGCAGGCCGACGTTGACGACGCCACCGGCCGTGGCGACCGAGCCCGCCGCGAAGCGACGGAAGCCGCTGAGGTTGGCCATGTCGCGCGCGCCCTGCTCGTCGTTGTAGAAGAAGCTCGAGGTGGCGAACGGGTTCGAGGAGTCGGCGCGGACGAAGGGCACCGTGGTGATCTTCGAGAAGCGGGTCTCGCCCCACTCGGTCCCGAGGCCGGGGCGATCGGTGGGCTCCTCGGCGCGGCGCGATTTCTCGGCCTCGTGCATCGGCGCGTCGCGCGGGACCATCCCGCCCGTGGCGGAGGGCGCCGACATCGACGGCGAGGCGGGCATCGGCGCCGCGTCGGCCATCGAGCTCGTCGAGCCCGTCTGCGCAGCCGGCGGGGCGTTGCCGCCGGGATAGCCCTGCGCGACCGCATCGCTCGCGCCCGACGCCTCGGCCTGGGGCGCCTTGACGGAGCCCCCGATCATCGGAGCAGCGCTGCCACCGCAGCCCGCGGCAGTCGCCAGCAGCGCCATCACTCCGAGCCCGATACCCAAACGTCGCGTCGCGTTCATCAGTCCCTCCGTTCGGCGAGGGTAACGCAGGCACTTCGTCGGGCTTACAGGTGATTGCGACCTCTCAGCGTATCGCCGCCGCCGCGGGCCTCGGGGGCTCCGCGCCGGCGCGACCGACGGCCACGCCGAGGGCGAACATGGCCGCGAGCACCGCCGGGATCAGGGCCCCGAGCGGCCGGCGGATCGCGAGCCGCGGGCGCGCCGCGCGGGTCTGCGTCCGCGGCCGGGCGCCGAGGACGCGCAGGGCGCTCGCCATCTCGCCGGCGCTCTGGAAGCGATCGGCAGGTGATTTCGCGAGCGATCGGAGGATGGCGGCCTCGACGTCCGCGGCGAGCGGGGCGCGCGCGAGGCGCGAGGGCGCGGGCGGCGGGCGCTCGCAGTGCGCGAACTGGAGCGCGAGGGGCATCCCGCGCAGCTCGTCGAAGGGGCCGCGCCCCGTGACGAGCTCGTAGAGCGCGAGCCCCGCGGCGTAGACGTCGGCGCGGGCGTCGACGGCCGCCTCGGCGAACTGCTCGGGCGCCATCGATCGCAGCGTCCCGACGACGGCGCCCGGGAGGGTGAACGAGGCTTCATCCGCCGTGATTTTCGCGATCCCGAAGTCGAGCACCTTCAGCGTCCCCTCGTCCGTGAGGAACAGGTTCTCGAGCTTGACGTCGCGATGCACGACGCCGGCCGCGTGCGCCGCGGCGAGGCCGTCGAGCGCCTGGGCCGCGAGATCCAGCGCGCGCGCCGCGGGGAGCGGGCCCGTCCGCCCGAGCTCGGCGCGCAGATCGCGGCCGCGCAAGAGCTCCATCACGAGGTACGGGCGCGCGCTCGCGGTCTCGCCCAGCGCGAAGACGCGGACCACGTTCGGGTGGTCGATCCGCGAGGCGACCAGCGCCTCCTGCTGGAAGCGAAGCGCGACGTCCGATCGATGGCAGAGCGCCGCATGAAGCAGCTTGAGCGCATAGCGCGGGCCGGCGAGCGAGCCCTCGGCCACCTCGTAGACGTCGCCCATCCCGCCGCGGCCGAGCCGCCGCACGACGAGGTACGGTGTGCCATGGAGGCGTTCGCCGGGCGGGAGGCCGCTCACCGCGAGCACGTCGATCGGCGGCGAAGAGTCGAGATCCACCGTGAGATCCGCGTCGCTCACGAGGCCGCCTCCTCGCTCCGCGCGCGGACGCTCGGCGCGGGGCGCGACCGCTCGATCACCGCGGCGCGCTCGATCACCGCGCTGAACACCGCCGCGCTCGACCAGCGCCGCGCCGGCGATTTCTCGATCGCCCGCGCCACCGCGTGGTCGAGCTCGTGGCCGACGCGGACCCGCGCGCGCACGCGGCCCGGCTTCTCGTCGAGCTGGGCGCGCATCAGCTCGAGCACGCCTCGGCACGCGAACGGGCTCTGTCCGGTGAGCATCTCGTAGAGCACGAGGCCCGCGGCGTAGACGTCGGTGCGCGCGTCGATCGCGCCGCCGAGGACCTGCTCCGGCGCGAGGTAGCGCGGCGTCCCGAGCACGTACGCGCCCGAGGAAGGCTCGATCGAGGAGCCGGAGATCTTGGCGATGCCGAAGTCGAGGACGACGAGGCGATCGCGATCGAGCGCGACGCCGCGGCCGCCGAGGCGCTTCGGGCGCGGGACGAGGAAGAGGTTCGCCGGCTTGAGATCGCGGTGGACGATGCCCGCGGCGTGGGCCGCGTCGAGCCCCCCGAGGAGCCCCAGGAAGAGAGAGCACGCCTCGGCCGAGGGGATGGCTCCGGCGCGATCCAGGCGGTCGCGCAGCGTCTCGCCGAGCAGCTTGGGCATGGCGAACCAGGGGCGACCGTCGAGCGTCACGCCAGCGTCGAGGACGCGGACGAGGTTCGGATGATCGAGCGCCGCCAGCGCCTCCCCCTCCAGCGCGAGCCTCCGCACGGCGTCGCGCGTGTCGAGGTGCATCGCCCGCAGCACCTTGACGGCGCAGACCTGCCCACTCGGCCCCTCGGCCTCGAAGACCTCCGACGAGGCGCCCCCGCCCAGCCGCCGTCGCGACCGAAAGCCCGTACCGGAAAGGGGATCTCGCCTCGGAATTGCCACGCCAAACGTCTCCACTGGCCACCTCCACGACGCCGGAGCTCGGCGTCATGAACATCAATCGACACGGCGGCCCGAGGAGTTGCGTGTCCCGAGAAGATTTCTTCGCGAAGGGCGAGAGCGCTGCTCAGCGTTTCAGTGGTCCCGTCGAGCCGCCGCGCGCCGGGGAGCTCTCAATTGACCACGACGATCACGGTGACGCGAGGCGGCGAATAGCCGGGCACCGGCGCGCCGAGGCCGGGGTAGACGGGCGCCTGGTAAATCGGCGCCGGGTAGACGGGCGCCGGGTACGTCGGACCAGGGTAGCTCGGCGCCTCGCCCCCGGAGGGGGCGTCGTACGACTGCGGAGGCGACGATTGCTGACACGGCGCCTGCGGGTACGCGGGCTGCTGGTACGACTGCGAATACCCGGGCTGCGGGTACGACGGCTGCGAATACCCCGGCTGCTGGTAGGTGGGCGGCTGGAACTGGGGAGCGTGGTAGACTGGCGGCGCGTAGTGCGGAGCTCCGTAGTGCGGCGCGTGGTAGCCGGGCGCCGAGAACGTGGGAGGCGTGTAGACCGGCGGGTTCGTCACGGGAGCGCTGCAGCCCTCCGACGCGTCGAGGGCCTCATCCGTTTGCCCGAGGGCCTCGTCCGTCGCTCCGTCATCCGTCGCTGCCAGGCAGCCGGTGAGCGCAAAAGAGGTCGAGAGGGCGAACATCGCGGCGATCTTCGTGAAGTAACGCATGATTCTGATTCTCCCCGTTCGAGGTTATTGGTGCTGTGACGATGCCAGTCCGGCTCGAAGGCCGGGCGGCCTCGCCTCCCCTTTCATTCGATGCCGGCGGACCGATGTCACCTCCATGCCAGCGCTCGAGGCCTCACCGTGGCTCGCCGAGCGGAGAAATCGCCGGACCGCGGAGCACCCGGAGGGACGCGCCGTCGAGCGGAAATGACGGGCGACGGCGGCGCGATACCGAGGCTCGCACCGCCGCCGCCCGTCAGAAAGGGACGCTTCGAACGGGACAGTCACTCATCGTCTCGCGTGGCCCACGCAGGCCGCCCGAGGTGATGAGTGACGATCACGACGCATCGCCCGCCCGGGAGCGGACGATGCGCCGCGGCGAGCACTCACGGGTACGTGTCACCGATGGGGAGCGCCGCGGCCTGCTGACAGGGCGCGAGATCGCGCGCCGGCAGCGTCTTGCACGAGTCGTAGGTGGGCTGCTCGTAGATGGGCGCAAGGAACGTCGGCGCGTCGTAGATGGGCGCGTCGTACACGGGAGCCTTGAACGTCGGCCCGGGGTAATTCGGCGCTTCGTAGGTGGGCGCCTCGATGACGGGAACCTGGCCGGGGTTCTGATAGGTCGGCGCCTGGTACGCCGGAGCCCGGTAAACCGGCGCTTCGTGAATGGGCGCCCCGAAGTGAGGAGCCGGGTAATTCGGCGCCGGGGTCACCGGGGCCGCGAACGTGGGCGGGTTGAACGGCGTGGCGGGGCAAGGCACCGCCGGGGCCGGCTCACTGTACGTGCAGAGTGCCTCGCTGGCGTCCTGCGCGCTGTCTCCCTGGTCTTCCGCGGCCATGCAACCGGCGAGCGCCAGAGGAGCCGAGACGACGAACAATGCAGCGGTCTTCATGAAAGAGCTCATGTTCCGATTCTCCCCGTTCGATAGCATCGAACGCCCGGGTACGGAGCCGACCCGGCATGAACGCCGAGTGTGCCCGCCCCCACCGCTTTCATTCGACGCCAACAGACGGATGTCACCTCCCTGGCCGCGCGGTCGAGGCATCCCCGCCACACCGACGGTGGATCCGCTCGGGATGACTCTCCCCTGGTTTCGCGCGAGGCGCAGACCACAGCGCCTGACGCGCCTTCGCGTCCCGCGCAGGACCGATTTGCCGAGAGCATCTGGAAAAGGGGCCAAGAAGCTAGCGTCCAGCCCTCGACACCGGGGATCGACGCTCGCGAGGGGACTCAGTGATAGAGGAACCAGCGCACGCCTGGCTTTATTTCCATGTGGAAGTGATCCACGTGGGCGGCGTTGTAGTCGGGCGTGAGCACGTAGGTGAAGACGCCGAGATCCGACGCTTCGCACACCAGCGCTCGCAGCTCCTTGGCATCGGGCGACTCGGGAACATGGGCGCCGTCACCGCAGGTCTTGTCGCCGATGTGCCCCTGAAACTGGCGCGCGACGCTGAGCCAGCGGCCGTCTTTCTTGTGGAGCAGGCCCACGTCGATGGCGAGGCCGGCCGGGTGGCGTGTCCCCGGGGGCGCCCAGGTCGTCTGGTGGAGCCCGGAGAGCTGGGGATCGCGGCGCGCCACGGTGAGAGGCAATCGCGCGTGGAGCGGCAGAGTCGCCTTCGAGGCCGGCGCGGCGAGGGGCTTTTGCGCGGCCGGCGGCGCTTGCAAAGGCTTCTTCCCCATCACCATCAGCACCGGCTTCGGCCCGGGATCGCCCGGCTTCTGCTTCAGGCTCACCGGCCCGACGTCGAGGTGCTTGCTCGCGTCGAGGGTGCCTTTGGCCCCCAGGCTCGGCGGCGCCTTCTGCGGCGCGCCCTTCGGCGGAGAGGCCTTGAGGTTCGACGAGCGCGGCCGCGTCGTCGGCGCGCGCTGCGCCGCGGGCTCGTCCTGCACATCGTGCGTCGGCGCTCCCACGTTGGGCCGGTACATCGTGAAGTGAACGACCTCGTCGATGTCGTGGCGCTCCAGGATCGCCGAGAAATCGTCGAGCGTCAGCGCGAGGCGCGCGTCGAGGATCTCGAACATCGTCTTGACCCGCTCGTCCGGCGGCAGCGACGAGTGGATGTACACGCCGTGGAGCCTCCCCGTGAGCCGGATTGGCGCCCGCACGCCCGGCGTAGCGTCGAGCTTCGTGTAGAGGATCTTGCGCCGATCGAGCTCTTCGAAGGCCTCGCTGTCCGACATGTTCGCGTAGCGGTAGGCGGGCGAGGCCTCGGCCACGGCCGGATCCGGGACGACGAGGAACGGCGAGAATGCGCGGGCGGGAGCGGCGTGCCCCACGGCGAGCGCGGTGATCAAGAGGGCGAGAAAAGGCTTGGGAGGAAGGATCTTCACGCTGACGGGCACTCTATCGATCGGCGCGAAGATGGCCCAGAAAGAGGCCAACTCGTCGTCGATGAAGAGCCCTTCGCGCGCATCGACGTCGCCTCTTTCGCGCGACGCGACTACGCTCCGCCGCCGATCGTGAGCACGCCCCTTTCGCCACTGCCCGAGCCGCCTTCGCCCGCCGAGCCCCCCGCGGCGGACGAGCTCGCGTCCGCCGAGCCGCTCGCCGAGGTGGTCGTGGCCGCGCCGTCGCCCGAGCGGATCCCCAACGTCTATCGCGAGCCCGCGGGCGCGCGGCGGCCCCTCCTCGCCGCGGCGATCACCACCGTCGTCGTCACCGCGGTCTCGGCGCTCTCGCCCGACAAATACGCCGCGACGCTCGTCGGCGTGAGCTTCCTCGCGGCGACGTGGTGGCTCGTGCTCCGGCACGACGAGACCACCGTGCGCGCGTACGGCCTCTCGCTCGGCGGCGTGCTCGAGCCGGTGCCGCTCGATCCTCGCCGCATGGCGCGCGACGCGCTCTCTGCCGTCGGCTGGGCGCTGCTGCTGATGGCGGTGATCTTCCCCTTCTTCTGGCTCGGCTACCGCGCCATGTGGCACCCGCGGATGCACTTCGCCCTCCGCTTGCCGACCTCGTTCTTCGACGAGATCGCCGGGCAGCTCGTGGTGATCGCGCTGCCGGAAGAGGCCTTTTTTCGAGGCTATTTGCAGTCGTCGCTCGACCGCGCGTGGGCCCCGCGCTGGCGGGTCCTCGGCGCCGATCTCGGGCCGGGGTGGCTCGTCGCCGCGGCGATCTTCGCGCTCGGCCATTTCCTCACGATCCACCATCCGGCGCGGCTCGCGGTGTTCTTCCCGGCGCTGGTGTTCGGCTGGCTGCGGAAGCGCACCGGCGGCGTGGGCTCGTCGCTGCTCTTCCACGCGGCCTGCAACGTGTTCTCGGCGACGCTGGGGCGGGGCTACGGGCTCTCGCTCTGACGCGAAAACTCGTTTGAGCTCAAACGAATCGTCTCATTTGCGCCCCCTGCCGAAGGGATCCGCGCTCGCCGGGGCGGTGGTCGCCTTCGGGGCCGGGGGAGCCTTCGGCGCGGGCGGGGGCCGGCGCGACCACGGGCGGGCGTCGAGGCGCGGCGGTCGCGAGCGTGATACCGCGCCTCGCGGTATGAGCTCGAGGGCGCGCAGCTCAGGCAGATCGAGGTGAGTCGCGGCGACGACGACGCCCATCCCGCCCATGCCGAGGACCCGTTCGACCCGGTATTTACCGGCCAGCACCTCGCCTTCGCGGACAGGCGAGCTCGTCATGGCGGATTCAGGGGCCAAGTTTGACCCAGAACGCGTCGTAGTTGCCGCCGGCGGCCATCAAGGAGCCCACGGGTTGCCCGAGATCGATCTTCCCTTGGAACCCGCCGACGACGACGGCGTCGCCGCTCGGATCCGAGGCGAGGCCCCAGACCTCTTGATCTTTGTCGTCACCGTAGCGCTGCGCCCAGCCGCCGGTGCCGTCGGTGCCTTTGAGCTTCGCCACGAAGATGTCGTGCCCGCCGCCGCCCATCTGCTTCAGGCTGGTGCCGTTGATCGACATCGTCCCCTGCAACTGCCCCGCGATGAGGACATTGTCGGCAGGATCGATGGCCACGTCGACCACCGATTGATCGGCGCCGTCGCCGAACATCTGGCTCCACTGGTGCACACCAGCCTTGTCGAAATGGGCCACGTACGCGTCGAAGCCGCCGGCCGCTGCGAGATCCGACGTACCGAATTTGACGGCGCCCGCCGCCGGCCCCCCGATGACGATGTTGTTCTTGCTGTCAATGGCGAGCGCATAGGCCGTCTGATTGACGTTGTTGCCGAAGCGCTGAGCCCAGATCGTCGCCCCGGTGTCGCCCTGGAGCTTGGCGAGGAAGATGTCCTGTCCGCCGGCGGTCGTCAGCGTGGTTGGAGTCGCCCCGGGGAATACGATGCTCTGGTCGAAATCGCCCGTGACTGCCACGTTGCCGTCAGGGCCCGCCGCCACGCGCCAGGCAAACTGCTTGCTTGCAGTCCCGAAACTGGCGCTCCACTTCGGGGTACCGTTCGCGTCGAGCCGGAGCACGAAGGCATCGTAGGTGCCCTTCGCCACGATGGTGTTGCCGGCAAAGTCCATCGGTCCGTTCAGGAAGCCGGAGACGAACACGTTGCCGGCGGCGTCGGTGGACACGCTCGTTGCAATCTGATTGCCGTCCTTGCCATAGGCGTGGCCCCACTTCGGGCTGCCGCCCGCGTCGAGCTTGATGACGAAGAGATCGGTCTCCGTCCCGAAGCTCGTCAGCGAGACGCCGTTGGCGGCGATCGCCCCCTGGAAATAGCCGGTGATGGTGACGTCGCCCGACGGGTCGACTGCCACTCCGCGCGCGACCGAGTAGCCGCCGCCGGCGGGGTAGGTCTTGCTCCAGACCACCGTGCCTGTCGCGTCGATCTTGGTGACGATCGCGGAGCCGCCGCTGACCGCGAAATAGCTACCATCCCCGGAGTAGCCGGCGGCACCGGCAACGTAGATGTTGCCGAGCTGGTCCGACGCGACGTCAAACAGAGAGTCGTCCGAGCCCGGTGAACCGAGCGTGTTGCCGCCGACCGGATCGCCTTTGCACGCGAGCGGCGTGCCGTCGCAGTCCTCGTCCTCGGCGGTGAAGCAGTCGTCGAACGTCGGCGTAACCGCGCCCATGCAGGGCCCGAAGCCCTTGCCGTCGGGGGTGCACGTGGCCTTGCCGTTCGCGCAAACCCCCTTGCCCACCGTGTTCGGAGGGCCGCTGTAGCAATCCTGCGTGTCGCCCTGCATGCAGATCGGCGGCGCGCCGCCGGTGCCGGTGCCGGTCGTGCTCCCGCCGGTGCTGCTCGTGCTCCCGCCGGTGCTGCTCGTGGTCTCGCTGCTGCTGCTCGTCGAGGTCGACGTCGAAGTCGAGGGGCTCGCGCCGCCGCTGCCAGGGATGCCCGCGAGGTCGATGACGCAGCCCGCAGGCACCGCGACGATCCCGAGCAAAAGCGCGACCGCGCAGAGCGGAGCACGGCGATTCGAGGTGGCAAACGTCATGGCGCGATCCTCCTGCCGCGGGGCGCGGCGGATCAAGAGTGCGGCGAGCGCCGATGCTAGGGAGGCCGCGACCCCGGCGCAACCCGGGCTCACGACCTCGGGACGATCAGGCGCGAGCAGCAGCAGCGAGGACGTTCTCGAGCTTGGCGATGATCAGGTCGAGCGCGACGCGGTTGTTGCCGCCCTCGGGGATGATCAGATCGGCCCAGCGCTTCGACGGCTCGACGAACTGCAGGTGCATCGGGCGCACCGTCCGGTAGTACTGCTCGCGCACCGATTCGAACGTGCGCCCGCGCTGCTCCATGTCGCGACGGATGCGGCGAAACACGCGGATGTCGGCGTCGGTGTCGACGAAGATCTTCATGTCGAGGCGCTCGCGCACGCGCTGATCGACGAACACCAGGATGCCCTCGACGATCACCACCGGCGCGGGCTCGATCCGGCGCGACTCTTCCTGGCGGCGGTGCGACTTGAAGTCGTAGATTGGCATGTCGATCCCGCGGCCCTCTTTCAGCGCGGCGAGGTGCTCGACGAAGAGCTCCGTCTCCAGGGCCTCGGGGTGATCGAAGTTGAGCTGCGATCGCGCCTCGATGTCGAGGTCGGTGCGATCGCGGTAGTAGGCGTCGTACTCGACCATCGCCACGCGGGAGGCGGGCAGGGCCGCGGCGATCGTCTTCGCCACCGTCGTCTTGCCGGAACCCGTACCACCCGCGATGCCGACGACGAGAGCGCTCATCCGGGCACGGCTTACCACGAATGTTCGGAGGAGGGAGCCTTCACGCGCGCTCGTGGTCGCGGTTGTCCTCGCTCGCGCTCGCGCTCGCAACTAGGGTGCCCGGGTGAACGCTGGCTCTCCCCTCGGCGCCGATCTCTCGAACGGGGCCACGCCCCCGAAAATCCCGCGGCGCGCGGCCCTCTTCGACATGGATCGCACCCTGCTCCGGCGCGAGTCGGCGAGCCTCTACGTGCGGTATCAGCGCGACATCGGCGAGGCCTCGCTCGGCGATCTGATGCAGGCGCTGTACTGGGTCGGCCAGTACACGCTCGGCATCCTCGACATGGAGAGCGTCGCGAAGAAGGTAGTGCTCCAGCTCCGCGGCATGCCGGAGACGGTGATGGCCGCGCGCTGCGACGACTTCTTCTCGCAGTACCTCGAGGAGCACATCACCGACGAGGGGCGCCTCGCGGTGCGCCGTCATCAGGCCGCGGGCGAGGTCTGCGCGATCGTGACGGGCGCCTCGCCGTACCTCTCGTGGCCGCTCGCGCACCGCCTCGGGATCGAGCACGTCGTCGCCACCGAGTTCGAGATCGAAAACGGCATCTTCACCGGCCGCGCCGAGGCCCCGCTCTGCCTCGCCGAGGGCAAGGTCGTCCGCGCGGAGCGCCTCGCAAAAAAGCTCGATTTCAAGCTCGAAGACGCGATCTTCTACACCGACAGCATCAGCGATTTGCCGCTGCTCGAGCGTGTCGCCGAGCGGGTGATCGTCAACCCCGATCCGCGCCTGCGCCGCGTCGCCGAGCGCCGAGGGTGGCGGATCGAGCGCTGGTAGCCGCGCCTCACGTCGCGGGAGGCTCGGGCGCGCGGGCCGCCTTCCGGTGCCGATCGGCGTACAGCTCGATCGTCCAGATCGCGATCGCGGCGATCACCGGGCCGAGGAACACGCCGGCCGCGCCGAGCACCTCGAGGCCGCCGAAAATCGCCAGCAGCGTCACCAGCGGGTGCATCCGCGACTGCGAGCTCTGCACCCAGGGGCGCACCACGTTGTCCGAGATCCCGATCACGCCCGCGGCCACAATCATCCCCGCGGCCGCGCCGAGACGACCCGACGCGAGCAGATAAACGGCGGCGCCCACCGTCACCGGCGTCGTCCCGACGAGGGGCACGACGGAGAGCAGCATGGCGATGATCCCGAACATCAGCGCGCCGGGGATCTTGAAGAAGTAGAGCGCGATCAGCGTCAGGCCGCCCTGCACCATCGACGTGGCGAGCTGGCCGACGATGGCGCCATAGACGGTGTCGCGGATCGAGGCGAAGAGCTCGTCCGTGTCGTGCTCGGGGAAGGGCGAGAGGCGCATCAACCAGCGCACGAGCGCGGCGCCGTCGCGGAGAAAATAGAAGAGGGCGAGCACGAAGAGGAAGAGATCGACGATCTGGCCGGGGAGCGAGGAGGCCACTCCGCTCGCGAGGCCGGCGATCGATTCGCCGATCCGTTGCGCCAGGTTGACGGCGCCGCTCCGGAGGCTCTCGACCGGCAAATCGAGGCGTTCGGCGAGCCCGGCGAAGTGCTCGGCCGCGAACGTCTGCAGGCGCCCGGCGATGTCGCCGAGCCCGCCGGCGAGGAAGCTCTGCGCCGACACGACCACGCGCGCCGCGACGAAGACCAGCGGGATCACCACGAGGAAGATCGATCCCACCGTGAGCAGGGTGGGCGCTTGCCGCGCGAGCCAGGGCGACCGCCGCGAGAGACGCCGCTTCCAGGGATCGAGGAGCAGCGCGAAGAGGCCGCCGAGCGCGACCACGACGAGCTCGGAGCGCACCATCCAGACGAAGAGGATCAGCGGCGCGACGCGGAGGGCGACCGAGAGCCAGCGCTCGTTGCGTTCCATGGGTCGCACTCAGGGTAGTCGCCGACATCGCGCGCGCCGGGCCGCGAGGCCAGGAAAGCAGCGATCGAACGCGGCCTTCAGAGCGCCCAGGGCAGCGTGAAGTGATCGATCGGCGCGACGATCGCCCCGCCCTTCGGTAGCCCCATCACCTCGGCGTCGAGCCCCGTCGCGGTCACCGTGAACACCGTGAAATGAAAGCTGCGGATGGGCGGCCCGATGAAGAGATCGTCCGGGTGGCGTCGATCGCTCCCTTCGGCGAGGCGCGCGCGCGGGCCGCCGCCGCCGCCGCTGACGACGAACATCTTCCCGCCGCGAACGAAGCGCTCGTAGCTGTGCACGTGGCCGCTGAGCAGCGCGAGCGTCTTCTTCGCGCGCAGCAGCGGCGGCACGATCACCTGTTGCACGTAGAGCTCGTCCGACGTCACCGTGCTGTTGGTGTACGGCGGGTGATGTTGCAGCACGAGGACGCCGCGCACCTCGGGATCGACGTCGAGGTCGGCGAGCGTCGTCTCGTACCACGCGCGCTGCGCCTCCCACGCCGCCGGCGTCTGCTCCGTGATGTTCGAGTCGAGGAACACCAGGCGCAGCGGGCCGTAGGCGACAGCGTAATAGTGCTTGTTTTCCAGGTGTGGGAAGCGTTCGAAGAAGTGCTCAGGGCCCGACTTGCCGCCCCAGTACTCGTGGTTGCCGAGCGCCGCGAAGGCCGGGATCCCCGCGTCGCGGATCGGCGCGCACGTCGCGTCGAGCAGCGCCCACTGCGCTGCGGACGAGCCATCGAAGACGAGATCGCCGGTGATCGCCAGCAGCGCCGGGTGCGACGCGGCGATGGCGTGCGCCAGCACCTCGCGCTCGGCGTCGTTCGACTCGCGCCAGAACTCGAGCCACGAGGTGCGCTGCGTATCGCCGACGACGGCGAAGCGCCCCCCTTCGTGAAACGCCTCGATTTTCCCTGAAAACGAGCGTGCCGGCGGCAGCGGCGCGCAGGCCGACGCCGAGAGCAGCGCGCCCGCGCACAGCGCCGCGAACGTGGAGATCGCGCGCCGCGCCCCGCGCGTCACTTGCCCTGGAACGCGGGCTTGCGCTTCTCGGCGAAGGCCTTCAGCGCCTCGAGGCGGTCTTCGCTGCGCAGCGTCTCGTCGTAGAAGACGCGCTCGAGCTCGAGGCCGACCGTGAGCGGCACCTCGTACGACGACTCGATGGCGCGGAGGGCCGCGGACTGGGCGATCGGCGCGCCGTGGGCGATGGGCTCGAGCCACTTTAACGTGTCGTCGAGGACCGACGTGTCCGCCTGGGCAACACGGTTGACGAGCCCCCACGCCAGGGCCTCGGCCGCGCCGAGCTTGCGGCCGAGGAGGATCATCTCCTTCGCGCGCGCCTCACCGACGACGCGCGGCAAGCGCTGCGTCCCCCCGGCGCCGGGGATGATCCCGAGCGTCGTCTCGGGCAGCCCCACCTCGACGTGGGCCGCGGCGACGCGCAGATCGCAGATCAACGCCAGCTCCAGGCCGCCGCCGAAGGCCACCCCGTTGAGGGCCGCGACGACGGGCTTGGGGCTGGTGTCGAGCACGCCGAGCTCGCTCCGGTAGAGGCCGACCTGGGCGCGCACGTCGTCGGCGCTCATGCCCTGACGCTCCTTGAGATCGGCCCCCGCGCAGAAGGCTTTGTCGCCGGTGCCGGTGACGATGATCGCCCGGATCGCGGGATCGTTCACGAGCTCGCGCCCGAGGCGTCCGAAGGCGTACAGCGTGTCGCGGGAGAGCGCGTTGCGGCGGTCTTCCCGGTTGATGCGGAGGACGCCAATCGGGCCGCGGCGCTCGAGGATCACGGGGTCGGACATTCCCGGAGCCTTACCCGGGCGCCCGAGCGGCCGCAACTGTAGGACCCATAATGTCCATGCCCGGGGCTCCCGACCCACAAACCAAGTGTCTCGCGTTGCTCCCCGTGTTTACACTGCTATCCCGTTCAGTGCAGTTCAGGGCCCCCTCCCCGGGGGCGGGAGAATCATGATGGCAGCCAAGGTCTACAACTTCCACGCGGTCGATGCGACGCGCGAGAGCCTCCTCCTTCGCGCCGCGCTGTGCGGGCCAACCGGCAGCGGCAAGACGAAGACCGGGCTCATCCTCGGGACCCGCATGGTCGAGCGCCTCGGCACGGGGCCGCTCTTCGTCATCGACTCCGAGAGCAAGAGCGCGCTCCGCTACGCGTACAGCCCGCGATCGAAGCAGGGATACAAGTTCAAGCACCTGCCCATGCCCGAGGACGACTACAGCCCTGCGGCCTACACGGCGGCGCTCGATTACTGCGAGGCCGAGGGCGCGGGCGTGATCCTCATCGACTCGCTCTCGCACGCGTGGAGCGGCATCAACGGCGTGCTCGAGCAGGTCGATCTCGTGACCGAGAGGTCACGCACGAAGAACTCGTTCAGCGAGGGGTGGAAGACGATGACGCCAATCCACAACCGCTTGATCCAGCGCGTGCTCGCCTCCAGCGCTCACGTCATTTTCACGCTGCGGGCCAAGGTCGACTGGGTGGTTCAGGAGAACGAGCGCGGCAAGCGCGAGCCCGTGAAGGTGGGTCTGGCCCCGATCCAGCGCGAAGGCGTGGACTACGAGCCCGATCTCTTCTTCGACATGACGGTGCCCGACAACAGCCTCGTGGTGACGAAGAGCCGCTGTGATCGGCTCGCCCCCGGCGAGGTGGTCAAGCGCCCCGGGATCGAGCTCGCCGACGTGATCATCGAGTGGATGAAGGACTGCGAGCCCATGCACGGCGCGCGCACGCTGGGCGAGGCGATCAGCATCGCCACGGCCGAAGGCATCGTCGCCGCGGAGGAGAGGTCGCCCGAGAAGTACAAGGAGGCGCGGCGCAAGCTGCTCGCGTGGTGCGAGGCGTCGGGCGTGGCGCTGCCGCGGAAGGAGATGGCCGCACTCCAGTTCAAGGAGCGCGTCGCCGCGGTGACCGGGCCAAAGAACGTCGCGCCGATCCCGGTGGCCCCCACGAGCGACGTGGGCGTACGCGGCTCCCATAGCGCCGCGCGCCCCGGGCTGCGCAACACGATGGCCCCGGTGATCGTGAATGATGAAGAGCACCTGCGCGCCATCGACGAAGGCAGAGCTTGAAATGAGGAACTGAGCTACTAAGGAGGGCGGACCTCAGCGAAAGGGACGCCCATGCTTCCGCCCGCCTCGAAACTCCCCGGCTTCGTCAACATGCTCCGCTGGATGGCGGATCCCGATGGATGCCTGGAGCGCGACGCGGCCCGCTACGGCGAGGCTTACCTCATGAAGAGCACGCTCTTCGGGGTCGAGGCGATCTTCAACCATCCAGCCGCCCTGAAGGAGATCTTCACCGGCGATCCCGAGCGGTTCGCCGCCGGCGAGGCCAACGAGCTGCTCGGGCCGCTCCTCGGCGATCGATCGGTGTTGCTCCTCGACGGCGCCGAGCACCTCCACGTGCGACGGATGATGATGCCGGCCTTCCACGGCGAGCGGATGCGCTGTTACACCGACGTGATGCGCGAGTCCACGGCGCGAGCGATTGGCTCGCTCCGGCCCGGCGATCAGGTCGGCCTTCACGGCCTCTTCCAGCGGATCACGCTCGACGTCATCCTCAACACGGTGCTCGGCCTCGACGAGGAGGGGCCCGAGCTCACCCAGGCGCGCCACCAGATAACGCACCTGCTCGATCGGGTGCAGGCGCCCTCGGGCGCGCTGTGGATGATCCCGACGCTGCGCAGGGAGATGTACGGATACGGCCCCTGGGCGTCGATCAAGCGTGAAATCGAGGCTCTCGATCGGACGCTGCTCGCCCACATCGCGGCGCGAAGGGCCCTCTCGGTCGAGAAGGACGACGTGCTGGCGATGCTGATCCGCGCCGTCGACGAGCACGGCAAAGGGCTCGACGATGCGACGCTGTGCTGCCAGCTGAAGACGCTGCTCATCGCCGGTCACGAGACGTCGGCGACGGCGATGGGCTGGGCCTTCGAGGAGCTCTTGCGCGAGCCGGGAGAGCAAGAGCGGTTGATGGCCGAGGTCGCGCGCGTGACCGGCACCGCGCCGCTGACGGCCGAGCATTTACCGAAGCTCGAACGCCTCGACTCGGTGATCAAGGAGACGCTGCGGCTCCACCCGGTGACCGGCGCGATGGGGCGTATTCTCAAGAAGCCGGCGACGATCGCCGGCTACGATCTGCCGGCGGGAACGTTCGTCGTGGCCTGCGCCCACGTGACCCACCGGCGGCCCGATCTCTACCCCGAGCCGCTGCGGTTCATGCCCGAGCGCTTCGTCGGCAAGAAGCTCGATCCTTACGAGTGGTTGCCCTTCGGCGGCGGGGTGCGTCGCTGTCTGGGCATGGCCTTCTCGCTCCACGAGATGAAGGTGATCATGGCGACGATGCTCGGCGCCGGGATCGAGCTGCGCCTCGTGGACCGAGGGCCGGTGAAGGCCACGCTGCGCAGCTTGATTTACTCACCCAAGGGCGGGACGAAGGTGGTTGTCCGGGCGCGCCCCGCGAAGAAGGCCGCTCACTCGGCGACGATGAGCCCTTCCATACCGATCGAGTAGTGCTCGGTGCAGTAGTAAGGATAGCTGCCCGCCGGCGAGATGGCGAAGGTGACGGACGGTACGGCGCTGGAAGTGGCCTTGATCGGGCTTTTGCCGTCGGGCACCGGGACGACGCCCGGCTTGGTCTCGCCGGCCGCGAGCGGGTGAACGGCGAAGCCGCCGGTGAACGTCACCATCGTTCCGCTCTTCACCTTGATGCACGGCGGCGCGTACGTCTGGTTGAGCGCGCCGCCGAACTTGATCTCGACGGTGGCGTCCTTCGTGTGGTCTTCGAGGGCCGCAGGATCACAGCCGTTGACGAGGGTCGGGCCGCCGCCGCCGGTGCCCGAGGCGCTGCTCGTCGAGCCCGCGGTGGTCGACGTCGTTGACGATGTGGTATCGCCGGTCGACGACGTGGCCGAGGTAGAGCCGCCGGCGCCGGTGGTGCTCGTGCTGGTGGTGGTGTCGCTGCCGCAGGCGGCGAGCGAGGCGCCCGAGGCGAGGACGGCGAAGACAGCGAGGAGAGTCGTACGGTGCATATCGGTACCTTTCAGGATTGTTGCCCGCCACTACGCGCCGGGGAGCGGCGCGGATCAGCGGGGGCGACAGCGGGAGAGATCAGCTCTCTTCGCGGCGGACTTTCTTGCCCGCACGCGCAAAGATGGGGCGGGTCAGCAGCCGGGGAAGCCCCCCGAGCGGCACGGCGCCGAGGAGACCGGGTATCACCCGGGCGCGCCCGCGCTTCAGACCGGCTATCGCCTGCTCGGCGCAATCGACGACGTCGACGTGAATGAGGGCTGGCAGCTTGCCGCGCTTGTCGGTGCCGGCGACGGCCTGGAACTCGGTCTCGACCGGGCCCGGGCAGAGCGCCGTCAGCACCACGCCCGTGCCGCTGAGCTCGCCCCGGAGGGCCTCGCTCAGGTGGTTGAAGTAGGCCTTGGTCGCGCCGTAGCCGGCGAATCCAGGCATTTCCACCATGCCGGCCGTCGAGCCCACGTTGAGGATGGCGCCGAAGCCGCGCTTCACCATGCCGGGGATGAGGCGATGAAGCAGGAGCGTCGCCGAGATCATGTTGAGCTCGAGCATGCCCTCGAGCTTCGACCAGTCGTTCTTCTCGAAGAGGCCGTAGACGCCGTAGCCTGCGTTGTTGATCAGGATGTCGACGGCGATACCCTCGCTCGCGAGGCCGTCGAGCATCGCGCTCGTGGCCGCGCGGTCGGCGAGATCGACGGCGCGGACGTGGACGCGGAGCTCGCTCCGGAACTGGCGGAGCTCGGCCGCGAGATCGTCGAGGCGGTCTTGCCGGCGCGCCGTGAGCACCAGAGTGTCGACGTCGCGCGCGAGGATCCGCGCCATCTCGCGCCCGAGGCCGGCCGAAGCGCCGGTGACGAGCGCCGTCTTGCCACGAAAGTCGAGCGTCACTTCTTGCCTCGACCGGGCTTGAGAGCGGGCTTTGCAGCCTTCTTGTCGGCCCTGGCTGCCTTCGGGGACTCGGCCCCTTCCTTCGGCGGCGCGGCGAGCGCTTCGAGCTTGCCCAGGCGGGATTTCAGCTCGGCGTGCTCGCTGCGGAGCGACTCCAGCTCGTCCTTGAGGCGGTCACTCTCGCGCTTGGAGGCGCCGCCGAGATCGCGCAGCACCTCGCGGATGCGGCGGCGGACGCGGCCGTCGATCTCGCGATCGAGCTGGCGATGGAGGGCGCCGCGCGACTTCGGATCACCGAGCTCGCCCAGGCTGCGGACGACGTCGACGCGCAGGTACGGATCGGCCTCGTCGAGCATGTCTTCGAGCGTCTCGCGGGCCTTGCGGCCCTCGGCGAGCTTGGAGATGGCCATGATCGCGGCGCGGCGCCCGCGCGTGGGGACGCCGTAGCGCGTGCGCGCGATGACGTGCGGCACGGCGCGCTCGTCGCGCAGGTTCGAGAGGCCGTCGATGGCGCCGGAGCGGATGACGTCGGCCCACGACGGGCGATCGAGGATGTCGACCAGGGTGTCGAACGCGACGGGCTGGCGCGTCGATCCCAGGGCGCGCGCGGCCTCGGCCTCGACGAGGTAGCTCGCGTCGCGGAGGGCCATGGACTTGAGCGCTTCAGCGGCCCTGGCGGTGCGGAAGGAGCCGAGAGCGCCGGCGACCGCGCGACGGACCTTGGGGTGCGCCGTGGCGACGTGAGCGAGCAGCGAGCTCTCGGCGTCCGAGGAGCGGAGTTGCCCGAGGGCCTGGGCGGCCTCGGCGCGGACGCCCCAGAACTCTTTCTCGTTGGCGAGCGAGTCGGTGAGGGCCTGAGTCGAGGGCGGATCATCCATCTTGGCGAGGCGCCCTGTCGCGAGCATCCGGCCGCGCGCGGTGGGCGCGTGGGCGAGCTGGTTGCGCAGGAGATCGCCTGGCGCGTCGAGCTTGACCTCGGCGAGGACCGCTTGCTCGGGATCGACGACGACGAAGCGCGGGCGCGAGGGCACGTTGAAGGAGAACGTGTGAGACGCCTGATCGACGTGCCTCGTCTCGCGGCGGGTGGTGCCGTCGGCGAAGGTGAGATCGAAGGCCAGATCGAAGGCGAAGAGCGGCGTGGTGGGCTCTGCCACCGTCGCTCCGGCGCTGGCGCCGCCCGAGGTGGCGGCCTGGGTCTGCTTGATGGAGACGGTGCAGACCTTCCCTTCGAGCTCGATCTTCACGTCGAGCTCGGGGTGGCCGGCGCGGAAGACCCACTGTTCGAAGAAGCGCTCGAGCGAGCGGCCGCTGACCTCTTCCATGGCGCGGAGCAGATCGCGGGTCTCGACGACGCCCTTCTGGTGGCGGGTGAGGTACGTTTTGACCCCGAGCCAGAACAGCGTATCTCCGAGCTCGCGGCGGAGCATGTGGAGGACGGTGCAGCCCTTCTCGTAGAGGTGGCGATCGAAGATGTCGATCGGAGCCTCGTAGTCCTGGCAGACGATGGGGCGCTTGTAGCGGCCGTGCGCCTCGCCGAAGTACGAGCCCATGTCGCCGTGCATGCTGTAGTCGTACTCGTCGCGGCCGAGGTGGGACTCGCGATCGATGTGCTCCATGAAGGTGGCGAAGCCCTCGTTGAGCCAGGCGTGCGACCAGTCGCGGCAGGTGACGAGATCGCCGAACCATTGATGAGCGAGCTCGTGGGCGATGAGATCGTCGGACGAGATGTCGATGGCGGCGCGGTCGTCGAGCAGGATGTGCTCGTACATGGTCGTCGCGGTGGTGTTCTCCATCCCGCCGAAGATGAAGTCGCTCACCACCACCTGGGCGTACTTGTTCCAGGGGTACTTGACGCCGGTCTTCTCGCCGAAGTTGCGGATCATCTCGGCGGTGCGGGCGAAGGTGCGTTTGCCGTCCTCCTCGCGATCGTTGGGGACGAGGTACGTGAGGGGGATCCCGTCGACCTCTTCTTCGATGAGGGTGAACTCCCCCGCTGCGAGGGTGAAGAGGTAGCTCGGGTGAGGCTCGTTCATCTTCCAGTGGAAGGCGCCGTCGTCCTCGCTCATCAGCTCGCCGTTCGAGAGGGCATACCAGCCCGAAGGCACCTTGATGCGCAGCTCCGTCGTCTGCTTGATGTGCGGCTTGTCGTGGCAGGGGAAGATGTGGCGCGCGTCCTCGTCCTGGCACTGCGTCCAGACCTGGTTGGGGCGGCCGGGGACGTGCTCGTCGGGGGCGAGGAAGTACACGCCGGCGCGGGGGACGGCGCGGTACTGCACACGGATCTGCGCGGAGGCGACCTTCGCGGGGATGGTGACGATGAGCGTGGCGCCGTCGTACACGTGCTCGGCGGCGTGCTTTTTCCCGCCGTGGGGCGTGATCTCGACCGACGCGAGGGTGAAGCCGACGGCGTCGAGCGCGAGCTCGGTGGCCGCGGGATCGACCCGGGTGACGTCGAGCGTCGCGCTACCGCTGAGGGCCTTTTCCTCGACGTGGAGCGCGAGATCGAGCGCGATGTGCTGGATGGTGAAGGGGCGGGGCCGCTCGTAGACGCGCTTGGTCCCGGCGAGGGTGAACGGGCGGGGTGCGGCGCGGGACGACGTCAGCGCAGATCCGCAGGCGCAGCGCGCGTGCTGGCGGTGCTCGAGGCTCATGGGGTGCGAGCTTTCCCGGGCGGGCGCGCCCTTGCAAGCGCGATCGCCCGCGGGGTCCGCACAGGAGAAAATGCCGCGGTTTCCGGCCGATTTTTGGTGGCCCGCGCTTCAAGCCGCGGGGGCGGCGTCGGCGCGCGGGGCGGCGGAGGCGGGCGATGTCCTCCGGGGGATCCGCTCCGGTGTGGGGCGGGCCTCCGTGCCCGCCGCATGGACAACCTCGAGCGACCAGAGCTGCACAGGATCATCTGCTCTGGAGCGGCTCCCAGATCAGGCTTGGTCGGCTGTAGAGATTCCATGCGGCGGGCACGGAGGCCCGCCCCACATCAGATCAGCAGCAGATCAGCAGCAGAATGGATCAGCCGGGTTTCGGCTCCACCAGCCACTCGGCGATCGGGGCGAACACGCCCTCTTGCGCGCCGTTGGAGACGAAGAGATCGGCATGAGCCATGGCTCGATCTTTCGTGCCGACTTCGAGCAATCGCTTCACCTTCGAGGCCACGGTGAGGTACGGGAACTCGGCGGTGCGGCGGGGGACGATGCCGTCCCCGCGGGCGAGGACGCAGAGCAAGGGATTCTGGAGATCGCGAATCGCCGTCGAGAGGTTCTGGCCGCGGACGGTGAGGTCGCGGTCGCGGATCCAGTAGGCGATCTCGCGGTTGACGTGGCGATTCGGATCTTCCACCGTCTTGACCATCTCGGCGCTGATGTCGGTGATGCTGGCGTTCATGTAAATCGAGAGGACCGACGGTATCCGCTTCAGGATGTGCGGTAACGCGAAGCCGGCCATCTGGCGGGTGCCGCGGAGGCGGACGAGGCCGACGAGCGCGGGGACGGCGAAGGCCACGCGGATCGCCGGGTGGATGTCGACCCAGCGCACGGGCGAGCCCATCGCGACGATGGATCCGAGCTTGTTGTCCTTCTTCAAGGCCGCGTGGAGGAACACGATGGTGCCGCCGAGCGAGGCGCCGATGACGTCGACCCGGTCGGCCCCGCTGTGCGAGCGCTCGAGGGCGAAGTCGATGGCGGCGCCGAGATCGGTGACGGCGAGATCTTCGAGGCCGAACGAGTCGGTCCCGCCGATGGAGACGCTCTTGCCCTGGGCCCGTAAATCGACGCGCCAGACCTCGAATCCAGCGCGGGCGAGGTAGCCTTCCAGCGAGTCCCCGTGGGGGTGATAGCTGAAGATGAAGGAGTTCATCCCGTAGCCAGGCACGATGAGCACCGGGCGGCGACCCGGGACCAGGCGCTCTTCATCCCAGGTCTGGAATAGTGAGATGTGCCAGCCGTCGTGGTTGGAGACGAAATGCTCGAGGGTCTTCATGCAGCGTGAGAGGGAGTGTAGCCGAGCCTGACAGGGCTAGTTGCAGCTCCGCGTGGGGAGAACCAGCGGAGGCAGGGGAGCCTGGTTGAAATCGAAGGCGTTCATCAGATCGTTCGCCTGGCCGTCCTGCGCGGCCGGATCGAGCGTGGAGAGCGCGGGGGCGCCGAACACGGTCTCGATGAACTTCGGTATCGAGGCCTGCTCGGCGACCTCCTTGAAGACGAAGCCAGGCCGGGCGTAGGGGGAGATCACGATCAGCGGCAAGCGGAAGCCGAGGCCGTACGGCGTGGCCCCGTCGCAGCCGTACTGGCGCGGCGGGGGCACGTGGTCGGCCCAGCCGCCGAAGTCGTCCATCGTGAAAAGGATGGCCGTGTCCTTCCAGTACTCGCTGTTCATCAGCAGGTTGATGTGGTCGACCGTCCAGTTCTCGCCCTTGCAGACCGAGCCAATCCCGGGGTGCTCGTCGTTGAGGTCTTGATTCACCACCCAGGTGACGTTGGGGAGCTGGTGATTGGCGATGTCGTCGGCGAACGTCTTGACGTTGACGACCTTGCTCCAGCCCGCGCCGTTGCGGATGGGCTTGATGGCGTTGAACATCGACCAGATATCGGACAGCACGTAGAAGTTCGATCCGTAGAACTTCCAGTCGATCCCGATCGGCAGCACGTCGGGGATGGACGGGATGTTGAAGCACGGAGCGACGCTGGCAATCTGGCAAGTGCCATTCTGGTGAACGTCGATCTTGTCCCACGCGTACTCGTCACATCCCCAGTAAGGATGGGTGGGGTCGGTGGGCGGGTTGCCCGCGGCCCAGCCAGCCTGCGCCGCGAGGACGAAGGTGTGCCCGGGGAAGCTCGGCCCGAGGACGTTGGAGAAGAAGTGGTCGCCGAGGGTGAATGTCTTGGCGTAGGCCCAGTAATTGGGGATGTCGCTCTCGTGGAACTGCGCCCAGGCCAGGTGATCGCCGTTCTGGTTGGAGCCAGTCGAGTCTTCCCAGCCGTTCATCTGGCCGTGGTTCCAGTCGGTGAGGGCGCAGTCGTGGGTGTGGCAGAGATCACGTGAGGTGTCCGGCGCGTGCGGGCACGGGACAGTGCCATTCTTGAGCTTGCAGTCGGTGATGCCTTCGGCGCCGGGGAAGGTGCCAAAGTAATTGTCGAAGGTGTGGTTCTCTTTGACGATGACGACGATGTGCTTGATCGGCATCACCGAGACGGCGCCGCCGGAGCCGCTGCTCGACGAGGCGCCGCTCGCGCTGGTGGAGGCGCCGGAGCCGCTCGTCGCGCTCGCGCCGCCGCCGCTCGCCGCGGTGCTCGCGCTGACGCCGCCCGAGCCGCCCACGCCCGCGGTGCTGGTCGAGGCGCCGCCGGCCCCGGTGATCGAGCCGGTGGAGCCCGCGCTCTGCTGCGGCTGATCGCCGGTGCTGGAGCAGCCGAGGAGGAGCGTGAAGGCGACGCCGAGATGGAGCGGACGGGTGGTGCTGATCATCGATTCTCCCTCGATTGAAGCCGCGAATGTATCACGAACGAGGCGGCGCGTGCGGAGGCGGCGCGCGCTTGGTATCGTTGGCAGCGCGGCGCGGCGCAGCGCGGCGCCGGAGGCGCGGTGCCCAGGGAGAGGCGAGATCGATGAGCGAAGAGCGCGGACGCAAGCTGCTGATGGACCTGGCGAAGGTCGTGAGCGAGAAGGTGGCGCCGAGCGGCGAGCCGATCCTCAACCGAGAGGGGCTGAAGATGATCGAACGGGTGGCCCGTGATCTGACGGCCCCCGGTGGGATGCCCGGGCTCAAGCTCTGGCGCGACGCGCCCGCGAAGTTTCGCCTGCGACGCGAGCCGCGCAACGCGGAGCTCTCGCTGCACTGGCAGCGCGACATCGGGGCGATGGTGATGATCGGCGAGAAGCACGGCGGCCCGAAGGCCATGATGCGCTACGTGTTCGACGGCGAGCTCCAGCACTGGCGCCGCATGGACGGCGAGGGCGAGCTGTACGAGGATCTGGCCGCGGCCCTCGTCGAGTACCTGTACCCGGAAGGTCGCCCGCAGGAGTGACGAGAGCGATCCGCAAGGATCCCGCGCCGAAAGGGGCGCTGTCTCGTCAGGCGTGGAGGGCGTGTCGGAAGTGAAGGAGCGCGTCTCGGAGGGTGTTCGACGTCGGCCGAACACCCTCCCAGGACGCGAGAATCACTTCTTCGACTTGGCCTCGGCCTTCGCGGGCGCGGCGGCAGTGGCGGCGGGGGCGGCGACAAGCAGCTGCTTGGCGCGCCAGTTGGCGAGGCGCTTGGTGAGGCGACGCTTCTCTCGGGCTCGGTCCTGGGGCTTCTGGCACATGGTGGGGCGCTCTATAGCCGTTTGTTGCGGGAGGGCAAACCGGAATGCCGATCGGCCTCTGGATCAGCGGCCTTCGTACTCGCAGCGGGCGTCGCAGGTCTCGAAGACGGTGACGCGGGCGATCGACGGGAGCGCGGGGTGGAGGCGGTCCCAGATCCAGCGCGCCAGCAGCTCGCTCGTGGGGTTCTCGAGGCCCTGGATGTCGTTCAGGTAATTGTGATCGAGCTGGGCGTGGAGCGGCGCCCAGGCGTCGAAGAGCACGCCGTAGTCGATGAACCAGCCCGTCTCCTCGTTGACGGGGCCGGCGATCGCGACCTCGATCTTGAAGCTGTGGCCGTGGAGGCGCGCGCACTTGTGGCCGGCGGGCACCCTGGGGAGAAGGTGAGCCGCCTCGAAGCGGAACTCGTGCACGAGCTTGACGTTCATGGCCCGCCTTCTAGGCGAAACGCGTGCGGAGTCAACACACGCGGCCGATCACGAGGCGTCAGCGCTTCTCGGGATCCGGCAGGTCGGCGTCGGCGAGGCCGGCGAGGACCGCGAGCGAAACAGGGTGGTACGGCGGGCGCGGCGTGATCGGCTTGTCGACCTCGCCGCCGCGCTCGGCGACAAGGCGCGCGCAGAGCGAGAGGCACCACTTGCCCTGGCACCAGCCGGTGCCGAAGCCCGTGTAGCGCTTGACCGACTCGATGTCGCGGTAGCCGCGGGCCATCGCGTCGTCGAGCTCGTGCAGCGTCACGTCCTCGCAGCGGCAGACCAGCGTCTTCACAGGCGACGACCCGAGGCGCAGCCAACGTTGACGGTGAGCTCGAAGACGCCCTCCGACCAGTACTTGCCGATCGCGTCGTGCACGTACTTCATGCACGGGATCGCGACCTCGGGGTCCATCGCGAGCAGCGATCGCAGCTCGGGGAAGACCATGAGCTTGGCGATGGGATCGTCGAGAAATTCGCGGCCGTTCGTGAACGAGACGGCGATGAGCTGCACGTCGACGTCGACCTCGGTGAGGCCGGCATTCTCGAACTCTTCCGAGACCGTCTCGATCGTCGGGCGGCTCTGCACCGCGAGGTCCACCGCCTTGCCCAGCTCGGTGAGATCTTGCCGCAAGGCGTACTCGCGGATCATGTCGTTGATCTCCGGGAACGAGCCGCGCAGCGGCAGCGCGAGGAGAGCCTGGCCGCCGGGGACGAGCACGCGATGGAGCTCCGAGAGCAGCGCCGAGCGGCCCTCGGCGTCGCAGATCGGGTGGAGCGCGAGGGCGTGGGTGAAGCCGAACTCGGGCAGGATCGTGGGGAAGCTGTCGGCGAGCTCGTAGCTCACGCGCATGCGTGAGTTGAGCGACGCGCGCGCGCGGGCGAGGTCGAGCGCCGGGGCCGACGAGTCGACCCCGACGAGCAGGCACTCGGGTACTTTTTCAGCGATGGAGGTGTCGGGGTAGCCGGTGCGGCAGCCGAGGTGCGCGATCTGCGCTTGAGGACAGGGAAAGAGCATCTCCGCGGCGAGCGCGCCGAAGAACGAGAGATAGCGAGGCACGACGGTGTCCTCGAAGATCTCCGCGTCCGCGGCGGTCAGCGGAGCGCCGAGCATCACTCGGCCTCTTCTTCGCCGTTCTCCTGGAGCAGCTCGATCGCCTCGGCGGCGAGCTCGCCGAGGGTGACCTCGCTCGTCTCTTCGCCGCCGTCGTCGGCGAGCTCGACCGTGCGCTCGTCGCCTTCGAGGGGCTGGAGGAGGCGCGCGCCGGCGGGATCGCCGATCTCGACCAGCGACTCGATCGCCGCGGCGACCGCGTCCGGATCGGCGTGCGCGAGGAACTGGCCGAGGAGCTTCATCACGCCGGGCTCGGGGATCTCGGCGAGCAGGTAGGGCAGCTCGGGGAGCGCGGGCGAGCCCACGGGCAGGCGCTTGAGCGCGCGCTCGACGCCGCCGGCGACCTCCTTGAAGCGATCGAACGCGAGCTCTTCGAGCTCTTCGCCGGCGGCCTTGCGGGCCTCGGGGTGCTCGGACGAGAGCACGTCGATGAGCGCATCGACGACGCGCGGGCCGTCGTGCTCGCCGAGGAGCGCGGCGATGCGCACGAGGCGGAGCGCGGCCTCGTCTTCGTTGGCTTCCTTCAGCGCGGCGGCGAGCGCGGCGGTGAGGGCGTCGAGCAGCGGCTCGGCGGGGAGCGCGGCGAGCTCGTCGTGGAGACGGCGTACGCTGCGCTCCGCGTCGAAGAGCTCGTTGATGGACCGGTCGATCGCTTCACGGGTTTGCACGATGAGAAAGGAGCTACCAAGTGCCCGGTACGAGCGCAACTGAGAACACATGTACGACGGCGTCGCGGGCCGTCCTGGCCGGGCGAACGCGCGCGGACGGCGCTGATTCGAGGTGGTCGAAACAGGCGGCGTGTGCCATTTCTCGCGAAGCATGCACCCGCTCGTGAAGGCCGCTGCTTCGGTCGCGGTGCTGACCGCGCTCGGTAGCCTCGATCGCGGCCCGGCGCCGCGGCCCGCGCCGATCGCCGCGCCCGCGGTGGCGCGCGGCGTCGATGGTCTGCCCGCGCTGTGCGGTCCGGGGACGCTGCCTGAAGGCCCGGTGTGCGTGCGCATCCCGGGCGACGACGTACCCGCCGCGGCGCCGGTGTTGCCCGTCGTCAACGACGTGGGACGAGCGGGGACGGCGGGTGAGCGCGTGCCTCGGCGCCCCGATCGCCCCGACGACGCCGCGCTCTATCGCTACCCGGTCGGCGCCTTCGAGCGCGCGCCGAGGGTGGTCTCGCCGTTCGACGGCGCGCCGGGCGGCCATGGCGTGGAGATCGCGACGACGCCGGGCGAGAAGGTCGCGCTGGTGGCGCTCGAAGGACAAGAGGGCCCGGCCGAGGTCGTGTTCGCCGGCGACAGCGAGGGCGCCCTCGCCGTGGCCACGCTGCACGCCGTGCGCGAGGGCGGCGAGGTGCGGCGCTATCTGCTCATCCATCGCGGCCTCGAGCGTTTCGAGCAGAGCGTCGCCGAGGGCGCGAAGATCGCGGCCGGCGCGACGCTCGGTCACGCGCCGGTCGTCAACGGCGGGCGCCTGATCACGATCAACCTCGAAGCCCGCCAGGTCCGCAGCGGCGCGGCGCTCGGCACGATGGATGAGAAGCGCCTCGCCGACGCGGCCGTGAGCGTGCCGATCGATCTGCGCAACGTGCTCCCGCGGAGGTGACCCACGCTGGCGCGTCTGGTGTCGAACGACACCAGACGCGGAGCCGTCGGTGATTTTCGTCGAGGTGGGTGTGCCGCCAAGGCGGAGGAGGAGCCGTACGAATGTACGGTGACGACGACAACGCAGGCGGCGCGCCCGCATCGTCGAAAATCACCCGGCTCACGGGGCGAGCTTGTAGCCGAAGCCGTACACCGTGAGGATGTGCTCCGGCTTGTCGGGCGACTTCTCGATCTTCTTCCGCAGCTTGACGATGAAGTTGTCGACGGTGCGGTTCGACGGGCCGGCCTCGACGCCCCAGATCTTCTGCAAGATCTCCTCGCGCGAGACGGGCTGGCCGAGGCGCTCGTGGAGCAGCCGCAAGAGCTCGACTTCGTAGAACGAGAGCTGCTCGACCTCGTCGCCGTGGGCCATGGTGTGTGCGGTGGTGTTGACCGTGACCTGTCCGACGGTGAAGGCCTCGACCGCGGACTCGTTGGGGCGGGCGGCGCGGCGGAAGATGGCGCGGAGCCGCGCGATGAGCTCGCCCACGCTGAAGGGCTTGGTCACGTAGTCGTCGGCGCCGGCGTCGAGGCCGCGGATCTTGTCGACCTCTTGCCCGCGCGCGGTGAGCATGATGATCGGCACGAAGGGATCGCTGCGGCGCACGTCTTCGCAGACCTTGAAGCCGTTGGTGTCGGGCAGCATCAGGTCGAGGAGGATCGCGTCGGGCTTCTCTTGCCGCGCGAGCTGCACGCCCTCCTTGCCCTTGCCCGCGGAGACGACGGCGAAGCCCTCGAACTCCAGCGCGTCGGTCAGGCCGAGGACGATGTGGGGCTCGTCCTCGATGATCAGGATCTTCTTCCGGGAAGCCACGACGGGGCGGATCCTTATCACAAAACGCCGCGAGGCCCGGCATGTGTGCCGAGCCTCGCGATCGTGGACCTCGCGGGAGAGGCCCCTCGGCGATCAGTCGCCGGTGCAGGTGATGAAGAGCTTGCCGCCCGCCTGCGGGTTGCCGTTGCCGACGAAGCGGATGAGGCGCTTCTCGGTGGCCGGGCACTCCTTGACGATGTCAGCGTTGCTCTTGAGGCTCTGCCCCGGATCGACGTAGCACCAGCCGTTGACGGGGTTGTTGCTCTTGTCGAGCGGAGCCGCGCTCGCGTCGTTCTGGCACGCATCGAGCTGCGCCTGGTTGCTGCCGCCGGACGCGTCGCCGGCCTGGATGATCTCGCAGAACTGGTTCCAGTTCTTGTCCGCGCTGACGTCGGCCCTCGCGACGTCGATCGCGGCCTTGTTGAGGTCGGGCACGTTGCGGCGCGACTTCTTCGGGTCGCAGTTCGGCATGCCGGTGACCGTGCTCGCCTCGAGGATGAGGCACGGGACGAGGCTGGTGGTCTTGTCCGGGGTGAGCTCGCGCGCGAGGCACTTGCCGCCGAGGGCCGTCTTGAGGCGGGCGATGATCGACCCGATGGCGGGGCGATACCCGTAGTCGTCGCTCTTCAGGTCCTTGAGCTGCGCCGGGCAGATCGAGGCGACGATGCCCTGGCCGGCGGCGGCCTTGAGCGTCGCCAGCTCGCGCAGACCGGGGTAGCCCTTGGCGCGAACCTGCAGCGTCTTCGTCGTCGCGTCGCAGAGCGGGTTGTCGTTGCCCGCGTTGCAGTCGCAGCCGTTCACGCCCGTCATCGAGCAGTCGCGGGGAGCGGGCAGATCGAAGATGCACGCGTACTGGAGATCGTTGTTGGCGATCGTCCACTCGTGGCCGTTGATCGGATCTTTACCCGCCGGCGACGTGACGCCCGGGAGGCCAGCGCGCGGCAGGATCGACTCGATCATGTGCGCGTCCTTCGGGGGGACGTAGTTCGCCGGGTCGCCGAGGATCATGTCCCAGGTGCTGACGCTGTTGGCGTCCTTCACGGAGAGCTCTTCCGCGTTCTTGAAGCCCTTCTTGAGGTCCGTCGGGTCGCGGGCGATGTCTTGCCACGGCACGCCAATGATGCCGGCGATGAAGACCAGGCCGGGATCGCGGATGCTCGAGTCGGCGTCCATCGGGTTCAGGTCGAGGAACAGCGGGTTGTCGACCATCTCGGCGGCGCGGTTCGGGATCGTCCGGTTGTGGAGCGCGTCGCGGTAGCGATCGACGTCGTAGAGGAAGTCGATGCCGAAGCGGCGCTTCTGATCGAAGCAGCGGAGGTTGATGTCGTCCTCGCTGTCGCTGAGCGTCGGGCTCGTCTTGCACATGTCGTCGACGGGGCAGGTGGCCGGCACCATCTGACCGCACGATTTACAGCAAGGATCGTTCGGGTTCGCCGCGCACTCCTTGCGAGCGCGCGGGAGATGGAACCTGTTCTTGTTGTTCGTCGGGTTCTGCTGCTGCACGGCGTAGTAGAACTGCCCGGACTCCCTCACGGAGCAGTCGTTCTCGTCGGTCAGCATGATGATCGCGAGCAGCGAGCTCGGGCGGAGGAAGTCGGCGCGCTGCTGCAGGAGGAGCGCGTCGGTGCCCGAGGGCGTGGCCTTGCCGGACTGGATCGTGATGTCCTTGTAGGGCTCGGGATCGACGAGGAAGCGATACCAGGACTCGAGCTGGGCCTCGTAGCCGCAGCCGACCTGGCCGACGCCGACGACGAGATCTCTGAGCGAGGGCACGATGCCGGGCGTGCCATCGGTGACGTTGCCGGCCATGTCGATGTTGATGGTGCCGATGCTCGTCTCGCCGGGGGGCGTGAGGGCCTTGTTGGGGTCCCACGCGAGGAAGCCCTTGTTCTGGTACGTCGGGACGAGCTGGCCGCCGCACGCGTCGACGCGCGAGATGAGGTGGCCGGCGTCGTTGTTCGACGGGTTCGTGCTCCCGGGGCACGACTGCGTATCGCCCGCCACCGGGCAGGAGTCGCTGCCGTGGCCGCCGAGGCTCGACGTCACGACGCCGATGTGGATGTTGGTGATCGGCTTGAAGTCGCGCACGAGCCCGGCCGGGCACGCCTCGCCGACGGTCGCGGGCTGCGTCGTCATCTTCGTCCCCTTGGGATCGACGCACTTCGGATTCACCAGCGCGCCGACGAGATCGGGCACGGCAGCCGCGAGGATCAGCTGCTTGTCAGCCATCGACCGGGAGTTGTCGATCATCAGCACGAGGTCGATCTTGTCGACCGCGCTCTGCGTGAACGGCTCGACGATCGTCGATGTCGTCCGCGTGTCGTTGGGCTCGATCGGCCGGTTCAGGCAGCCGCCTGCCGTGCCCGCGCCCACGATCGAGACGAGAGCGCACGCGATGTGGGCTGCGCGCTTCCACCCGCGACCCCTTCCAAGCAATTGATCCGTCATAACTCGCTCTTCCTTTCGGCCGACCCGGCCCGCGAACGCTCTGCGATCAGCGGAAGCCTTGCCTTCCCCGAGCTGGGCGGGGACTGCTCGTCCCTGCGTCCCGCTTCTCGGGGGAGTTCCCCATCGTAGAGACCTACCCGGAACCCTGTCAATTCGCCCTTTTGGCCGCGGAATCCTGGAAGAAACCGAAGCGCCGGCCAGTTCATGAGCAAATTCAGCGCCAGCCGGAGATCCCGGCGAGAAACCAAGTTCAGGGATCGCTGAACAGCCAACCCGGTTGCCACAACTGGACCGGGCATGCAAACTCTGGTTGGCGGCATTTTCATTGTCGCGCGGCGACGTACGGCGGTTTACGGGAGGCCGGAACTGCTGTTGAGTGCGCGCAATGTTGCGCGTAGCCGTCGCGATCGTCCCCGAGGTTCGCCAGCTCCTGCGCGAAGATCCCTCGCAGCTCGCCGCGCTGCTCGAAGAGATCCACGACGAGGATCTCGCCGATCTGATCGAGCTGCTCGACGATGAAGAGGCCGCGCAGCTCCTGAAATCGATGACGGCGGCCGACGCGGCGCCGATCTTCGAGCGCCTCGACGAGGACACGCAGGAGGCGATGGTCGAGCAGCTCGGCGTCGACAACGTCGCGTCGATCGCCGCCGAGATGTCCGCCGATGAGCGCACCGATCTGATCGAGGCGCTGCCCGAGGCCGTCGGCGACACGCTGCTCGAGTCGCTCGAGAAGGTCTCACCCGAGGCCGCAGCCGAGGTCTCCGAGCTCGCGAAATGGCCCGAGGACAGCGCCGGCGGTCTGATGACCACCGACTACATTTCGGTGCCGCTCGACCTGACGGTGGCCGACGTGATCGAGCTGATCCGCAAGGGCGGGAGCGACGCCGAGACGATCTATTACGTGTACGTCGTGACCAAGACGAACCGCCTGCTCGGCGTCGTCTCGCTCCGTGATCTCCTGCTCAACCCGGGGGCGGCGCTGCTCGCGGACGTGATGACCGAGAACGTGTTCTCGGTGAGCCCGGAGACCGACCAGGAAGAGGTCGCGCGCACGATGGCGAAGTACGACTTCAATGCGCTGCCGGTGCTCGGCGCCGATCGCAAGCTGCTCGGGGTGATCACGGTCGACGACGTGATGGACGTGCTCACGCAGGAGAGCAGCGAGGACATGCAGCGCCTCGCCGGCGTCGAGCCGATCGAGGACGGCTACTTCCAGACGAGCTTCTGGATGTTCATTCGCAAGCGAGGCCCGTGGCTCGCCGCGCTCTTCGTGAGCGAGTTCTTCACCGGCACGGCGCTCCGCCACTACGACGCGGTGATCCAGTCCGTCGCCAAGCTCAGCTACTACGTGCCGCTCCTGATCTCGACGGGCGGCAACACCGGCTCGCAGTCAGCGTCGCTGATCATCCGCGGGCTCGCGGTCGGCGACATGAAGACGAGCGACTGGCGGCGCGTGCTCGTGCGCGAGTTCGGCCAGGGCCTCGTGCTCGGCCTGATGCTCGCCACGATCGGCATGCTGCGCGTGTGGATGTGGGGCGACGGGACCGGCTTTGTCTTCACCATCGGCGTCACGCTGGTGGCCATCCCGCTCCTCGGCTGCACCGTCGGCTCGATGCTCCCGCTCTTCTTGAAGCGCATCGGGGTCGATCCCGCGACGAGCTCGACCCCGTTCATCGCGACGCTGATCGATGTGCTCGGGATCATCGTGTACTTCAACCTGGCGCAGCTCTTCCTCGCCAAGGTGATCGCGGCGCACGTGCACCCGGGGTGATCGTCGGAGCCCGACGCGCCCGGATTTTCGTGCGCAGTCAGGGCCTGCTGGTTCACCGCTCTTTCACGATCTCCATCTGGACATGAAGAAGAGCGGAGTCGGAGCGGTGATCGGAGAGTAGCCAGTTCACGGAAGGAAGCCTGCGAGCGCGGCGCTTGCGGGCCCGGCGGACTCGACCCACGTACAGGTGGGGAGGCCGAGCATGGATATCGGGGGGGCGATCGGGCGGGGAGTCGGCGTGCTGTTCGCGCCGGCAGCGGCGATTGGCAGCTTTGTCCGTGGGGCGCGGATTTTCCATCCTGACGGGGTCGTCTATCGCGCGGACGTGTACGCCGACGTCACCGACGGCGCGCTCGGGAACCTCGCCGCGCGCCTGGCCGGGCCGGCGCTGGTCCGGCTCTCGTCGGCGATGCGCCGCGAGAAAGCAGGCGCCTCGCCGCGCGATATCCTCGGCGTGGCGCTGCGCTTCAACGCTCCGCAGGGCGCCGGCGCGGCGCCGCGATCGCAGGACCTGATCCTGCTCTCGATAGCCCATCTCTGGCAGCTCCCGATTGGCGCGCTGCTGACGAACCCGCGTGATTTCCTGGCCAACGACTATCACGCCATCTTGCCGTCGCGCGCGGAAGGAGTCGGAGTCGTGACCTTCCGCCTCGTGCCGGAGGTCGGCGCCGCCGAAGGCGAGGAGGAGACGGACAGGCTGGAGCGCCTGGAGCAGTCGGTGCGCCAGGGTCGCGCGGTGTTCCGCCTCCAGGTGAAGAGCGATGAGCGAGGCGCGCCGTGGAGGGCGCTGGCGACGGTGGCGCTGCGGAGGAGAGTGGATATCGACCAGGAGAGCCTGCAATTCACGCCCTTCCACGACGGCGCGGGCGTGAAGCCGGTGGGCTTCCTCCAGGGCCTGAGGTGGGCAGTCTATCCCGCAAGCCAGGCGGGCAGAGAGCTGCGGCGTCGGCTCGGGTAGCGCTGCTAGAGCGCGCCCGAGAACGAGAGCCCGGCACCCTGAGGGCCAATCCACGGCGTCAACGTGCGAGAGGCCGTCGACGCCGCACGAGCGGCCGCGTGGGGGCTTTGCGCGAAATACCAGATGAGCGAGCCGATGAAGGCCGCGCCGCCCACGCCGCCGACGACGCCGCCGAGGTTCGCCAGCGAGACGCCGCTCGACGCCTGGGCGAGCGCCGGATCTTTCGGTGGAGCCGCGCACTCGTTCGTCGACAGCGAGCAGTTCGCCGGGACCTTCGAGAGCCCGACGCCGATCAGCACGCCGCCGGCGACCATCGCCGCCGCGCCGATGCCGACGAGCACCAGCGGGCCTGACGACCGCTTCATCTGCACAGGCGCGGGCTCGGGCGCCGAGGGCGTCGCGGTCGTCGGCGTCGTCGCCATGGGCGGCGGGCTCGCGACCGGGCCACCGGCCGCCGACGGAAAGACCCCGACGACGCCGCGGGCCTTCTCGCCCTGGTTGATCACCACGGTCAGCGTCACGTCTTTCCCGGCGTGAGAGAAGCGCACCTCGTGCTTTCCGGGATCGATGTCGTGGGCCTTGCCGTCGCCGAGGCGCGACGCGGCCAGCACCCCGTCGACGAAGACCGACGTCTCCGGGAGATCGTTCTGCGCGCTGTCGCGGGCGACGAACGTCACGCTCGGCTGGAGCCGGGCGATCTCGTCGGCGAAGCGCGCGCAGTCGCTCTGCACGAGCGCGGGACAGGACTGCTGCGCGCAGGTGACGAACAGCTTGCCGGCCTGCGCGAGCTGGCCGGCTTCGCGCGCGTCCTGCCCTTTGCCGTGGGCCTCGACGCACTCTTCCTTGGTCGGAGGAGCAGCCTTTGCGGTGGACGCTGTGAGCAGGCCCGAGAGCGTGATCGAGGCCGTGGCAGCGCAGAAACGAACGAGAGAGGGAATCGTGGACATCCGGGCTCCTCGGCTCACAGGCAACCGGGCTTGAAGATCTTCTTCTTGCCGTCGAAGTAAAAGGGCGGATTGCAATCGGTGGTCGCGGGGGGCGCGGGGGCGACAGCACGCGTCACCGCGCGGATCGGCGCTGCGGGAGCCGCGAGCGCGGCCGGCGCGCTGCCGGTGGGTCCGCCGTCGCGGGTCGCCGTCGCGCTCGCCGTCGGAGTCGCGCTCGCAGTCGACGTCGGCGTCGCGCCCGGCGCCTCGACGGCGACGGGCTCGGGAGCGGGGCGCGGGGAAAGGCCTGCGTTCGCCGCCGTTGACGTCGTTGACAGCGCCGCGCTGGCGACGGGTACGGCCTCGCGCGGGCTGCGGACCAGCAGGAGCAAGATCGCCCCGAGCAGGCCGCCGATGACCAGCAGCACGGCGAACGTGGCCCACTGCGAGCGGCCCCGCTCCGGCACGGGGCTCGGCGCGATCACCGAGGTTTGCAGGCCCGTCGCGGTCGCGCTGGGCTGCGAGGCGACGCCGGGGGCCGAGCCGGGAGCCGAGCGCTCGGTCGCTTCCTCGACGAGCGTGGACCCCCCGCCGGGCCCGACCGACTTCTGCTTTCGCCAGCTCGACTCTTCCGAGACGATCACCTTCTCGCGGCCTTCGAGGTACTCCTTGCCGAGCACCTTGACCCACTTGGACACCTCGGCCGGGGTGCCCATCGGGGCGGCCTTCAGCAGCGCGTCCTGCATCGCCGCGGCCGTGGGGAAGCGGTCTTCCATCGCGAACGCGAGGCCCTTGGCGACGATGGGCTCGAGCTTCTGGAGCAGCTCCCAGCGGTCGGCGGTCACGGTGGCCCTGTCGACGACCGCGGTCAGCTTTTGCACCGTGCCCGACATCACCGCGGCGACGAGCTCGGCCTCGTTCACGGCGAGGTAGAGCCGCCTCCCCGCGAGCGCCTCCCACAGCACGACGGAGGCCGCATAGATGTCGGTGGCCTGCGTGACGATACCCTGGAGCAGCTCCGGCGACGTATACGCGAGCTTGCCCTTGAACACGCCCGCGCGCGTCACGTGGTCGCTCAGCGTCGCCTTGGCCACGCCGAAATCGAGCAGCCGCGGGATGCCGTCGACGCCGACGATCACGTTCTGCGGCGACACGTCGCGGTGGACGATCCGGAGCGGCTCGCCGAGCTCGTCGGTGGCCTCGTGCGCGGCGTGCAGGCCCGCGAGCATCCCCGACACGATCGCGATGACGACGCTGACGGGCAGCACCTTCTTCTGCTGGTTCACCGCGCGCAGCAGCTTGTCGAACGGGACGCCGTGCACGTACTCCTGCACGAGGATGACCTCGGTCCCCGACTGCACGACGTCGAGCATCGGCACGACGTTGGGGTGATGCACCTTCGAGGCGATGCGCGCCTCGTCGAGGAACATCTTCAGGAACTCCGCGTCCTCGGTGAACTGCGGGTGCAGCCGCTTCGCCGCGACGGTGCGGCTGAAGCCCTCGGCGCCGAGGAGGCGCGCGAGGTGGATCGTCGCCATGCCGCCGCGCGCGATGGGCGCGTGCAGCACGTAGCGACCGACGACAGTGGGAGCCGGGGGCTCGGTCATCGCAACTTCTCGCTTCCTGGCTGGATGAAACGCGTCACTCGAAGAGCTGGAGCGGGGTCCCCTCGCTCCAGAAATAGCGGTTCTTGAAGGCCGCGGTGCCGTCGATCGTCGTGCCCCAGACCGACTTTGAGTAGTTGTGATTGGCCGCCGTGAAGCCCGACGACGCCCCGACGCCGAGGCTGAGGTTGGGCAGGTTCTCGAAGGTCGACACCAGCGACTCCGGCGTGAACGCGCCCTGGTGGGCGAGCATGCCGGCGACGAAGATCCGCCCTGAAATGTAGCCTTCGAGCGAGGTGAAGCTCGGCGTCCCCGCGGCCGCCTGGATCAGCTTGCCGTACTGCTTCACCACGTCGCTGCTGTCGCTCTCGTAGTTGGGCACGACCTGCGAGACGAGCACGCCGTCGGTGTAGGGCACGGCGCCCTTGGGCCCGACGACCGTCCCCGCGTCCTTCAGCCGCGACGCCAGGGTGTTGGGGCCGACGAACGAGACGTTGCTGAAGATCAGCGTCAACCGCGTCGCCTTCTTCAGCATCGTCTGCTCGGCGTCGGCGGCGTACTGCCACTGGCGGAGCAGGGTGATGAACGACGTCGCGGGGCCGTAGGTGTCGGTCATCATGATGCCGACGGTGTGATTTTCGCTGTCCGCCGCGAGCAGCTTGGCGAGGTAGGCCGAGGCCGCGGTGACCTGCGCCGGCACGCTCGTCGCGTCGTCGCGCGTGTACCGAAAGCGGGTGATCGGGTTCGCCGGATCGGCGGGCGCGGGCTTGAAATCGCCCTTGATGTCCTTCGCTGCGGCGACGAGCCCGTCGTAGCCGGCCTGCCCGAACGAGTCGTTCTGATCGAAGCTCAGCACGTGGGCGACGTCGGGCACGTTCGACTTGAAGAAGAACTCCAGCGTGGCGCGGGCCTCCTCGGCGTAGCTCGCGCGCACGTTGAACACGTACTTGTGGCAAGGCCCCGCGAGATCGTCGCGGAGGATCTTCGCGGCGCCGGTGAACGCGCCGAAGAACAGCGTGCCGGTCTCCAGCGCGATCGGCGCGCTGCGGACCATCGTCGGCGTGCCGACGTTGCCGATCAGCGCGAGGACGGCGTCGGGCCCGCGCTCGAGCGGCGTCGTCGAGACGGGCATCTGCCCGGCGACCGCGGGCGTCGTCGTGGTCGGGCACTTCACCTTGCCCTGGATCGCCTTCACTTCGAGCAGATCGCGCGTGTTCTGCTCGGCGAGCGCGGGCTGGTAGGCGTCGTCGCGGAAGTCGAGCACGAGCTTGCGCCCGCGGACGCCGCCCGCCGCGTTCTGTTCGTCGAACGCCAGCGAGATCCCGAGCTTCATATCCGTGCCGAGCGCCTGGCTCGGCCCCGAGACCGGGGCGCTCATCCCGATATGAAGCGGCGCATCGGCGGGCGAGAGGCACACCGACTGTGCGTCTTGCAGGCCGCACACCAGCCCGTCGCCGCAGTCGGCGTCGACCGCGCACGTCTTCGCGGTGAACGTGCTCGAGCAGCTCGCGATCAAGGGGAGCGACGCCGCGAGCAGGAAGTACAGGAATCGATCGGCCATCAAGTCACCAGTTCCATGAGAGTGAGCTCAGCGCGTTCATCCGGGGTGCCGACCCTCGCCAACCAGGCAACTTAGCAATGAACAGAGAAGCCGCGCCAGCCCAGTTTCGAGGGCCATCGCGCGTGATCGCCCCTCGATCGCGGCAAATTGGCGACGAAATCCTGCCGCACGAAAAGTCTTCGCGATAGTCGTCGTGAGGGCGATCGCCAATCGACGCAGCGAAGGGGCCGACTCGGTCGCGGGCGAAAATAGCGTGAACGCGGGGCCGGCAGGGCCATCGTCGACGCGACTCGGCACGTGGGAAAAAAGGCTCACACCTGTCCTCGTTCACCTACCCTGGTCCTCGATGGCAGGCGAAGACCGCGGAGCGCAGCCCGGGATTTCGCGCGGCGTCGCGAGGAGTCGAGCCCTGATGAGCTCGCGTCTTCAACGCCCTTCACCGATCAGCGACGCTCGAAGGCAAAACTGAAGCGACGACGAGCCGCCGCTCGATTGTCCTCGTCGGAGAGCCGTCGGCCCCGCGACCGACTGGCCACCTGGACACCTCGAGGAGCAGGGCGACAGCAGCCTTCAATCGAGGGCGCGCCTCACGACCGCTCTTCGAGAGCCGCCCTTCGTCGGCGCGATCGGGAATCGGGGCGGGGCGGGCCTCGCGGAGGCGCCTCGCGCCGAGCACGGACCGGGGGTGGGCATCAATGTCCGACCTCTTTTTCCAGGATGGCCGCGGCGAGACGCCAGATCGGCCATCTAGCAGGCCCAAGTGACGCCTCGGGACCCCTCGCGGGCGGGCGCGCCGGGCCGCCCGCGAGCCTTGACGCGTGCGCCGTGACGGGGGAATAAGCGGCTCGTTGCTGCTCGGATTTTCGCTGGAGAAAGAGTCATGGCCGACGGGTTGAATCGCGTGATGCTGCTCGGAAATCTCGGGGCCGATCCCGAGCTCCGGTTCACCCAGGGGGGCCAGGCCGTGCTCAACATGCGCCTCGCCACGACGGAGTCGTACCTCGACAAGGACAAGGTCCGCCGCGAGCGCACCGACTGGCACAACGTCGTCGTGTGGGGCAAGCGCGGCGAGGCGCTGGCGAAGATCCTGACGAAGGGCTCGTCGTGCTTCATCGAGGGCTCGCTGCGCACGTCGAGCTACGACAACAAGGAAGGCCAGAAGGTCTACAAGACCGAGATCGTCGCCAACAACATCCTGCTCACCGGCGGGCGCAAAAGCGGCGGGGCCGAGGCCGAGGGCGGCGGTGGTGGCTACGAGCCCGAGCACGAGGGCGGCGGCGGCGGCGGCGGCGACTACGCGCCTCGCGAGGCGAGCGGCGGCGGTGGCTACGCGGCGCCGCGCGGTGGTGGTGGTGGTGGCAACGTGACGAGCGCGGGCGACTTCGAGGTCGCGTTCGGTCGCGACAAGGGCAAGCGCATCAGCGAGGTCGGCGATCTCTCGTGGCTCCGCGGCACGCTCGAGCGCGACCTCGCCGACAGCTCGAAGGAGCGCTTCCACGACAAGGCGCGCGGCCAGCTCGCGGCCATCGACGCGGAGCTCGCGCGGCGCACCGGCGGCGGCGCGCGGACCATCGCCAGCGGTGGTGGGGGCGGCGGTGGCGGGTACGCGCCGCGTGGTGGTGGTGGGCGTCCTGCACCGCAACAGGAAGCTCCGCCTGCGCCGGCCGAGGACTACGACGCCGGCGGTGGGTTCGGCAACGACGACGACATCCCGTTCTGATCGAAATCGCCTTTGGATCGCGTCTATCGGCGCGGTCGGGGGCGCCTCGCGAAGATCGCGATCACCACGGCGAGGCCGAGCGCGGAGGCGATCCCGAGGGCCATCGCGGGCTGCTCGGCCGTGCCGAGGATCGCGCGGACGAGCAGGCTCGGCGGCGGCGCGCTCGTCCACGATCCTGTCACTTCGAGGCTGCTGATCACCGGCGCGCAGCCAGGCGCCGAGGCCGGCGGCTCGGAGCAGATCACGCTGCACAGCACGGCCTCGCGCGATCCGGTGGTGAAGCCGAGCAGGTGACGGCCGCGGAAGACGAGCGGCACCGCGCCGCGATGCATGGCTCCCTCGAATGGCTGCTCGAAGCGCGGCCCGGCGACCGTGATCGCCGCGGCGTCGAAGCGATCAATCTCGCCCTGCAAGGCGCCGCGCGCGATGCCCGTCGCCCGACCGAGGACGAGCTCTTCGACGCCCGGAGCCCAGCGATCGGACGGGGCGCGCGCGCACACCGCGACGATCGCGACGCCCCCGTCGGCGGCGATCCCGCGACGAAGCGCGATCGAAGCACCCGCGATCGGCGGTACGTCAACGGTGGGCAACGCCGTGTCCGCGAGGGGACCCGCGTTGACGGGCGCGTCGAAGCGCAGCGCGAGATCGCCCCCGAGCGGCCAGGAGACCGGCGGCTCAGCCGTGATCGAACTCCTCGATCAAGGCGACGATCTCGGTGCGAAGCGCGACCAGGGCCTCGCGCATGCGGGTGGTTTCTTCGCTGCTGACGGCCTCGGGAGCCACCGGCTCGACGCCGCCCTCGCGCAGCTTGCGGCGGGCGCCGGCGATGGTGAAGCGGTGGGCGTAGAGCAGCTCCTTGACCTTGAGCAGCGTCTCGACGTCGCGGCGCGAGTAGATGCGCTGCCCCTTCGCGGACTTCTGCGGGCGCACGGAGCGAAACTCCGTCTCCCAGTAACGGAGCACGTGAGGCTCGACGCCCACGAGGCCAGCGACCTCGCCAATCCGGTAATAGAGCTTCGCGGGAAGCTCACGGCGCACCGACACTCAGGCTACTCCTCGGCCGCCGTCGCGGTGTCGCTCGGGCGCGGGTTGAGCACGTGCTTCAAGATCTGGCTGGCCTTGAAATTGAGCACGCGCCGCTCCGTGATGATTATCGGATCGCCCGTCTGCGGGTTGCGCCCCTGGCGCTTGCGCTTGTCGCGGAGGACGAAGTTGCCGAAGCCGGAGATCTTGATCTTCTCCCCGCGGCCCAGCGTCTCCTTCATCGTCTCGAAGACGAGATCGACGAGATCGGCGGACTCCTTCTTCGAGAAGCCTCCGAGCCGCGTGTACACCGCCTGAACGATCTCGGCTTTCGTCATGAGCTATCCCCGCAGTTTCCAGAGGATAGCCACGTCGGAGGGCGAAGATCCACCCCCTCCTTGCACGACGGGGAAGAAGCCCAGGCCGGCTCCTTCCCCGTGATCGATCGCGGTGACGCGGACCGGAATCAGGCAGCGTCGGCAGACATCGCGTCGTCGGCCTGGGACTGGACCTGCACCTGGCCGCCGACCCAGCGCTCGCCGGACATCGGCGGCTCGCTGGCCATCGGGCGATCCGAGAGCGCGGGGACGTCGATGAGCGTCTCGTCGGCCGCGAGCGCGTAGCGGCGGCGCGAGGCTTGCTCGAGCATCACCAGCACCGCGACGTAGCCGTAGCCAATCGTGAACAGGATGGCGAACGGCGTCGCGAAGTAATGGCCCGTGGTCACCGAAGCGACGACCGCGAAGAACGAGATGAGCGCGAGGATCGTCTCGGAGATCGGGAGATCGGCGGTGGCGCTGTAGCGGCCCTTCTTGAGGCCCTGCTTCGGGGTGCGGACGAACTCACCGGCCATGTTGCCCATGCCCGAGAAGACGGCCTTGGAGAGGTGCGGCGCGAGGCCGGTTCCGAGGGCGATCAGCATCGGCAAGCGCTTGAGAGCGCCGAGGCGCGGGCGGCCCTGGGCCGACTCGGCGAGCATGTAGAACGCGAGGAGCGAGCCCGTGGTGGCCGTGCAGAGCGGCAGATCGATGATCAGCATCGTCATCGTGTTCGTCGCCGGCATGAGCACGAGGGCCGGGAGGAGCAGCACGCTCAGCAGCACCAGCATCGGGTACGCGAAGTGCGGCGTGAGGTGGAAGAAGGCCTCGATCCGCTGCGAGAGCGTGAGCTTCGAGGTGAGCACCGTCTTCATGAGCTTGCGCGCCGTCTGCACGGTGCCCTTGGCCCAGCGGAACTGCTGCGCGCGGAGGGCCGACAGGTCTTCGGGGAGCTCCGACGGCGAGACGACGTCTTCGCGGTAGATGAACTTCCAGCCGACCATCTGCGCGCGGTACGAGAGATCGAGGTCTTCCGTGAGCGTGTCGTGCTGCCAGCCGCCGGCGCTGTCGATGGCCTTCGCGCGCCACATGCCGCCGGTGCCGGAGAAGTTGAAGAGGAAGCCGGCGCCGAAGCGCGCGCGGTTCTCGACGAGGTGGTGGCCGTCGAGCATCAGCGCCTGGACCTGGGTCAAGATCGAGACGTCGCGGTTGAGGTGGCCCCAGCGCGTCTGCACCATGCCGACCTTCTCGTCCTGGAAGTGGGCGACGATCGAGCGGAGGAAGTCCGGCTGCGGGATGAAGTCGGCGTCGAACACGGCGATGAGCTCGCCCTTGGCGACCTTGAGCCCGGCGTCGAGAGCGCCGGCCTTGTAGCCGGTGCGGTCGGTGCGGTGGATGTACACGAAGTCGTGGCCGCGAGCGCGGAGGCGCTCGACGTGGGCGCGGACCTGGTCGGCGGTCTCGTCGGTCGAGTCGTCGAGGACCTGGATTTCAAGCTTATCGCTCGGGTAATCCATCTTCGCGACGGCATCGAGGAGGCGCGCCGCGACGGTCGACTCGTTGAAGAGCGGGAGCTGGATCGTCACCTTCGGGAGCTCGCTCTCGATGATCGCCGGGGCGAGCTGCGCTTTCGCGATCCCGCGGCGGTGTCGCGCGCAGAGGATCACGAGGTGCAAACGGTGGAGGCCGTACGACGACAGCCCGAGCAGGACGCCGAAGTAGAGAACGCACAGGGCGGTTTGCAGCATCAGGTTGGCTATGGGGTAACATCCGGCATCTCCCGAGTTGTCACGCACTTGTAATTCGTTGCACTCATGTGTCGCGCTGCGCAGAAAGCTTGACTTGGTTTAATCTCCTCGAAACTCCAGGAGCGCTTCGATGTACCGCTTGCTTCGCAGAGCCTTCGCCTTCGCCTCGGTGGTTTCCCTCGCCGCGTCGTGCGCCATGGATCGCGCGCCGTCGGGGCTGCGCCGTACGCCATCGGGATCTGGCGCGGTCGTGCGCTTCGACCTCGGACATCGCCCGCTCCCGGAAATTCCCCTGCCGAACGACACCGCGACGTGGCCCGATCCGACCAGCCGCACCGGCCTTCGCATCAACGCGAGCCTCGTCGCGCCGACCGTGATCGAGCAGCAGGCGCGCCAGCGGTTCTCGGAAATGGAGGGCTGGGGGACGTTCGCGCCCATCTCGGTGGCCTTCGACGTCGACCGCGACGACCCCGCGTACAAGGGCTACAGCGGCCCGGCGGTCGATCTCGCCAACGTGAAGAAGCGACATCTCGGCGACGATTACGACTTCGCCGACGACGCGGTGTACCTCGTCAACCTGAAGACGGGCGTCCCCGTGCCGCTCGATCTCGGCGCCGGCAACTTCGACTACACGCTGAAGAAGCTCGACCGCTACTGGGCGAACGACACGCGCGCCACCGAGCGCAACCTGCTCTTCGACACCCTCGACGAGACTCAGAACGGCGCGATCACCCGGTCGACATTCCTGCCCGAGCACGACACCGATTTCGACGGGACGCTCGATCGGCCGAACCTCGACGATCCCGACGCCTGCGCCGGCCCCGACGCCGAATGCGACGACGTCGGCAACGCGAAGTACGGCTCGCCGGAGTGCGTGGAGACGCGGCGCACCCGTGATCGCTGCGTCGCCGATCACTTCCTGACCTGGTACGAGCGCGAGACGGACACCCTGCTCCTGCGGCCGATCATCACGCTCGACGAGATGACGCGCTACGCGGTGGTGATCACCGATCGCCTCGTCGACGGGAAGGGAAACCCCGTCAAATCACCGTTCGATTTCGTCTACCACGCGTCGATGGAGGGCACGGCCGAGCGCGTGAAGGAGATCTTCAACGACGCCAGGGTGAAGGGTTACTACGGCGATCTCGCGGCGACGGGGCTCGATCACGTGGCCTTCACGTGGAGCTTCACGACCCAGCCGACCGTCGACGACATGGTGCGGCTGCGCGACGGGCTCTACGGGCAAGGCGTGTTCGGGCGCTGGGGCAAGCAGTATCCGCCGCGGTTCGAGGTCGATCGCGCCGTCGGCCTCACCCCCGGCCTCGACAAGGGCGCGAAGGACGAGCCGGGCTGGGCCACGAGCGCCGACGGGACCAAGTACGAGTGCGGCAAGAAGGTCGCGAACGGGCTCTACGTCATCAAGTACGACGACATCCGCCCGCAGATGCACGACCTCCTGGTCCAGGGCTTCGGCCTCCCCGAGGGGCCTGGATCCGAGCTGCTGCTGAAGAGCTTCGACAGCATCGACCACATGGTCGTGGGCACGTTCAAATCGCCATTTCTGCTCGAAGGCGGCCCGAAATCGACGGATCCCAACGCCGCGTTCCACCTGAATTTCCTCACGGGGCAGGGCGACGAGACCGACGACACGGTGCAGTTCTGGCTGGTGGTGCCGAAGGAGACGGCGAAGTTCAAGCAGCCGTTCAACGTCGACATCTACGGCCACGGCTACACGGGGAACTTCTCGGAGCTGCTCCTCTACGCGGGCAACATGGCCGAGCACGGCCTCGCGACGATCGGCATCAACGCCATGGGGCACGGGCTCGGCTTCGATAACCCCGTGGTCGCGCTCGGCGCGCAGGGGCTGCTCCGCGGGGCCTGCGTCGCGCCGTTCTACGACGCGATCACCCAGACCCGCGCTCGCGATCTCAACAGCGATGGGCACGCGGACTCCGGCGGCGACTTCTGGTCGAGCTACCTCTTTCACACCCGCGACGGCGTGCGGCAGTCGGTGCTCGATCACCTCCAGCTCGTGAAGATCTTGCGCGCCTTCGGCACCCCCGAAGGGCAGATGCTCTGCCGCAACGCGGCCACCGGCTGGGCCGAGAACGCGACCGCGCCGTGTGACATGAACGGCGATGGAAAGGCGGAGATCGCAGGCGATTTCGACTTCGATGGGAAGCCCGACGTCGGCGGGCAAGACGCGACGTTCGGCACCTGGGGCGAGTCGCTCGGCGGCATCCTCTCGGGGATCCACGGGGCGATCGACGCCCACGTGACGGCCGCCGTCCCGGGCTCCGGCGGCGGCGGACTCACCGACATCGGCGTGCGATCGTTCCAGGGCGGCGTGGTCGAGGCGGTGCTGCTGCGCATGTGGGGCCCGCTCCTCGTGACGGTGCCCGCGAGCGAGCGACCCGGATGTGATTCGAGCTCGTCCGACGGCGATCACTGCACGCTCTGCGCCCCGGGGCAGATCTCGATGCGCTGGGTAATGCCGGATCTCAACGGCACCGGCGAGCTCGAGATCAACTGCTTTTCCCCCGCGGAGCTCGCGGGGACGACGGTGTTCGCCAGCAACCTCAGCAACGGCGAGATCAAGTGCGCGAGCCTCGGCGTCGACGCGCGGATGCGCGTGGGCCTGCCCGCGTCGATCGGCGATCGAATCGAGCTCAATTTCTTCACCGGCAAGGACCAGGTCGAGAGCTACGGCAGCTGCCGCCCCGCGCTCACGAACGGCGACACGCCGAGCCTCGTCGTCAACGCGTGGGGCCCGGGCCGCTTCGGCAACGGGACGCCCAACGACGTCGAGAGCGAGACCTGCGACAGCGCGACTTGCTCGCGTTTTCAAGGACATTTTCACGGTCAAGGCACCGTGCTCACCGCGCCCGCGGAGGGCTTCGGCCTGATCCGGCAGACGCCGGAGGCGCGCCGCTTCCTCCAGCTCGCACAGGCCGCGCTCGATCCCGGCGATCCGGTGAGCTTCGCGCCGTTCTATTCGCTGAAATCGATGACCGATCCGTTCGGCCAGACGATCGCGCCGCACGCGCTGCTCACGCTCAACACCATCGGCGACATGAACGTGCCGATCAACGCGGGGATCGCCTTCGCGCGGGCCAGCGGGGCGCTCCCGTTCCTGCGGCCGGACCAGCTCGATCGCTACCCCGAGTACGCCGACTACACGACGCCGAGCGCGCTCTTCCAGGCCCTCGGCGGCAAGACGCCGAACCAGGTGCTGATCGAGAACCACGTGGTCGAAGGCATCGCGCCGCTCGCGCGTCACCCCGCCGGCGTGGAGTGCCCCGCGAGCGCCAACGCGAAGGACCTCGCCGCGACGTTCCCCACCGCGGCGGGCCCTGCAAAAGCGTGTTTTCCCGGCGATTGCACCGACAAGACCGAGTCGGATCCAGCGACGCGGGTCTGCTACTACGACACGCATTGCACGTTCGTCCCGGGGGGCACCGGGCCCGGGCGCTGCGTGCCAAACCCGCTCGGCCAGACGACGTGCGACGAGGCGCTCTTCGACGTCGACGATCTCGATGAAGGCACGGCGAAGTACTTCGAGCAGAACGCGCCCGTACCGCTCCGGCTCGCTCGCTACACACAGCGCGCGGGGACGTCGGCCGACGGCGTCGACGCGGCGTGGGCGCCGCGCCTCCAGGGCGCCCCGACGACGGCGGACGGCGGCTGGAAGAGCCAGCCGGGGCGCCCGCTCACGGCGCTGCTCGACGCGTACATCGTGCCGCAAGGCGTGCACACCTTCGTCAACGGCGAGCCGTGTCAGGGCTGGGATTCGGGCACGTACCTCACGAGCCTGACGGCGCGCTTCTTCATGAGCAACGGGTCCGATCTCTATTACCTCTCGCACCCGACCTCGCATCAGTGCCTGCAAGACGCGGCCACGTGCGATTACCTGAAGAGCCCGTGATGGCCGCACGAGGTCGTTCGCGGTAGTGGAGGGCCACTCGCCATGGCCGACCTCGACATCTCGCCCGCCGCGCTCGCCGCCCTCAAGGCTCGTCACCTCGCGTTCCTCCATGCGCGGCTCGTCTCGGCCGAAGCCGAGGCCGAATGGCAGAAGACCTTCGGGCTCGTCGTCGCCGATCTGCTCTCGATCAAGATCGGCGACCTCGCCTCGGCCGGGCACCTCGCCGACGCCGCCGACGCGCTCTTCACGGCCGAGGCCGTCGAGCGCACTGTCCGTCCCCTCGCGCGCCACATCGTCAACGTCGTGCTCCACGAGCTCCAGAGCGAGAAGGGCACCGTGGGCGCGCGCGTCCCCGCGGCCACGAAGAAGCGGATCGATCAGCTCCTGGAGCGACCGGGCCTGTTCCCCGATCGCCTCCTGCGCGCCATCAGCGAGGAGGACGCCGTCGAGGAAGTCCTGCGCGATACGCTCCACGACGCGCTGAAAGAGTTCTCCGAGAAGGTCAACCCCTTCACGGCCGACTGGGGCCTCCCGGGCCTGCTGAAGAAGCTCGGCCCTTTCGGCATGGGCAAGAGCTTCGACACCATGCGCGCCGACTTCGAGAAGCGCCTCGATCCCGAGATCCGCAAATTCCTCCAGGGAATGTCGCGAAAGAGCCTGCGCAAGATGGTCGAGCTCACCATCGCCAGCGCCGACCAGCCGCGCTTCATCGCCGTGCGCAAGCGCGTCGCCGGGTGGCTGCTCGAGCAGGAGATCGCCACGCTCTCGCGCAGCGCCGACGTCGAGGTGGTCCTGCTCGGGCAGGACATCGCGCTCGACATCGCCGCGGCCGAGCTCTCGCGCGGCGGCTCCCGCGACAAGCGCCGCGCGATGATCGAGGCGGCCCTCGTCGCCCGCAAGGATCGCACGGTGAAGGAAGCCCTGGATGAGCTCGGCGTCAGCGTTATCCTCGACTTCGCCAGCCTGGCGACCGCGACCTGGCCGATGGTGCGCGCGGTGCTCGCGGCCCCCGCGGTGCGCGGCTGGATCGACGGCCTCGTGAGCGAGTTCTACGACGCGGAGATCGCGGCGGCGAGCGGCGAGAAAGCCTGAGCCACGCGCGCCCGCGGGCGCCGAGTCTTCCCTTCCCCGCTTCGCTGTGACAGATCCGCGGCCATGGCGATCACCTACCGACAGGCCGGCGTCGACATCGACGCGGGCGACGCCCTGGTCGAGCGAATCGCGCGGCTGGCGAAGCCCACGCGCATCCCCGAGGTCGTGTCGGGGATCGGCGGGTTCGCCGGCCTCTGCGCGCTCCCGTCGGGGATGATCGATCCCATCCTGGTGAGCGGCACCGACGGCGTCGGCACCAAGCTCAAGGTGGCTTTCGCGTCAGGCGTGCATGACACGGTCGGCATCGACCTCGTGGCCATGTGCGTGAACGACGTGATCACCGTCGGCGCGCGCCCGCTGTTCTTCCTCGACTACTTCGGCACGGGCAAGCTCGACCTCGACACCGGCGAGGCCGTGATCCGTGGCATCGCGGCGGGCTGCTTGCAGGCCGGCTGCGCACTGCTCGGCGGCGAGACGGCCGAGCTCCCCGGCATGTACGCGCCGGGCGAGTACGACCTCGCGGGCTTCGCCGTCGGCGTGGTCGAGCGGGCCAAGCTGCTCGATGGAAAGGCGGCGAAACCAGGCGATCGCGTCATCGGCGTGGCCTCGTCGGGCCTGCACTCGAACGGCTTCTCGCTCGCCCGCCGCGTGCTCGAGGTGGAGATGAAGCTCGCGATGAGCGACCGCGTCGAGGCCCTCGGGACGACGCTCGCCGAGGCGCTGCTCGTGCCGACGAAGATCTACGCGCGCGCCGTGACCGCGCTGCTGACCGCGTGCGCGGGGCAGGTGCGCGGCCTCTCGCACATCACCGGCGGCGGCCTCCCGGGCAACGTCCCCCGCGTCCTGCCCGACGGCCTCGGGGTGAAGCTCGATCTCGGAAGCTACGCCAGACCGGCCATTTTCAAGGTGATCGCCGAGGGCGGCCCCGTCGACGAGAGCGAGATGCGGCGGACGTTCAACCTCGGCGTCGGCCTCGTGGCCATCGTCGCGCCGGGCGCGGAGAAGGCGGCGATCGAAGCCTTGCAGAGCGCCGGCGAGACGGCGTGGTCCTTCGGCGAGGTCGTCTCGGTGGGCGCCGTCGAGTTCGAAGAGCGCGTCATCCTCGTCGGCTAGAGCATCGACCCCTGTGCAAGCCCGGATTTCAACGCAACGACGCAAAGACGCAGAGACGCAAAAAGGCCGGAAAAAAATTCCGAGTCCGGTTGCGCCTCTGCGCCTCCGCGCCTTTGCGTTGAATTCTCCTTCTTTTCCGGCCCTCCTGCAGGCGCAAGAAGGCGCGGAGTAGCGTCATGACCATCGATCTCGGCGTGCTCATCTCGGGGCGGGGCTCGAACCTCGCGGCGATCCTCGACGCCATCGCCGCGGGCTCGCTCGACGCGCGCGTCCGGGTGGTGATCTCCAACAAAGCCGGGGCCGGCGGCCTCGAGATCGCGCGCGCGGCCGGCATCCCGAGCGTGGTGATCCCTCACGGCGACCACCCCGACCGGGCCAGCTTCGACACCGCCGTCGTCGCCATGCTGGTCGCGGCCAAGGCCACGTGCGTGGTGCTCGCGGGGTTCATGCGGATCGTCACGCCGGTGCTGCTCGACGCCTTCCCGTACCGCGTCGTCAACATTCATCCCTCGCTGTTGCCGGCGTTTCCCGGTGTTGACGCGCAGGCCCAGGCGCTCGCGTATGGCGCGCGGATCACCGGCTGCACGGTGCACCTCGTCGACGCCGGGACCGACACCGGGCCCGTCCTCGCGCAGGCCGCGGTGCCGATCCTGGAGGGCGACACGCGCGACGCGCTCGCCGCGCGGATCCTCGTCCGCGAGCACGAGCTCCTGGTGCGCGCGCTCGGCTGGCTCGCGGCGGGCCTCGTGGAAATCGAGCCCGCAGCTGCGGGAAAACGGCCGATCGTGTGGGTGCGCGGGGTGGAGACGGCGATCGGGATCGCGCCCTCGGCCGGGGCTCCGCGGTGACGAGCAAGCACTTCGACGTGGTGGTGCTCGGACGCTCGATCGGGGCCCTCACCGCGGCGGCGCTGCTGGCCCGACGCGATTTCACCGTGCTCCTGCTCGGCCAGGGCGAGCGCGCCCCGGCGTACAAGCTCGACAAGCGCACCCTGCTGCGCCGCTCGTTCACGATGCTCGCCGCGACGTCGCCCACCTGGCGCAAGGTGATCGTCGAGCTCGCGCAGTCGCAGACCTGGAAGCGGCGACTCGAGGCGGCCTCGCCGATGATGCAGATCCTCGCGCCCCGGCGGCGGCTCGACGTGCCGCCCGACATGGCCCTCTTCGGCCGCGAGATCGATCGCGAGTACCCCGAGCTGCGGCGCCTGGTGGACGATCTCTACGCCGAGCTCGCCCGCGTCAACGGCGCCGCCGACGAGGCCTTCGAGTCCGACGCGGTCTGGCCGCCGGGCACGTTCTGGGAGCGCCGCGAGACCAACCGCTACGCCGCGATGCTGCCCCACGTGCGCGCCGAGCCCGACGCCGACTTGCTCGTCGAGTTCCCGCGCGGGCACGCGTTCCGGCAGATCGTGCAGGCCTCGGTGCTCTTCGCGACGCACCTCTCGTCGGTGCCGCCGCCATTCGCCGTGGCGCGCCTGCACGGGGCGTGGACCCGCGGGCTCTTCACGCTTCCGCGGGGCGAGGAAGAGATCGAAGAGTTCCTCCTCGATCGGATCACGGCCTACGGCGGGCGCTGCTTGCTCGACGATCGCGCGGCCTCGATCCACATGAAGCGCGGCGACGCGGCCGGCGTGATCATCGACGGCGACACGGCGCCGACGGGCGCGAGCTTCATCCTCGCGGATCTCGACGGCGAGGCGATCACCAACCTCACCGGCGGCGAAGGCATCCACAAGCGGGCGCAGCGCGAGTGGCCGCGGATCACCTCGTCGGTGGGGCGCTTCGTCGTGTCGATCGTGGTGCGCAAAGAGGGGCTGCCCGCGCCGCTCGGGCCCGAGTCGTTCTTCCTGCCGGGCGAGCGGCCCGCGTCGCCGCGCGTGTCGACGGCGCCCGCGCCGCCGGGGCGATCGAACCCCTTCGCTTCGCGGCCCGTGGTGCGCCTGCAGCGCCTGCGGCGGCCCGACGATCCGCCGGGCGAAGAGCTGCTCGTGGCCGAGACGCTGCTGCCCGATCGCGGCGCGCTCTCGCGCGAAGACGCTCGCCGCGCGGTGCTCTCGACGATCGCGGCCGAGCTCCCGTTCCTCGAGAAGCACCTCGTGCTCGTCGACTCGGTGCACGACGGCCTGCCGGTGTGGGTCTTCGAAAACGGGCGTCGCCGCACGGTGGAGCGCGCCTCGCTGCGGGGCGCGTCGTCGGGCCCCGAGCCGATGGTGCGCCAGCTCGAGGTCGATCCGCCGGGCTACCTCGGCCTCGCCGGCGAGCCGATCCGCGGGCCGATCGATCGCACGCTGCTCATCGGCCGCAGCGTGCTGCCGGGCCTCGGTCAAGAAGGGCAGCTTCTCGCCGCCTGGGGAGCCGCGCGCCTCGTGACGCGCACCGATCGCAAAAAAGAGAAGATGCGCCGCGATATGTGGAGCAAGGTCGAGATCGGGTGATCGTTCGTACAGGGCCCTCGCCCGCCTCGGCGCAGGGATTGTCGCAGTCGGATTGCAGAAAATGCCGCAGCAAGGCTAACGTTGTCGCGGCGGTGGGGACTGGAATGACGCGGGAGATGACGATGCGCGCACCTCGATTGGGCCTGGCGTTGACGGCGGCGGCGGCGATTGCCGCGGGTGAGGCCACGGCCAAGGCGGCGGAGCCGGGGCCCGACACGCTGCCGATCAGCGTGATCGCCATCCAGACCGACGCGGCCGACGATCAGGCCGAGGCCCTGACGAAGGCGCTCCGCAACGCCGTGCGCGCGATGCCGGGCTGGTCGCTCGGCGAGGGCGACTTCTCGCTCGAGGTGCTCACGCTCAGCCTCAAGTGCGCCGAGCCGCCCGACACGAGCTGCCAGTCGCGCATCGCCGATCAGATCAAGAGTGACCGCTACGTGTGGGGCACGATCGAGAAGAAGGGCGCGAGCGTGAAGGGCACGCTCAACTTCTGGGTCCGCGGCAAGGGCACCTCGAAGGTCCCCGTCGACTACACCTCGAACCTCACCGACTCGACCGACGACACGCTCCGACACATCGCCGCGGGGGCGATCAACGAGCTCACCGGCGGCCCGCCGAAGGGCGGCATCCGCGTGAAGGCCGGCGATATCCAGGGCCAGGTCTTCGTCGACGGGCAGCCGCTCGGCGCGCTCAAGAGCGGCGACGGATCGTTCATGATCCCCTCGGGTCCGCACAAGATCACGGTCAAGGCGCAGGGCTACGTCGACGCCGAGTCGCAGGTGGTGATCAAGCCGACGGGCGCGCCCACCGAGGTGACGCTCGTGCCGATCGCGATGGAAGTGAAGACCAGCGTCAACTGGCGCAAAGTCTCTGGCTTCGCGTCGCTCGGCGTGGGCGTCGCGGCGGGCGTCGTCGGCCTCGTGTCGTCGATCCAGGTCTCGGGCGTGCGCAGCGACGCCGACTACACGACGCTCCGCAAGAAGTACCCCACCGCGAGCGACGTCTGCGCCGCCGCGACGACGGCCAAGGACACGTCGCCCATCGTCGCGAGCTGCAACTCGGCGAAGGGCGCCCAGACGCTGCAGGCGATCTTCTACCCGATCGCGGCGGTGGCGGGAGGCCTCGGCATCTACCTCATCGCCACCAGCTCCTCGTCGGCCGCCAAGCCGGCGAAGACGGGGTTCATGTTCGACCCGCAGGTCGGCCCCACCGGCGGCAAGCTCGACGTCACGTACACCTGGTGAGAGTCATCTCCGGAAGGTTCGGCGGACGTCGCCTCGAGGCGCCCGCAGGCCTCGAAACCAGGCCCACGAGCGATCGCGTGCGCGAGGCGCTCTTCTCGCGGCTCGGCTACGTGCCCGGCGCGAAGGTGCTCGATCTCTACGCGGGCACGGGCGCGCTCGGCATCGAGGCGATCTCGCGCGGCGCGGTGCGGGCGGTGTTCATCGAGAGCGCCCGCCCCGCGGTGACGGCGCTCCGCGCGAACCTCGAGGCGCTGAAGCTCACGGCCGACACCCAGGTGTTCGCCCAGCCGATCACCTCGGCGCTCCGCTTCTTGAAGGCGCTCGGCCCGTTCGATCTGGTCTTCCTCGATCCGCCGTACGCGCAGCTCCCCGAGGTGCCGCCGATCGTCGCGGCGCTGCTCAAGGCCGACGCGCTCAGCGCCACCGCGCGCGTCATCGTCGAGCACGCCAAGAAGGACAAAGCGCCGCCGCTCCCCGGCCTCGACGAGCCCGACACTCGACTTTACGGGACGACCGCCGTTTCCCTCTACCATCGCGCCGCGGGGTGACTTTCCTCGCGCGACCCCACATCCCCTTGTAGACTGCCGCCCCCGGTATTCTCGCTACTTTGCTGAGGTCTTCAACGTGCCTGCTCCGTCGCAGCCCCCGCCGTCCGGCCAGATCCCCGGAACCTCAGGCAGTGGGGCCCCTTATGTGCTCGGGATCCTGGTGCTCGGCATCCTCGCCGTGGGCCTGTTCTGCTGGAAATCGAAGCAAACGCCGCCCACCGTGACGGCGCAGGCCACCTCGGCCACGGCGATCGCCTCGGCCACGGCGCCCCCGCCGCCGCAGTTCGCTCCGCCGCCGCCGCCGAAGCTCGACGACGAGCCCGACGCCGGCAAGCCCATCGCGAAGAGCGGGAGCCCCAGCAGCGCCGGCTCCGCGGTGGCCGGCGCCGGCCCGTGCACCAAGTGCGCGGACGGCCAGGTCTCGGGCGCCCTCACGTCGGCGCTCCGCACCAAGGCCCAGTCGGCCACGGGCTGCTATCAGCGAGCGCTGCGCACGTCCGAGGTCTCGGGTAGCATGACGGTCAGCGTGCAGGTCGGCCCCAGCGGCTCGGTGTGCAGCGCCTCGATTGTCAACGACTCCGTGCACTCCGCCGAGGTCTCCACGTGCGTCCTCAGCCGGTTCAAGGGTCAGACGTTCCCGCCGCCCACCCAGGGCTGCGTCACGGTCGGCATCCCCATCTCGTTCACGATCAAGCAATAGGAGCGCTCATGCCCCGGCCCCTCGCGCCCACGTTCCGCGTCCTGGCGATCGCCGTCCTCGCCGCGCTCCCGTTCGCCTTCCTGGGCGCCTGCGCGACCGAGACGGGCGTGACGCCGGCGTGCACCCCCGATGTCGACTCGAATGGCATCAACCCGAATGTGATGGGCGGCTGCACGGGCTACGCGATCTGCGCGGAGAACCCGTCGAACCCCGCCGTCTGCTGCCGGGCGGCCGACGTCGATGGGGGCAAAGGCCCTCCGTTGACCGGGGATGCGCTCGCGTTCTGCCTCCTCTCCTACGGCGTTGGCGCGCCCACGTCCGCGGCCTCGTCCTCGAGCAGCGGGACGGGCGCCGGCGGCAGTAAATAGCTTTCGAATATATGACCGAGCCCGCACGGACGGCGGTCCTGCTCACGGTCGCCTACGACGGGAGCCCCTTCGCGGGCTTCGTCGTGCAGCCCGAGCAACGCACCATCGCGGGGGAGCTCCTCGGCGCGCTCCAGGCCCTCGATCCGACGATTCGCCACATCCGCGGGGCGAGCCGCACCGACTCGGGCGTGCACGCGCGCGGGCAGCGCGTGGCCTTCGATCCCGATCTGCAGATGCCGATGCGCGGCTGGGTGCTGGCGACGTCGCGCCACCTGCCGAAGGAGATCTCCATCCGCCGCGCCGCGCGCGTGCCCTCGGGCTTCAACCCGCGCCACGACAACCTCGGCAAGCACTACCGCTATCTCTTGCTCCGCGATCTGGCGCGCGATCCCTTCCTCGAAGGGCGGGCCTGGCGCATCGAGGGGATGCGCGATCCCGACATCCTCGCGCGCGCCTCGGCCGAGGCCGCGCTCGCGGTGGGCACCCACGATTTCACGGCATTCCGCACTGCCGCGGATTTGCGCGAGAACACCGTACGTACGCTGCACTCCGTCACCGTGACGGAAGATCCCGGGGATCCGCGCCTGTTGCGCGTGGACGTGAAGGGCACCGCGTTCATGCACAACATGATCCGGATCCTGGTCGGCACGATCGTCGAGGTGGCCAAAGGGCGCCTCGAGCCGGGGGCGATCACGCGAGCCATCGAGTCCGGCAAGCGCGATGACGCGGGTCTCACCGCGCCTCCGGATGGCCTCTGTCTGGAGCACATCGCCCTCCGCGATGAAGGCGAAGAGGCCTGGCCGCCGAGCGTGTAGAGCCCGGCGCGCGAGGCGAGGCAGCCTGAGGCGCTCTATAGCTTCTTCACCTGATTGCCCAGGCACTCTGCCAGGAACGCGAGGTGCTCGCGCATCTTGACGACCTCGAGCCTCGAGGACTCGAAGCTGCCGCCGAAGGGCAAGGCCGGCACCAGCCCGTAGATCTCGTCAGGCAGGGGCGCCGGGAGATCGGCGCGATCCTCCAGATGCTGGAGATGCCAGGTGTCGTGGAGGAGGAAGGTCATCGTCAGGTACGCGCTGATCAGCGTGTAGACGTCGTCGTTCAAGCAGTTGATGGTGCCCGTCAACGAGTCGAAGGAATAGAATTTCTTCCGGAAGTAGTAGATGCAACCGCCGAATGCGGTCCGGAAGAAGGCGTGGCACTTCTTGCCGTCGAGCCCCCAGTCGGAGAGGATCTCGTGAAACTCGCCCGGATACGCGGTCCACAGCGTGCCGTTCGAATAGCTGCAGCGCCCCTCGGCCGACAGAAACTCGACGATGTCGGGAGGGAGCTTCTTTGCCATGTCGGCGAGATCGACGGCGGAGAAGGGCGCGATTTGATGTCTCTGCGCGTGGCGCGCCGTGAATTTCTCGTGGTCGATCATGAGCTCTTTGCGGCTGTCTCGGGGTGGAGAGGCGGGTGGTTGGGCCCGATCAGGGCCCGTAATACTCGATCGAATAGACGTCGAGATCGGCCTTGTAGGTGGTGGGATTGGCGGTGTTCCCCGGCCAGCTGCCGCCGACGGCCAGGTTGACGATCGTCGAGGCGTCGGGGCCATGCCCGGTGCCACCGAGCGACTCGTTCCATTTCCACACGGCCGAGTAGATCGCCGCGCCGTCGATGTAGCGCGTCTGGAGCGAGGCGGCGTCGTCGTAGCAGGCCGTGTAGACGTGAGCGGCCGCGCTGGCGTCGAAGGCCGCGTTGTTCCAGTTCATGTACTGAGTCGTGAAGTGGTTGTCGAGGATGGTGACCGTCCCCTCGGAAGGGTGGTTGTGCATCGACACGTCGTGGACCCCCTGGTTGGGCGTGACGGGCTGCTCGACGTCGACCTCGGAGCTATCGTGTCCATCGGCGTCGCCGTAGAGCCAGAAGGCCGCCCAGGATTTGTCGGCGCTCGGGATCTGGTAGCGCGCCTCCACGCACCAGCTCCGCTGCGCGTGGAGACTGACGATCTCGCCGGACGAGATCGAGCCGTCCTGGTGGCCGCGGGCCTGGATCGTGAGGTGATCGGCCGCGAACACGATGGTGTCCTCGAAGTGAACGTACGTCTCCTGCTCGCCGTTGATGACGACGTTGGGGATCTTCACGAGGCCACTGGGCTCGCGGTTGTAGGACTGGCCTTCGTAATACTTCGCGTGGAGAAGCGCGAACGTCCCGATGTTCTGCGTCGGCGCGGTGCCGAAGCGATCGGAGACCTTCAGCGTCCAGCCGGTCGGCAGAGGCGCGCCGCCCGGCGTCATCATCGGTGCGGCGCCGCCCGCGCCCGTCGTGGTCCCCGTCGCGCCGCTCGTAGCGCTGCCGCCGGTGCCCGAGGTGCTCGCGCCGTCACCGCCCGTTCCAGATGCGGTCGCGCTGCCGCCACCCATGCCGGACGTGCTCGCGGTGCTCGAAATGGCCGGGGAGCTGGAGCAACCCAGGAGGGGTTGCAGCGGCCCGACCGCGAGCAGGACGAGCAGGACGAGCGCGGCAGAGAGCTTGGTATTCATGGAGTAGGCCCTTCTCGATCGGGATCGAGGCTGGGAGCACAGAGCTACCCGTCGACCGATATCACCATTCCACGCGACCGGGGCGCGACTCTTCACTTCCGACCCGCCGCACGATCGAGACCCGCGGCCATTCACCGCGCCTGTTCACTCGCTCCTCGCCGATGCCCGCCTCGGATCGCGTGGGACCATCACGGATGGAGCGAAACAGGCGTCCGCGCCCTGGCCCGTGAGCTCCCGCTCCAGCCGGCGAAGCAAGCCCTTCCGCCCGCGCGAGGGCTGTTGTACCCCGGAGCCATGATCACTCTGCACGAGTTCGGCCCCGCGTTCGGTCTCCGCACCGCCAGCCCGTTCGGCCTCAAGCTCGAAGCGTACATGCACCTGGCGGGCATTCCCTACCGCGTCGAGTTCGACGGCAATCCGCGCAAGGCGCCCAAGGGCAAGCTCCCGTACATCACCGACGACGATGGCCGCAAGCTGGGTGACTCGGCGCTGATCATCGAGCACCTGATCAAGAAGCACGGCGACAAGCTCGACACCCACCTCACGGCTGCGGAGCGCGCCACGGGCCACGCGCTGCGGCGGATGACGGAAGAGAGCCTGTACTTCCCGATGCTCTACTCGCGCTGGATCGACGAGGCGGGCTTTGCCGTCGTGGCGCCGGTGTTCTTTGCCACGATCCCGGCCCCGCTGCGGCCGCTGATCAGCCTGGTCGTGCGCCGCAGCACGCGCAGCGCGCTCATGGGACAGGGCACCGGCCGCCACACGCGCGAGGAGATCTACGCGATGGGGAGCGCCGACCTGAAGGCGCTGTCCGACGCGCTCGGCGACAAGCCCTTCTTCCTTGGCGACGAGCCCACGTCGTACGACGCGGCGATCTACGGCACCGTGAACAACCTCCTGCAGATACCGACCGGAACGCCGCTGACCACCTTCGCGCGCTCGCTGCCGAACCTCGTGGCGTTCTGCGAGCGAGTCACCAAACGATGCTTCGAGGATGCCAGTGGCGCGACCTCGTGAGCTGCTCTCCGGAGCGCCGGCGTCCGCCGTGAAGCTCAGCGCCGCGGCCCTCGCGGTGGTCGCGAAAGAGCGAGGCTTCGCGCCGCTCGAAATCGAGGCCGAGCTCGTCGCGCTCGTCGCCGACGAGGAGCGCTTCGCCGCCGGGCGCCTCGAGGTGATCGCGGCGTCGACGATCGCCCCCGTCGCCGCGCGGCGAGCCCGCGCCTTGCTCGGTGAGCCGACGCGGCTCGATCGCATCGACGAGGCCGTGGTGGCCGCAGCGCAGCGGCGGACCGGCTGCCGGATCACCACGATGGTGACGAGCGCGGGCCGCGGCGGGGCGTGGGGGATCGACGAGCGCACGCGGAGCGTATGGCTCCCCGATCGCGCGTGCTCCTTCGCCGATCGCCCGCTGCTCTTCCGGATCCTGCGCGCCGTCGCCGACGCGGACGGCGCGATCGACAAGGAGGCGCTCGTGCACCGCGCCTGGGAGCAGCGCGACTATCACCCGCTCCGCGACGATCCCCGGCTGCACACGGCGATCCGCACGCTGCGGCGGTTGATCGAGGACGATCCCGCGCGCCCGACGCGCCTCGTCACCACCGACGTGGGCTATGCGCTCGGGCGCGATGCGGCAGCACGACGGGCGCGCTCGGGGTGATCTGCTCGCGCGCGACCACCTTGAAATCCTGAGCAAGTTCGGGGCTCAGCCCAGCTCAGTGGACCTCAGTGACCGATCCTGAAGGGCGCTGTTCGCGGTTCGTCGAAGAGAGCACCGAGGCCGCGAGCCTCGTCCCATCCTCCAAGGAGACTCTCATGAACCATTTCCTTCGCGCCTTCGCCGTCGCTCTCACCTGCGCTCCTCTCGCGATCTCGGCCGGATGCTCGGGCGGCGGGGGCGAGGGAGGCGACGGTGGCAGCGGCTCCACCGGGACCGGCGCAGGAGCCATCTCGTGGCAAGGCACGTGGAGCGCGCACCTCCAGTACAGCGTGGATTGCGACTACTCGTTCGGCAACATCAAGCACGCTGACGTGGACTTGACCAGCACCATGGTGCTCGACAGCAACGGGAACGGCGGGCTCACGGCCGACATCATGGGGTATCTCATGTCCGGCACCGGCAACGCGACGAGCCTGTCCCTCTCGGGGCAGTATCCCATGCAAGACGAGGGCGGTAACATCGCCTCCGACGTGCAGTCCGGGAACAACATCACCTTCAACATCACCAGCGTCGTCGACGACAACCACGCTGAAGGGGCCGTTTCTGGCAAATTCGACGGAAATTCGGGCAACACTGCACCATCACCACGGGGACGACGACGCTCTCGCGCTGAGAGAGAGTAGCCACGCAACCGGGCTGAGAGGCTGACGGATTTTCGGTCAGCCTCTCAGCCTTCGTGGCTCTCCGCGCGCCGCGATCAGGGCCGACTGCCGAGCTGGGCAAGGACGATGTTGTGATCCGACAGCCGCTCGGCGGAGACCACGCGCGCGGCAGACACCTTGCCCCGCAGGGCGATCACGTGATCGATATCCCGAGACCGCGCGCTCGGCGTGGATCGAGGATGCGTCGGCAACGAGCCCTCGGGGAGCTCGGCGGCGGTGAAATCCGGGCCGAGCGCTCGCGTGACGGTCGCGCTCGGGGCGTTGAAGTCGCCGAGGATCACGACTCCATCGCGCTGGCGTCCCGCTACCGCCGAAAGCTCTGCGCACTGGGCGACGTGACGCTCGCCGTACGAGACGTGGGTAGCGATCATGACCACCCCGCCCGGCGTGAGTTCGATGGCGAGGTAGCCTTTCCCCGGATCGGTCGGAAAGGCCGCTTCCGCTCGTCCCGAGCCGCTCGAAAGGCCGACGGTGACGATCGCGAGGTGCTCGGTCGGATCGACGAGCTGCGATGTCCCCCGGCGTGGACGCGGGATCCGCGGATAGACCATCGAGACCACCTGGGCCGACGCCGGGAGGGCCAGCCGCACCGCAGCGAGCTGGTCACCGCTGACCTCCTGGAGACAGACGACCGCGCACTCCGGCAGGAGCACCGTCGCGATGCGCTCGGCGATCGCCGCGATGCGGGCGCGCTCGTCGGGATGATCCGCGATCACGGGCTCGTCCCAGTTCTCGGCGTGGATCCGATGGAGAACGTTCCACGTTGCGACCACGAGCGGCGCCGGCATGGGTGACTGCATATCACCCGGGCGGCCGGCTGACGAAGAGGTCACGCCGGCCAGCCGAGGTCCGACGTCGCCGTCGAGCGGGCTCGGCGCGCCGGAATTTGTGAGCGCCGCCCCGTGGTGCCGCGTAAGATCCCGGATTTCGAGGCGTTCTCGCCGAGCCGCGCCCCCCCAACACCGAGGAGTCATTCATGTCACGCCCCGTTCACTGGCTCAGCATCAGCGCCGTCACTGCCCTCGTGCTCGCCGCCTGCGGCCCGGCGGTCCCCGCCGTCGCGCCCACGCCCACGCCCACGCCCGCCGGAGCTTCGTGCAAAGACCGCAGCACGCAAGGGATCAAAGAGGTCCTCGCGGTGGTGGAGCAGAGCCTCGCCTGCACCACCGACGCGGATTGCGCTGTCACGTCCGTCGGCTCGGCGTGCTTCGATGTCTGCTCGCGCTCCGTCGCCGTGAAGGACCTTCCGGCCGTGAACGACGCCATCGCCAGGGTGAACACCACCACCTGCGCCGCGTACAAGCAGGATGGCTGTCGGTTCGACGCGCCGCCCTGTATGCCCCCCGGCGCGGCTCGGTGCGTCAAAGGGAAATGCGGGGGATGAAGCGCTGACGCCTCGCGACGAGGTGTTCTCGCGGTTTGCGGTTCACCCTCGGTCGGAGGGAAATCGCCAGCTGCTTTGAAGAGCCTACCGGCGAACGGCGACGGCGCGACGGCGGCGCCGCAAAGGCCGCACGCCGAGCGCGAGCAGCAACAACACGCCCGCGGCGGCGCGCTTCTCCCCGGGCGCGTCGCCTACCACGACACAGCCACAACCAGCGTCCTGGGGAGCCGATTTGGTGGCGCCGCCGGCGCCGCCTGCGCCTGCAGCGCTGGTCGTCTCCATTCCACTGCTCGTGCTCGCTCCGCCTGCGCCCACGAAGGTCGTTCCACCCTGCCCCATTCCACCTGCGCCCGAGCCCGTGGCGCTGGTCGTCATCTGCGGAGCACCGCACTCGCCGTTCATGCACTTGACGCCGCCGGGACACACTGCTCCTTGACACGCGTCCACGCAGGCGCCGCCCGAGCAGACTTCCCCGGTCGGGCACGTCATCGACTCGCACCCGGCGTCGACGCAATGACCGCTGGCCGTCGCGCAGACCGTGCCAGCCCCGCAGGCCTTGCACGTGCACGAAAGCACGCAGGCGCCGCCCTCGCAGACGCGGCCACTATCGCAGGTGACCCCCTCGCAAGGATCGACGCACTTCGCGAGCCCGGGCCGACACACCTGGTTCTTCGGACACGTCACGCCGTCGCAGGGGCCCGCGCACACGCCTTCATGACAGACCTGGCCCGCGGGGCAGGGCACGTTCTGACAGGCAGTCTCGACACAGTGGCCGTCCTGGCAGACGAGGCCGAGCGCGCACGGAAACTCGGCCGATCCGCACGAGCCCACGCATTTACCGTGGTCGCACACCTCGTCCATCGCGCAGAGCCCGGGGCCGTCGTCGACGGCTCCATTGCAGTCGTTGTCGAGCCCATCGCACGCTTCGGCGCTGGGCTTCGCCTGCGGTTGACACGCCGTCGCCATCGCCGTGGTGCATTCGGTGAGGCCGGGCGCACACACGCCCTGGAGGCCGGTGTCGCAAGGCTGGCCGGCCCCCTGGCAGTCGATACCGGTGATGAAGTAGACGAAATCGTTGAAATCGCCGTCGTTGGTGTACATCTGCCCCGGGAACCCGCCGAAGCTGGTCGGGCTCATCGGCAGGTCTTCGAAGGCGACGTAGAACGCGTTGGGCGTCGCCGTCGACTTGTAGATGAGGGCCGTGATCCACGGCGCCGACGGCGAGCAGTTCGTGCAGGTGACGTTGAGCTCGGGCTGCGAATAGTGCGTCTGCGTGCACACCTCGCCGGGGTTGCCCTTGAACGCGAACCCGATCTGACCACCCTTGTAGTTGGGATCGCTCTGGATCGCGGCCGCGGTGAAGGTCTGCCCCGCCTCCCCTGCCTGCGGATGAAACGTCTGGTTGAAGATGGGATCGGACTTGGGGACGAGGACGTAGATCTCCGAGTCCAACGGAGGCACGTTGTTGGCACTGACGTTGTACCAGCCGAAATCCACCTTGCAGCCGCCGCCGCGGAGCACCAGCGTCCCGGTGAACCCGCAGAGCGGTGAGAACGTCGACGGCGACGTCGACACGTCTTGCTGCCAGTCGATCTGCTCGTTGCGGCTCGCGAACAGGCTCGCGAGCGTGAGCGAGT
>JANYGI010000117.1 GCA_025362495.1 Byssovorax sp. | reverse complement strand
GCCCATGCTCGCCGGGCGGCCATGGAGCGCCACGTCGCCCGCCTCTGCGTCGACGCCGCCCGCTCCCCCGCCGCCGCGCCGCCTTCCTCGCAGGAAGACCGCTGGGACTGGTAAGCTCGAATGGCAGATATGGCCATTCGTCGGCGCGCTGGATTGCCTACTTTTGAAGGCTTCGGCGCTCCGTGACCCTCGTTGCCGCCCTTTCCACCGCCTTTTCCAGCGAGCGCGGCCAGCTCGGGGATCGCCTCGACGAGGGGGCGGAGCGGGCCGAGGTTCAGCTCCTCCGCGGAGCGAGCGAGCCGGGTGTACGCGTCCACCATCCGCGAGGACTTGTGCCCGGTCCGGTCCTTCACCCACCGCTCCGTCTTGCCGTTCGCCAGGGACACCGTGACGAAGGTCCCGCGGAGGTCGTGGAGACGCATCGCGATCCGCGCCGCGCTCGCCTTGTAGAGCTCCGGCCGGGTGATCCCGGCGCTGAGCATGTCGGCGCGCAGCACCTTCGCGAGCTCGTTCCGGCGGCCGATGCGCGCGCCGTCCTCGCCGGTGAAGATCGGTGACGCGCCGGTGATGATCTCGCCGCGCCCGCGCCGCAAGTCGAGCCACGTGCGGATCGCCTCGAAAACACCGGGCGACAAGTTCCACGGTCGCGGATCGTCCGTCTTGTTCTCGTCGAGCTTCACGACACCTTCTGCGTCGATGTCGTCGACGACGAGCTGGCAGGCCTCGCCGGCGCGCAACCCCTCGCGATCGATCATCCCATACAAGACGCGGCGACAGAGGGGCACCGCGACGCACGCGAGCAGCGCCGCGTCTTCCGCCGGGTAGAGGTAGGCCAGTGCCTTCTTGCGGCCGCCGCGAGGGATGAAACCATTGCGGCCACCCGGCAGCGGGTTCGCGGGGATGAGCTTCAGTGGGTACGCCGCGAGGGCGAAGAGGTGGAACACGAGGTGCGCCACCTTCGCGCGCGTCGCGGGCTCGAGGTGCGACGGGAGGGCGCGCAGGATCGCCTCGCCGTGGTCGAGGGTGAAGTCGACGATAGGCACCGTCCCGACGATAGGGAACACGTGGCACTCGAAGCGTGAAAGGTCGGTGTTGACCGTCTTTTTTAGCGGGATCCGATCGGGGTGCTCGCGGTGAAGATCCCCGGACATCCAGCGACGAGCGAGGCCTTCGACGGTGAGCCCGACGACGGGAGCAGGCTTGAGCCGGAACTCGATACCTCCCTTGAAGGCTTCCACCTGGCGCCGGACGCCGACGAGCGTCTTGCCCTCGGCGGCGCCGGCGACGAGCAGCGCCTGCTTGGCGGTGTCGAGCGGGACGTCGGCGCGCCGGAGCTGCCCAGCGAGCTCGGCGAGGAGCACCAGGCGCTCGACCGCGGCGGCCTCGTCGTGGCAGCTCGGCAGCGGGATCGAGGGTCGTTGTTTGCCGCCGAGCGTGACGCGCGCAAACCACGCCCCGCGGCTCTCGTAGACGTTCCCTGTGGGCTTGCGGGGCATGGAGTGGTTCCTGTTCTACGCCGACGCCGTCGCGGCGGCGAGCTGAGCCCGCGCGATCGCGCGGTGGAGCTCGACGAGGCGCGCCGGGTTCACGAGGCCGCTCCGGCGGCGGCGAGCAGGCCCGCGAGACGCGCGCGCACGATGAGCAGCTCCTGGACGTCGACGCTCTCGCCGATCGCCGCGATCTCCTCGGCGGCGCGGGCGAGATCGCCGGCCGCGTCGCCGAGCGGGTCTTTGCTCCGCACGTTGTAGCCGTCGCGAGCGAACGGCGCGCCGAGCTCGGCGAGGGAGATCCACACACCGTTGAGGTGCTGGCGCGCGCGCGCGGCGTGGCGCTCGGGGGTGTTGTTCGCCTCGTCGTCGGCGGCCCACTGCTCGAGCTGCGCGGGCGTCGCGGGGCGCGGCGTCGTCGGCGCGAAGTAGAACATGGCGTACTTGAGATCGAGGAGCGGCGTGAACCGGGCGGGGATCCCGGCGGCCCGGTAGTCGTCGAAATTGAGCCACGCGGTGATCCAGTGGTTCAGCGTGACGCCGAGCGCGTGGAACGGCGCGCTGTCCGGGTCCTTCGCCCCCCACAGATCCGGCTGACGGGTGAGGAGGTTCCGGAACGCGAAGAGCGCGGTAAGCACCACCGTGTGCCACGCAGGACGCGGGCGCGCGGGGACCACGAGCTCCGCCGGGTCGACGGCGCGCTGGGCCTCGAAGAACTCGTCGCCGAGCTTGCGCGCCTCGGTGCGGAGCGAGGCCGCCCCGAGCTTGCGTGCGGCGCTCTCGACCTGGCGGGCGTCCTCGCGCGCCTCGGAGAGTGCATCGCGCCGGCTGGCGCGCGTCTCGCCATCGACAGCGCCAGCGCCCATGCGGGCGAGGACGGCACGCGCCGCGGTGAGCTGGGCGGTGAACGGGGCGAGGTCAACCGGCAGCGTGGTGGCCCGCGGGCGGCGGGCGGCGGTGGCGTTCATCGGGCACCTCCGATCGGGGCGGCGGCAGCACGCTCGGCGGCGTAGGCGCGCTCGAGGCCCTCGAGGAGCAGCTCGCGGATCCGGTCGATCTCGGCGTCCGTGATGGGGCCGCGAGGTTCGGGGGCGAAACGAGGACGAGCGGGAATATTGCCCCGGGCGGGGGCGACGTGGGACAGGGACATTTAGGTACGTGCTCCGAGCTTGAGTCGGGGTGCGGACTTAGAGGGGTTGGGGCGGTTGCACGCCTCAGCTCCTCGACTCTTTTGCGGACTCTACTTCTTCGGCTTACCGGCCGACTTGGCTCCTTTCTTCGGCTCGATTCCGATCTCGTTCTCCATGACGGCGAGCCCGCGCTCCAACGCTTTTCGTGCCGCCATGCTTCGGTTCACATCAACCCCCGCAGCTCGCTTTGATAGCTGCTCCGCGAGCGCATCGAGTCTCTCGACCAGATCGGTCGCGAGCCTAAAGCCAACATGCACTGTGCTCACCCGTCGCAGTGTTCAACACTTTGAACGATGGCGCCACAAAGAACGCTATGCCGCGGGCGATTTCCTTGATCCATCGACGTCCGGGAGTGACAACCAGCGGAGGCGCGACCCGCCACCTGCGTTGACGTCACTACGTTGACGATGGTCAAAATCAGCGGTGCACGCGCGGATCTCGGCGTGGCCCGGGAGTCGCATAGAGCACGCTCACCGCGTCGCTTGGTTTGAGCGAGCCGACGAGGAAGAGGCGCGGTCACTGGTTGCACGGTGGCCGCGCCTCACCGCAGCTTCGCTGGTAGCGGCCGTCCTGGCCGTGGCCGGGCGATCTGCGTGGCCCAACGAAGACGGGCGCCGACGGTGCGATCAACACCTCCGGCGCCCTGACTCAACCCCGCGTTCACGAGGTGAGCTTGTGTCTACCCTACCCAAGGCGCGCTCGCGCGCCCAGAAGAAGAAGATCCCGCCGCGCGAGCGGCCCGCCGAGCGGCTCCGCAAGAACCTGCGCCGCGTCGAGCTCCACGACGCCTCGCTCGCCGAGGTGCTGCTCCATGGGCTCTCCACCGGCGACGATGCCCCTGCGATCAACGTGCTCGACGCGCTGCGGATCGACGTCGAGGCGATGATCGTGATCGCCGGCGGCGGCAGCGAGTTCGTCACGTTCGCCGACTTCCTCGGCGGCGTCTCGCGGCGCCTCGACGTGGCGATCGTCCTGCTCGAGCGAGGCGCCTCGTGACCGCGCCGAAGAGCCACGGCCTCAACGTCATCGTGCGCGCCACCGTCGCACGCGTCGACGAGCGCTGGGCGGTGACCATCACCGCGCGCGACGGCCTGGTCGTGACCGGCGAGGGCGCCGGCCGGGGCGCGGCGAGCGCGGCCGCCGACGCCGCGGCGCGGCTCGCCGGGATCGTGAGCCGCATCGCGAGGGGTTGATCCAGGGTAAGCCGCTGGATTCGCGCGTTTTTCGGCGCGTCCAAGAACCGGCAATTCCGCCGCTCACTGGCAAGAATTCCCAGTCTTTCCGAAGACATCCAAGCGCACCCAAGCATCGCGCGAGGGCGGCGGCGCCGGATCCGGCTCGATCGCCGCGACGACGTTGGACACGAGCATTCTCGCTATCGGCGAGAATGCTCGTTCCCCGGCATTTCTCGCGGGATCGATCATTCCGCTCGATGGCCGGAATGGTCCACCACGCCGCAACGCCGTAGGTGCTCCGCCTGAGCTTCAACCGGCCGAGGCCGGGGTGTCTTCGAATGGGCCGGGCGGCGCGGCCGATGGGCGGGGGGCTGACGGGGTGATCGTGCCACCGTCGGCGCCGAGCGAGGCGCGGATCGACGGCGCGATTTCCACGAGATCGCCCGCTGATTTCTCGCCCTCGCCGCCCTCACGTTCACCGGCCGCGTAGATCCGATCTTCGCGGAGGCACCAGTCCCTCACCGCCGACTCGAATGCCACCACCTCGCCGCCGCGCACCGTGAAGAGCGGCAGCGGATCGCGCGCTTGCTTCGACCACGCCAGCACCTTCGCCACCGTCGCGCCGCGGCCGATGAAGCTCGCGATCGCACGCACGCCGACGAGCCGCGGCAGCTCGGCCTTGACGCCGTCGCGGTGCCGGAGGCGCCACTCCTCGACGTGCGCGGCGCGCTGCCAGACGCTGCGGCGGAACTGGTGAAGGGTGAGCGGGTCGCGCTCGAGGAGGGTGTACGCGTAGACGGTGGAGCGCGAGCCGACGCCGAGGCGCTTGGCGATCGCCGTGAAGCCGATGAGGACGTCGTCGCCCTGGGCGCTGGTCACCATGTCGAGAGGTACTCCGTGGCGGTGCGGGGTGGGGGCGCCGGCGCGCGGTATGCGGCGAGCTCGGCGCGGGCCGGCGCGCGGGCCGCCAGGTACGCGGCGAGGGCGGCCGCGAGCAGCGCCTGGGCGTCGGCGAGCAGCGCATCGGCGTCCGCGGGGACCGCGCCCTTGGCCCGGCTGGGCCTCGCAACGAGGCGCGCGGCGGGGTCGAGGACGGCGATCGGGGTGTACTCGCCGAAGGCCGCGAGGAGGCGATGGCGCGCGGCCTCGTCGCGGTGGTAGGCGCGCTCGACGAGCTGCTCGAGGTTGTGCGTTCCGTACGCGCGCGCGAGGACGTCGCGCTGGCCCACGGAGAGCCGCTGCAGCGCGCGGAAGATGCCGCGGGCGCGCTCGACATCGCCGTGCGGATCGAAGCGCCGGCCGAGGGCGCTCTCGGCGTCGTGGGATGGCGAGCGGCCCTGACCGATCGACGCTGTCTCGAGCTGAGCCCCGGTGCGGGACTTGAGGCCGCCAGCCGCGCTCTCCGCGCTGCCGAAGTACCAGGTGAGATCGGGGCAGGGCGGGAGCGCGTGCACGGGTCACCTCGACGAGGGTGCGAGAACGAAGCCCCGGAGAGGGCGAGCAGGCGCCGCGTTGCGACGGCGCCGGGGGCGGTCACGGGCCCCGGGGCGCCATCGACGGCTCGTCCGGCGCCGCCGGCGCGGGCGCCGGGAGCAGCGCAGCGCGGCGCTTCTCTTCAGCGACGCGGGCGGCGTCCTCGTCGGCGCGCCACGCCGTGTAGGCCTTGCGCTCGACATCGAAGGCCTCGGCGAGGGCGCGCTCGCTGCTCTCGCGCTTCGCCGTCGCGCGCTTGGCAATCGCGTGGTGCTCGACCTCGTCGCGCACGTTGCGGCCGTGCTGCTCCTCGAGGTCGAGGACGCGGCGCTGCGCCGAGGCGAAGACGTTGCGCGGCGGGAGTGGGAGGGCGTCGCTTACGATGGTGCTCACTTCCGTGACCCTTCCGGCAGCGTCGCCGCGCTCCCGCGTGGACCAGGGCCCGTGTACGCCGCGTGCTCGCCCGTCGCCTGGCGCACGGTGCCCTCGATGCTCGTTTCGGCGGCGCTCACCCGCTCGCGCAGGCTCTCGACCTTGGCGGTCACGTGCTCGCGCGTGGCGGTGCTCTCGGCCGTGATCGTGGCCTTGAGCTCGGCGACGCCCGCCGAGGCGTGGCTCTTCGCCTCGACGTGCTCGACGTGCGTCGCATCCATCGACGCGGTGAGCCGCGCGAGGAACTCGCTGCCGCTCTTCGCGAGCACGCCGAAGCCGTCGCCCAGCCTCGCGGCGAGCACCATCGCCGGGCCGTTGATGAACTTCCACACGAGCCAGGCGATGACGGCGAGGTAGACGGTGGGGAGCCCGAAGCGATCGAGGAGCTTGGCCAGCGCGTCGGCGTCGATGTTCATCGCGCCGCCAGCACCGTTGACGGCGTTGACGCCTTCGGCGGCGGCAGCGGCAGCGTGGGCGAGAGCCGCGAGTCTGGATCGTCCGGGGGCGGCTCGGGCGGCCCGCCGTCGTCGACGGCCAGGAGCTCGACGGGCGCGCCCGTCGGCGCGGTGCTCAGGGCGCGGGTGCGGAACGTGGCGAACGCGACGCTCGCGAGGAGGAGGACACAGGCGATCACGGCCTGGACGTCGCGGCTATTGGCCTTGGGGGCTTGGGGTCGTACGCTCATCATTACGTTGCTGTCTCCGGTCATTCGGGGATGGTGATGAGGTCCTCTTCGGCGTTGACGCGTCGTCGAGGACCGCTTTGCTTTCAGCGGAACACGAAGCGGATCGAGATCGTGCCAGGGTGGGCGACGTCGCCCTTTTCCCAGGCCTGGACGCTGATCTGCGCGCAGGTGGCGAGGGGGACATCGTCGAGCGGGAAGGCCTGCTCGACGCCGCCGGCATCGGGGTTGAAGTAGTACGGGCGGGCGTCGTTGCAGAACGCGAGCGCACCGGTGGGCGCGGCGCCGACGAAGATGTCGCCGCGCGCGACGCCGCCGGTAGCGCCTGAGCCAGCCGCGTACGTGACGAACATCGTGCCGCTGGTCGCCCCGGGCGGGATGACGACGGTGGTGGCCTGCGGGTCCGTCTTCGCGCCAGCGGCCGCGAGCTGCTGCGCGGTGAAGAGCACCAGCGGCGAACTGCGCGGTAACTGCGCCTGGACGCCCGGCGTCAGGTACGGATCGTAGGCGAACGTCATCGGGACACGGTAGCACTAAATTGGAGAATCGTGCCACCGCACAGGGCGTTCGCACGATCGTATTGACTCCGGCCGACGCGTAGCGAGCATGAGGTCCATGCGAATCGCGGTGCTCGGGATCCTTGCGTGCTTCGGGTTAGGCTGCGGCAGCGATCCTGCAAACGGCGTCGACGGGGCACGAGGTCCGGCGGGGGTCGCCGGTGTGCAAGGCGCGAAGGGCGAGGCGGGAGAGCCCGGCCTGGCGGGCGATGTCGGCCCGGCGGGCCCGGTCGGCCCCGCTGGAGCACCGGGCGCCATCGGCCCGGCGGGAGCCGCGGGCGCGGTCGGCCAGCAAGGGATCCCCGGTTCCGGCGGGGCTATCAGCGGCGCCCGCCTCAAGGCCCGGTATCGCCTCGGCGACGATGGATCGCGCGAGTACATCGCGGGAGGGTGGTTTGATTCGCAGCTCGGCGGGAATTGTTCGTTCCAGCGCGCGGCCGACGGGATCGATCGGTGCCTGCCGAACATGCGAACGGCATCGCCGTACCAGTCGATTCGATACCTCGACGCCGCGTGCACTCAAGAGGTACTCTTCTACTACGTGCCTTTTGGCGCATGCCCTTCCAACTTCGACCATGGGTACGCGGCGAAGACAGAGCCATCGTGTACTGAGGAACTCCACGTCTATGCGCTTGGCCCCGACGCACCGCAGGGCACACCGCTTTTTGCCAAGGCTGGCTCGTGCACGGTGAGCAGCCCCGTAGGCAGTGACCTCGCAGCGCAACCGATCCTCGCCGAGGTCTCCCCGTCGGCCTTCGTTGGCGCGACGGGAATGCACGATTGACCGATTACAGGATCGTAGTTGTCGCCACAGCGCCGAACACGTAGCAGCCGACGATCGCATTCGCGCCGACGTGCTCGGAGGTCACCTGGACCGCGTAGCGATAGGCCGAGCGGTCGATCACTTCGGACGGGCCGGAGAGCGTGAGCGTGAGCGAATGAAGTAGGCTGTATGCGGTGGCGTTGGGGGACGGGTCGACTACAGTCCCGCCGATCTGCGTGGAAACGCCGGTGTTGCTGATCTTGTAGAGGCCGAGTTGCGGGAGAGTGAGGCCAGCGATCGAGGCGTGCGCCGCGGGCTGGATCGGGACAGATACCGCCGTGAGCGTCGAGCCTTGCGGGGCCGCTTCGTCGCTCAGAAGGATCGTGAGATCGCAGGCGCCGATGTTGTTGGTGAGGTAATCCCCGGAGCCGAGGATCGACCAGGTGCCGCCGGTGACGATCGGAGCGGCGGACGAGATCCGAGCGATCGAAGCACCGGCGGCCCCTCCCGCGCGTGCGGAGACGCGAGCGGCGAGGGTGGCAAACGCGGCGGCGCTCGCCGCGCCATTTGCGACCGTCTGGAGCATCGATCGCAGCGTGCCCGCGGCGAGGTTGAAGCTCGCGCCGGTAATCGCCGCCCCGGCAATCCTCGAGATGCCGTCCCCACCCGCGCTCGCGCCCGTGGCGGTCTGCCCGGCCGTGAAGCCGAGGAGCGCCAGCGCCGAGCCGCCGATGATGGTGATGACGCCGGTGCCGCCGGTCGTCGCGCTGCTGATCTTGAGGTTCGATGCCGGACCGACAAGCGCGGAGGGGTTCCCGCTGCTCGCCGCGAGGATGGCCGTCACCACGTCGGCCGGTCCGGTGGGCGCGAGGCCAGCGCCGACGCCGAAGGTCACCGTGATGACCGCGCTCGTGTCGCTCTGGATCTGTATCGTGCGCCCGTTCAAGGCCCCCGCGATCGGGTCGTAGACCAGCGTCGAGAGGTCGACCGATCCGGTCACCTTCGCCGCGGTGCCGAGCGAGGCGCTGGCAAGATCAGATGCCGCGCCGTCGATCGCACCCAGCAGCCACATCGATCGATCCGCGAGGCGCTGGATACCCTCGACGTAAAGGCTCGTGTGCGTGACGTCGTCGGTGTCGACGAGGTCGCGAATCGAAGTCCAGAATGCAGACAGACCACCACGAAGAGAACTCATATCAGCCGCCTTTCAAACCGTGTACGCCGTGCCCAGCTTGAAGCCGCCGAGCGCATGTTTCCCGAGCGCGCCATTCTCCCCCACGGGCCGACGCGCATAACCACTCCCCGCCGCTCCGCCCGAGCCGCCGAGCTTGAACGGGAGCTTGAGCCCGCCGCAGCCGAGCACGGGGAAGTCCCCGAAGCGGAACACGATCGCGATCACCTTCGAGGAGGCCGTCTTCCACGCGAGGAGGATCCGCACGACGTTCGCAATCTGCGCGCGCGTCATCCCCGCGACGCCGAGCACCGTCGGCGCGCCGAGCTTGAACGGCAGCGTGAGCGGCCTCCATCCCAGCGCGCCAAAGCTCGGCCCGAGCACTACGGTCCACCGCTCTGCGAACGTCGAGCCGGGCGCGCCAAGCGACGTCGCCCACTCCTCAATGACCTCAATGTCGTTGAGGCCGAAGGCGACGAGCTGGCGCTTGAGCCCTTCGATCGTGGTGAGCAGCCGCGCGTCCGCGATCGCCGAGTCGATGCGCCCCTCGAACTGGGCGTCGGTCTCGTTCGGGTAGCGCACGAGATCCTTGGCCGCGCCGAGGCGCCGCAGCCGCTCCGTGTCGCCCGTCGTCGGGAGCCGCACCACGCCGAGCGAGGCGGCCACCTCGCCCATCACGACGCCGTCGGCGTAGCGCGCTTTCAGAGCCTGCTTGTCGAGGACCGTCTGCGCGTCGAGCGCTTCGCCGATACCGCCGAGGAACGCCTGCGCGCGCGCCCCCTGCGTCACCGGCTGCGGGAAGATCGTCTGTGCGACATCGCGGAGCTCGTCGGCCATGGTCACACCACAATCGCGGGGAGGAAGGTTGGCGCGAAGACGACGGCGTCGCTGAAGAGCGGTTGGAAGTCGACGAGCTGCAGCGATGTCGCGGCGTCCACCACGCTCACCGCGAGGGCGCCCGTGGGTTCGTCGACGAGCTCGTCTACCACGCGCGACGAGAACACCTTCACTCCAAGGCCGAGCTGGCCTTGGAAGGCGAATAGACGCGCTGCCTCATCGACGAGAACGTTGGGGTTGCTGCCGTTGGTGTACGTCTGCACGCTGATCGTCTTCGTCAACAGCGAGGCCTGGTAAGCTCGCACAGGCTGGTTGCCGACAGGCTTGCGCACCGGGTCGCGCAAGAAGTCGTAGACGGCCAGCGCTGTAGCCGGGTTGACCGGCGACGAGGGGCCCGCAAGGTAGCAGTCGGGCACGCCGGGAACGCCGCCAGGGTCGCGCACGAGCAGCCGCGTGACGGCGGGGAAGTTGTCGAGGATGAGGCTCTCGATCGTCTTCTTTGCCCAGCCCGTACCCAGCGTGGAGAGCTTGAGCAGGCACCGAAGACGGAGCAGGTCGTCGCTCTCGCGGTCCGTGCCAGCGACAACGAGGATCGAGCCCTGTCCGGGGATGGCCGGCGAGGTGACGACGACGCCGGGCACGGGCGTCTTCAGCGACGTGATCGAGCCCGGAGCGACGTTGTACTTCGCGCCCGGGGCGTCCGCCGCGAAGAGCACATCGACAGAGCCGTTCGCGTGGATGTCAATCGTCTGCGTCGATCGGTAGTAGAGGGGCGGCCCGAGGCCGGCGCCAGGCGGATCCCACTGCGCGACCTGGCCGGGCTTGAGCGAGTAGGGCCCACCGCCGACGCCGTCCGCAAGGTGGAGCTGAACGATCGCGCTCGTCGCCGCGGCGCGCTTCTCGCCGTACCAGGTGGCCGCGAGGTCGAGATAGACGCCGGTCGCGGTCGAGATATACCCGCCGTCGAAGATGAGCTTTCGATTGACCTCGTAGGCCGCGATCGTGTCGGCGTTCACCTCGGTGGCGATGCGCGCGAATTGCTGCGCTTGCCACCCGTTCGCGTTGAGGTTCCCCGCGGCGAAGCGCTGGAGCAGATCGAGCACAATCGCGGGCTGCGAACGTGGGTTGGTGAGGACGTCGGAAACGCTCATGCTGGCACCGTCGGAAAGAGGACCTTGATCGCGTCGACCACGGTGGCGACGAGCGGAGAGATGATGCCGTCGGCGGTGGAGATCGCGCCGGTGAGCACGAGCCCGCGCGCGATGCGTTGGAAGGCAAAGCGCGCGCGGAGCACGTTGGCCACGCGAAGTGCGGCGACCACGTAGTCACCCTCGATCCGGTGTAGCGCGGCGTCGCCGCCAGTGAAGTTCACCAGTCCCGGGAGGGGGCGCGGCACGCCCATGTTGAGATCGTAGGGATTCGATCCGGCGAGCGTGAAGAGCTCGACGCCGACTCCTTCGAGTGCGACGCGAGGCCCGGTGAGCATAGGCCCGTCGAAGTCCGGGTCGAGCGTCCCGTCGGCAGCGAACATTCGTACAGCAGAGCCATAGTCGAGGATCGGCATCAGCCCGCCACCTTCCCGCCGGCCACGGTGCCTGACGTAATTGAACCGGTGATCAGCGTCGCGCCAGGGGCGAACTGAGGCACCTTCGTGAGCGCGTACGCCGGGCCCGTGCCGACGCTGAAATATCCGCAGTTGACGACGTCACCGACCTTGGCCAGCGGAACGGCCGTGTCGCCGATCTGTTCCGCGTCGAAGGCGCCGGCCCACTCGTGGCCGAGCACCGCCGGCGTGTCCTCGTTGCCGCCGAGGAAGTGCACGAGGACGCGGGCGCCGAGCGGCAACCGCACGCGCCGGCCCGGGAGCCCGAGCCAGAAGGGGACGGCGGCGAGGGTGAGGAGCGGGGGATCGCGACCGTCAAGGCGCAGGCCGAGCGCGCCCGAGCTCGCGTCTTGGTCGACGACCGTCGCGGTGTGGGGGACGAAGAGCCGGAGCGGCGGGAGCGCGACACCAACGGCGCGACGCCAATGCTCGAGCTGCGGGCCCTGTCCGCCGGTCGCGAGCTGCACGCGGATCGACGTCCGGAAGGCACCGTCGCCGAGCGTGTACACCACCTCCGCGACGCGCCACGGGTCGCCCGCGCGATCGTCCGGCCGCAGGATGGTCATCCCGGGGAGGAGATCGGGAGCGTCGAGCGCGAGCTCGGCGAGGCCGTAAGCGTCGGGCTCCGCGGTGTAGATCGGCGCCGCCGTCGCGTACGCGGGCCACGTCTCCGCGGCGACGCGTACTGCGCCGCTCGGGAGCACGCGCCAGCCCAGCTCGAGGCGCGAGCAGAGCCGCGTGAGCGAGGCCTTCGGCGTGCCCGATGTCGACCAGCGGGGGAGCGTCGAGAGGCTTTGAATCGAGGTGAGGTCCGAGTCCTCGCCGCTTACAAGGTCTTCGACGATGAGCCGAGGATCGATGTCGGCGTAGTCGGTCCCGTCGATGGCCTCGCGAAGCGCGCCACGGCCTTGGACAGCGAAGAGTCGGAAGCGGCCGAGCGCCTCGCGCCCGGCGTCGTCGCCACCGATGCTCGGGAGGATGGTCACGAGGTACGAGATCGAGGGCTTGTCCTCGACGGCGAACACGAGCAGCACCGTCCCGCTCGGGGGCGTCGCGCCGGGATCGAGATCGATCTCGGCCTCGAGCGAGCCGATACCGAGCAGCGGCAGCGCGAGCCGCAGCGTGTAGACGTCGTGGCCGTCGATTTGGACAGAGGCGCTCACGGTGCGGCCCCGGCTTTCGCAGCTTCCTTGATGGCTTCCGCCGATGCTTCGCCGGAGCCCCCGGGGATGACGTCGCCGCGCGTGTTGAGCAAGTGCCCGTCGCCGTCCGTGTCGCCGGGCTGAATGAACGTCTTGACGACTTTCGGCGTCTTCACGCCGGACCCGCCCTTGCCGTTCTGCGCGGCGATCGAGACCTGGAGGATCTGCAGCGTCCAGGTGAAGACGCCGAACACGTCGGGCTCCGGAGCGTCGGCCCACCCGGAGATCTCGACCGCGTCGAGCTTCGCCATCGTGGCTTTGGGGTGCCGAATCGGGAACGGGCCCGCGCCTGGATATAGCGTCGCAGCGGCGGCGACCATCGCGGGCAAAGCCTCCTGAACGAACTTCACGGTGATTGTGCCTTCGATGGCCTCACCCCCAGTGTTCTTGACCTTCGGTTTTGCGGCCCCCGTCTTCGTGGTTTTGTCGATCTTGATCTTGATCGGGAGCTTGATCGTTGAGGACCCGGTTCCGACCGGCGGCAAAGGGATCTCGCCGAGCCACACCGTATCCCACGCGTCCTCGCCATCGGTCGAGCCATCATCGGAGAACGGCGGCAGAATCGAATGGTCGAGTCGAGCGGCATCGACGCCGGCGTGCGCGGCCGCGCTCGCCGCCGAGAACGACGTCGGCGCGAAGAACTGATCGAGCAGGCTGGTCATGCGCTCTCCGCGAGCTGCTGCAGCTCCTGATAGAAGCCGCGCGCCGCCGCCGCGCCGCCGGCCTCGGTGGAGGCGTGGATCACGACGGCGCCCGCGGCGAACTGGAAGATGGGTCCGGCGCCCTTCGCGCCCGCAGCGTTGCTGTTGGACGCGCCGGACGTCCCGCCGCCGGCGAGGCCGAGCACCGGGCCCATCGTGCCCACCGCCGCGCTCGCCTGGGCCGCGTCGTGGGCCATGTCGCGCGCCGCCTGGGCAACGTCGCCAGCGCCGCTATCGAAGCCGTCCGCCATGCCCTCGGCTCCCCAGGCGCCGATGCCGTGAAAGACCTTCGACGGCGACGCGATGCCAAGGATCCGCTTCGCCGCGGCGATGGCGTCGCCAGCGGCTGCGACGACAGCATCGGCGACGGCGCTAGCCCTGGCGCGCACGCCGGCGGCCATGCCGTCCATGATGTTGCCGCCCGCATCCTGCGCTGCCGACGCGGCTTCATCGTTGCCGCCCGTGACCGCGTCGTAGGCCTCGACGATGAGGTTCTTGATCCCGGTGAGGAGGTCACTCCAGAGCCCGAGCACCGCGGCCACGGCGCCGCCGACGGTCGCGAAGAGAGCGACGATGACGCCGACGATCTCGACCACGATCTCGACGATGAGCGCGAGCAGGCCGATGAAGAAACCGAGGCCCTCGCCGGCCTTGGTCCAGAACGAGCCCATCCCGCCGACGGCGCCCATGAGCGACAGGAACGCTGAGGCGGCCGCGCCGATGACCGGCAAGAACTTCGCGAAGCCCTCAACAAAGCCCTTCACGAACCCGGAGACGCCCGGGGTGATGTCCTTGATGAAGGCGCCGACGCGGGCGATACCAGCAGCGATGTCGTCGAAGATCTCGCCGGCCTTGGCGCCGTCGAACATCTCGCCGAACATCGAGAAGAGGTTGCCGAATAGCGACGAGAGAGCGCCCTTGAGCTTCGCCGCGCCGGGCCCCTCGAGCATCTTCGCAATCGCCGCAAGCGGGCCGCGCGCGCCGTCGGCCACGTGCGGATCGTCGAAGAGGTCGGCGAACGACGTCTTGATGCGATCGATGAGCCGAGGCAACGTGTTCGCCGCGGCGTCCATCGCGCCGCCAAACTTCTTGCCGACGAGCTCCTCGATTACCGCGTTGCCCGCTTCGGCCGAGACCTTGCCGGCCTTGACCAGGGCGACGACTTCCGCGTTCGTCTTGCCGAGCTTCGCCGCGAGGCCGTCGTAAATGTCCTGAGTCTTGATCCCAACTGCGTTGAGCTGGGCGAGGTTGCGCGTGCCGAACTTGTCGGACGCGTCCACCTTCGTGAGGATGGTGGCGAGCTTGTCGCCCGCGGCCTGGCCGACGACGGTCGAGACGATCGCGGCCGCCTTGATGGCGGCGAGGGCCTCTTGCTCGCTCGCGCCGGCGGTGAGCTCCTTGACCAGCTTCCGCTCGAGCAGCTCCTTCTTCTGGCCGGTCGTCGCCTCAAGCTCGGTGAGCTTGTCGTACATCCGCGACGCGGCTTCACCGCTCCCGAGGAGCGAGCCGAAGGCGGCCTCGCTCGTCTCGCGGAATGCACCGTTCGTCTCGGAGAGCTGGGCGCCGGCCTCGAGCAGGTCGAGCGTGACCTTGGCGATCTTCTCGACGATCGCCGCGACGACCTTGGCCACCGCCTCGGCGGCGTCCGCCGTGGCCTGCTGATCGTCGTTGGCCTGCGCGTCGGTGTTGTCGCTGGTGCTCTTGGCGAACTCGGCGCGCTTTTTCGTCTCCTCGGAAGCGGCCTTGTCGGCGATCTTCTGCGCCTGCTCGGCTTGGCGCTCGGCGCGCGCGGTCTGGGCCTGCTCGGCCTTGGCCGCGAGCACATCGAGTCGCGCCTGCTTCTGCTCTTCGATCGCGAGCAGCGCGGCGGCGCTCTTCTGGCCGATCGCTTCGAGGTTCGCGTCCTCGCGCGCCTTCGCCGAGGCGAGGTCCGCGGCGGCCTTCTCGGCGTTCGTGACGCGGTCCTGCTCGCCCTTCGAGGCGATGGCGGCGAGCTTCGCCGCGCTCGCCTCTGCGGTGCCCTGCGAGGTCGCGTCAGCCTTCGCCGCGATCGCCGCGAGCTGGTTGGCAGCCTTCTCGGTTTCGAGCGCGAGACGCCCGGCGGCAGCGGCGCTCTCGTCGAAGCCCCCGCCGCCGAGCCCCTGAAGCGCGGTAAGCCCGGCGACCAGGCGCTCGACCGCGTCAGCGTCCCGCTGTGCTTGCGCGGCGAGATTCGAGGCGAAGTCGAGCGACCCGGTAAGACTCACGTTTCATCCTTCCACGAGATTTGCGAGCCCAGCGACGCGGCTTCGAGCATCGCGCCGACGAACGCGTCGGGGTTCACTTCGGGGTCATCCCCGCGGCGGAAGGCGGCGAGACACTGCGCCCCAAGAATCGGGTTGCGACTCGCCGCCTTCAACCGCTTCACCCGTTTTTTACTTCTCCTCCCATACCAATCGAGACCATCGCCCGCGCCTGTTGCGCAATCGAGGTGGTGAGCGACGGGGACGTCGAGAGGCGAGGCCCGATCGCGCCGTTGACGGGATACTCGACAACGGCGAGCGCGAGCGCCTTGCAGGCTGCGTACTGCCCTTGTGACGTCGAATTACTCGCGAAGGCGAGCTGCTCTTGAAAGCTCGGGCGGCGGATGACCAGCACGCCGAAAGCACGCGTGCTGATGGTGGTGAGCTGCCCTCGCCGGTTGAAGCGTGCGAGCAGATCCGCGCACGACTCGAGCGTGAGCCCGGAGGCGGCGAGCGACTCGATGTTCCTCTGGTGCTGGGCGACGAGTTCGTCGAAGCGGTCGCGCATCGTCTTGGTGTTGATGTCGACGACGAGCGCCTCGGCGGGCGCGAGCTGCGCGCGCAGCTCGGCGATCTCCTTGGCCGCCTCGACGGTCTCCTTGAGGTCGAACTTCCACGCGTTCGCCTCGTTGTCGTTGACGGAGGGGCCCGTGAAATGCAGTCCACCTGCGAGCCCTTCGACCTCGATGAATGCGCGCTCGGGCAGCGCCGGCCAGTCGTCGACAAGGCGCGCGATCTCGGCGCGCGAGATGCCCTGCGCGCAGGCGACGATCAGGTTGTAGCCAGCCGTGAGGATACCCGCGCTCGTGCTCTTGCTCGTAGCGAGGATGTTGAAGGATGAGGCGTACGCATCTTCCGACGGAGCGCCGAGGGTGCAGACGAGATCGGAGTACTGCGGGTGAGTGAGTATGCGGGTCGCGTTCATGGGTGCCTCCAAGGGCTCAAGCCCCGGCCGCGCTCGTGGGAGGCGCAGTGCGGGGCGGGACTTGAGCTGAGAGTGAGCTTGTTAGAGGATGACCCCGCTGACGTCCTTGTTCACCTTGAGGCCGTTGCCGGTAATCTTGACGTTCGTCGCGTCGCCGCTCTTGCCCGCCGTCCCGCCGAACAGCGGCTTCCACGTCTTGACCACGTCGGTCACCGGCTTGCCGCTCGGCGTCTGGCGGATGAAGAGCATATCGACCACGCCGTCGGATCCGACGAACTTCTCGAAGCTGCCTGCGATGTCGAGCGCGAGAGTGAGCTCGCACATCGGCTTGAAGATCGTGCGCGTGTGGGCCCGCGGGGTGGGCCCGGAGCCGCCGACGGTTTTGCTCTCCGGCTTCCCGTCGTAGTTGAAGTCTTCGACCCCGCCCACTTGGCCAGCGATGGCGAGTTGGAAGACCCCATTCACCCCGACGGCGGTGATGGTGAAATCGGAGAGGGCGTATTCGTCGGTCGGCGAGATGGGGTTGTTGAGTGCCATTTGATTCAGCTCTCCGTGATGCCGGCGCCGCCGACGGTGGTGGTGAGGATGTTGCCCGGCGAGAGCACGCCGGTGACGGTGCGCGCGGGCGGGTTGACCTTGAGCACCATCTTGGCGCTCACCTTCTTGCTGGTGAAGAACGGCTCCGTGCGCGAGATGGTGACGGCCGAGGCCTGCGCGTGCGTGGGCACGAGCGCGGCGTCGAGCGCGCCCTTGATGTCCTGATCGATGATGACGGCCTGCGCCTCGGTCAGCGTGCCGTTAGCGTTCGTCGAGAGCCCCGTCTTGTTGACGTAATAATCGAGCTTCTGCTGCACGATCACCGCGCCACGCTGGATCACGTTGCGCACGTTCTGGTCGACCCACGCCGACGACGGGAGCGCGCTCGAGTAGCCGCCCGCGAAGTAGTACGCGCCGGGCGAGCCGTCGATCACGTTCAGGCTCACGCCCGACTGCGAGACGAGCTTCGTCGTCGCGGTCGCCTCGTTCTCCGTGATCCCGAGGCAGTCCTGCAGCGGCCCCTCGGCGTGCTCGCCGATGTCCTTGGAGAAGGTGCCGGACGAGTCGACGATGGCAGCAAGCCAGCCCTGCGAGCGCAGCCCGCAGCCGCCGCCGGGGTTCTGCCCCGCGGGCACGTACGCGCCGCGCGCCGAGAGGTCGACCCACTTCGAGACGAAGCTGTCGACGACGGCGCGCACGTTCACGCTCGTCTCGCTCGGGTCGATGAAGACGCGCGCGCGGGGATACTTCTGCTGCGCCTGGAGCGCCGCGATCTTCGTGTCGAGCCCGATGGCGATCGCGAGCGCCGTCGTCGCGTCGTAGTGGGCCGCGATCTCGAAGACGGCGGGCCGGCGCCCCGACGCGATCGTGTCGTCGATGCGCGCCGAGATCTCCGCGAGGTCGGGGCGCCCCGCTGTCGCCGTCGCGCTGTAGGTGGTGCCGGCGGTGTAGTTGCCCGCGGCGAAGTTGATCGTCACGCCCAGGTGATCGATCGAGTACGTGCTCTCCGCACCGGTGTACGGCGCCGAGGGGATCGCGAGGCCGAGGGCGACGCGCCCGGTGCCGCCGGTGATGTTGAGCGAGCTCGTGCTGCCCGCGGTCGTGCTGCGGATCCGCAGCTTGTTCGCCGTGGTGTAGACGTCGGCCACGAGGTTCGTCCCGCCGGTGATCTGCGCGACGAGCGCAGCAGGCCCCGAGAGCGGCGGCGTGAAGGTGAACGTCTGCGATCCGCCGGCGTTGGCCGCGAGGATGAGCGTCAGCCCGTCGAGCGCGCCGGCGACACCGGTGCCCGTGGTCGCGGTGAGCCCGAGCGCGGTGAGCGACGTCGCCGCGGAGAGCGCGATCGTCGAGGCCGAGCCGATCGTGGTCGACGTGAGCACGAGCTGGTTCTGCTGGTTGAGCGAAGCGATGGTCGCCGACATCGCGGCGTTGATCTGCGCCACCACCGCCGCGGCGTTCGCGGGGGCGACGAACGTCGTTGTGACCGCGCCGCCGCCGTTCGGGTTGATGATCAGCGTCAGGCCCGCCAGCGTCCCGCCAGCGCCGTACGTGAGGCCGGTCAGGTCGACCGTGCCGACGCGGCTGCCCGCGGTCGCGTACGTGAGCGAGGTCAGGTCGACCGTGCCGAGCGCCGTCGCCTGCGTCCTCGCGGGGATCGTCTTCGCGCTCTGGTAGAGCGGCGTCGGCCGGCCGCGGGAGAGCGAGTAGCTGTACGACAGCTCGAAAGTGCCGGTGCCCGGCGCGCCGGCGTCCTTCACGCGGATCGCGATCGGCGCGTCACCGAACGGCGCGCCGGTGGCCGCCGAGAGCGTCACGAGCGGGCCGGTGCCCACCTGGACGACGGCGGCGAGCACGGCCGCGATCGTCGCGATGGCGGGCACGAGGAGCACGCGGCGCCGCGATCGAGAGAGCGCCTTGTAGGCCAGCTCCGGCGCGTCGCCGTAGCCCGCCGCGGCGAAGATGACCGTCGGGTCGTCGAGCTCGAAGACACCCTCGGCGCCGGCCGCGGCGCCGGTGCCCTGCGCGCCGCCAGGAGCCGCCCCGGAGCACGGGCCGATCACGGCGATGAGCTGCGTCGTGTCCGGCGGCGACGCCGCGGGGCCCTCTCCAAATCCAAGCTGCGCGTTCGGCATCTTCGTCGTCTCCTCAGAACTTGATGTGCTCGGTCATCCACCGATCGAGGGCTTGCTGCCCCGTCGCCTCGAGCGCGGCGACCCACGGCGCGGGGGCTTCGCCCTCGCTGAAAATCATCCTTCGCGCGGGGATGTGCTGCCCCTCGGCCTCGCCCGTGCGGAAGCTCTTGCGATTCTGCGCGCGCAGCGCGCTCGTCGTGGGCCCGCCGCGGAAGGTGCCGAACTGGTGCCAGGGCGCCTTCTCGTCATCGATCGCGAACAGGATCGTGATGAGCGTCCCGTCATCGGTGACGACCTCGCATCGTGCGCTCGCGCGCATCGCGCCGGAGGCGTTGAGCAACGAGTGCCCGTAGTCGCGCGCGGCCTTCGCCCACGCAGATCCGTCGGGCGCCGTCTCGGTGGCGAAGCCCTGGTCGAGGAGCTCGGCGCCGCGCACGGCCATCGCGTCTGCGACGGCGGAGGTGGCCTCACCGCGGGCCATCGCGCGCAGGCCGATGGCCGCGTTGTGCAGCCCGAGGATCATCGCGCCGAGGTTGGCGTTAAGGCCCAAGGGTCACCTCCTCGATCGGAGCGTCGGCGAGGTCGGCAGGCGCCACCGTGATCTCGGAGCTCGCCGGCGTCGCGACCGGCGCGGGCTCCGTAACGACGGCGAGGCGGAGCAGGAATAGGCCGATCGCCTTGCAGCCGGAGGCGCCGATCTCGCCGCCTGGAAACTTGGCGCGCACCGGCCTCGATGCGCGCCCGTGCGCCACGGCGTTGAGCGCGATCAGGAAGCGCAGCCACGCCTGCTCGGCCTCGACGGGATCCGCCATCCAGAGCGTCACGCGGATCGGGAGCATCCGATCGTAGATCGAGCCGCGAAGCCCAGCCACGATCGTCTCATCGTCGGGGCGCTCGAAGACGCACGAGCCCGCGGCCTTGTTGAGGCTCGCGCTGTCCGGCCCGATGCCGAGCGTCAGCGTTGGGAAGTCGACGACCAGGCGCGCGTGGAGCGCGGTGCAGACCTGGCCCCACGCGGTGTCGGCGTGCGTCGCGCTCATGACCGCGACCTCCTGCCGCCCCAGCCGCGAAGCGGCAACGACAGCACGGTGATGCGCCCGATCTCGCCCTCGGTGGTGGGCTGCGTCGAGTCGACGAGGCCGGCGGGGACGATGCCATCGCGCGCAGCGACCTTGTCGAGCCAGCCCTTCTGGCCGGGCCGTCCCATGACGTCCTCGTAGGCGATGCGATAGAGCTCGCCGCCTCCGGCCTTGTCGGGCTCGCCGCCGCGGTTCGAGAGCAGCGTCCAGTCCGCGATGGCAATGCACGCGCGGCGAAGGTCATCGCCCCAGGCGCGCAGCGGCAGAGCGAAGCGGCCGCCGAGGTAGCCGAGCGCGATATCCGTGGCGGCGATCATCGCCTCGACGGTGTCCGTCGGCGTGGCGTTGGGGATCGCGCCGCCGCGCACACCGATCCGCGTCCGGTCGCGCGGGCTCGCGAGCACGAAGACGCTCTCGCCGGTGACGGCGATATCGAAACTCGGCGCGGTGCCACCGACGACGTAGCGCACGCGGACGAAGCGATCGAAGTCGGAGACGCTGATCGCCTGCGCGGAGACGACGCCGCCGTTGATGGGCGTGCCCACCTGGCGCCACGTCGTCGCGGTCGCGCTGGCCGCAGTCTCGATGTAGGCGACGAGGGTCGCCGCGCTGCCGCTCGCCGCGCTCACGTCGACGAGGAGGCGCGCCGCGCGGTACTGGCCGACGTCGACCGGCGTCGATGCGCCGGAGGCCGTGACGGTGCCCGGCGCGAGCAGCACGAGGGACGCCGAACCGGAGAGCGAGAACGAGAGGTTGCCGCCGACGCTCACGGCGTAGCGGGCGCGGATAAAGTCGGCGCAGCCGGTGGGGGTGATGATGATCGAGCCGAGCGCGGAGAGGGGCGCGGCCGTGGTGACCGTGCGCCAGGTGCTCGCCTGCGGGCTCGCGGCCGTCTCGATCGAGACGGTGACGGCGCCGGCGGAGACGAGCTCGGAGAGCGTCAGCGTCAGATCGATGGTGCGGTTGCGCCCGATAAAAACCGCGGGGCCGACTCCGCTCGAGGCGAAGCCGGAATCCGGGATGAGGTCGAGCGCGAGACCGTTCACAGCGCCTTGTCGCCCTTCACCGTGAAGGTCGCCGTCGGAGTGCCCGAGCCGGCGACGGTGGGATTCGCTCGAACCCAGCGATCGACCACGAACGTTTTGCGCTCGGTGCCCGGCGCGGTCGCAGTGGTGAACGCGCCCGCGGAGCGCCACGGGTCGTTGCCGCCGTTGTCGGCGCTCGTCTCGAGGACGACGTCGAGCGCGAGCGTGCCCGCCTTCGCGGCGACGACCAGCGAGGCGCAGAAGGTGCCAGGATGGCCGAGGTCGATACCTGCCTGCGCGACGTTGCCGGCGCCCATGGTGGCCAGGTCGGCGAGGGTCGCGTCGAGCTTCGAGAACGTCTGATTGAGCGTCGCGCTGACGACGGTGCTGGCTCTCGCGCTCGGCGCGACGGTGACGGTGGGCATAAGGGCTGTCTCCTGGACTCAGGTGCTTTCAATGGCTCAGCCCGACCGGCGAAACCGATCGGGCGAGCCTGCCGAGCTGGGAAGCTCAGTTGTGGAAGAGGTGCGTCACGCCGGGCTTCGTCATCCCGTCGAGGCGGAAGTAACGGTGAACGGCGTAGTAGACCGAGAGCGCGTCGATCGAAGAGTCGGTGAGGGCTTTCGGCTCCGACACGTACGAGAAGTTGGTGTCGATGTAGAGCGCCAGCGCGCGGCGGCGGAGCAGCAGCGACTGGTACTTGTTGGTCGACGAAACGACCGCGGGCACCAGGCGATCCGACACCATCACGGGGATGCCGAGCGGCATCATCATGAAGCCGGTGGGTCCGCCGGCGACGAGCGCCGGAGCGACCGTGCCACCCATCAAAAGCACTCGGCCCGTCGAGTCCTTCTGCTTCCACATATTCGTCAGCGTCGCCGAGTGAACGATCAGCAGCGCAGGGGGATCGTTGAAGCCCTCCGCGCCGATCGCGCCCATCCCGTCGATCACGAGATCGTGCGTGAGATACGCCGGAGTCGCCACGTTGAAGACGTCCTTCTTGAAGGCGCCCCATCCCGTCGTGTCCATCGCAGCGGCGATGAGCTTCGCCTCCATCTTGTCGCGGTAGCCGGCCGAACCGATCACGAGATCGCTGGCGGCCTCGCCGTAGGGATCGAGCGGGTTGCGCTTTGCCCAGTTGGTAAACTGAATGGCCTTGGCCGCGCGCAGGATGGGCGCCTGCTCGGGCGTGGTCGTCGTGCCGTCGGCGCTTCCGGCGGTCATCACCGCGGGCGTAGCGGCCGCGCCGTCGACCAGATCTTCCCAGGGCGCCGGCGCCGTCCAGTAAGGGACCTTGATCGTGGTGCCGGCGAGGTAGTTCGCCTTCCCATCTTGCATCGTCGAGTCGACGAAGACGGCGCCCGAGCCGAAGAGGACGGGCGTATTGGCGAACCCGCCGCGCAGGGCGCGGGCGAGGATTTCCGGCGAAAATGAATCGCCGATCAGCGAGGGTGAACCGGGCATCGTCTTGCTCTTGGGCTTTCTCGGCGACCGCTCAGCGGCGGGCCGTCATCTCGGTGGTGAGGCGCGCGGCGCCGGTCTTGGCCTCGTGGGCCACCTTCTCGTCGGAGAGGCGCTTGCCGAGCGCGTGATCCTTCGCCTCGTGGGCGGCGATCTCGGTCCACGTCATCTCGTGCGCGGGCTTCGCCTCGACGGCCACCTGGCCGCTCGGGCCCTTGGCGTTCGGGCCGTCGACAGGCGCCTTCACCTCGCGCGGCAGCGCAGCGCCGCGGGGCAGGAGCTCGTAGCGCGCGACGAGCGCGATGGGCTTGCCGACGCCCTTGTCGGTGACGAACGCGGCCCGGTCGGCGAGCGCCTGCTCGGCGGTCACCTTGCCGGCGATCTTCGCCTCCTCGACCACCTGGTCGGCGAAGGCGTTGGCGAGCTTGTCGCGGTCGGCCTCGGCGGTGAGTCGAGCGGTGTCGGCCGCGGCGCGCTTCGCCTCGAGGCCGTCGATCGCGGTGATGATCTGTCCCTCGCTCGCGCTCTCCGCGAGGCCGAGGCGCCCGGTGATTCCCTTGGTCATGATGTTCGTGGCCTCCGCCTCGCACATCGCGAGGAAGTCTTGGAAGGGCATCACGCCGTCGGCGAGTCCCTTGGATACGGCGGTATCGCCGTAGAAACATTCGCCCTGCAGCGCGAGCAGCGCATCGGGAGCAGCGGCGCGCGCGGACGCGCAGAGGGCGGCGAAGATCGCCGCCATGCCGTCCACCACCACCTGCTCGCGGCCGATGGCGCCGTCGGTCAACGGGATGTCGGGGTGGCCCTCGCACTTGCGATCACCGGACCGGATCACCACGCGCTTGATGCCCGCGAGCGCGTTGGCGCCCACGCGGTCACCCATCGTCGAGAGCACGCCAATCGAGCCAATGCCGCCCGTCTCCGGAACGAAGATCTTCGAGCCCGCGCAGGCCCACGCGTACCCGGCCGAATAGGCACCGTCGCCGCCGGCCCATACGAGCAACTGCTTGCCCGCTGCGGCGAACGCGTCGCGCGCCAGGCGCACGTTGTCGAAGCACCCCGCGACGACGCCACCAGGGCTGTTGATGCGTAGCGCGCCGACCTTCACCGCCGGGTCCGCTGCGGCAGCAAGGCACCGCGCAGCGATGTCCTCGTGGCCGTCGCAGCAGCCCCACCAGTCCGACACGCCACGCTCGAGGAGCGGGCCGTCGATGTCGATGAGGCCGACGCCGTTGGCGCGCGCGTACGGCAGCGCCGCGGAGCCTTCACGGCCGGACTCCCACGCGCTGCGCGACGACCGGAAGCCGGAGGCGTCGAGGGTGGAGAGGTAGCGGGGATCGAGCGCGAGAAGGCCGTCGAAGATCGGGCCACGTGCGCCTTGGTTCTGTGCGGTGTTCACGCTGCGAGCCTTTCGGGAGCGCCCTGCGCGCGTCGCATGGGGCGAGAGGCACGCGCCTCGCGGTAGCCGTTGAACATGCCGAGGAACGACGCGCGCGCGTCGTTGGCGGGCATGCGCGCGAGGGCGCGGAGCTCGGCTGTGGTGAGGGGAGCGAGCAGCAGCTCGGCCGCGGTGGCGAGGTTCGGCGCGGCGGCGAGCGCCTGCACGGGCGTCGGCGCCGGCAGCGCCACGTCCGCGAGCAGGCCTGTGATCGGGAGCCCCGTCTCTTCACGGACGATCTGCCAGTCGAGCGCGTAGCCCGCTTCCTTCGAAGTCTTGAGCGCCTGCGCGGTCATGTTCCACGTCGTCGCCAGCGCCTGCCGATCTTCGGCCGGGTCGACGTTCCACTTCGGCCACGGAGCGAGGTCGGGATCACCGAAGCTCACACGCGACCAAGGGCACAGCACCTGCGCGCGGATGTCGGTCTCGTCTTGCGCCGCGTCGGCCTTTTTCAGGTCGTCTCGCACTTCGCCCTGGAGCGAGGCGCCTGTGCCGGCGCTCTTCTTCGACTCGCTGGCGAGGTCGCCACCGAGGACAGCCACGCTGAAACCCAGGTTGCTCTTCGTCCACTGCGCGTCGTACGTCTCCCACGCTCGGCCGGCGAGCTCGAGGATCTTGCCCTTGTAGCCGGCGGGCGCGACAACGACGCCTTCCTTGCCAATGTCGCGGAGGTCGAGGCCGAACTTCTTGCGCTCGTCTTCGTCGGATCCGTCCGGCGACTCGAAGCAAATGATCCCGTTGGCGTACTTCTCCGACTGCCGCGCCCAGTCGATCCGAGCGAAAACCTTCGCGAGCCAGAGATCGGCGAGGCCGCGCCAGAGGCCGTTGAGCCATGGCCGGTTGCCGCCCGCGGTGAGAAGGATCCACTGGCCATCTCCCGGGCGCACCTCAACCTCGACGCCGGTGAGGGTGCGAACCCACCACCGGCCAGAGGCCATGTCCTTGCGGAGGTGGCGAGGATCCCAGACCTTGAGCCGAGGCACGTTGCGCCCGTTGCGGATGCGCGCGATCACCGCCTCGCCGGTCGGGTCCGCCGGATCCGGCTCAGTCCACACGAGCTCGCCGAGACCGACGCCGAGGAGCAGGCGCCAGGTGCGGAGCTGCTCGAGCTCGGCCTCCGGCAGCATGTCGAAGAAGTCCTCTTCGGCCTGGAGGGACTTGAGCGCGCGCCGGCGCAGACGCCCGGCGGCCGCCGCCTCGAAGGTGAGCGGCGCGCCTTGCACCGCGAGGATGCGGCTCTTGAGCGTGCTCGGGATCTTGTCGTCCCCGCGCATCGCCGTGCACAGGTCGGCGGCGAGACGCAGAAGCCCGCTCTCCGCGGTGATGATCGCCGCTTGGATGTCCTCCGGCGTCCAGTCGAGGAGCACGCGCGACAGCGGCTCGGTGTAGCCGCCGAGCGGCCCGCCCGGTGCGCCGGTCCCCGCGGGCAGCGAGCGCCCGGTGAACACCTGCCGGAAGCCCAGCACCGACGCGGCAACGATCGCGCCCCGGTACACGAGGCGTGCTACACGAAAGCGGAACCGAGTCAACCACTGCAAGCTGGTAACACATGTTCGCGCAATCGTGGCACGATGTCAATTTGATACGCTCAATTTGACACTCTGGGCCCGCCGCGGCTTCGATACGCGTGCCGCGTCGCCCCCACGCGGATGAGCGTCGAGGCCTCCGGTGCCCTGGTCGCCTTGCCGGCGCCGAGCCTCACGACCGAGAGCACGAACGCCGAGGCGAGGTCGCCGTGGGAGCCGGCGCGCCGCGGCACCCAGATCGATAGCGAGCCGCCGGGCGTCGGCTTCGCCATCGTCTCCTTGAGCTGGCGCGCGAGCTTCGGGGCGAGCGGGTGATCGCCGAGCGAGATCACGCCGCGCACGAAGAGCCCGCGCGTCGCGATGTAGTCGCCGACCTTGTCGCCGCCGCTGAGGATGCAGCCGAGCTTGAGGCGGGCGGCGTGCTCGCGGACGGCCTCCGGGTAGTGGTTGTCGGTGACCAGCTCCTTGCAGCCGTAGCGCTTCGCCTGCGCGGCCATCGCGTCGACGACGTCGCCGGGGATGAGCGGCGCGCCAGGCCGCGGCGTCAGCTCGAGCAGCTCGCGCACGCCATAGAGCTCGACCAGGCGGCCGGTCGTGCACGCGCCCGCGGAGTCGCCGCGGAAGGCCGGGTCAACCCCCGTCGCGTGGCGCGCGCCCCGGGGATCGAAGGCGCGGACCAGTGCGGCCTCGACGGTGGCGTGGTCGAAGAAGAACGACTCGCCGCCGCTCATCGGGATCGCGCCGTACTCGCGGAGGCGCGTCGCCTCGTCGGGCTCGAGCACGCGGGTGTCATCCTCGGTGATCGTGGGGTTGGTGATCCACGTCGACGCCTCGGCGACGAGCTGCCGCGCGGTGTCGCCTTCCTTCATCGCCTCGTAGTGTGCGTCGAGCGTCGAGAACGGCGACGACACGAGGAAGAGGTGCGCCGTCGTCATCGTGGTTGCGAGCGTCGGGCGCAGCGAGCGCAGCACCTCGGTCGCGGGGTTCGAGCCCGTGTCCTCGTCGCGCCACTTCGCCACCTCGTCGCAGAGCGCGCCGATCGCGGTGAAGCCCGAGACGCCCGCCACGGTGCCGGCGAAGATCTCGAAGGCGATGGGCTTGCCCGCCTTCGACGTGATGCGGATGCCGTTGCGGTTGCTGCCGAGCGGCGCGACCGCGACCTTGAGCACGCGCAGGATCTCCTCGACGGTGATGAGCCGCTTGCGCGCCTCGCCGAGCTTCGTCGAGATGATCGCGAAGACGCCCTCGTCGCCGGGCGCCACCACGTGCTCGCCGTAGAGAGCCTCGACGACGGCGACGCGGCAGAGCGTCGAGCTCTTGCCCCCGCGCCGCCCCACCCGCAGCACGAACTGCATCTTGCCCGAGAGGTAGAAGCGCTCGAGCTCGGCCCACCACCAGGGCGAGATCGGGGGGAAGCCAGCGGCGACGAGCAGCGCGTCGACGGCGCGGAGCTTCGACAGGATGCGCGCGCCACGCTCGCGGGCCGTGCTCACGCGCCGGCTCCGTCGGGCACGGCCTCGACGGTCACCGGCCGGGCCGCCCTGGCGCGCGCGTCGAGCTCGGCCTGGCGCTTCTCCTCGGCCTCGACGGGGTCGAGCGCGCCGAGCTGCAGGCGTCGCGCCTTGCCTTCGAGGATCGCGTACTCGGTCGCGGCCATCTCGTTCTGGCGGCTGGAGTCACCGAGTTTCGAGGCCGTCTTGATGATGTCGAGCTGTTCCTTCGAGCCCGGCGCGGCATGCACCGCGGCGAGGTCGAAGAGGTAGCGGCTCCACGCGAACTGGAGCGCGGACGTGGCCGCCATGCTCGAGGGGCCGGTGCCGCACGTCCCGCCGGCGAGGGCGGCGAGCTCGCGGCACAGGGCGGCGCGGAAGCTCGCGGCCTTCTTGCGGTAGGGGGCGAACGCCGCGCCCTCGAGCAGCGGGGGCGCAAGGCCGAGGGAGGCGGCGAACGACACCCGCCCCGCCTTCGCTCGGCCTCCCGCGGCCCCTGCGCGGCGCGCCCCGCCATCACCAGCCGTGAACCGGTGGCCGGTCCGGACGGGTAGCTGGGCCGGGCCAGCTATCCGGCCAGGCACCGGGGCCGGTAGCTCGTCGGCCGGGAGCACCTCGATACGCGAGCCGGGGAGCCCTCGCTCGACGGCGGCGCCATGGGCGGTGCGGAGGGTCACCCGGCCATGGTAGCACTAATCGGCGAGATCGTGCCACGACAGCGGGCGACGGTGCTACGTGGCGGCGGCCACCTCGACGCCGAGCGCGACCCGCACCGTCCGCACGTGCCATCGTCCGCCCTTCGCCGTCGGTGCGCCCTCCTCGTTGAGCGCGGCGGCGATCGTGGCGTAGCTCTTCCCCTCGGCGCGCAGGGCGCGGGCGCGGGCGATGCTTGCCACGACGGCGGCATCCTCGACGCGCACGCCGTCGACGACGCGCACGCCCATCGGCGGAGCGCCGAGGATCTGCCCGCGCGCCTTCGCGGCGGCGAGGGCCGACACGGTGCGCTCGCTCGCGAGGTCCGCCTCGAGCGACGCGAACGTTGCCAGCATCCCGAGGAAGGCGCGGCCCATCGCGCTCGACACGTCGAAGGGCTCCGACGCCGACACGAGGGGCAAGGCGAACTCGCCACGGTCGTCGACCAGGCGCCAGAGCTCCCGCTGCGTTCGGCTCACCCGGGAGACCGAGGCGACGAGGAAGGCCGTGCCCGGCGTCGCCTTGACCGCTGCGACCGCTGCGGCGAGACCCGGGCGCTCTGCCAGCGGCCGCGTGCCCGAGAGCCCATCGTCGAGGTAGACGCCCGCCACCGGCCAGCCGAGGCGCTCGGCGTGGGCGCGGCAGAGCGCCTCTTGCGCCTCGCGACCGAGGCCGCTCTCGGCCTGCCCCGTCGTCGAGCAACGCAGGTAGATCACGGCGGCGAGGACGGTCGAGGCGGGCTTGCGGCGGCTCATGACGCGGAAGGCCCGCCGACCCCCGGAGGGATGGGCGGGCCGGACGCCGCTGCGGCCGCTCAGGCGGCGAGCTTCGCCAGCACGATCGGCGTCCCGTCCACCTGGCGCTCGCCGCTCAGGCGCCAGGTGACGCAGCCGCGCGAGGTCAACCGGCCGACCGCGGTGCGCTCCGCCGCGGTGAGGATCTGCGCCTCGCCGCCCGGCGCGCTGGTAACGGCGGAGAGGATCGCGAGGTCGTAGGCGGTGAGCTTCGTCATGGTCAGTGAACGATAGTCGTTCAGTGTACGGTGTCAAGTGATTCGTGCACGTCAACGGTCGTCACGGTGCACGCGACCGGGCGAGCGCGACGTTGACAGGGTTTACACGGCCGCGTCACGACGCACGCGCCGCCGTCAACGGCCGTGCCATGACGCATGACGCGGTCGGTCGGGAGGCGCGTCAAACCTTGACGCACCGAGGGGGCGACCTGTCGCGTCGCGTCATTTGCGGCACTCGCTGACGCCGCGCGGTTTTCGAGAGCGCAGATTTTGCGGCGGTTCCGGGCCGGCGGCCAAAGCGAGCATTGAGACAGCTCAGCCCTGACGCGCGGTCGTGGACTGGGTCCGCGGTGCCTTCGATCTGCTGCCGCCGTGGTGACCGTCGCCTGCTGCACCTCGGCGACGGTGACCCTGCTCACTCAAAGGGGGCATGGGGCCGATGCTGAACCATCCAGGGCACATCCGAAACACGCATCGATCGCTTTTATTTACGGGGTCAGGGTACATGGGGCCGATACTTTTGGATCTAACGGGTGAGGCTCTTCGGGGTTTGTTCTGGTCATCATTCGTGTGGGTCCCGGGAACCACCCATCCAAAGTTGCGCGAGCTGATTGGAAATTCCCGATCGCTCCATGGGGGGCGGGGAAAACATGCCCCCTATGCCCCCCATGCCCCCTGGTGCGGCGGCGAGGTGGGTCCCAGACGCAGGAGCGCCCGCCGAGCTGGTGAGCCGGGCGGGCGCGGTGGTGAACGGCGAGGCGGGCTACGCCTGCGCGAGAGCTGCGGAGCCTTGCCGCTCGAGGTCGATGATGCCGAAGGCCGCACCGAACGTGTAGACGACGGGGACGCTGCCCGGCGCGCGCGACCACGAGAGCCTCTCGATAATGTGAGCGATGTGCGGCTCGTCGGCGAGGTGCGAGAGCATCGACGCGATCACCTCCACCGTGAGCACGGCCACGGGCGGCTTACTGCCGGCGTACTCACGGAGCTCGGCCAAGTCGGCCAGCGTCTCGGTGTCGAGGTCCGCGTCGTCGGCCGCCTGCGCGGTCGGATCGGTAACGAAGAACGCCACGGCGGCGCCACGGCGCCAGGCCTCGGGGGCGAGCTGCTCGAGCTGGGGCATCGCATCTTCGAGCAGGCGCTTGGCCCTGGCCTGCGTGATGATGCCGGCGCGGGAAGCGGTGGGAGCGGGCGTGGCGATCGGTTTCTGGTGCATGGTCGAGTCCTCCAACGCCGCAACCCCGGCCCCCGGGGTGAGGGTCGGGTGTGAGGGCGCCGCGCCGCTTGAGGAGCTGCTAAGCGGCGGGCGCGGCCTGGGTGTCGCGCGCGCCGGCGGGCGCGGTAGCCTCAACCGCCCAGAGGAATTTCCCGTTCGATTTGCGGCCCGCGAGGCGGCGCCCGCCGATCACGCGCTTCTTGAGGCGGCGGAACGCGTAGCCGACTTGGCGCACGTTCGGCAGGCGACCGATGGCGACGCCGGTGCAGACCTCGCCCAGCGCCTCGCGAAGCTGGGGCCAGAGCAGCGGCGGCGGGTCGTGCGAGCGGCGCTTTTCGTCGTTGTCCTGGAGTTTGCTGAGCACGTCCGCCACGGTGCAGGCGTTGGCCTCGCCACCGATCTTCCTCACCGCCTCGTCCCACCCGCTGAGCAGCTCAGCGAGGCCGACGGCGTCTTGGTCGTGGATCGCCTCGTCGCGCGAGCCGAGGGCATCGGACGGATCGGGGAGGCCGCAGAACATCACCGCGCCTTGAACGAGGGCCCCCCACTGCTCGTAGGATCCGACGGTGAGCGGAGCGCGGACGTCGAGCTCGGCGAGGTCGCGGCCCGTGGCTTCCCACGCGCGGAGGAGGGTGAGCGCGGCCATGACCAGAGCGGGCCGGTTCTCGCGCACGTACGCGCGGAGGTCGCGCAAACCTTGGCGCTCCGCTGGGCGCTCCTCGCGGGTGTCGAGGCGGATCATCAGCACGCGCCGGGCGATCGTGGCCTTGAGCTGGATGTTGTTGCCCGTGGCCCACCACGTGGCCACCAAGGGCGCCTTGGGCCGGATGCTCACACCGAGCATGCGCCCTCCCCACTCGGTCGCCGTCAGCGCCGCGTCGATCGTGGCGTCGCCGAGGGGGCGATCGATGTTGTCGATGAGGACGAGCTGGTCGCCGGCAATCGCGATCGACAGGATCCGCTTGTCCAGCTCGATCTCATCGTCGACGTACGTCATCGGGCACATCGGGCGGCCAGCGATGATGAGCGCCGAGATCTCAGCGAGCAGGCTTTTCCCTGTGCCCGGCGCGTTCCCGTCGACGCAGAACAGCGGCGCCGGCCCAGAGAACGCGTACCGGCCCACGGCGGTGAGGACGCCTGCGAGCCACGCTGCGACGTGGTGCCCCCGGGGACCTGACTCGAAGGGGAAATCGCGCACGACGTCGAGCAGCAGATCGCGCGCGGCGAGGACGTCCTGGGGGGTCGGAACGCTCGGAACCTCGGGGAACTCGTCGGAGGGCATGAGCAGGATCCCCGTCGCCGGGTCCCAGCCCTGGGCCATGAGGATCGAGCCGTCGGGGCGCAGGATCGGGCACTCGGAGATCGTGATGAGCGAGCGCATTCCCCGCCACTGGCCGTAGCCGTGAACGGCGCGCACCGACCACTCCGGCGGGTGCGCGGCCACGAGCTGCGCATCGCCGGTCTCGGAGTCCCGGCGCCACACGCGCCACGCGGCGGCGGTGGTGAAGCGCTCGCGAAGGACCGCGGGATCGAGCGCGCGAATCGTGAGGCGGCGGACGGGCGTCCGAGCGCCAGGCACGAGATCCTTGGATTCGACGACGGTCACGATCTGGTGCCCGCGCTGGTAGAGATCGCCGAGCCCCGCGAGCGCGCTCACGGCCTGCGCGTTGACCTTGTCCTCCTCCTCCGTGATGATGATCGTCGGGCGATCGGCGTGGGGATGAGCGGCTAGCTCCTCGGCCTGGCGAGCTGCACGCAGATCGGCGCGGCGCGCCTTCACGGCGTGCTTGAACCGGTTGATCTTCACGCCCATCTCGTCGAGGCGAACGAGTACCCGCTGGTACTCCGCGGAGCCCGGCCCGACGGCGATCGCCGCGGTCAGAAAGTCGTCGGCGAGCACGGCCGCGTCGCGGCCCGCCTGGTCGTGCTCCTCGAGGTGGTCGAGGACGAGCCGCAGGAACTCCGCGGCCTCGGTCTCGGGGTGCTCGGGGGCGATGTCCCGCAGCTGCGCGACGGCGCGCAGCGCCTCGACCTCGCGTTGGAGGCCGATCTCCGCGCGCGCTGCGCGCCGACGCTCGACCTCTTTCTCGCTGGCTTTGCGCGCTTCGCGGACGGCCTTGTCGAAGTCGCTGACGTTGATCCCCGCGGCCTTGAGGTGCGCGCGGATGGCCTGGTAGTCGGGCCCGAGCTCCTTGAGGGCGACGGCGCGGCCGATGGCCTCGGCGCCGAACGCCACGGTGGAGTCGGCCGGCGTCTTCTTGTCGACGCGCCGCACGTTGGCGATGAACCAGGCAAGAACGCCCTGGGGGTGTTCCCCTGCGGCGAGGGAAACGCCCTGGGGGTCGACGAGGGCCCCGTCATCGAGGACGAGCTCGCCGTCGGCGACGAGGGCGTCGATCGCCGCGAGCAGGATCGCGCGCTTGCCGGTGCTGCCGCGGAGGATCGCGCGCTTGCTCGCTGCCCTCCCTCCGGCGGCGCGCACGGCGCGCATCACTTCGGTCCGCGACCGATCACCGATGGTGGGGCGAGCAAGCTGCCCCGCGTCGCTCTTCGTGTCGACGGTGCTCTCGCTCATGCGGACGGTGCTCTCGCGAGCGTCTCCGCGCCGCGCTCGGCGTCGTCGATGCTTCGCTCGCACTCCCTCAGCTTCGCGGTGCAACGGTCGAACCCCGTGCCTGCCGGCAGATCCTCGAACAGGACATCGAGCTCGAACAGCTCCAGCACCAGACGCGGCGTCGCCCCGCGCTGGAGCAGATCAAGCGCGAGCTCGAACATGTCCTCGCGGTCCTTCGTCGCCTCGACAGCCATCGCTCGGGTGGTCGTCATTGCAGCTCTCCCGCCTCGTCGTCGCCTTCACCGCCGTAGTGCTCGACGGGATCGACGTCGCTCTCGTCGAGGAGGTGGCTGAAGTCGCCGTCTCTGCCGTCGTCGGGGCAGTCGTCGACGTCGTCTCCGTCGCCCGGCTCAACGACGCTCATCGCCCTGCCGTCGCGCGCAGCTGCGCGCCCTTGGCCACGAGGCCGAGGTGACCCAGCGGGTCAACGACGTCCTCCGGTTCTCCGTCGTTCGCGGGCGCCGCTCCTGCAGCCGTCTGGGAGCGCAGCCACGCCACGAACGTGGCGCGGTCGACGAGCCGCAGCTTGCCGAGCTTCATCACCGGCAGCGGGAACCCAGGGGCGCGGATGGCCTCGAGGAACACGCGCGCCCCGATGCCCGTCACAGCCTCCACGTTGTTCTGCGACAGGGTTTCGGGCAGCGGAGCGGTGACCGTGAAGGCATCGAGTGGGATCGAGATCGAGGCGGCAATCGACGGAGCGACCATGGTCAGTTCTCTCCCGAGTTCGTGTGGTCGGCGCGCGACGCGTTAGGGCGCTCGATCTTCGCCACGCACCATCCCCACCTAGCAGCGCGTGAACAGGCTTGCCCTGTTCTTCTGTGCTTATCAGCGCGCCCCACCCGTGTGGCAATCTGCTTATCAGTACACGCCACGAGGGCACCTTGCGGCGCGCTGGGCAAAAGCCAGTGACCGTCCACTAAAGCCCACTGATTTGCCAGTCCATGTCCAGTGGGGGTCCACTGGGGGTCCACTGCCCGAGCCAGTGCCTGAGCCACTCCCCCGACCACCTGGTCGAGCCCGGTGGGGCTCTTTCCGCGGCGTGTTGACATGCCCTTATCACGCGGAGTGTACTTGACGCACCACGACTGCGATGCTAGCGACACGCGGCAGAGGTCCGCGACCTCGATGCTCACGCGGCTTCGCCGGTGGCGGCGCGCGGGGCTGCCATCGCGAGGAGCCGTTGCTCAATGAGCGCGAGCGACCCGCGGCGGACGGGCAGGCCCGCGGCGACCCGCAAGGCCGTCGCCCGCCCGACCATCAGATCCGCGGCGACGGCGACATCGCCCCTGGCGACGATGGCTGCCTTCACCGCGACTTGCGTGTCAGTCGAGGGTTCGACCGTTCCGGAGGTGCCTTTGCGATCGTCGAGGGCCGTGCGTTGCGACATAGACCGACTCTATGCCGCGAAAGCGCTTGGGGAAAGCGCTTTAAAGTCTTATCTGGATAGTAAGACTATTACTGTTTTTGTAAGTCTTACAGCGGCAGTAAGACTTACAAGAACAGTAATACGGGCCGACGCTGCGATTATTTCGTGCCAGCGCTTTTGCGCCTGCTCACGGCGACGCTGATCGAGTTCGTGACGTCCCGGATCAGCTTCAGCTTTGCTTTTGCCTCTTCCGGTACTACGTCGATGCCGAACGCCCTTGCTTCCACGGTCAGCTCCGCCGCGATGTACTTCGAGCCGTGGCTGACTCGCCCACGGGCGGCTGCGGCTACTCCATCGCGAAGACGCGTCCAGGCGAAGCGAGGATTGAGGTCCCTAAAATGGAAATCCGTGTGCGACAGGCGGGCTCGAAGTACCTGCGCGCTCCACAGCTCACTAGCCGGAATATCATCAAGATCGTCGCCAAGCTTTGCTCGGAACATCTGCGGCGGCGTCACCTTGCCAAACTCGGCAATCGCACGTTCAACATCGCTGTTCGCGGCGACGTAAGCCTCACCGAGACTTTGCGCGCCGTCGCGCATCCTCTGGAGGTCTCGATCGTCACCAGCGATGGCGGCACGAAGTACGCGGCTCATTCGAGCTGCAATGTCCCCCACGGTCCCCGCGCGCCAGCCTCGAATCGCGTTAGGCTCCTGGGCCTTTGCGCGATCGGCCGCATGCATCAGGCAAGTGATCGCAATCTCCAGATCCTCAAGGCTCTCGGCGCCCGAAGCGAGCTCCATGTAAATATCAGCGCGGCCCGACGCGTTTCCGAGCAGGAACTGCATCCAGGAGCGATGGTCGTCACGTTGGCGACGGCCGTCACCTTGGTAGCCATTGTCGGAGCCGTTGCTCGGCTCGCCTTCGTCGTCTATCTTCATCTCCACGAGCTCACTCCTCGTCTGCGGCCCGGCGAATCTCACCTCGCGCGGGCCGCTTCGTTTTCTACGCCAGCCTGCGCCGGAGCGCGAGCCTCACCCGCCGCGCCGCCGCCGCTCGCGCTCCAGGTCGACGACGCCGGCGCCCCGCGCCTCCGCCGACGCGGTCGCCGCGAGGAGCTTGCCCGCGGCCTCGTGGGCGATGCGCGCGCCCTCCATGTCGCCAGCATCAAGGGCCCGTGTGGCAGCCGTGAAGAAGTGCGCGATCAGCTCGGCCCGCGGGTTCACGGAAAGGGCGCCAGAGCCCGTTGAAAGGGCGCCGAGCGGTGCGATCGGGGGTGATCGGTCGGCTGGCACCTCACCGATCGTCGTGCTTTTGATGTGATCGCCCCCGATGCCTTCTACAATCCCGGCAGATATGGCCATTCGCATCCTCCTCATCGACGACGACGTCCGCCTCTTCGAGCTCCTGAAGAGCTACCTCGACCAGAACGGCTTCACCGTGACGGTCGCGCCTGACGGGCGAAAGGGGCTCGCAGCGCTCGAAGGCG
>JANYGI010000027.1 GCA_025362495.1 Byssovorax sp. | reverse complement strand
CCTCGGCGATCGCCGGAGCGGCGACCGGCGCGGCGACGATCGGCGCGATCTCCACGACCGGAGCGGGCAGCGGCGCCTCCACGACCGGAGCGATCACGCGCGCAGCGACCGGCACCGGTGTCGCGACCGGCATCGGCGTCGCGATCGGCGTCTCGACGCGCATCGGCGCGGCGGCGCTCTTCTCCGCGGGCGCCATCAAGCGCGGCGACTCCACCGCGGTCCACAGCCGCCCCACCGCGGCGCGGGCCTTCTCGACCTCACCTTCGAGATAGCCCACGCGACCCTGGACCTTCAGCAGATCCTGGCGCAGCGCCTCGAGCTCGCGCTGCATCTCCTTGGCGCGCGCCTTTCCGCCAGTCCCCGAGACGAGGCCGACGATCAGGAACACCAGGAGGCCTCCCCCGCCGAGCACCAGCACGAGAACGAAGGTCGCAAACTCTTCCATGTCGCCTCTGGCCGCGAACCGCGGCCCCTCACGGACCAAGCAAAAAGAAAGCTCGGCAGCCCCGATGCACGGGGCATGCGCGCATCGGGGACGCGCGCGAGGGCATGCTACGCGGGGATTTCATGGAGGCGGACGCGAAACCACAGAGCCGCGCGGCGAAGGTGCTTACGCGGATGTCGAAGAATGGACGCTGCGTAAATTGACGGACTCACGCGGTCGCGCCGGCGATCTCCAGCGCGCCGCGTCGCCCGAGCCGGTAGGTGCGGACCGGCGCGCCGCGCTCGACGCGATCGTGGACGCTGCGGCGCTCGGCGTCGTCCTCGGCCCGGGCGCGCTCGCTCGCCTCGGCGAGCTTCTCGGCGACGCGCTGCACAGCGCGGCGGAGGTTCTGCTGCTGCGATCGCTCGTCGGCCATGCGCACGGTGATCCCGCTCGGCCGGTGGCGAACGCGCACCGCGGTCGAGGTCTTGTTCACGTTCTGCCCACCGGGCCCCGAGGCCCGCATCGCCGTGATTTCGAGGTCTTTCGCGTCGATCGGAGCGCCCTCTTTCGCCCGCTCTTCCGCCGCCTCGAGCAGCCACACGCCGGCGAACCACCGCTTGCGCGCCGCCTTGCCGCGCGACGGGCTGCGCGCCACGAGCGCGTGCGTGCCGGGCTCGCCCGCGAGCACGCTCGGCGCGTCGCCGACCACGCGGATCTCCACCGATCCCGGCTCGGCCTCGTCTCCGTGGATCGTCACGTCGACGACCACGAGCCCGCCCGCTTCGCACAGCGCCTCGAGCCGCGCCGCGAGCGCCGCGACGAACTGCCGCGCCGGCGCGGGTCCCCTCCCCGCGCTCACCTGCACGCAGTAGCGCGGCGCATGGCTCGCGGTCCCGGGCGTCATCGCTTCACCGTGAGCACCGGCGTCAGCGCCGCGATCGCCGTCGCCATGCCCGCTTCGATCAGGCTCTCGACCACGGGCTCGATCGGCTTGTACGCGTCGGGGTGCTCTTCGAGGAGCAGCTGCGCGTCGTCGCAGATCACCCGCCCGCCGAGGTCGGTGCGCGTGAGATCCGCGCGCCGGTAGCGCGCCTTGACCTTCTCGCGGGCCTCGGTCCGGCCCATGCGCCGCCCCGCGCCGTGAGCCACCGATCGCAGCCCATCTGCGCAGTCGGACGCGCGCATCACCCACGACGGCGCGCCGCGGCTCCCGAGCACGATGGTCGCGTCCTGGCCGCGCGCGGGCGCCGCGCCCTTGCGATGCACCCACGCATCGACTCCGTTCACCTCTTCGCGCACCACGTCGTTGTGGGTCACGTCGAACCCGCCCGCGAGCTTCGAGGCCCGCGCCACGCCGAGCGCCCGCAGCAGCCGATAACCCAGCAGAAAGCGGTTGGTCCGCGCGAAGCGGCACGCCCCGGCGAGATCGGCGAGATAGCCACTCACGGCCTCGCCCACGAGCGCGCCCTCGCCCCAGCGCCGCGCGAGCGCGCTGCCGAGGCCGCGCGATCCCGAGTGCGCGACGACCACCAGCGCGTCGCGCGCGAGCCCGAGCTCGGCCGCCGCCGCCGCGTCGCGCACCTCGCTCACGCGGGCGATCTCCACGAAGTGATTGCCTCCGCCGACCGATCCGAGCGCGCTCTCGAAGCCGGCGCGGTACGGCGCCGGATCCCCGCTCGCTCCGCTCCCCGCGTCGACCTCGCCCTCGGCGAGCCGCGCGAGATCGGCCGGAACCCCGGCGAGATCCGCGAGCCCGCGCGGCCCCCGCGTCCACGCGGCCTCGAACACCGCGCCGGGATCGCAGCCGCTCAGGAGCTCGTCGTCCATCGCCTCGCGCGCGCGCCGCTCCAGCTTGTCCGGCGCGATCCGCCCCGCCGCCGTCGCCACGACGCGGACGCCGCACCCCGCGTCGCCGCCGATCAGCGCGGGGATCACCCGGCCGTCGAACGCGAACACCGCCCCGATCGGGATCCCGCGCCCGGCGTGCAGATCCGGCATCGCCACGGCGCGCACGCACCCCGGCTCGCCGGCGACGCGCGCGAACTGCCTCACGGCGTCGCCTTCCATCCACACATCGTCGCGCGCCACCACCCGCGCATGCCCGGGGAGCGCCGTACTGTCGACCAGAGCCTTCATGAGACCGTCCTCTGGCGTGGTGTCTTTGCGCGAACCATGCCACGCGCTCGACCCTCGAAATGCAGGCCTTTGCGACAGGGTGGTGCGCGACGCACCGCTCATCATGGTGCGTCATGTACCGGCGGTGGTGTACCATGCACCGGTGAATCGCGTACTGCTCACCTGGTCCGACGCCGGCACAGTCGGCCCCTCGCCATCGCACCACGGCAAGCGGCCGCCGAGCGATCGCGGCCCGGTGCTGCGCCTCCTCGAGCAGGAAGAGAGCCGCTACGACGCGGTGGTCGTCCTCGCGATCCCCACGGGCGAAGGGCCGGCGCAGCGCCTCGTGGCCGAGATCGCGACGCGCACCACGCGGGCCGAGCTCCGCCTCGTCGACGTCGACGATCCCTCGGACCACGCCGCGCTCTTCCGCGCGCTCGCGCCGGTCGTGAAGGAGATGAAGCGCCTCTTCCCCGGGGGCGCGTGGGCGCTCGACGTGCTGCTCTCCGCGGGGACGCCGCAGGCGCAGACGCTGTTCGTCATCCTCGCGCAGGCCGGCCTTCTCCCGGCGCGCCTGCTCCAGGTGATCCCCGCCGCCTTCGTGCCGCACCCGCACCCGCGCGCCATCCGCGAGGTGCGCCTCGACATCGAGGGGTTCCCCGAGATCCGCTCGCTGCGCGCCGAGATCGTCCGCCTCCGGGCCGAGGTCCGCGCCCGCGCGCCCACGCTCGTCGGCGAGAGCGAGCCGATGCGCCTGCTGACGACGCGCCTCGCCCGCGTCGCCGCGTCCGACGTTCCGGTGCTGATCCTCGGCGAAACAGGCACCGGGAAGGAGCTCGTCGCCCGCGCCATCCACGAGGCCAGCTCGCGCGCGCGCGGGCCCTTCATCGCCGAGAGCTGCGGCATCTTCGCCGAGGGCGTTCTCGCGAGCGAGCTCTTCGGCCACGAGGCCGGCGCGTTCACCGGCGCCTCCGCGCGTCGCCGCGGCCTCTTCGAGCAGGCCCACGGCGGGACGCTGCTCCTCGACGAGGTGGGCGAGCTCGCGCCCCGGGTGCAAACCGCCCTCCTGCGCGTGCTCCAGGAGGGTGCTTTGCGGCGCGTCGGCGGCGAGGCCCGCGTCGACGTCGACGTGCGGATCCTGGCCGCGACGCACCGCGATCTCGCCGCGATGGTGGCCGAAGGCACCTTCCGCGAGGACCTCTATTATCGCCTCCGCGGCGCCACGATCCAGGTCCCGCCGCTCCGCGCGAGGCCGTCCGATCTCGACGCGTTGATCGCCGCGTTCCTCGACGAATCCCGCCCGAAGAAGGGCGCGCGTCGGATCGAGGTGACGAGGCGGGCGCGTCAGGCCCTCGCCGCCCACGCCTGGCCCGGCAACGTGCGCGAGCTCCGCGCCGAGGTACAGAGGTGGGCAGTCTTCTGCGAGGGGACCATCGATGTCGACGACCTCGCCGAGGAGATCGTCCGAGGCCCGGTGCCCCCGCTCTCTCCCTCGATTCCCCTGGAGGCCGGACGGACAGAGCCCCTCGCGGAGGGTGCTTTGACGACGCTCGAAGCGGCCGTCCGCGCCGCCGAGATCGCGGCGATCACCGCGGCTCTCCGCGTCCACGAGGGCAACCTCAGCCGCACGGCGCGCGCCCTCGGGATCGATCGCAACACCCTAAAGCGCAAGCTCGCGCTCTTCAATCTCAGCCCCGCAGCACGCGACCTTCCATCCCGCCGGCCACGGTGATCGTCTCGCCCGAGAGGTGCCGTGCGGCCGACGGCGACGAGAGAAAGAGCACCGCGCGAGCGACGTCGTCCGGCGTGGCGAGCTGTCGGAGCGGCATGGTGCGGGTGACGCGATCGGCGCTTCCATCGGCGGCCAGCGTCGCCGCGACCATCGGTGTCACCGTCCATCCGGGCTCGACGAGGTTGACGCGCGCCCGGGGATCGAGCGCGACAATCTCGTTCTTGAGCGAGAGCGTGAGTCCGAGCAAGGCCGCCTTGGTCGCGGCGTACTCGGCGTGCCCCGCCTCGCCGAAATGGCCGGCGGTGGAGCCGATGAAGACCATCGACGCTCCGTGTCCGTCGGCGCGCGGGCCGGTGCGGCGGATCGAGGCCAGGAACGCTCGCGCCGTCCAGATCGCCCCGAGGAGATTGACCTCCATCACCTCGCGAATACGCGCCTCGGGTACCTCGTCGAGCGTCCGCGACTCGGCGGGCCAGATCCCCGCGTTGACGACGCAGATATCGACGCGGCCAAAGCGCTCTTCGGCCCGCCGCAGCGCGGCGTCGAGGCTCGCCGGATCGCGCACGTCTCCGAGCGTCGACAGCACCGTCGCGCTCTCCGGCACGCCGCGGCGCGAGTGGGCGACGAGCCGCGCCCCCTCGCCCGCGAACGCCTCCATCAGCGTGACGCCGATACCTCCCGAAGCCCCGGTGATGAAAGCGACTTTGTCGGTGAGCGCGAGATCCATGGCGCTCCCCGTACGCGAGCCTCCCGGGCGCGGCAACGCCGGCGTCGGCTGCCCCGGGCCGTGAGAGGGTGTCAGTAGCGGGGGACGGCGGGATCGATCTGCTGCGACCAGGCGTCGATCCCGCCGGTGAGGTTGTAGAGGTTCTTGAATCCCTTCTTCAGGTAGTGCTCGGCGGCCGAGCGGCTGCGGATGCCGTGGTGGCACTGAAAGACGATGGGAGTCGCTTTGTCGAGTGACTCCAGGGCTCTTTCGCCGGCGTCGTCGAGCAGGATCGAGCCTGAAATCGAGGCGGTCTCGCGCTCTCCCGGGGTGCGAACGTCGATGAGCTCGAAGGCCTTCTTCTGATCGCGCCAGGCCTTGAGCTCCTTCACGGTGAGCGGCTTGACGCGGGCGGGCTCGAGCGGAGAGACCATCTTGAAGCCGCCGCCGTCGGGGCCCTCGACGAAGTCGATCACCAGGCCTTCGGCGCGCTGGGCCGAGCCGCGGTTCAGGAGCAGGCGCACGCCGCTGGCGTCGACCTCGATCTCGCTCTTCTCGGCAGGGCCGAAGTACAGGCCGTACTCGAAGCCCGCGCTGATCTCGACGTGGAGAAGATCTTTGTCGGGATCCTCGGCGGCGTCGCGTACGGCCTTGGCGGCGCCCGGGGTGATGGTGACCTTCGGCGGGGTGATCTCCCCCGTCACGCCGAGCAGCTTGGCGAGCTCGCCCGAGGCGTGCATCTCGCGCAGGATGTCGCTTCCGCCCACGAATTGCCCCGAAATGTAGAGCTGCGGGATGGTCGGCCAGCTCGTGAACTCCTTGATCCCGTCGCGCACTTCGGGATCGCTGAGCACGTTCACCGTCTCGTACGCGGGCAGCATCTCGTCGAGGATCTGCACGCAGGCAGCCGAGAAGCCGCAGGCGGGGGCGCCGCGCGTGCCCTTCATGAAGAGCACGACTTTGTTCGACGTCACGAGATCTTGAAAGCGGGCGCGGAGCTGGTCCGAAATGGGCATGATGCCGCTACGGTACTTTCGTCGCGCGGAGGATCAAGCGGCATTGTCGCCGCGCGCATCACTTTCGCGGGGACGGGCGCGGACGGGTCGGGCTCGGCACGGCCGTTCCACGCGGTAACGAGCGCTCGATCTCGCCCACGAAGAGCGTGTACGCGTGCCCGCGACGCTCGCCGTGCGCGCGCGCGCGGATGACCTCGACGCGGAACCCGGCGCGCTGCATCCGCTGGGCAAAGCGATCGTCGGGCCCGGCGGACCACACCACGAGCACGCCGCCGGGCGCCAGCGCCGAGCGCGCGCTCACCATCCCCGCCGTCGAGTAGAGGCTGGCGTTGCTCTCGCGGATCAGCGTCGTCGGGCTGTTGTCGATGTCGAGCAGCACGGCGTCGAACGTGCGCGGCGACGCCCGCAGGATGGCCGCGGCGTCGGCGATCTCGACGACAGCGCGCGGATCGTCGAGCGGGTGGCCAGAGAGGTGCGCGAGCGGCCCGCGCATCCACGTCACGACGGCCGGGACAAGCTCGGCCACGACGATCGTCGCCTGCTGCGGAAAGGCGTCGAGCGCGGCGCGGAGGGTGTACCCGAGGCCGAGGCCGCCGATGAGCACCCGCGGGGCTGCGACGTGAGCGAGGCGCTCGGCCGCGAGGATCGACATGCGCTCTTCCGAGGCGTGGGCGCGGCTGGCCATGAGCTCGGCGCCGTTGACACGGATGGCCATCTCTTCGCCGCGCTGCACGAGCGTGAGCTCGCCGCCGCCGGGGATCGGGGAGCGATCGAGCGTCTTCCAGGGGATCATCGGCGTGCTCTACTCCAGATGCGGTGCCGTGGGGGACGAAGCCGACATCGCCGCGCGCGCGCGGAGCCGGCGGACGAGCCAGACGCTGACGGCGATCACCGCCGCGCTCACGCCTACCCCGATCCACACCGACGAAGGAGCGCTCTTGCTCCAGTCGAGGAGCTTTTGCCCGAAGAAGCTGACGAGGAAGAGCGGGAGCGCGTACCCGACGAGGGAGCCCCAGAAATGCGTCCAGAAGCGCACCCTGGAGAGGCCGAAGAAGGCGTGGAGCGGCGGAGGCATCCAGAAGATGAACCGCAGCAAGACCACCGTGGCAAACGCCCTTCTGGCGAGGGCCTCATCGTAGCTGCGGAACCGCGCCGGGATCCGCGGCGCGACCCACTCCCGGGCGATGAAGCGCGAGAACGCGAAGCCCACCATGCTCGCCGTCATGGTCCCCGTCATCGAGAGGGCATAAGCGACGGGCCAGGGCCAGATCAGCGGAGCGGCCCAGATGAAGACCGTCCCCGGGAAGCCGAACGGCTGGAAGACGGTATACGCCACGATGAACGCGACATAGCCCCGCGGGCCGAGCCGGACGAGCGTCTCCTTGACCTGCGCGGGGCTTCCGAGCTGCTGGAAGACGCCGAGTCGCCAGGCGATCCCGAGGAGGATAATCACCCCCAGGACCGCAGCTATCCGCGTGTTTCGAGCGCGACGTGGATCCGGGGGAGCAGGCGGAGAGGACAATCGGCGGTTCCTAGCACGTCGAGGGCAGGCGCGAGCCCGGTCAATCGATCGGCCACTGCACGGTGGCGTCGATTTCTCCGGCCTCGTCGGGCGCGTCCGTCGCCTCCTGCTCGGCCGGCGCCGGAGCTTCGGCGCACTCGCCGAGGCGCCACCAGGCCTCGACGCGCTCGACGCGCGCGGGCTCGACCGGCTCACCGAGCCTCGGCATCACGAGCTGCACGTCGCGCGCGAGCCGCAGCAGCGTCTCCGGGGGCTCGTCCCAGGCGTGGAGGGCGAGGTTGAACGTGCCCCAGTGAACGGGCAAGAAGGCCCCGCCGCCGAGGAGCTGGTGCGCCGCCAGCGCGTTCTCGGGGCCGAGGTGGATATCGCCCCAGGCCGGGTGAAACGCTCCGACCTCGAGCATGACCAGATCGGAGGGGCCGAGTCGCTCGCGGATCTCGGTGTACTCCGGCGTGAGCCCGGTATCCCCGCTGAAGAAGAAGGCATGCTCTGGCCCGCGGACCTGGAATGACGACCACGCCGTGCGGTTGCGATCGCCGAGGCTGCGCCCCGAAAAATGCTGCGACGGCGCCGCGGTGATCGTCACTCCGCCGCGCGGGAGCGTGGTTTGCTCCCACCAGTCGAGCTCGATGATGCGATGCGCGGGGATGCCCCAGGCTTCGAGGTGCGCGCCGACGCCGAGCGAGGTGATGAAGGGCACGTCGAGCGCCGCCATCGCGAGGATTGTCGGGTGATCGAGGTGATCGTAGTGATCGTGGGAGATGATCACCGCGTCGAGCGGCGGCAGCGACGCGATGGGCACCGGCGCCGGGTGGAAGCGCTTCGGCCCGGCAAACGACACGGGCGAGGCGCGATCGCCCCAGACCGGATCGGTGAGGATGCGGGCGCCGTCAATCTCGACGAGCACCGTCGAGTGGCCAAGCCAGGTGACGCGGAGGCCCGTTTCGATGGGCTGCGCCCAGCGCTCCAGCGGATTCAGAACGGGGAGCGGCGACGGCGGCTTGCGCTGCTGCCCACCGCGAACGAATTCGCTCAGCGTCGGGAGCACGGTGCCGGATTTGAGCCCTTGTTTGACGGCCTGCGTGTTGCGAAAGACCTCGCCGTCGAAGCGCGACGAAGACTTCATGCGCTCGAGCCGGAGGCCATGGGCGCGACTGCCGAACACGGATCTGTGCGAGGTCATGATCTACTCCGAGGTCGCTGCTGGACGGAGGAGACGATATCATGCAAATGGGTCCTGGCCACCGCCCCGCGAGCCTCGTTCGACGCACGGCCCTGCTCACTCCGCGGCCGCAGCCTCCCTCTGACTGCGCGGCAGCGTCACGGTGAATGTCGATCCTTTCCCCTCCACGCTCTCGACGCTGACGTCGCCGCCCATCACGTCCACGAGCTGCCGCACCAGGGAGAGGCCCAGTCCCGCGCCGCCGTATTCCCTCTCGGCGGTCGCGTCGACCTGGTGAAAGGCCTCGAAGATCTTCCCGAGCTGCGCCGCCGGGATCCCCACCCCGCTGTCCTCGACTCTCAACGCCACCATCGCGGCTCCGCTGGCCCGCGCCCGCAAGGCGATCACCCCACCATCGGGCGTGAACTTCACCGCGTTGGCGAGCAAGTTGATCAGGATCTGCGTGAGCTTGCCTCGATCCGTGAAAATCGGGGGCAAACCCTCTTCCAGGTCCAGATCGATCCGCTGCTGCCCCTTCGTCCCCTGCATCCATTTCACGCTGGCCACCACCGACGGCAGCAGCTCGCCGAGGTCGATGCGCGAGACCGTGAAAGTGGTCTTTCCGACGTCCGCCCGCGCGAGCTCCAGGAGATCGTCAATCAGTCCCAGCAGCGACTGCGCGCTTCGCTTGATCTTCTGCTGGGCGTCCCTCTGCTTCTCGGTCACCGGCCCGTAGATCCCCGCCGAGACCAGATCGCTGAGCCCGCAGATCCCGTGGATGGGAGTCCGGAGCTCGTGGGTCACGTTGGCCATGAACTGGCTCTTGTGCTTGCTCGCCTCTACCAGCTCTCGATTCCGCTCCTCGAGCGCGCGCTCCTTCTCGCGCAGCACCTGGATGATCGCCGCGGTGTAGAACGTGGGCACGCCCAGCACCACGACCACCAGCAAGAACTCCATGATCACGTAGCCGCCGGTGAGCCCTCCCACTCGCGTCGCCGGCGTGGGGATCGCCGGGAAGATGCCCGCGTGGATCAGGCCCACCATCGTGCCGTAGAGCGCGATCGCCGAGGTCCCCACGAGGAGCGTGGTGCCCCGGTTGGTCAGGAGCGCGACGATGCTGATCTCGATACCGTAGATGGCGAAGAGCGGGCTCTCCGGCCCTCCGGTGAAATAGACGGCGCCGGTCATCGCCAGCAGATCGGCCGCGACGTTGAGGCTCGCCATCTCCAGCACCAGCACCTCGTTACGCAGGCTGAGGTACGAGAGCGTGTTGGTGACGACCTTGAAGCCCACCAGCGCGTAAAGGGGCCAGAGAAACGGGAAGAGCCCGAACGAGCGCGCCCCGAGGCCGAGCAGGGCAAAGACCAGCGCCGTGCCGTACCCGCTGGTGATGCTGAAGCGGAGGTTCTTCCGGTTCTGCGGGAGCGCCACCTCGGCGAGGAAGGCCGGATACCGCATCTCGCCCCGGGCCCTCAGGCGTCGCCGATGAACAGTTGAACGTGGCTCAACAGCCGCTCGAGATCGAAGGGCTTCACGAAGTACGCCTGGGCCTTGAGATCGTTCTTCGCGTAGCCCTCGGCGTGCTCGAGATCCTTGTAAATGGCGCTCATCAGGAACACCGGCGTCCTCTTGCCGTGGGGGGTGCGCTTGATCTCGAAGCAGACCTCGAAGCCGTTGGTGCGCGGGAGCAGCACGTCGACGATGGCCAGATCGGGGAGCTCGGCGTTGAACGTCGCCACCCCGGTCGGGCCCGTCGTGGCGACGGTGATCGTGTAGCCGTAGGCCTCGAGATAGTCGCGAAGCATGCTGGCGTTGACCGGATCATCCTCGACGACCAGGATCTTTTTCATGACATGCGCCTCGCGGTGGAAACGGGTTCGGACCGCTTCAGGACACCCCCGCAGGCCCCGGGCGTCAAGGTACGGCCGACGACTCTCCGCCCCGACTCTCGTCTTCCTCGGGCACCCCGTCGCCGTCGAGCTCGCCGAGCGCGTCGAGTAGCTTCAGCGTGCGCGCCGCCTCCGCGGCGTCGACGACGCTGATCGCGAAGCCGACGTGGACGATGACGAAATCGCCCACCCTGGCGTGGGGCACGCACGAGAGGTGGACGTCGCGGCGAATGCCGTTGAAGTCGACCTTGCCCATGAGAGATCCGTGCGCTTCGTAGCGCGCTTCGAGGCGCCCCGGAATAGCCAGGCACATACGCTGTCCTCCATTCGAGCTCTGGAAATGGCCGTCACGGCGGGCCCGCCGGGGCAGGCACGGACGTGGGCTTGCGGCGCGGCACGCGGATCGTGAACGTCGTCCCCACGTTCTTGCGCGTCTCGACGGAGAGCGTCCCGCCGTGGCGCGTGATGTTGTTGGAGACGATCGAGAGCCCGAGCCCCGTGCCCTTGATCTTGCTGGTGAAGAGCGGCTCGAAGATCTTGTCGAGATCGTCCTCGGGGATGCCCGCCCCGTTGTCAGCGACGGCGAGCACGATCTCGGTCTTCGTGGCGATCCCCGAGACGACCACGCGCCCGGCGCGCGCAGCCGGGATGGCCTCGGCTGTGTTCTGGATCAGGTTGACCAGGATCTGACGGAACTGATCCTTGTCGAGATCGGGGATCGGCAGCGTGTCCGGCACCTCGTTCACGAGCGTCACGTGCGCGGGCGCTGGCACGATCGAGATGGCGTCGGCGACGAGCGGGCCGAGCGGGCACGCGACCAGCGCGGGCGGGCGCTCGCGCGCGTAATCGAGGAGATCGCCGACGATGCGCGTGCAGGCCTTGATCTCTTTGTCCATGACGCCGAGGAACTGGATGATGCGGGGATCGGCGCCGAGCGGCGTGCCGGCGAGGCGCTTGTTCACGTAGTAGTGCGCGTTGCCGATCGCCGCGAGCGGGTTGCGGATGTCGTGCCCGATGCTCGCCGCGAGGCGCCCCACGGCGGCGAGGCGCTCGTTCCTGATCTTCGTCTCCTGGGCGTCGCGGATCTGCCGCTCGGCGCGGTTGAGCTCGGTGATGTCGAAGGCGATGCCCTGGAGGAACAAGGGCCGCCCGCGATCGTCGCGTACGAGGCGCGCTTCGCCGAGGATCCAGACCACGTGGCCGTCGCGCGCGACCACGCGGCACTCGGCGCGGAACGGCCCGCCGGAGGCGATCCCGCGCGCGAACTCGCGGTTCCAGAGATCCTGATCGTCGGGGTGGAGGCGCTTGAACCAGAGGACCGGATCGTCGAGCCACTCGCGCTGCGAGAAGCCGAGGAGCGTCTCGATCTGCGGGCTCACGTACATCTCGTTGTCGCCGTCGTCGAGCGCGGCCATGAACGTCACGGCGGGGAGCTGCTCGACGAGCGCGCGGTAGCGGGCCTCGGCGCGGCGCACCGGCGCCTCGCGCCTCCGGCGTTCGAAGAGACCGCGCACCTGGAGCAAGAAGCGCGGGTGCCCGTCGATGACGACGGTGCCGACGCGGAGATCGAGCGGGACCGTCGCGCCCTGGCGGCGGCGCCCCATCACGTCGGGGTGGATCTCGAGCACCGGTGATCCGCCTCGCCCCGCGCGGATCTTCACGGGCGCGGCGCCGTCGTCGCCGGCGACGAGGACCGCCGAGACGTCCTTGCCGATCACCTCGCGATCGGCGACGCCGAAGATGCGCGTCGCGGCCTCGTCGAAGCCGACGATGACGCCGGCCGCGTCGAGCACGATCACCGCCTCGTCCGCCTCGCCGATCTGCGATCGCGTCTGCTCGAGCGCGTGCGCCGGGACGACGATCTGCTGCAGCGCCGGATCGTCGGAGAGGAGCGCCTGCGCCATCTGCGCGAGGAGCAGGCTCGCGTTCTCCAGCCCTTCGAAGCTCTCCATCGGGATCACGCGGCCCCCTCTTCGACGATCTCGATCGCGCGGATCGAGAGCTGTTCTCCGGAGATCCAGTCGAGCTCGGTCGAGCCACAAACGCAGCGCGCGAACGGGCGATCGATCTCGAACTCGGCGCCACAACCACGACACCGCACCACGCCGGGCGGCTCCACGATCTCCAGCGCGGCGCCGGCGAGCGGAGTGTCCTCGCAGCAGAGCTCGAAGCAGAAGCGCACCGCGTCGGGGAGCACCGCCGAGAGCTTGCCGATCACCACCACGACCCGGAGCACCCGGGCGCCGTCGGCGCGGGCGCCGACGGTCTCGACGATGTCCTGCGTGATCGCCAGCTCATGCATCGGCGCGCGGCTCCGCGAGGAGCTCTCCCACGAGGCCCTCGACGATCCGCACGGCTTCGTCGATCGATCCGCTCACGGCCGCGCTCAGCTCCATCGCCTCGTCGTCTTCGGCGTCGACGGGCGAGGGCTCGCAGCCGACGAGGCGGATCCGTCGCGGCGGCTGGCTCGCGGGGAGCCGCGCGAGGACGCGATCGAGCGTCATTCCATGGGCGGATCCGTCGTCGAACGGCGGCGCGTCGACTAGCGGCTCGATCACGTAGAGCGTGCCCGGAGGGCCGCCGCGCGCGGTCGCGTCGACGAGGATCGCGGCGTCGCAGGACTCGAGCGCGAACGAGAGATCGAGCCCGCGCGTGCCGAAGTCGACGACGCGTACGCCGTCCGGCCAGGCGCGGCCGGAGAGGCGCCGCGCGACCTCGACGCCGAACGCGTCGTCGCCGAGGAAGATGTTCCCCACGCCGGCGACGAGGACGCGCGTCATCGCCGTCACGAGGCGCTCCTTCCGACGAGCGGCTCGACCTCGTCGGGCCGGAAGAAAAAGCGATGGCCGGGCAGCCCCTGAGCGCCGAGATCGGCGCCGGGATCGTCGTCGAGGGTGACCGTCACGAACACCCGCCCCTCGAAATCCTCCTCGATCGAGGCGACGGTCGCCGTCATGCCGGCGAGCGCCAGACGTCAGGATCCGCAGCGTGAGCATCTCGTCCATCTCGGTCCCGTCGAAGAGATCCCCGGGGCTCTCCGGCGCGATCGCCGGGTGGTCATAGAGAATGATCGGCGAGCAGAGCACGCGATCGCGCGAGCCCGGATCGCCCACGAGCAACGGCCACACGCGGGTGTTGCGGCACGTCTCCGCCAGCGCCGCGAGGGCCGCCGGCGGATCGAACATCGAGACGAACGCGCCCGCGCGCGCGCCGAGCACCGCGTGCGCCGACAGCAGCGATCGTCGCCGCGCGCCCTCCGCGCCGGCGCCCGCGGGCTGCGGCGTGAGGCTCTTCGCGCGCACCGTCACCCGATGCACACCGCCCGCGAGGTGCTCGACGGTGAAACCTTGGCCTCGATCGACGCGTCGCGGTCGGCCTCGATCAGGCACGCGCACTCGAGCTGCCAGGGCTCGAGGCCGCCCTCGGCCTCGCTGTACGCGCGAGGGCAGAGCGTGCCGAAGCTGAGCCGCCGCTGGTTCTTCAGCGACGAGGTCCGGTACGGATAGAGCGCGTACCCCTCGTAGAGGATCGCGTCGGCGATCGCCTGGATCCGCCCGAGGATCATGGAGCCTCGGCGATCTCGCGCGGCAGCAGGCTCTCCAGGGCCTGCTCCCACGAGGTGAAGCCGCCGCGCGATCGGTAGCGGTGGAGCCGCTCGAAGACGTCGCGGCGCAGCAGCAGCGGGGCGCAGCCCGGGTAGTAGTGATCGCTCGTCGCGCGCCAGACCGCGATCGGGAGGCCGAAGCGCGCCTCCGCGGTCCACGGCACCTGGGCGACCTGCATCGCCGCGCCCTCCTCGCCGTGGAAGATCGTCCCGCTGAAGAGCACGAGCAGCGGCACCTCGCCGGCCTCGATCGCGTGGACGTAACGCGCGGATCCGACCGCGAAATCCAGGGTGACCGCGAGCGGCAAGCGCGCGAGCGTCTCGCTCGTGAAGCGGGCGACCGCGGCGCTGGTCTGCGTCCACAGGAGCGGCTTGAGCGTGACGTCCCAGCGGCTCGGCGCGCCGAAGAGATCGCCCAGCGCCGCCTGCTCGGCCGGCGAATAGCGCCGCCGCTGCGCCTCGATCCGCACCTGCGCGTGCAGCGTCAGCGCGTGGATCACCTCGCCGCGGCGCGCGTTGCGGATCGCCACCTCGAGCTCCAGGATCGGCTGCGCGGCGTGCAGCACCGGCGCGGCCCCGGTCACCTCGAACGTCAGATCGGGCATGGACACCACTCACCCCGCGACGCGGGCCTCCGCCTTCAGACGCGCCATGAAGCCATGGATCTCGGCGTCGGCGCCGTCACGGGCCGACCCGAGGATCGAGGTGCGATGCTTGCGGATCATCCCGGTGAGCTCGAAGCAGCGAGCGATCGGCGCCAGCAGGTGCTCGCGCGCGTCGCCGACGCGGTGGACGAGCAGCGCCTCGACGTCGGGCGCCATGGCACGGATCGCCTTGTTTTCCAGGGCGATCTCGTTCCATGCGCCGGGCGGGACGAGCGACTCCATCGCGCCGGCCGGGCTCGGGTAGAGCGCGATCACGCCGTCCGCCGGCGAGCTCCGCACGAAGAACGCGAGGTGGACCGGGACGCCGAGCGCATCCCACTGGGCCTCGGTCATCTTGAACCCGTCGAGCGACCGCGCCCGCCGCGGAACTCGCACGTAGCGCGCATCTGGGCGAGCCTCGGCGAAGAGCATCGCGCACGGATCGCAGACGCACACCAGCGCGCGCGTCCTCGGCTCGACGAGGTGCGGCTGCTCCGCGGCGACGCCGGCGCTGCAGAGCTCGCAGCGCTCGGCCGCGGGCGCCGACTCGCGGCGAGGCAGGCGGATCTGCACGAGCGGCGCCTCGTCGCCGAGCTCGGCAGCGCGGCGCCGGGTCGCCTCGATCTCGTGCAGGGCCAGCGTCCCGCGGACGACCGCGTCGTTCGTGCACGCCTCGGCGAGCGCGCGGCCCGGCTCGCCCGCGCCGCCGAGGAGCGCGACGATCTTCGCGAGCCCCGAGGCGTGCAGCTCGAGCAGCGTCGCGACCCGCGGGATCGCTCGACGCCTCGACGTCCTGGATCAGCGCCTCGATCCGCTCCATCCGCCGCTCGACGTCGCGCGTCGCCTCGTCGCTCACGGCTCCTCGACCCCGGTCGGCTGCACCAGCGCGCCGAACGTGGGCGAGTGGCGGACCTCGATCTCTTTGCCGTCGCCGAGGTACATGTGGACGCCGCACGGCAGGCACGGATCGAAGCTCCGCACCGTGCGCATGATGTCGATGCCCTTGAAATTGTCGGGCCCGTTCTCCTCGAAGATCGGCGAGCGCTCGACCGCGTCCTCGTACGGGCCCGGCGTCCCGAACGAGTCCCGCGGGCTCGCGTTCCACGGGGTCGGCGGGTACGGGTGGTAATTGGCAATCTTCCCGTCGCGGATCACCATGTGATGCGAGAGCACGCCGCGCACGGCCTCGTGAAATCCGCAGCCGATGGCCTCGTCAGGCACCTTGAACTCGGTCCAGGTCTTCGTCCTCCCGGCGTGGACTTCCTTCAGGGCCTGCTCGACGAAATACAGCGCCGCGCCCGCCGCGTAGGCCTGGAAATAGGTGCGCGCCCGATCCCGCTCCAGCGTGTTGCCTCATTTCGGGATCGTCCACTTCATCTCCGTCTCGGGGAGCGACGCGGTCCGCGGGAGGCGGATCTTCACGCTCTTCCCCGTGGATTTCACGTAGCCGATGTCCACCTTGCCCGCGAGCGCCGTCACCCAGAGCCGGGCCAGCGGGCCGCCGCCGGTGTCGAGCGCCAGGTGCGAGCCCGTGCGCCTGTCGAGCCAGCGCGGCGACATCACCCAGGTGTACTTGCCCGCGAGATCACGCTTCTGCGGCTTCGGCCGCGTGATCTGGTTCCACGGGTGCCGAGCGTCGATGGGGTTGCCGAGAGGGTCCTTGGTGACGAAGAGATCCGCGCCCTCCCAGTCCTCGTAGAACGAGCTGCCGAGCAGGATGCGGATACCGAGGTTGATGTCGACGAGATCGGTGGTGATGAGCTCGCCGTCCACCACGATCCCGGGCGTGACGTACATCGATTTGCCCCACTCGCCCATCGTCTCGTAGCGGAAATCGCAGACGTCCGGGTTCTGGAACGAGCCCCAGCAGCCGAGGAGCACGCGGCGCCGTCCGACCTCTTCGTAGCCGGGCAAGGCCTCGTAGAAGAAGTCGAACAGATCGTCGTGGAGCGGGACGACGCGCTTCATGAACTCGACGTATTTCATCAGCCGGACGAGGTAATCGGTGAAGAGCTGGACAGTCGCCACCGTCCCCACGCCGCCTGGATAGAGGGTGGACGGGTGCACGTGCCGCCCCTCCATCAGACAGAACATCTCCCGCGTCAGGCGGCTCATCTGCAGGGCCTCGCCGTAGAAGCTGCCCTTGAACGGGTTCCTCGGGGCTCATGCGCTCACCTCCCGCTCGATTCAGCGTGAGGGGTGGCCGCGGCCTCGCCCCCGGCGGCGTTCGCGCGACCGACCATCGTGAGGACGGCCGCGAAGACCTCGGGGAAAGGCGTGGATTTGAACAGGAAAGCGTCGAAGCCGACCCTGGCTACCTCGGCCTCGTCGACGCTGCCGCTGATGAGCATCGCCCGGCACGCGGGCAGCCGCTCGCGCACGATCGGGAGCAGGGCCGCCCCCTTTCCGTCGCCGAGGTTCTGATCGAGCAGGACCACGTCGTAGCGCGCGTCGGACGCGCCCAGCATCGCTCGCGCCACCGCGAACGAGGCCGCGGTGTCGGTCACGAAGCCTTCCCCTTCGAGCAGCGCCGAGAGCGTGATGAGGTTGCTTTGATCGTCGTCGACGACGAGCACGCGCAGGCCGGCCGCGGCGCCGATCTCGGACTCGTCCACGAGCGGCAGGCTCAGCACCAGGCACGCGCCTCGCCCCGCGACGCGCTCCGGAGGCAGCCCGACGTCGCCGCCGTAGCGCCGCGCGATCCGCCGCGCGATGTTGAGGCCGAGCCCCGCGTGCCCGTCCTTGCTGGTGAAGAAGGCGTCGAAGATCCTCGGCGCGATCGCGTCGGTGGGGCCCGGTCCATCGTCGCTCACCGTGACCGCATAACGATCTCCGTCGGGTCCGGCGACGACGGTGATCCGGCTCGCGGCGGCCTCGGCGGCGTTCTCGATCACTCAGCGGATCGCCAGCGCGACCTCGGCGCGATCGGCGACGACCTCGCCCGGGTAGACCTCGAGAGCGACGGTGATCCCCGGGGGCGTGCGCGCGCACGCCGCAGCCTGCTCGACGCAGGACGAGCCCGCGACGCGGGATACGCTGCGCGAGAAGAGGTGCTTGAGGCTCAACCGATCTTCGAGCAGGCCCGTCGACAGGAGCACGGTGTCGTCGATCAGCCCGAAGAACTGCGCCATCCGCGGATCGGCGCGCCAGAGCTCGGTGTCGCGGGTGCGCCGGCGCAGGTAGAAGGCCGCGTTGCGGATGCTCGCCAGGTGGTTGCGGAGATCGTGGCGCAGCCCCGAGGCGACCTCCTCGGCGACGGAGGCGCGCTCGAGGCCGCCGAGCGGATCCGACGCGACCTGGCCCGGCATGCGTCGCTCGAGCCGGTCGGCCAGCGCGCGGAGCTGGGCGACGAGATCAGGTTCTTCGGTCATCGACTCACCCCTTCACCGAATCGCCACGGGCGCGGGCGATGGCGCGCACGAGCTCGCGCATGTCGAACGGCTTGCGAAGGCAGGTATACCCGCCGAGGCTCATCAACCGGTGCATCATCTTCGGGACCGAGTGCCCCGAGACGGCGATCACCGAGATCGAGGTGTCGAGTCGCCGGATCTCCTCGCAGGTCTCTACGCCGTCCATGCCCGGCATGATCAGGTCGAGGACGCAGACATCTGACACTGCAACCGCGGCGCGCTGCGACTTCTGTTATCCTGGCCGCACGGCGAAGCGCGATCGTCGATGTATCCCCACCAGTGAGCCTGACCGATGACCAGTGACCGCCGCTCTGCTCTCCTCGCCGCCGTCGCGGTGCTCCTGCTGATCGGCGTCGTCAGCTTCCTTCGCCACCGCGGCGATGGCGCGGGCCACGATGCGGCGGCTCCCTCGACGCACACCACCTCACCACCCACCAGCTCTCCCGAGGCCAGGCGCGCCCGCGATGCGATGCGCGAGCAGATCCTGGAGGCGCTCCGCCGCCGCGACGCCGGGGCGCCGCCGCCGCGCGCTCCTCTGGCTCGCTCGGCGCCCGACGCGACGCGCCCGGCGGCGGCCGCGTCGCCGGGCGCTCCCGCCGAACAAGGCAGCTACGATCCCCACTACATCCAGGAGAACGTCCGCGAGCAGATATTCCCTCTCCTGGCCTCGTGTTACAAAGAGGCACTCTCGCGGAATCCGAAGCTCGCGGGCAAGCTCGTGTTCTCGTTCCGGATCGTCGGTGATCCCTCGGTCGGCGGCGTGATCGAGGACGCCGAGTTCGCCGACGGCACCGAGCTCAAGGACGCCGAGATGGAGACCTGCACGCGAGAGTCGATGATGTCACTCTCGCTCGACAAGCCTCCTTCGGGCGGCGGCTACGTGACGGTGACCTACCCTGTCGACTTCGCGCCCGGCAACGACGAAGACGACGACGCGGGCGAGCCGGGCGACGCCGGCAAGCGCTGAGAGAGCGAGGCTGCTACGTTCGCGCATCCATGTCCCGCGCGAAGCTTCACAACCCCGGTCGCCCGGTCTCGCTGCGCTTCGGAGCGCTCGAGATCGAGGCCTTCAGCATCTCCGGTCTCGCCTCGTACGTCGCCGTGCCCGCCTTCGACGCGTGCTTCGATCTCGGGCACTGCTCGGTCGCGTCGAGCCAGCTCCGCAATGTCCTGCTCACCCACGTTCATCAGGACCACTCGCTCGGCGTGATCCGGCACCTCGCGCTGCGCCGGATGATGGGCCACAGGCCACCTCGGGTTTACCTCCCGATGGAGAGCCGGGCCGCGCTCCTCGACGTGCTCCGCGCCTACGAGCGCATGGAAGAGAAGGAGCCCGCAGACCTCGAGTCCATCGTCCACGGCGTGGTGGCAGGCGAGACGTTCGCGCTCTCGCAGAACCGCAAGGTGCGCGTCTTCGACGTCGTCCACCGCATCACGTCGCGCGGGTACACGGTGATCGAGGACAGCCGCAAGCTCAAGGCGATCTACCGCGATCTCCCGGGCGAGGCGATCCGCGACGCCCGCGAGCGCGGCGAGGAGATCCACGATCACCGGGAGATCAATCGCCTCACCTACGTGGGCGACAGCACGATCGAGACGCTCGAGAACCACCCCGAGATTGGCGAGAGCGAGATCCTGTTCCTCGAGGCGACTCACCTGCCGGGCACCTCCCCCGAGGTCAGCGCGAAGTACGGTCACACCCACCTGGACGAGCTCGCGGCCCTCTTCGCCCGGCGCCCCGAGGCGCTCGCGAGCCCGCACATCGTGCTCAAGCACTTCAGCATGAAGTACGACGCGAGCCAGATCCGCGCGGCCCTGGAGACGCTGCCGGCCGGCCTGCGCGAGCGGGTGACGCTGCTGATCTAGCGGCGGCGCTCTCGCCCGCATTGCGCCGCGCCCGCGGGCGATCTACGTCGCCTTCCATGGCGCACGATCCCACGAAGCGCGGCGACGCCGACGGCGAGGTCATCCTCCAGCAGAAGCCGGCTCCGAAGATCGAGCGGGTGCGCCGCTTCCAGGTCGTGTTTCACAACGACGATTACACGACGAAGTGGTTCGTGGTCGACGTGCTCCAGCGCTTCTTCCACATGTCGGAGACGAGCGCGCTCGACTTCATGATGACGGTGCACGAGCACGGCCGCGGGGTCGCCGGCGTCTTTTTCCGCGACATCGCGGAGTCGAAGGCCGCCCAGGTCCACGAGCACGCGAAGGAGTACGGGATGCCGCTCCGCGTGACGGTGGAGCCCGAGGACGACTGATCCGGTGACGCGGTGACGCGATGACGCGATGACGGGTCAGACCCAGCCCGTCGCCGCATGGACGAGGAGGCCTATCCCGAACGAGGCTCCGTTGGCCACGGCGGAGATGCCCAGGGCCTCCACGGCGTCGGTCTCCTCGAAGACCAGCCGGTAGAACAGGGCCTCCGACAGCAGCGCCCAGGCCTCGGCGAGCACCAGTGTCGTGAGGTGCGGTAAGCCGAGCTCCGGGAAGATGAACCAGACCGCGGGGTGACTGGCCACGTTCGCGAACAGCACGAGAGCGACGCGGCGCGCGCGGCGAGGGTCGGCCGGGCGGAGGAGCGCCGCCGCGATCGGCACCTCGACGAGGACGGTGAGCAAGAAGGCTTTGAGCCAGAGCGCGACGAGCGGCATCGTCGATCGGCCGTCAGCGAGCGGGACGAGGCGGGACGAACGAGCTCGAGGACATGGGCAGAGAGGACCACGGCGCCCACGAGGACGTCAAGCGAGCAGCGCGCGCCGGGGAGGCAAATTCGGCCTCTCCACTCCGATCGATGGCCGTCCGTGCGAAGGTGACGAGCGCCACGAAGGCGCCGCGATTGCGCACTGGCGGTTTGATTCGAGGGCACCATGCTGCGCGGCCCCGCCCCCGCGGATCTGCGCCGATGAACCAGACAATCCTTCAAACGCCCTCGGGCGACGGCGCCGCCGAGCGCCCGGTCTCACCCCCGCAAACCCCTCTCGACGGCGAGCCCCGCGCCGGCGGGATGCGCGCGAGCCCGATGCGTCGATCGCTCGCCGCCAGCACCGCCGAGGGCGTCGCCGCGGAGGTCGTGCAGGCCTGCGCCGGCTCGGCGATGGCGACGGCGTGGGCGCTCCACTTCCACGCCGGGCCGTTCCTGCTCGGCGTGCTCTGGGCGCTGCCGTTCTTCGGACAGCTCCTCCAGCTCCCGGCCGCGTGGCTCATGGCGCACTTCGACCGCCGGCGCGTCGCCATCGCCGGCAACGGGCTCGCCCGCCAGATATTGATTCTGCTGGCGGTGCTCCCGTTCCTGCCGCTCTCCCTCGCGGCCAAGCGGATCGGGCTCGTCGCGGTGGTCTCGGTCTCCTCGCTCGCCGCGGTGGCCGGCGGAAACGCCTGGATGTCATGGATGGGAGATCTGGTGCCCGCCCGCATCCGCGGCCGCTACTTCGGCCGGCGAACTGCGCTATGCGCGATCGGCAGCGCGGCGGCTTCCCTCGCCGCCGGCTCGGCGCTCGACGTCGCGACGCGCTTCGGAAAGGCCGGCCCGGCGCTCGCGGCGCTGGCGCTCGCCGGCGGGATCAGCGCCGCGATCTCCACGAGGTTGATGCAGCGGCAGCACGATCCCCACCAGACCGCACCTGCCGCGCCCAGCATGCGCGATCTCGCCGGACCCTTCACCCACGCTCCGTCGCGACGCATCCTCACCTACCAGGCGGTGTGGAGCCTGGCGCTCGGCCTCACGGCGAGCCTCACCGCCGTGTACATGCTGAAGACGCTCCACATCGGCTTCACCGGGATGGCCATCTACACGGCTGTGCTCGCCGGAGCGCGGGTGTTCGCCACGCCGCTCTGGGGGCGCGTGCTCGATCGCATCGGCGCGCGCCCCGTGCTCGTCGTTTGCTCGGTGGGATCGGCGCTCGCTTCCGCGCTGTGGATGCTCGCGGCGCGCGGCCGGCTCTGGCCGATAGCGGTCGACGCGATCATCAATGGAGTGCTGCTGGCGGGCCAGGGCCTCGCGGCGTTCGCGATCCCGCTCGCCATCGGGCCAAAGAGCTCACGGACGATGCTGCTCTCGGCCTTCGTGATGGCGGGGGGTCTCGCGTTCGGCCTCGGATCGATCACCGGCGGCGCGCTCGTCGGCGCCTTGCCCGCGCTCTGCCCCGCGCTCGGCGTGCGCGCGCTGTTCGCGGCGTCGGCCGGCGGGCGCCTCGCCGCGGCCCTCTTCGCGCACCGCATCCTCGAGCCGGGATCGCAGCCGGTCGCCCACATAGGCTACCTCGCTGCGCGCAAATGGCGCTCGTGGCGCGCGGTCGGCGCCGCGGCATAGGGCGCCGCCGGCGCCTGGCAGCGCGCGCGCGCACCGTGAGATGCGGCACGCGATCGCAGAAGGGTGAGCTGTGACCGGGGGGCCGTGCGCCCTTCCGGTCCCGCGCATGCGGGACAAGTTTGCGTGGAGTGCGACGGCGACCAGTACTGCCCCGCCAGCGCCCCGAAGTGCGTCAAGCAGCACTGCGCGGTGAAATGACCGACGAGGGCGCGGAGCCGCGTCGAAGCGGTCCCGCGCCCGCGCCGCCGGATCAGGCCGCCCAGTCCTCGACCTCGTAGAGGAACCGAGTCCCGCCCATCAGCTTTCGATTCGCCGACGTGCTCTGGACGAAGACGGCGTACTTCTCCAGGCTCGTCGGCTTGAGCCGCGTCGTCTCACCGTCGGGCAGCCCCAGAAGCTCCCTCGCCTTGTGGCCGCTGAAGCGATCGCCGGTCTTCTTGTCCATCAACACCACCTCTTTTCCCGCCTGGATCGTCTCCGTCTTGGTGAACTCGTAGAAGCCGCGGCCCACCTTGAAGCGGAGCCCGTTCTCGAGCACCAGGCTCTTGATCGGCGTATCGGCGTCGACCGCGAGCACCTGGAAGCGCCCCGGCGGGACGGCGTGGAGGTCCGCCGCGGCGAAGGTCCGCGCCGGTTTTTCGCGCTTCATCATGGTGTTGAAGAGGTTGTTCAGGCTCCGATCGAGGCGGCCCTGATCGACGATCTCCTTCTCGTACGCCTCCAGCTTCTGGTCGGAAGACTGCTTGTAGCAAATGGCCAGGACCAGATCGGTGATGTAGGCAAACTGGTCGAGATCGAGGTGAAATCCGCCCGATTTCTCGGCAAGCTCGCGGTAGAACGGGGTCGCGTGCTTGCGGCCGAGCGCCTGCACGCCGTACACGGGGATCCCCTTCTTCGCGAGCTTGTCGACCTCGTCGCGCCAGTTGAGCTTCTGCGGGTTCTGGGTCGGGCCATGGGGCACGTCGTCGCCGATCAGCACGAAGCACTTCTGGTACGCCGGGGTCCACGAGAGCGATTGAGCCTCGTGGAGCACGAGCTCGTAGCACTCCGGCGCATCGCCCCCGCCCGTGGCCTCCACGCGCTCGACGAAGCGGCAGATCTTCTCGACGTCGTCCGTCAAATCGAGCGCCTTCGTCACGTAGGTGGAGCCCTTGTCGCAGTAGTCGCCGTGGGCGATGACGCCGATGCGGATCCCCGGGATCTCCTTCATCAGGCGGGTGACGGTGCTCTTGATCTTCTTCCGGACCTGGGTGAGGCACGGGTACATGCTGCCGGTGGTGTCAAAGCTGAAGACGACTTCGATGGCGTTGTCGATCATGGAAAGACCCCTGTTCTGGCGCGGCCGGGATCGAGGGGGATCCGTGGGGCCGAGCGGTCACGGTTGGCGGCGACTGATGAACAAGATGATACCCATCCGAACGCTTCGTTTCAAGCATCCGTGCGGTCACCATCGGACATTGATCGTCCATTTTTGGAGGACGATCGTCGCCGCGTTTCAGGGGGGTCGTGGGCCGGGGAGAGGCCCTGTCGCGCGAAGCCGCTACGGGGCGCAGATCGGGAGCTGCGACGCCCCTGCCGCGTCGCCACCAGCGATGAGCGGGATCCCGGTGTCTTCCACGACGCCGCCCTTCACGTCCGTGACCCGGAACGCGTACGGCCCGGGCCCCATCCCCGCGTCGGCGACGAAGTAGTTGTAGTCGAGTCGATTGACCTCCACGTACTGATGGCCGTCGTTCTCGACCTCGACCTTCGCTATCGCGTAGCGCGCGCCGCGGATCTGCACCGCGGTCCAGAAGGAGTTGCTCCCCTCCTTGAAGTGGTAAACGAGCGGGCCAGTCACGTCGCAGGCCACGTATTTCCAGTGGATGCCGACGCGCCCCAGCGATTGATCGGCCAGGTGCGAGAACGCCTCGGGGCTGAGATCGATGTCGCCCGGCATGCACTCCGGGCACTGATCGACGACCTTCACCGTGACCTCGCCGCTCGGCCCGACGAGGTGAGCGCAGGCGCCGCAGGCCGCCGATCCGGCGTAGTCAGCCTGGTTCATCGCTCCGATCAGGAGATCGCCGGTGGGATCGAAGCTGCAGTTGCCGGAGCCATCCGCCGCGTAGAACGTGGCGTCGCCGGCGTGATCGATCGGATCGACGCAGGCCGGATCGGTCGTCGTCCCGCTCCCCGTGGTCGCCGCGGAGCTGCCGGCGCCCTCGCCTCCGGAGCCGTGCAGGGCGCCCGTGCTGCCGCAGGCCGCGAGGACGAGAAAGAGCGGAGAGAGCAGAGAAAGCGCGCTGGGTCGAAGCATGAGCCCGAGACTAGGCGATCCGGCGCCGCCGGGCCATGCGCGGCTGTCGGTGGGCGCCCGTGGATCGAGCGCCGCGGGGCGCGTCCGGGGCGACAGCGTCAGTGTACGCGGAGGAATCCGACCAGGATTTCCAGGGCGATGAGCAGCACCACGGCGACCTCCAGCACCAGCATCCGCTGCTCCGACCCGAGCTCGAGCAGGGCAGTCAGGGCGTCGCGGATGGTGTGCAGCTTGGCGTTCAGGGCGGCGTGGCGCTCGGCGACCTCGAGCGCGCGCGTGAGCTTGGTGTGGAGCTGATCGGCGAGCTCGTCGTCCCAGGTGATCTGGGGCTTGTCGAGGAGGGCTATCGCGCTGATGATCTCCGCCTGCGACGCGATGGCGGCCCCGACGAAGCGCACGAGATCGCGGCGACGGCCGCGAGGGCGCCCGAGCTCGGCGACCTCGGAGGCGATCGCTCCGACCCGGTTGAGGATCGCCTGGGCGTCCTCGTCGTAGTAATCGAGGGATATCGACTGCGCGAGGACCCGGGTAATCACCGACAGCGTGGCAGAATCGATGGTCGGGACGATCACACGATCGAACTCGGCCTCGACCGACGCCGGCTCCCCTTCCCGGACCTCGACGAGGAACTCTTCGCGCAGCGGCGCGTGGGGCTCGCGCGGGAACGCCGCGATGAACCGATCGAGGACGGCCGCGCGCACCGCGTCGGGCACGTTGATGAACACCAGCGCCCCGAAATCGAAGGCATGAGCGACGGAGTCGCGCGCCCAGGCGACGCGTAGCTCCGTCTTGCCGAGGCGCTGGATCGTCGCCGACGGGAAGAGGGACTGCACGTCGCGCAGCACGAAGCGCGACGCGAACGAGTAAGCCTGAGTGACGAGGACAGCAGGCATCCCCCGGTTGGATGCCGCGGGGGCGTGGCCGTCAGCCCTCTCGACCCCAGGCGCTGGGACTCTTGCCCATCTTGAAGTGGAGGGAGCCTCCCGACTTCAGATCACTGTGATGAATCTCGGCCTTCGTCAAGGATTTGCCGTTGAGCTCGGCCGATTGCACGTAGACGTTGCCGGGCCCGGCGTCGTCGGCGTCGACGGTGAACGTACCGCCGGCGACGGCGATCTCGGCGTGCGGGAACAGCGGAGTACCGATGACGTAACGGTCACTCCCGGCGATCGGGTAGAAGCCGAGAGAGCTCCAGACGTACCAGGCGGACATCGTGCCGCCGTCGTCGTTGCCGGGCAGCCCCTCGGCGCCGGGGCCAAAGAGGTTCTCGCGCGCCCAGGCCACCCACCGCTGCGTCAGATCGGGGCGCCCGAAGTCGGCGAAAAGATAAGCCACGTGCATGTCACCCTCGTTGCCAGCCCAGTAATAGGGGCGCTGGCCGGCGCTCTTCAGCGGATCGGTGGTGTCGAGCTGGTCCCACTCGGTCTTCGTGAGATCGAACATCTGGGAGAGCTTCTCCACGGCCTTTTCGTGGCCTCCGAGGAGAGTGGCTATCCCCTCGGCGTCGCGCTCGACGAGCCAGAGGCTCTGCCAGGCGTTGGCCTCGGTGAACTGCTCGAGGAACGCGGTCGGATCATCGTGAGCGTCGGAGTTGAACGAGCCGTCGGCGTTCCGGGCCCAGAGGAACCCCGTGGTGGCGTCGAAGAGCGCGTGGTAGCCCGTCGCCCGCTTGCGGAGCGCGGCGGCGTCGGCGGCGTGCCCGAGGCCGGCCGCGAGGTCGGCCAGGGCGAGGTCGTCGCAGGCGTACTCGGTGCTGCGCGACACCGAGCCTCCGACCGTGGCCGGCACGTACCCGAGCTTCATGTAGTCTTCGATCTGCTCGCGCCCGCCGCGGCCGCCGGCCGGCGCCACGGGATCCATCGCCGCGGCGCGGAGGACCTGATAGGCCCCCTCGGCGTCGAACCCCTTGATGCCCTTCTGCCATGCGTCGGACACCACGATCTCCGCGCTGGCGCCGATCATCGTCCCGGCCTCGCCCGTGGCGATTGGCCACTTGGGGAAGAAGCCCCCTTGCTTGGCCTTCTCGTGGAGCGACTTCACCGCGTCGAGCGCCTCGACCGGGGCGATCAGCGCGTAGAGCGGGTGCAGCGTTCGATAGGTGTCCCAGAGGGACATGTCGGTCACGTAGCGAAAGTCGGTCGCGGTGTGGAGCTGCCCGTCCATGCCTTTGTAGCTGCCGTCGACGTCGCTCATCACGGTGGGCATCAGGAAGGCGTGATAGAGCGCGGCCGACATCTGATCGCGCTGGGCCGTGGTGCCGCCGGTGACCTTGACCCGGCTCGTGAGCGCGTCCCATGCGGCGGCCGTCTTCTTGGCGGTGCCCGCGAAATCCCAGGCCGGGAGCTCGGCGGCGAGGTTCTTTTCGGCCTCGTCGATCGACACGAGGGAGATCCCGAACTGCAGCTCGATCGGGCCCGTCGTCGCGGGATCGAAGGCGAGGTCGAAGCCCGCGTCGGTGCCGGTCGCCGTCGTCCCCGGCGCGGGCGCGATCCCGGCCGACCACACCTGGCTCGCCGTCCACGGAGAGCGGGCCTGCGCCGCGAAGAAGAGCTCGTAGCCGCCAAAGCCCTTGGACATGCCTCCCATGCTGTGGAGCTTGCCAGTCACCTTCTGCGCGGCGGGATCGAGGGTGAAGTCGATGCCGTCGACCGTGCCGCTGTCGAGGTGGTGCCCGAGATCGACGATGACGTGGGCCGCCGTGGCGCCCTTCGGGAAGGTGTAGCGGTGGTGAGCGCCGTGGGGCGTGGCGGTGATCTCGGCGCGGATGTTCCCGCGATCGAGGGTGACGGCATAGAGGCCCGGAACGGCGGACTCGCTCGCCTTGGCGAACTTCGATCCGTAGCCGTCGCAGGTGGTGCGCGAGGCGTCGAATCCGTCGCTCGGCATCACCGAGAGGATGCCATAGTCGGTCGCGCCGGTGCCCTCGAGGTGGAGGTGAGAGAAGCCCTGGATGGTGTCGTCGCCGTACCAGTACCCGGAGAAATGGAGGAAGCGAATCGTCCCCCAGGGACCGCTGGTGTCGGGGCCGACCTTCGCGAGCCCCTGGGGCGCCGCCGCGCCGGGGAAGGCGCTGCCGAACGCGTACGCGAAGCCGCCGCTGCCGATGAAGAGCGGTGAGACAGGCACTTGCGGCTTGATGACGTCCGGCGCGCCTGCGTCGGGAACGGGATCAGGGCCGGCGTCGACGACGGGCGGCGTCTCGCGTCCCCCCGAGCAGGAGGCGGCTTCGGCGATCACGATCAGGGCGAGCGCGGTGCGGAGCGCGGTGGGCATCGCCACATGGTACGCAAATCTGCGCCGCGAGATATCGATCTGAACATCGCCGACGACGAAGGGCGGCGTGACGCGGCGAGCAGCGACGCGGGGGCCTCGTGACGCCGCGCGCGTTCTGATAGATCAGGAACGACCATGTCGTTACCGCTTCGATTGGCCGCCGCCGCCGGCATGGGCCTGTTCGCCGTCGCCCTGTCCGTCTCGTGGGGCTGTCAGGGGACCTGCGGATCGAGCGCCGAGTGCGCGGACACCGAGTTCTGCTCCATCGCCAACGGGGTTTGCCTCACGCCCCGATCGCTCGGCTTCTGCAAGGCCAAGCCCGACACGTGCGCCGACGTCCTGTCGCCGGTCTGCGGCTGCGATGGCAAGACGTACAGCAACTCGTGCGAGGCCTCGATCGCCGGGGCCTCGGTGGCCGCGGCCGGCGTCTGCGGCGCGACCTGCGGCGGCCCCACCGCGGTGAAGTGCGGCGCCGACCAGTTCTGCGACTTCATGCCCGGCACCTGCGGCAGCGCCTCGCCCGCCGGCGCCTGCGTCAGCCCACCGGCGAGCTGCGCCGCGAGCTCGAGCCCCGTCTGCGGCTGCGACCTGAAGACGTACACGAGCGCGTGCGAAGCCTCGAAGGCGATGGTCTCGCTCTTCGCCGCCGGCGAGTGCCCCTGCGGCGGCCCCGACAACCTCGCCTGCGAAGACGGCCGCTATTGCCAGCTCGCCGCGGGGGCGTGCCTCGGCCCGAACGCGAGCGGCCAGTGCAAGCTCCCGCCCACGGACTGCAGCAGCGTCAAGAGCCCGGTGTGCGGCTGCGACGGGACGGTCTACGAAAACGCGTGCGAGGCGGCGAAAGCCCTGGTTTCCATCACCGGCACAGCGACGTGCACCAAGGGCGACGGCGGCGTGACCGGCAGCTCCGGCTCGGGAGGGTGCGTGCCTGTCGACGACGGGAACGCGTGCACCGACGACGTCTGCGTCGGCGGCGCCCCGGCGCACCTGTCGAAGGCCGATGGGGTGACGTGCGACGACGGCGACGCGTGCACCAAGACCGACACTTGCGAGGCCGGCGTGTGCGTGGGCACCGCGCCCGTCGTGTGCTCCGGCGGGACGACGTGCGTCGCCGGCACGTGCGTCTCGCTCCTGTGCTCGGGGGCGATCGGGCTCCCCGGCCTACCGCTGCCGCACACCGGCGCATCACCGTACTCCGTGCGCATGGTGGACCTGAACGGCGACGGTAAGCTCGACCTCGCCGTCGCCAACCACGTGGCCAACAGCATCAGCGTGCTGATCAACTTGGGCCATGGCATCTTCGCCGCCAAGGTCGACTACGGCGCCGGGCAAGGCCCGCACGACATCGCCGCCGCGAACCTGAACGCCGACGCCTTCCCCGATCTCGTCGTCCCGAACAACTTCGGCACGACGGTGAGCGTGCTGCTCAACCAGGGCAATGGCATCTTCGCGGCCAAGGTCGACTACGCCGCGGGCGCGGCCCCCGTCGCCGTCGCCACGGCGGATCTGAACGCCGACGGCTGTGTGGACATCGCGGTCGCGGACCACGCCGACGTCGGCACGGTGAGCGTGCTGCTGGGCAAGTGCAATGGCACCTTCTCGCCGCTCGTCTCCTACCCCGTCGGAAAGCAGCCCCGGGGGATCGCCGTGGCGGATCTGAACGGGGACGGCAAGCCCGACCTCGCCCTCGTCAACGAGTACAGCGACAACCTGAGCGTGCTCCTGAACCAGGGCAATGGCACCTTCGCCGCGGCCGTCAACCACGCTGTCGGCTCGCAGCCCCGGGGGATCGCCGCGCTCGATGTCAACGGTGATGGCAAGCCCGACCTCGTCGCGGCGAGCGGCGATGGCACGGTGTCGGTGCTGCTCGGCCTGGGCGCCGGCAGCTTCGCGCCGAGGGTCGATTACGACGGCGGCTTTGGCATCGTGTCGCTCGCGGCGGCGGATCTGGACGGTGATCTGAAGCCCGATCTCGCGGTCGCGCGGTTCAGCGGCAACCTCGTGAACGTGCTCATGAACAAGGGCAATGGCACCTTCCTCCCGGTGGTCAGCTACGACGCGGGCACCAACCCGGCCTGGATGGACGCGGCGGACCTGAACGGCGACGGCAAGCTCGATCTCGCCGTCGCCAGCGCGGGCGCCGACACGGTGAACGTGCTCCTGAACCAGGGCAAAGGCACCTTCGTCACCGGGCCGGCGAGCTACACCGTGGGAATGCAGCCGAGGCAGGTCGAGACCGCGGACCTCGACGGTGATGGCAAGGCCGATCTCGTCGTCGCCAACGGCGCCTCCAACAACGTGAGCGTGCTGCGGAACCAGGGCAAAGGCGCGTTCGCCGCCAAGATCGACTACGCGGCGGGGACGCTGCCGGTCTCGGCCGCGCTGGGCGATCTGACCGGCGACGGCCGGGCCGACGTCGCGGTGGCCAACAGCACCAGCAACAACGTGAGCGTGCTCCTGAACCAGGGCAATGGCACCTTGCTCGCGGCGGTGAGCTACGCCGCTGGCACCGCGCCCGCCTCGATCGTGATGGGTGACGTGAACGCGGATGGCAAGCTCGATCTCGTCGTGGCGAACAGTGGCAGTAACAACGTGAGCGTGCTCCTCGGCAAGGGCAACGGCACCTTCGCTGCGGCGGTGTCTTACGCTGCGGGGACGCAGCCTGGCTCGGTCGCGCTCGTGGACGCGAACGGCGACGGCGAGCTCGATCTAGCCATCGCCAACAGCGGCAGCAACGACGTGAGCGTCCTCCTGAACCAGGGCAATGGCACCTTCGCCGCGGGGACGAGCCACGGCGCGGCGCTTGGCCCCGCCTGGATCACGTCCGCGGATATCGACGGCGACGGCAAGCCCGATCTCGTCGTCGCGAACAAGCTCGCCGGCAACGTGAGCGTGCTCCTGAATCAGGGCAACGGCATCTTCGCCGCGGCCGTCAATTACGCGGCCGGCGCGGCCCCCACCTCGGTCGCGGCGGTGGATCTGAACAGCGACGGCAAGCTCGATCTCGCCGTCACCAGCGGCGTCAGCGGCAACGTGAGCGTGCTCGTCAATCAGGGCAACGGCGCCTTCGCGGCGCCGATCGGCTACGTCGCGGGCGCGGGCTCGAGCTCGATCGCCGCCGCGGATCTCGACGGCGACGGCCGGACCGATCTCGCGGTCTCGAACCAGGGCGGCGCCAGCGTGACGGTGATGCTCACCGCCTGCATTCCCTAGCACCCGAGGCGTCCGTCACGGCCTCGCGCGACGAGCCGCGCCCGGGCCGAAAGGGCGGCTTCACGGCCGCGAGATGCGTGCTTGCGGGCGCAGCGGCCGGGGGGCTAGAGTGGCCGGCTTTCCGTGGCCCGGCGTGGGACCGCGGCCGGGAGGAACCATGATCGCGCGCCTGCGAGAGCTCAGATACACCCTGATCGGCCAGACTCGACTCCTCGGAGGAATGTGCTTGCAGCTGGCGGAGGACACGTTCGGGATCAAGATCCCGGCGACGCGCTTCTTTCTGCACTCGTACTCGTACTTCTTCCGCGACACCGGCGACTTCGAAGACGCGCTCGTCCGTCGCTACGCCGAGGTGAAGCGCGAGCTCCAGGTGCTCTGCGTCGGGTGCGCCCGGGGGCAGGAGCCGTACACCATCGCCATTCTCTGTGACAAGCTGGGGATCCCGGTGTCGGTCACCGCCGTCGACCGCTCGCCGCAGGCCGTCGGCATCGCCCGCGAGGGCGTCTATGATCTCGATCGCGAGCGGAGCAACGCGCGGAACTCGCGAGGCGAGGCGCCGGTGGAGCGGATCGACGCGCACCTTCGCTGGTTCGAGCCGGCGCCCGGCGGCCACCGGATCATCGCGCCGATCCGCGCCCGGGTGAAGTTCGAGGTCATGGACGCCGGCGACCTGCCCTTCGACGGGGACCGCGACCTCGTGTTCGCCCGCAACATGCTTTACTACCTGCCTCCCGCGAAGCTCGAAGACGTGGTCCGCCGGCTCAAGCGCGCTCTTTGCCCCGGGCTCGGCGTCGAGAGCATCATCACCGATCCGATCACCAAGCGAAAAGGCCTCGTCCGCTGAACGAGGCCTGATCCGTGAGACCTGCGGGCGAAGATCCGGAATTCAACGCAAAGGCGCAAAGACGCGGAGGCGCAAAAAGGCGAAAAGGAGAAGCTATCGTTCCTTGATCTTCTCCGCCCGCGCCTTTGCGTCTGCCTCGCAACTTTGCGTTGAATCCTCGGCTCGTACCGCAATTCAGGCGCTCTGGAGCTCTCGATTCAGGCGCGTTTGACGGCTGTCGCGCGCTCGATGCACACGCGGAGCTTGGCCGCGAGCACGGCGACGTCGGGATCGTCGAGCACCGAGTTGTGATCGCTCGGCAGCGTGTGGAGCTCGAGGCCGCCGTGGCTGAGCTCGCTCCAGGCGAGGCGGCGATCGTCGGTCGGCCGCACCGGCTCGCGCAGCGTCAAGAACAGCGTCGCCTTGCCCTCGTAGGGCTTCGCCGTGTAGCTCAGGATCGCGTGGATGTTGGCGGCGCGCACGCGCTGGATCAGCGGCGGAAGCGCCTCGGGATCGACGCCGCCGCGAGCGCGGATCATCACCCGCTGCGCCAGGCTCGCGATCGAGCGACGCGCCTCGTTCGCGAGCCAGCGGACCGGGGCGCCGCCGTCGTTGAGCACCATGCGACCGAGCTTGAAATCGAGGCGCTGAGCGAGGTGGTGGAGCAGTGACACCGCCGCTGTCGCCGGCGCCTGGTGGGTGTCAATCGAGCGCTGGTAGGTGTCGATCAGCGCCAGGAGAGCGACCTCTTCGCCCGCGGCGCGGAGCTGCTGCGCCATCTCCCAGGCAACGATGCCGCCCGAGGAGCCGCCGCCGATCAGGTAGGGCCCGTGCGGCTGGACGGAGCGGACCTCTTGCAGGTAGGCCGCCGCCATCTCCTCGAGGCGGTCGTGCGGATCGTGCGCCCCGTCGAGCCCGCGCGACTGGAGCCCGTAGAACGGCTGCTGATCGCCGAGATGGCGCGAGAGGAGCCGGTAATTGAGCACGTTGGCCCCGATGGCGTGGACGCAGAAGAACGGCGTGCGGCTCCCGCGCGCCTCGATCGGCACGAGCGAGGGCCACGACGACTCGACGCCTTCGCGCGCCAGGACGGCGGCCAGGGCGGCGATCGTCGGCGCGCGGAAGAGCACCGCCAGCGGCAGCGCTTTGCCGAGCTCCTTCTCGATTTCCATGAAGAGCCGCAGCGCCAGGAGCGAGTGGCCTCCGCGATCGAAGAAGTCGTCGTGGATGCCAATCGTCGTCACGCCGAGCACCCGCTCCCAGATCCGCAGGAGGCGAACCTGGATCGCTTGCTCGGGGGCGGCCACCTCGGTCGCGGGCCCGGCGGCGACGATCGGCGCCGGCAGCGCCAGGCGATCGATCTTCCCCGTCGAGGTCAGCGGCAGCGCGTCGAGCGCCACGAACGTCGCGGGGACGAGCGGCGCCGGGAGCTTCTCCTGGAGGAAGGTGCGGAGCTCGGCCATCGCGGCGCCGGGCGCGACGACATAGGCAATCAGCACCTTGCCGCCCGTCGCGTCGTCGCGCGCGATCACCACCGATTCGCGCACCGCCGGGTGCTGCGCCAGCGTGGTCTCGATCTCGCCCGGCTCGACGCGGATGCCGCGGATCTTCACCTGGTGATCGCGCCGCCCGAGGAACTCGAGCTGCCCGTCGGGGAGGATCCGCCCGAGGTCCCCGGTGTGGTAGATCCGCTGCGTTCCGCCCTCGGGATCCGGGCCGAACGCCGCGGCCGAGAGCGCGGGTGCGCGCCAGTAGCCGAGCGCGGTGAAGGCGCTGCGGACGGCGATTTCGCCGCGGATCTTCCCGGGCTTGCCGCCGCTGTCGAGGAGCAGAATCGCCGTGTCGTCGACGGGGTAGCCCACCGGGAGCGTGTTGCCCGAGGTGCGCGTCGTGGCGTCGAAGAAGGCCTGCAGCGTCACCGTGGACTCGGTGGGCCCGAGGCCGTTGATCAGCACCGCTTCGCGCGGAAAACGCTCGCGGAAGGCCTCGAGATCGCGCCGCACCGCCTCTTCGCCGCCGAGCACCACGAGGCGCACGTCGGGGAAGCCGCGCTCTCGCGGCGCCGCGGCGAGGAGGTGCCGATAGAGCGTCGGTGTCGAGTGATAGATGGTGATCTTGCGCGCCTCGATCACCCGGGCGAGCGCGCCGAGGCCGGTCTCCTTGACGTCGATCGGGTGGAGCTCGGCGCCCGCGAAGAGCGCGCCATAGACGTCCATCACCGCGGCGTCGAAGGCGAACGAGGCGAGCAACACCAGGCGATCGCCGGGGCCGATCCCCAGGTTGTTCACGTACGCCCGCAGGAAGTGGAGCACGTTGCGGTGGTTCTGCATCACGCCCTTGGGCTGGCCGGTGGAGCCCGAGGTGTAGAGCAGGTAGGCGAGCGCATCGGGGGTGACGGCGAGACCGAGATCGAGGTCGTCGTCGGAGGCGAGCGGATCGTCGTCGCCGAAGGGGATCACCGGGAGCTGACCGCGACCGAACTCGACGGCGAGCGGGGTCTCGTAGAGGCCGGCGACGACGGCCCGCGCCCCGGAACTCTCGAGCAGGAAATCGAGGCGTTCGCGCGGGTATCCGGGCTCGATTGGCACGTAGGCTTTGCCGGCCTTGAGGGCGCCGAGCATGCCGGCGATCATCGACGCGCCGTGGCTGAACAGGAGGGCCACGTTGGCCGCGCCCGGCCCGATCTCGGCGACGATGCGGTGGGCCACGCGGTTGGCCCTGCGGTTGAGCTCGGCGTACGTCCAGGTGACGGCGCCGTCGCTCACCGCGATCCGATCCGGGAACGCCCGCGCCTGCTCCTCGAAGCGACGATGGATCGTTTGCTCCTGCGCCGCGCGCTCCATCGGCGCGAACCCGGGCGCCGGGCGGATCATCGCGGCGCGGGCGGTCGCCGCGGCGCGCCGCCCCGCCTCGGAGATCAGCGGGTACGCGGCGATGCGCCGATCGGGATCGGCGAGCGCGCCCTCGAGCAGCGCGGCGAGCTGCGCGAGCATCGTCGTCGCGGTCTCGGCGTCGAAGAGATCGGTGTTGTAGTTGAGCGCGAACGAGAGCTGGTCGCCCACCTCGATCGCGTAAAGGGTGAGGTCGAAGTTCGACGTGCCCCGATCGATGTCGATGGCGTGGAGGCGCAGGTTGGCCTCGTCGAGCCGGTGATCCGCGAAGCGGAGCAGGTTGAAGAAGACCTGGAAGAGCGGCGACCGGCTGGTGTCGCGCCGCGTCTGCTCGGCCTCGATCAGCTTCTCGAACGGCACGTCTTCGTTGGCGTAGGCCGAGAGCGCCGCCTCGCGCACGCGCTCGAGCAGCGCGAGGAACGTGGGGCCGTCCGAGAGATCGGTGCGGAGGACGAGCTGGTTCGTGAAGAAGCCGATGAGCTTCTCGGTCTCGATCCGGTTGCGCCCCGCCGTCGGGCAGCCGACGACCAGATCCTCCTGGCCCGACCAGCGGTGAAGGAGCACGCGGAAGGCCGTCTGGAGGACGAGGAACGGCGTCGCCCGGTGCTGCTCGGCGAAGGCCGAGAGGGCACGAGCGAGCGCGGCGGGGACCGCCAGCACCTGCTTCCTGCCGCGGTAGCGCTGCACGGCGGGGCGCGGGCGATCCGTGGGGAGCTCGAGGACAGGGAGCTCGCCGCCGAGCGTGCTCCGCCAGAACGCGAGCCGGGCCTCGAGCGCGGCGCCTTGCAGCTGCGACCGCTGCCAGACGGCGAAGTCGGCGTACTGGATCGGTAGCTCGCCGAGCGGCGAGGGCTTCCCCGCCGTGAACGCCCGGTAAAGAGCGATGAGATCGCCGAGAAAAACGTCGAAGGACCAGCCGTCGGTGACGATGTGGTGCATCGTCAACGACAGGAAATGCGTTTCGGCGTCGACGCGGAGGAGGCTCGTGCGGAGGAGCGGGCCGCGGCGGAGATCGAACGGGGCGCGCGCGTCGTCGCCCACCATCGCGAGCGCGCGGGCCTCGCGATCGCCGGGCGCTCCGGCGACGTCGACGAGGGGGCACGCGACGATCAAAGCCGCCGCGATGCGCTGGACCGGGCCGGTGTCCGAGAGCGCGAAGGTGGTGCGCAGGATCTCGTGGCGGTCGACGATCGCCTGGACGGCCCGCGCCATCGCCCCGGCGTCGAGCTTCCCTTCGATGCGGAAGGCGAAGGCCTCGTTCAGCGCCGCGCCCCCCGGATCCCACTGGTCGAGGAAGAACAGGCGCTCTTGCCCGAACGAGAGCGGGAACGTCGTCTCGCCCGGGCCGCGGGGCAGTCGCGGGATGTTCGAGGGGACATGCACCTCCGGGCGGCGCGCCGCGATGGCGATCGCCAGCTCTCGCACCGTGGGGCCCTCGAAGAGGTCGCGGAGCGAGACCTCGACGCCGAACGCGTCGCGGAGGCGCACGGTGATCTGCATCGCCGGGAGCGAGTGCCCGCCCAGCTCGAAGAAGCTTTGATCGAGGCCAATCGGCCGGGTCTCGAGCACCTCTTCCCAGATCGCGGTGACGGCCTTCTCGACGCCGGTCTCCGCCGCTGCGACGGCGACAGTCGGCGTCACGGCCGCGAGCAGCGCTTCGGCCGGCGCGTCGTAGACCCCCGCGAGGAGCCGCTTCTTCATCTCTGTGCGCTGGATTTTCCCGCTCGTCGTCTTGAGAAACGAGCTGGGATCCAGCGCGACGATGTGCGCGGTCGGCAGGCCGATCTGGGCGGCGATCGCCGAGCGGATCGCCACGACGATCCGCGCGGGCTCGGCCCCGTCTGCCTCGCTCGGGACGAAGAAGATCGCCAGCGCCTCGGAGCCCGTCTTCGGATCGTCGACGGCGACCGCGGCGACGAACGTCGCCCGCACCCCCGCGACGTTGGCCACCACATCCTCGATCTCGTAGCAAAAGTAGTTGGCGCCGCGGACGATGATCATCTCCTTCGCGCGCCCGGTGAGCGTGAGCCGCCCGCGGTGCATGAAGCCGAGATCACCCGAGTCGAGCCAGCCGTCGCCGGGGAACGCTTCCAGGTTGGCAGCGGGGTTGTCGAGATACCCCGGCGTCACCACGCCGCCGCGGATGTGGAGCCTGCCTATCGTGTCCTCCGGGAGGACCCTGGCCTGGGCGTCGGCTATCCGGATCTCGACGCCCGGGAACGGCGGCCCGAGGTCGACGAACGGCGCCGTCCCGGGGGTGCCCTCACTGGCCATCTCCAGCGTGCCATCGAGCGTGGATTTCACGACGTGGTGAACGCCGTTCGCCAGGCTGAAATCGTTGCTGTACGTCATGCAGGTGCAGACCTCGGCCATCCCGAAGGCCGGCTGCATCGCGTCTTCACGGACGCCGAAGGGTGCCAGTCGAACGAGGAAGTCGCGCACCACCGGCAACGTGACCTGCTCGCCCGCGTTCATGAAGCGGCGCATCGACGAGAGGTCCCAGCGGCGGCCGGCGCCCGCCGCGGCGAGGCGGCCGGAGACGAGCTTGAACCCGAAGTTGGGCGACCAGGTGTGCGTGACCCGATGGCGCTCGATCAGGTCGAGCCACAAGAGGGGTTCGGCGAGGACATCCACCGTCTTGACCTGGATCTGGGCGCACATCATCACCACGTCTTTGAGGTGACACGTCAGGATCGGGACGACGTGATCGAGGGCGAGCCAGTTGAGCGTGACGTCGGCGCTGCTGTAGCCGTTCTCCACGGCCGTCGCGTGGGCGTGGCGGAGGATGCCCCGGTGCGTCTCCTGGATGCATTTCGGGACTCCGGTGCTCCCCGACGTGAGCTGGAAGAACGCGAGATCGTCGGGGAGGATATCGGGGCTCGCTTCGGCCCTGTCGTGATCGACGAGGTCTTCCACGGGGACGACGCGGAGCCCCTCCATCGGGTAGAGCTCCGCGAGGCCGAGGATCTGCGGGACGAGGCCGCGGGTCGCGAGGACAGACGGACGCCGCAGGAGATCCCACGTGTTGTGGAGCTTGGCGTTGACGCCGTTGCGCGCGCGGTACGTGGGGGCCACCGCCACGGTGACCGGGGTGATGCCGCCGAGCACACAGGCCCAGAAGGCGAGATAATGATGCGGGAGAGAGTCAATCTGGAGGACGACCCGATCTCCCTTCACGAGGCCGCGTTCACGCAGGCCACCGAGCATCCGGAGCGCCCCGTCCACGAGATCGGCGTAGCTCTGGAACGTCGCGCCGCCGTCGCTCTGTACGTACGTCATCCCCGCCGACGTGGTGGCGGCTCGGGCGAGCGCCTCGCAAAGCGTGGTGGGCGCGCCGGCCGGGATGAGCAGCGGGCCGCCATCGCTGTAGGCTGGGCGCCGAGCGCCGACGTCCGATCCCGCCGCCGCGGTCGCAAAGGCCGCAACGGCGCCCTCGTCTCCGGTGATTACCTGTTTCATGAAAAACCTCCCGGACACAAAGGGGCGCAAAAAGCTATCACCGCCCAAAATCGAATGTCAAGAGCACTGCGAGCGCGCCCTCCGACCGCGACTGACTCCACTGCTCCGGCGCCGCCGAGGAGATCGCCAGTGTGATCGCGCTCGCCACGATGGCGCCGTCAGCCCCCTCGCCGCGCCGGGACGTCGGGAAGCAGGTAGTCACCCAGGTTCGCGAGGAGCGCTTCGAGGTGCTCGCGCCCGGGGCAATCGACTCCGGCGCGCTCCGCTCATGCAATGAACAGGAGCCGCGCGCCGGTCACGCGGATCGGGTCGGCGCGAGATCGACCACCGCATCGGCGGCCGGGAGCAGCGGTGTCACGCGGCGGACGATGAGCCGCAGATTCGCCTCGTTCCGGCGGCGGATCGCCAGCGAGATCAGGTGGGCCGTGGTCGGGCGGATCTGCTCGAATTGCCACGAGGCCGGATCGTCGGGGAGCCGGGGATCGAAGGCGATCCCGATCGGGCTCCCCGGCGCCAACAGGAACGAGAACTGGTCGAGCGGGATCGCCAGGCCCATGCCGCGGGCCTTGATGTAGGCCTCTTTGAGCGTCCAGTAGTCGAAGAAGCGCGAGCGCTGCCGCTCTTCCGGTAAGGCGTGGAGCTCGGCGACCTCGGTGGGAGAGAAGAAGCGATCGGCGATGGAGACCGTGTCGCCCTCGCGCGCGACGTCTTCCACGTCGATCCCGACGTCGCGATCCTGGGCGACGAGGCAGCAAACGAGGCCCTTGGTGTTGCTGAGATTGAAGCGCAGGCCAGCGCCTTCCGGGGTGGCGATCGCCGGACAGCCCCACTCGTTGGCCGAGAACGCCCACGCCGCCGGGCGCACCGGCGCGTAGCGCGAGAGCACCGTGCGCACGAGAGCGCGCGTGAGCAGGAACTCGTGGCGGTTCTTCTCGAAGTAGTAGCGTTGCTTGCGCGCGCGCTCCTCGGGCGTGAGCAGCGCCTCGTACGCGGCGAGGAGCGCGGGCTCGCGGATCTGATCTTCGAGCGCGAAGTAGAGGTGCGCCTCGCCCCGCGGGATCATCGGATCAGGCCGCATTCTCGGCCGGCGGCGCCGCGTCGTCGGTCTTCTTCTCGCGACGGCGCGCGCGCGCGCTCCGCAGCAGGCCAATCAGCTCGCGGGTGGGGCCGGGGGCGATCAGGAACGCCGACGGGATGAACACCAGGATCCCTACGATGATCTCGCCGACGAGGATCACCGGGTGGTACATGCGCCCGAACCGCACGACGAGGCGCTGGAACTCGAACACCGCGAACGCCATTGGCACGCAGGCGAGCACCGGCGTCAGGAGCGGCAGCACCAGCGTCGCGAGCGGCGTGCCGTCGACCTTGCTGATCGCGTAGAGGTACGAGAACGCGCTGAGGGCGAAGGCCACGCCGACGGCGCCGCACGCGTAGTACACGCGGTAGCTCGGCACGCGCCCGACGTGGGCGAACAGCGAGATGAGCACCAGCAACGTCGCCGTCTTCGCGACCTCGAGGATCATGATGATCCGCGGCCGATCCTTGACCTGCAGGTAAGAGCTCCCGACCCAGCCGATCGGCCGCACCACCGAGAGCCCGGAGAGGATCATCATCATCACGCCGATCGAGCGGCGCGACCAGCTGTCGTTGAAGAACGTCCGCACCAGCTCGGGCGCCACCATCCCGAGGCCCACGGCCAGCGGCGCCACGATCAGCATCATGATCCGCAGCGCCAGGATCAGCGCCTTCTTGCGGCGCTCGTCCGACTCCATCTTTGCGAACGAGGGGACGAGCACGTCGCCGATCGTCTCGCCGATCTGGGTCGCGGGGATGTCGGCGAAGTTGTACGCGAGGTTGTACACGCCCTGCGTCCCGGGCCCGAAGTAGCGCGCGATCAGGAGGTTGTCCCACCGGCGCGCGCCGTAGTTGGCGATGGCCCCGACCGACATTGGCAGCCCGAAGCGGAACATGTCCCGGGTGCGCTGCCAGGTGATCCGGCACGGCTCGAGCCACTCGCGTCGCTCGGTGGTAGCGCTCAGGCTGATCAGCCGCGAGCCCGAGCGGGCGATCGACGCCCACACGATCGCGTAGCCGCCGAGGCCACGCCAGGCGAGCGTCACCGAGACGATCGCGTACAGCGCCTCGCCCATCGAGCGCTGCAAGCTCAGCGAGCGGAAGCGCATCTGCCGCACCTGGATCGCGTCCTGGATGACCACGAAGCGCTCGCACAGGCCGGCCAGCGCGAAGCCGGGGACGTAGCCCGCCAGGTTCGGCGACAGCAGCGCGAGGCCGAGCGGCCGCCGGAAGATTACCGAGAGGGCAAGCCCGAGCATGCCGAGGAGCACGAAGTAAAACGACGCGTGAAACGCCGCGCTCCGCCCCTCTTTCGGCTTGGCCACGAGGAACTGCGGCAGCCCGCAGTTGGAGATCGTCTGCGTCGACGCGACCACCAGGTACGCCAGCGACGCCTCGCCGTACGTGTCCGGATCGAGGAACCGCGTGAGCAGCAGCGTGCCGACGAGCCCGATCCCGCGCGATCCGACGCTGGTCCCGATCGACCAGATCGCGCCGAGCACAGCGCTCCTCGTGAGCGAGGTTCGCTTCTCTTCTTCGCTGGGATCACGAGGTGACTTGCCCTCCGACCCGCCGGCTACCTCGTCCGCCCGTTCCACGTGCGCGCAGTCTCCATCGTGGGACCATTTGTGGCTGTCGGCAGGCCCGGCGTCACCGGGTTGCAGGGGGCGAGAACTATCGGATATCGCTGGAATTGTCCAGACCGATCCCGTCCACGGCGCGCGTCCCGCGCGGCAGGATTGATTGCAGCTGCAACCAATCATCAGCGAGCACCCCGCGCCCGCGCGAGGTGATCAACCCCACCAGTACGAGACCTTCGTCAGCACCGCGTCCTCGGCCAAGCCAGGGCGGATCAAGTGGAAATCGAAGCCGGTTCCATCGCCGAGCCCGGGCGTGGCGGCGCGGTTCTGCGAGTGCGTGTAGACGACGTAGAGCGTCGATCCGAGGCGGTACTCCCAGCGGAGGATGAGGTTCGCGTTGAACGTGCCGCCCTGGAAATCAGGGTTCCACGTGAGCGCGCCGCGGGGCCGAGCGAGGCCCGCGCGATCGCCTGACGCGGCGCCGGTCGGATCGGCGATGAGCGCCTGGAGATCGTCGAGCCGCACGACGGCGCCCTTGCCCGCGGCGGGCGCGGTGGTGAACCCGGCGAAGTGCTGCGACTCGAGGAAGAGCTGGGCATAGGCCTGGAGCGTCAGCGCCGGGGTGAAGGTGTACGTCGAGCGCAGCGTGACGCCGAGGCTTTGCGCGCGCTGGAGGCCGAAGATGTACGAGGTGTCCTGGGTGCCCACGTAGCGCGGCTCGCCGGTCACGAAGAGCCAGCTCGGGAGCAGATCGATGTCCCACTGCGGGAGGACGCGGACCGAGAACGCGCCGTCGCCCTGGAACGCGAAGGCGCCGTTCTGGAAGAAGCGCAGCGCCGACCAGAGATTGCCGCTCACCAGCTTGCGCGAGTCGGTGTTGCCCGCGACGTCGAGCTCGACGAAGCCGGCGCGCTGGAGCGCGGCGCCGTCGCCCATCTCGCGATCGTCGAAGCGCGGCGCGAAGTAGTCGACCTCGAAGTAGCTGCCCCAGAAATTTTTGTAGTTGATGTTGGTGGACAGGGCGACGCCGCGGGTGAGGTTGAGCCCGTCGAGGTTGTCCTGTTCGCGGACGTAGATCCCGGTCCGCGTGTCGCGCGTCGGGCCCGCCGGATCGAGCGTGTGGTACTCGACGTAGGCGTCGGCCAGGTGCTCGTTTTGCCGCTGCATGTAGCCGAGATCGTTGTAGTCGGCCTTCCGGCCGTGCATCTGATAGCGGAGGTTGCCCGTCCAGTGCTTGCCGCCGTCCTTGGCGACGCGGACCTGCACCGCGGGCGCGGCGTCGCCGGCGCGGACGACAGAGCCGTCGCGCAGCGTGCGGTCGGGGCCGTTCTCGATCAGCGTCCCGATCATCTGGCCGCTCGCCGAGTAGTCGCCGGACGCGGAGCGCCAGCGCGCATCGACGCCGCCGACGTAGGCGTCGTGAAAGCACCGCTGGCCCGGGGCGACCCGCTCGCCGCCGGGGCAGAGCGCGTCGACGCGACGGGCGCTGGAGTCGCTCGGCACCAGGGGATACGCGGGGTTCGGCTCCAGCCGATTGGTCGCCATCGCGATGAGGCCGACGCTCGAGTTGTCACCAATTTCGCGCTTGAGACGCAGTACTTTGTACGAGGTGAGCGGGGCGGCGAGGCGCTCGACGCGCGGCGACGCGGGGCGGCTGCCGAGCGGCGGGAGGAAGGGTGAGCCGCGCGAGACGTCGAAGGGCTGCACCTCGACGGTCTGCTTGCCGGTGAGGGCGAAGAGCTCGCCCACCGAGACGTGATGGCCGAGCTCACCGACGAGCTTGGCCGCGCCGTAGATCGTCGACGGGCCAGGATCGTGTACCGCGGTCTCGACGATCGGCCCGTCGGTCGGCAGCGCCGGCGGGTACGGGGCGCGGCCGATCCGCCGCGTGTACAGGAGCTGGAACGGGGTGCTGAAGGTGTCGCCGCCCTCGAGAAAAAACTGCCTTTTCTCCGGGTAATACTGCTCGTACGTGCTGAGGTTGAGCACCACCTGATCGGCCTCGACCTGGCCGAAATCGGGGAGCACCGTGGCGTCGAGGGTGAGCTCCTGGCTGATGTGCCACTTCAGATCGAGGCCGCCCGAGAAGCTCGGCTCGAAGCCGCGCGCGAGCGCCGTGGCCTGCGGATCGTGGTGACGGATGCCGCCGGCGACGAAGGGCCGGAGCTCGAACGTGGCGCCGGGGCGGAGGCCGACGAGGTTGTCGAGGTGACCGTAGTGCGAGACCACGCCGGCCACGTCGCGCGGGATGAACGCCCACTCGTCGAGCTCTTGCAGCGCGGAGACGTAGCGCCTCACCTGGAAGCCCCAGCTCTGCACGGGCCGCGATCCGAAGCGGAGAATGCGCAGCGGGATGCGGAGCTCGGCCGACCAGCCGGTCTTCGTCAGCGCGGCCCTGCCCTCCCAGTTCTCGTCCCAGTCTTGCGAGTAGTCGGTGTCATTGAAGTGCAGCCCGTCGGAGATGACGCCCGACGCGTTGATCGAGAAGCCGAACGCCGACTTACCGTCACCGCGGGAGTCGAGGGCGATCTCGACGCTGTCGGCCTCGACGTTGCGATCGCGCCGCGTCAGGCGCCCGACGACCGCTTCCTTCTGCGGGCAGTCGATGCCGACGTAGACGTTGTCGTTGTCGTAGACGACGCGCACGATCGTGCGCTCGCTGGGCGCCTCGCCGCTGCTCGGGACCTTCTGGGTGAAGGTCTCGGACGCCTCGGCGCGCTGCCAGACGGCGTCGTCGAGCCGCCCGTCGAGCACCGGCGCCCGATCGGCGCGCGCCGCCCCGAGGTGCGGAGTCACCGTCGTGGCGAGGGCGAGGAGCGAAGGAAGGAGGGTCATCAGGGCGCGTCGCGTGCACTGTCGAGCCGAGACGAAGCGAGACTATAGTCGAGGATCGTCAGGCGGAAAGAAACATCTCGGGAGACCGCCGATCAATGGAACGTTGGGGAGATTCGCTGACGAGACAGCCATTCTCACGGCGACCAGCAGCAGCGAACGCCGGTCGAGTAATCGAGGTACGTGAGCTGGTGGTTGCTGACGCGCGAGAGGCACCCATCTCGCTTGGATCGCGAGTAAAAGCCCCCGAGAAAGAGCCCGTTGTGCGGCGTTTTCCCGCCGTCGGGCGCCGCTTTGCCGGCGTCGGCGTCGGGCGCGCCGCCGTCGGAGGCGGGCTCGTCGCCCTCGTCCGGTGACACCCATTCGTCGAGGTTACCGTTCATGTCCCAGGCCGCGTCGCCGTCCCATTCGCTCTTGCAGCGCGGCGTGGCCCCGGTCGCGCGGAGCAGCGGCGAGCCGTCTTTCTCGGTGACGAGGTTCATCCGCGGATCGAAGTGCCCGATCGAGGGGTTGTCGTGGAGGACGATGCCGGGGTGCGTGGCCCGGAACACGTTGCACGCCCCCGCCGCGTAGCGCTCGCCGTAGGGGAACGGTCGCGCCGATTCGCCCTCGCAGGCCTTCACCCACTCGCTGCTGCGGCAGAGGCGTTTGGTAGCGTTCGCGCAGGCCCGCGAGGCCATCGCGCTCGAGACGTAGCCGTTCGGCTTCACGCTGGGCTTCGTCAGCGCCAGCGGGTCGGCGTCGTGCTCGCGCTGCCAGATCGGGAGCTCGGGCACCGGCATCCGCCGCGCCTCTTCGCTCCCGACCTCGGCGTGGTCGTGCTCCCACGTCGCGGCGATCTGGAGCGCGAGGCGGCGATCTGGCGGGTAGAACGGCGACAGCGGCATGCCCGTGACGCGATCGACGAGGGTCGCCTCCCAGCGATCGATGCAGAAGCGGTTGTCGACGCGCATCATCCCCTTCGGACAGCGAAGAGGCGGGGGCGCGGGCGGCGCCGAAGCCGACGGCGCCTCGGCCACGCTGGCCGACGGGAGCGGCGCCGACGCCGGCGCGGTGGCCGCCGCATCGGGGCTCGTCTCGCGCGGGTGATCGGCGCAACCGGACGAGAGCAGGAGCACCGTCGCGAGCACCCCGCGGAGACGAGCGCGTTGTGATACATGGGGGAACCGCATGTCGCTACGACTCCGCCTCGCCGCCGCGGCCTCCGTGATCCTCACCGCGATCTTCCTGCCGATGTCGTGGGGCTGCCAGGGCACCTGCGGCACGAGCACCGAGTGCGGCACGGACGAGTACTGCTCCATCGCCAACGGCGTCTGCCTCACTCCCAAATCGCTCGGGTTTTGCAAGGCGAAGCCCGACGCGTGCGCCCAGGTCCTCTCGCCGATCTGCGGCTGCGATGGCAAGACCTACAGCAACTCGTGCGAGGCGTCGATCGCCGGCGTCTCCGTCGCTGCGGCCGGCGTGTGCGGCGCGGGCTGCGGCGGCCTCACCGCGGTGAAGTGCGGCACCACCGAGTTCTGCGATCTGGCCCCGGGGAGCTGCGGTAACGCGAATCCCACGGGGGCCTGCGTGGCCCCGCCGACGTCGTGCCCGGGGATCTCGAGCCCGGTCTGCGGCTGCGATCGCAAGACGTACAAGAGCAGCTGCGACGCCTCGATGGCGATGGTCTCGCTCCTGGCGAACGGCGAGTGCGCGTGCGGCGGCCCGGACAACGTGGCCTGCGAGGACGGGCGCTATTGCCAGCTCGCGACGGGCGCGTGCCTCGGCCCCAGCGCGACGGGCTCGTGCAAGCTCGCTCCGACCGACTGCACCAGCGTCAAGAGCCCGGTCTGCGGCTGCGACGGCGTCATCTACGACAACGCCTGTCAGGCGGCGAAGGCCCGGGTCTCGATCACCGGGACGCTGAGCTGCACCAAGATCACCCCCGACGCGGGAGCCGACGGCGGCTGACGCCCCTCGCTCAAGGCACGTTCAGCGTGAACGTGTCGCGGACCATGCCCTGATCGTCGATGGCCGTCCCGGTGAGCTTGCCGGGCGCGACCTCGAAGATCACGGCGTGGCGGAACCCCCCCGAGGCCACGCGCTTGTCGCAGTACGAGCGGGCTTTGTTCATGTCGGGATCGCCGATGCGCCCGCCGCCGCCCGCCGCCGTCACGTAGGTGAGCGTCCCGAAGTCGAAGCGCTCGTAGCCGTGCATGTGCGCCTGGATCACCAGGGCCACGCCGGTGTTCGCGAAGATCGGCTCGAAGTGCGCGCGCAGATCCGGGGCGTCCGCGGTGTCGCCGCAGGTGACCCAGGGCTTGTGAAAATCGACGATCGAGAAGCGGTATCCAGGCTGCTTGACCGCAAAGGCGAGCTCCGCCGCGAGCCACGTCGCCTGCTCGGATCCAGGCCCGAGCGCCTCTTCCGTGTCGAGGACGAAGAACCAGACGCCGCCCCAGGAGAAGCGATAATACCCGTTCTTCCCGTCGAAGCCGGCGCCGCCGAAGAAGCGCTCGGTGTAGGCCGCGTACTCGTCCGGCATCTCGCTCTCGTGATTGCCAATCGCCGGGAAGAGCGCGCCCTGCGCGAGCATCGGCTCCATCGGCGGGAACCACGAAGCCCACGTCTCGAGCTTGGAGTCGTAATACTGGAGATCCCCGCCGTGGACGGTGAAGTCCGGGTTCTTCGGCAGCACGTGGGCGAGCACGTCTTTGGCGTAGGGGCCGATACCGGGGTTGGTGTCGCCGATGGCCATGAACGTGAACGCGGCGCCCGGCGCCCGCGCGGTGCAGAAGCGGCCTTTGCGCCCGGGCTCGGCGGCGAGGTGGTAGGCGTAACACGTCGCCGGAGCGAGCCCCGTGACGGCCGCCTCGTGCATGAAGTACGTGCCCGCGTAGTCGGGTGTGGCGTCAGGCGCGAGGGCCGCCGTGTAGGTGTTCGCGACGACGAACGACGTCTCCACCGCGGCCGCCTTCACCTCGGCGCCGCCCTCCTCGGGCGCGAACACGATCTCGGGCGCGGTGCCCGTGCGGCATGCCTCCCAGCGGATCTTCGCCGAGGTGCCGTCGACGGCGAGCGACCACGGACCCTTGTCGACCCCGGTGCCGCCGCACGTGAAGCCGCCGCCGGCGCCCCCGCTGCCTCCCGCGCCCCCGCTGCCGGCACCCCCGCTGCCGCTGCCGGTCGAGGCACCGGACGACGGTTGCGCGGGCGTGCTGGAGCAGGCGCCGAGGAGGATGCCGAGGGGGCCGACGAGGACGAGGGATCGAAGAGCGCGGTGCACGACGATCACGATCGCGCCGCGGCGCGAGGGCGCAAAGAGGACAATTCGCGCCGTGCTTTTTCTCGTGATTCACGGCCGTGAATCGAGCATTTTCAGCGCGACAGGGTGATCGACCACGCGCCGCCGGGCAGCGGCTCGACGGCCGAGCGCACCCCGAGGATCTGCTCGAGCAAGCGCAGGTGCGTCGTGGTGTGGGACGACGGCGCGGTGGTGCGGAACGAGCCGCCGCCGGCGAGCGCCATCGGGAGCAAGAGCTGATCGGCGAGGTGCTCGCCCACGGGCACGCCCGACTCGAGGTACGCGAGGGCCTCGCGCGCCGCGTCCCTGCCGACGATCTCGGCCGCCCTGCCCTTCTCGCCGAAGCCGGTCACGACCTCGGTCACGTGCTCGCTCTCGATCACGATCGAGACGACGTTTCCCGGCCCGGGAGCGCCGCGCAGCATCTCGATGCGGAGGCACGCGGGGTCCCACCCGAGCACCTCGTTCGCCGCGTCGAGCTCACGCCGCGCGATCGCGCCCGGGAGGTTGGCGACGGTCGCGACGACGCTCTGCTGCAGCACCGCCCCGCGCTCGAGCAGATCGAGCCGCCCGAGCGCCGCGCACGGCTCGACGACGACGCGAAACCGCCCGCCGCCCGCGGGATAGAAGCCCCGCGACTCGATCTCCGCCGTCACGCCGGGGCCCATGCGCCCGAGGAGTGGCAGGTACGCGCGCGCGAGAAAATCGAACGGCGGAGCCATGGGGTTGTCGGTGCCGCCGACGAGGGTGATCGTCGAGCGATCCGTCGTGCAGAGCAGCGCCGGCAGCACGGCCTGGAGCACCAGCGTCGTGCTGCCCGCGGTGCCGATCGAGAACGTGTAGTCGCCCGGCGTGACCTCGCCCGGCGTGAAGACGATCTCCCGCGATCCGATCTCGTCGCCGCTGACGGTGGCGCTACCGATCTTCGCGCAGGCGCGCACGGCCGTGAGGTGCTGACGCATGAGCCCGGGGCGCTGCCGGCCCTTGCGGATCCCGGTGATCCGCACCGGCGTGCGGGTCGCGAGCGAGAGCGCGAGCGACGTGCGGAGGATCTGTCCCCCGCCCTCCCCCGCGGATCCATCGATGGTGAGCATGACCGTTTCCTCGGAAAGCAAAGGCCCCGCGCCCACCACGTGAGCCGTGGGCGCGAGGCTGTCGATACCTATCATCATCCCTTGACGCAGAGCACCTGCCGCAGCGTGTGCGCGATCTCCACGAGATCCTGCTGCGCGCGCATCACGTCGTCGATGGGCTTGTACGCCGCGGGGGTCTCGTCGAGCACCTCGGCGTCCTTGCGGCACTCGACGGTCGCCGTCGCGGCGGCGTGGTCCTCGATCGTGAAGCGCCGGCGCGCCTCGGTCCGCGACATCGCCCGGCCGGCGCCGTGGCTCGACGAGCAGAAGCTCTCCGGGTTTCCCAGGCCGCGGACGATGAACGATCGCGCGCCCATACTTCCGGGGATGATCCCGAGGTCGCCCACCCGCGCCCGCACCGCGCCCTTGCGCGTCACGATCACGTCCTTTCCGTAGTGGTGCTCGCGCGAGATGTAGTTGTGGTGGCAGTTCACCGCCTCCACCGACGCCTCGAACGCGGGCAGATCGCTCGACCGACGCAGCGCCGCGACCACCTGGGCCATCATCAGCTCGCGGTTCGTCATCGCGAAGTCCTGGGCCCAGCTCACCGCCTCGACGTAGTCGCGAAAGTGCGGAGTTCCATCGGGCAAATACGCCAGATCCTTGTCGGGCAGGTGGATGAAGAACCGCTCCATCTCGCGCTTGGCGAGCTCGATGAAGTGGCTCCCGATCCGGTTACCGACGCCGCGCGATCCCGAGTGCAGCATGATCCAGACGCGGTCCTCTTCGTCGACGCACAGCTCGATGAAGTGGTTCCCCGTGCCGAGCGTGCCGAGGTGCTCCTTGGCCGTTCCACGACCCACGCGCGGGTGCTTCGCGACGATGGCCGTGAAGCGCGCGTCGAGGCCCGCCCAGGCCGTCAGCGAGGCCTCGGGCACGTCGTGCCACGCGCCGCGATCACCCGAGCGACCGTTGTCGGTGCGGCCGTGCGGGACCGCCGCCTCGATCGCCGTGCGCAGCGCGCGGAGCGAGTCGGGGAGCTGCGAGGCGACGAGGCTGGTGCGCGCCGCCATCATCCCGCACCCGATGTCGACGCCGACCGCCGCGGGGATCACCGCGCCGCTCGTGGCGATCACGCTCCCGACCGTCGCGCCCATTCCCTTGTGCGCGTCGGGCATCACCGCGACCCACTTGTGGATGAAGGGCATCGACGCGACGTTGCGGAGCTGCTGCTCGGCCTCGGGCTCGAAGGCGACGCCGACGATCCACGCCTTGATCGGGACACCGTGCTCGATGTGGATGGTCTTGTGCGTCGACGTCGCGGCCATGATCATTCTCCGTCGGTGGGCCCGCAGGCCCGGTTCGGGGAGAGGCCTTTACAGGGTTCGTGCCAGGGGATTTCACGCGGGTGCGCCGGCCTGCGAGGCCACTCCTTCGCGGTCGCGGTTATCCTGGCGGATAAATTGCGATACAAGTGGGCATGACCAAGCGGACGGTGGTGCTGGGGATGCTCGGGCCCACGCTCGACGGCGGCAAGGGCGCGGCGCGGTGGGAGCGCTGGCGGCCGAGCGTCGCGGTCTGCCAGCAAGAAGACTTGCTCGTCCATCGCTTCGAGCTGCTCCACCCGCCGCGCTTCGCCGGGCTCGCCGAGACGATCGCCGCCGACGTGAAGCGCGTCTCGCCGGAGACGGAGGTGCGGCCGTCACCGCTGACGATCAGCGACGCCTGGGATTTCGAGGCCGTCTACGCCGCGCTCCACGACTTCGCGCGCGCGTATCCGTTCGCGCCCGAGCGCGAGGACTACCTCGTCCACATCACGACCGGCACGCACGTCGCGCAGATCTGCATGTTCCTGCTGACCGAGTCGCGGCACCTCCCCGCGCGGCTCCTCCAGACCTCGCCGTCGCGACGCGAGGCCGGCGGATCGCACGGCACCTTCGCGATCATCGATCTCGATCTCTCGCGCTACGACCGCCTCGCCTCGCGCTTCCTGATCGAGCAGCGCGAGGGGCTCTCGTCGCTCAAGGGCGGCATCGACACGCGAAACGCCGCCTACAACGGCCTGATCGAGCGGATCGAGAAGGTGAGCACGGCGTCGCGCGCGCCGATCCTGCTCACGGGGCCGACGGGCGCGGGGAAGTCGCAGCTCGCCGCGCGCATCTACGCGCTGAAGAAATCGAGGCGGCAGATCGAGGGGGATCTGGCGTCGATCAACTGCGCGACGCTCCGCGGTGACGGGGCGATGTCGGCGCTCTTCGGCCACGTGAAGGGCGCGTTCACGGGCGCGATGACCGACCGCGCGGGGCTCCTGCGCAAGGCCCACGGCGGCGTGCTCTTCCTCGACGAGGTGGGCGAGCTCGGGCTCGACGAGCAGGCGATGCTGCTCCGCGCGATCGAGGAGAAGACCTTCCTGCCGGTCGGATCCGATCGCGAGGTGAAGAGCGACTTCCAGCTCCTCTGCGGCACCAACCGCGATCTCGCCGCCGCCGTCGCCGCGGGCCGCTTCCGCGAGGATCTCCTGGCGCGCATCGATCTCTGGACGTTCCGCCTCCCCGGCCTCGCCGAGCGCCGCGAGGACATCGCGCCCAACCTCGAGATCGAGCTCGAGTCCGCGGCGCAGTCGACGGGCGCGCGCGTGGCGTTCACCGCCGAGGCGAAGGATCGGTTCCTGCGCTTCGCGATCTCGCCCGAGGCGATCTGGAGCGGGAATTTCAGGGATTTCAGCGCTGCGGTGACCCGGATGGCGACGCTCGCGTCGAGCGGACGGATCACCGCGGGGAATGTCGACGAAGAGATCGCTCGGTTGCGCGCGAGCTGGCGACGTCCGGAGCTCGCGGCCGTGAACGCCGACGTCGATCCGGTGGTCGAGGTCCTTGGCGAGGTGCGCGCGGCGGAGCTCGACCGCTTCGATTGCGCCCAGCTCGCCGAGGTGATCCGCGTGGCGCGGCGGGCGCGATCGCTCTCCGAGGCGGGGCGCCTGCTCTTCGCGGCGTCGCGCGCGAAGAAGAGCAGCGTCAACGACGCCGATCGGCTGCGCAAATACCTCGCGCGCTTCGAGCTCGAATGGAGCGATCTCGCGCGCGCTCAGCCCGCGTCGGGGTAGTGGCTCAACGCGACGAGGTTCTGCTCGGGATCGCGCACGTAAAGCGTGAAATCGCTCTCGCGCTCGACCGGGAAGCCGGCCTCGGCGAGGCGTCCTCGCCACGACGCGCGCGCCGAAGCGTCGATGCCGAGCGCGACGCAGTGCCACCCGGGCCGATCGACGACGCGGGCGCCGGCGTCGCCTCCGAAGCGCTCGACCGCCAGGAACGCGCCGGCGCCGAGGCCGAGCCAGATCGATCGCGGCGCCCCTGCCGCGTCGGCCCAGCGTCGCTCGACCGGGAGGCCGAGCACGCCCGCATAGAATCGCTCGGCGCGCGCGAGATCGACGACGGTGATCGCCAGGTGGTGCAAAGAGAGTCGGCCTGCGTCCACGGGCGGCTTGTATTCGATCTTCACCGCCGCAGCGCGCTCGTTGCGCATCGCGCGGCCTCGCGCGAAGATGGCGCCCGATGCCGCGCCTCGCCCTGAATAGCCTGTTCTTCGTCGCGCTCTTCGCGGGCGCCGCTTGCACCCCGGAGCCGCCGATGCCGCCGACCACACCGACCCCTCCCGCCGCGCCGCCTGCCCCGCCGTCAGCGCGCCCGACCATCCTCGGCGCCGACGCGAGCCCGATCGATTTCGAGCGAATTTCCCGCTTCCCCGAGCCCGGTTTGCAGATCCCGCGCGTCGTCGGGTTCTCGCCCGATGGCAAGGTCGTCACCTACTTGCAGAGCGAGACCCAGGGCGCCGAGATGGCGCTCTTCGGGTTCGACCTCGCCACGCAGAAGGCCAGCGTCCTCGTGCGCGCGAGCGATCTCCACAAGCAAGATCGCCCGCTGTCGCGCGAGGAAGAGCTGCGGCGCGAGAGGCAGCGCCAGCGCACCAGCGGCATCACCGGCTACGCTTGGGCCAAGCGCGCGAACGTGATGCTGATCCCCCAGGGCGGCGATCTCTTCGTGCGCGACGCGGGCGGCGTCGTCACGCGCCTGACCGAGAGCACCGAGCCCGCGATCGATCCGCAGCTCAGCGCCGACGGCTCGAAGATCGCCTTCGTTCGCAAGGGCGAGCTCGCGATGATCGACGTGACGACGAAGAAGGAGACGGCGCTCACGCACGGCGCGCCCGAGGGCGTGACCCGCGGCCTCAGCGACTTCATCGGCCAGGAAGAGCTCGACGAGCCGAGCGGCCTCTTCTGGTCGCCGACGGGCGATCACGTTCTCTATCTCGAGGTCGACGAGCGCGCCGTGGACACCGTACCGGTGATGGGCTTCCGCCACGGGAAGCCCGATCTGATGCAGCAGCGCTACCCGCGCGCGGGACAGAAGAACCCCACGGTGAAGCCCGGGATCCTCGACATCAAGACGAAGAAGACGACGTGGCTCGACGTCCCGCCGGGCGATCGTTACTTCGGTCGCTTCAAGTTCTTGCCCGACGGGAAATCCCTTGTTTTCCAGTCTCTCACGCGCGATCAGAAGACGCTCAGCGTCCTCCGCGCCGACGTCGCCACCGGCGCCGTGAAGGAGCTCTGGAGCGAGACCTCGCCGACCTGGGTGATGTACGAAGACGTGCACCCGCTCGATCGATCGCCGACGCTGCTCGCGACCACGATCGCCGGCGGGCACGTTCACCTCGAGACCCGCGACGCGGCGACCGGCAAGCGCCTCGCCGAGCTCACGCACGGCGACTGGGACGTGCACGAGGTCGCCGGGATCGACGAGGAAAAAGGCCTCGTTTACTTCCTCGGAACCATGACCTCGAAGGTCGAGGTCCACCTCTACTCGGTGCCCGTGGGCGGCGGCGCGATCGAGAAGCTCACCACCGATCGCGGCGTGCACTCGGTGGTGATGAGCCGCGACGGCAAGGGCTGGGTCGACGTGCACTCGGCGTCGGACCGGATGCCGCGCGCGGTCGTGCACGGCGCGGCGGCGGCGGTCCTCGGCGAGCTCGCCATCCCGCGCGAGGCCGACATCGACAAGCTCGGGATCCGGCCGCCGAAGATCGTCTCGGTGCAGAGCAAGCTCGGCGACACGCTTTACGGCGAGATCCTCGAGCCGCGCAAGATGGAGGCGGGCAAGCGCTACCCGGTGATCGTGATGGTCTACGGCGGCCCCGGCGTGCAGCTCGTGCGCGACGAGTGGGCGCCGCACCTGCTCTGGCAGCACCTCGCCGATCGCGGCTTCGTGGTGTTCCAGCTCGACAACCACGGCAGCGCCGGCCGCGGCCCGGCGTTCGAGGCGCCTATCTACAAGCGCATGGGCGAGATCGAGCTGCAAGATCAGCTCACGGGGCTCGACTACCTGAAGACGCTCCCGTTCGTCGACACCGATCGTGCGGGCATCTACGGCCACAGCTACGGCGGCTTCATGGCGGCGCTGGCGATGTTCGCGGCGCCCGATCGCTTCAAGGTCGGCGTCTCCGGCTCGCCCGTGACGGAGTGGAGCCTCTACGACACCGGCTACACCGAGCGCTACATGTCGACTCCGGCGGAGAATCCGACGGGCTATGCGGCGTCGGACCTCGCCACGAAGGCCAAGAACCTGCGAGGCAAGCTCTTCCTGATCCACGCGATGATGGATGAGAACGTCCACTTCGAGAACAGCGCGCATCTGATCGACGCCCTGGTCGAGGCCGAGAAGAAGTTCGATCTCTTCGTGTTCCCCGGCGAACGTCACGGTTATCGCAACCCCGCGGCGCGCAAGTACGCGATGATGCGCGTCGTCGATTACTTCGTGGACAACCTCTAGCGGCAACGTCGACGCGGCGAGACGGGGCGAGGCTTGCGGTGCCGCGGGCCGTCGACTAGTCTCGGCCCCATGAGCCTTCACGGCTCACACCGGGGAGTCGCACAGTCCGGTAGTGCACGAGCTTTGGGTGCTCGTTGTCGCGGGTTCAAATCCCGCCTCCCCGACAGCTGATCCCGGATCATCCTCGATCATCGAGGCGCGGCGTGTCACCCCCCGCGCGCCGCTGGCTTCGCGACACCAGGGCCCGAGCCCATGCCGCCGGGGTCGGCTCGATTCCGGCGCGGGCGTCGCTATATCCAGGCGCGGCTTCCCGGCGCTCGCGGCCGCGCGAGGCGACCAGGCGCGCGGGCAACGTCGTTGCACGATCGACGACGCTGTCCAGCGATGGGATCCATCGTTGCACACCCGGGCACCGCCGACGAAGAGCCGCTCGCCGTCAACGTGCCTGTCGCGCCCTCCGGGGGCTCACGGCATCTCGCGACCGGACGGGCCATCTCCGCCCGTGCGGAGCACCTCGTCGAACCGGCGCTCCAGCTCGGGATCTCCCGCGAGCTTGCGGCTCCAGTGCTCGCTCCCACGCACGTAGTCGGCAAAGGTGACTCCCACTCTGGCGAGCGCCGCGCGCACATCGGTGCTCGCTCCGAGCAGACGGGTCACCAGCGCGAACTGATCGAGCGAGATCGGCGGAGCGATCGACCGCTGAGCGACGTCGTAGGCGGCCGCGTACCTGACGAGGATCTCCGGGACGCCGTCGTCCTCGGGATCCTGATCCATCGCCGCGGAGATCTGCGCTTGCCAGCGCGTGTCGATCGCCTCCCAGCGGGCCTCGTCGAGGCCATGGCGCGCCAGGACCTCCCCACGCGCGTCGCCCGCGGAGGCGAGCTCGGCCATCACCCGGGCGTAGACCTCGATGTCATTCTCCACGCGGGCAGTATCGTACTCGACGGTGGGCGATGAAAAGGAGTAAACCATCGTGGAGTATGGAAGCTCTGCTGCTCGCCGCGGATCCCGCGTCGCCGTGGATGAGACACCTCGAGCGGGCGCACGAGCGCGCTCACGCGGCCGCTCGGGCGATCGGCGACGAGTCGGCGCCGAGCGCGCACCTCGCGCCGGCGGCGCGGCGGCTCGAGCTCGGGATCGCCGCGATGTACGACGCGTTCGACGGGCGCGCCGATCGCTCGACGGCGATCAACCTCGCCCACGCGCGGCTCTGGGACGCGGCGATCCTCCTCGCGCGCGCGGGTCTGCCGCCGGCGCTCGACGCCCTGCGCGCGGCCTGTCGCGAGCTCCTTCGCGCCGAGGAGCGCCTCCCTCGGGTCGCCTTCGCGAGCCGCGTCGCGAAGGAGCTCGAGGCCGCGGCCGAGCTGCCGCCTTTCCATGCGATCGAGCGCGCGTCGCTCGTGCCATCGTTCGCCGCGCCCCCCGTGCCCGAGCCGGAAGAGAGCGTGGAGGTGGTCGCGCTCCCCGAGCCCACAACGTTCGCCGAGCTCGCGGCGACCGCCAGGCTCGCGCGACGCCTCGCCGAGCAGCGGCCCGCGTCGCTCGCGCCGCGCCGGCCCTCGCCGCCGCCTGCGGCTCCCGCGCCGGTATCCCCGCCTCCAGGCTTTGCGCAGCCGCCCGCCGCGCCCCTCGAAGACTCGGAGTTCATCCGGCGCTGGGCGCGCGAGTGCTTCGACGAGATTGGCATGCTCGGTATCCAGCGGACGCCGCTCGCGGGCGACGCGTTTCGCACGTCGTTGCCTCTCGAGCAGCGCCTGGTGCGCACCATCGACGCGCTCGCCGCGCTCGGATCACCCGCCGTCGCGTACCTCGAGCCGCTCGCGCTCGACGCGCCGATCGCCAACCCGATGAGCGTGTTCGCGATGTCGCTGCTCGGCGGCTGCCTCGAAGGGCGCGACGCGCTCGCCGGAGCAGAGCGCGTGCTCCATCGCTTCGGGCCGAACGATCCCGTCGTGGCCGGGTCCTTCGCGTCGGCGATGAAGATCGCGCCGAACCCGTTCATCCCCGGCGCGCTGCGGTCGCTCCTCGCGTCCACCGAGCTCGGGTGCCGCGCGCTGGCGGTCGAGGTGCTCGCGTACCGGGGCTGGCTCACGAGCGCAGAGCTCGCCGAGCTCGCTGACGACGAGGATCCCGGCGTCCTCGCGCTGGCGTTGCCTGCCCTCGCGATCGCGCGCCATCCCGATCTGCGACGCGCCCTCGCGCGGGCGCAGCAGCACGCCGATCCGCGCGTGCAAGAGGCCGCGCTCGCGGCCATGGCGCTCGCGGCGCACCCTCAGGCGTCCTCCGCCGCGCGCGCCGCTGCGGTCGGCACGCTGGGCGAGCGCGCGCTCCTCCACCTGGCGATCGTGCCGAGCGAGGACGACGCGCGGTGGCTCCTCGATCGCATGAACGCCGCGCCGACCCCGACGTCGGTCGAGGCCGTCGGGTGGGCCGGTCACCTCGCGGCGGTCCCCGCGCTGATTGACCTGCTCGGATCCGAGGACGAAGCGATCAAACTCGCGGCCGGCGCCGCGCTCGAACGGCTGCTCGGCGCGAAGCTGATCGAGAGCATCGAAGTCCCGCCCGACGCGCTCGACGACAGCGAGATGGACGATCCCGATCCTGACGCCGGCCCCTCGCGCCGGACGCTCGCCGAGCTGATCAGCGATCCCCGCTTTCTGCCGCCCGCGAGCTCGACCGAGACGCTGGAGATCGCCTCGATCGATCCGCTGCGCTGGCGCGCCTACTGGAGCGAGCACGGGAGTCGCTACGATCCCGATCAGCGCGTGCGACGTGGCAACCCGTACTCACCGTCGATATCGCTCCACGAGCTCGATCGGCTGCCGCTCGGCCCCGAGGACCGGCGCCGGCTCCACCGCGAGCTCGCGGCGTGGACTGGCAAGGTGACGCATTTCGATCCCCACGACTTCGTGCTCGTCCAGGAGCAGAGCCTGGCGGCCTGGGGATCGCTGGTGAAGGCGACGGCCGAGACGCCAGGCTCGTGGGCGCGCCCCGCGGTGCGCTGACCGACGGGGCGAAGCTCGCGGCGCCGTCGCGCGCTACGCGAACCCGCGCGTGAACCGGGTGTCGATCTCCAGCACGTGATCGGCGACGTGGAAATACTCCTGGATGTCGGCGCGCGCGAGCGCTTCGGCCCGGGTCGCGATGGCGCCGAAGACGGCGACGTCGTCCCACGGGCAGCCCTCCGGGCCGACGACCATGAGCTGGAATCGGCCGTCGATCTTCTGCGCCTTCATCACCACGGCCGCGCGGTCGGCCGGCGTCGATCCATCGGTCCAGTCGCCGATTGACACGAGGAGAGTGCCCTCTTCCGGCGTGTGCTTCTCGGTGTAGCCGGCCATGTAGACCGCGTGCGCGTCTCCGTCCTTCGTGACGAAGCCGCGCAGCGTGTGCGACCGTTTCCCGCAGCAACCACAGCGGTGCTCCGAGGCCTCGGCGAGCTCGATTTCGAGGCTCATCCGCGCGTCAGCCCTCCGAGAGCGTGCAGACCGCCGTCTTCAGCGTCGTCGCGTCGATCGCGTCGCCGTCGATGTAGAAGCGGAGCGTGTCGTAGTCGCCCATCTGGAAATCGAGGCGATGATCCGAGTCGAACTGGGCGAGGAAGCGCTTGCCCTTGATGTCGTGGTGCGTGGTCGCGTTCGGCCAGCCCAGCAGCATGTGATGACGCCCCTCGGGGATCGGGCCGAGGAAGAGCTCGTCGTGATAGGCACCCTGCTCGGCGCGCGTCAGCCCCAGCGCCTCGACCGCCGGGACGTCGCTCGGCGCGACCGTGAGCCGCGGCTTGGGCGTGAGGAGCCCAGCGTTCTTCAGGACGCTCGCGGGTGAGGGCGCCGCGACGCGGGCGAGCCCCTTCGTGGTCGGGAAGAACAGGACCGCACAGCGATCGCCGTACTCGGCCGAATCGGGATCGAGCTGCGCGAAGAAGGACAGTACACCTTTTTCGGGGAGGAGGCCTTCGAGGTCGTGCTCCTTCACCTCGGGTCCGATCACGATCTGCGCGACGAACGTGAGCGGGGCGCCGTCCGCGGCGGGCCAGGCGCTGGCCGACGGGAGATCCGGCTCGCCACCGATGCGCGACACGATCCCCTTCAAATCAGCCGGTTTGGCCTTCTTGAGCGCGAGGTCCATCCCCGGCCGCATCAGGGCCTGGACCTCGTCGAAGCGATGCGCGAGCCCCTTGCTCTTCGCGAGCTTGAGGAGCTTCGCGTCCTGCGCGAGGAGCGGTTTGGACAGCACCTTGAACCAGGAGGGCTTCACCGCCCCCTTCTTCGCCGTCGAAGGCTTCTCCGGCTCGGGCGCGGCCGGCTCGGTAGCCGCCTCTTCGAAGCGCGCCGCCTTGAGCTCGGCGATCATCGCCTCGGCGGCCTTCTCGGCCTCTGCGGCGGTGTCGAACCGGCGGTCGCCCTCGTCCCGCTGGTTGCGCCCGACACCGTAGGTGACCCGGAGCCAGTAGAGCGTGGTGCCCTCGATCCAGACGGTGCATTCCTCGTTCGGATCGGCGCCTTTCGGGTCGGTTCCCTTCTTGTAGAGCTCGACGCTGTTCATGCGCGGCAGTGTACTTCAGTAGCCAGCAGGCCAGCCATTGTTCGGCGGCGCCGCCGCGTTATTTTTGATGATCGTGGACTGGTTCGTCATCGCTGCCGTCGATGGCATCGGGTGCGGTGTTCCGCTGGCGAGGTTCGCGTTCTGACGGCTCACCGCGGACGCGGCGTTGGCCGTGGGGTTGCGCGCGAGCGCGGCCTGCTGGTATTTCTGCGCGTTGCTGCATCGATGACAGTGCGGATAGAGCCTGGTGCTCCCCGGCGGAGGCGTCGCGCCCGTGGCCTTCGAGGCACTGACCGGGGCCTGGTGATCGGGGACGAAGTGCTTGTGTCCGTAGACGCCGGTGGGATCGGGATCGGTGCTCCCGCAGCTGTGGCACCCGTGCTTGAACCCGGCGTTGTCGATGGCCCGGCGCACGTCCTGGTTGAAGCCGCGTTTCGTCGCGTAGTTGCCCGCGTCGATGTACCCGGGCACCGCGGCCGTGCCCCGTGTCGCGTTGGGGCCGGGGGCCAGGAGGCCATTCGCGGAGGTGCCGTGATCGACCCCGTTGATGATCGGCACGAGCCCCTCGGGATCGCACTCGATCGTCGGGTTGCGCACGTACTCGCGAGGGTGGATGTTGCCCTCGAGCTGGAGCGGATCCGGGCTGATGAAGAGCCCGGTCTCGGGATCGAACCAGCGACGATGGTTGTACACGAGGCCGACGTCGGCGTCGGCGTGCTGGTTGGGGAACCGCACGTCGACTGGCATCGTCGCGATGGTCGGGCGCGCCTCGCCGTAGATCGTCGGCGCGGCCCGCCAGACCACGTTGCCCGCGGGATCGACGGCGCCGACCGGGTAGCCGATCGGGCTCCGCAGGAGATAGGCTACCTCGACGTCGGCGCCGTGCAGATCGACGAGGGCCACCGGCGCGTACGACGTGGCGTCCCGCAGGTACGTGCGCGTGCGCTGCGCCGAGTGATCGACCTCGTGGAGGACGCAGTCGTTCATCCACTGATACGACACGTCGCGCACGATCTCGTTCTGGCGATACACCCGCTTGGCGACGCGACGGCCCCGCGCGTCGTAGCGGAACCGCACGATTTGCCCCGGCGTCTCGACCTCGAGCAGCTCGCCGGCGGCGCTCCAGCGGAGCTGGCGATCGCCGCGCCGGCACGTTCGACCGGCGACGTCGTACTCGATCACCGCTCCATGGATCTCGGTGGGCCGGCCGTGCGCGTCGTAGCGCGCCCCCTTCACGAGCGGGGTGCCGAACCCGTCGAAGCTCAGGACCTCTTCCTCGACGAGCTGCCCTCCGGCGAACGCGCGGCGCGCCCGGATGCGGCCGCCGGGCGCGACGTCGTACTCGACGGTTCGATCGTTCGAGTCGTGCTCGCGCACGAGGAAGTCGCCGCGCCAGGTGTACGTCGTCCACCACAGCAGGCCGGGATCGGCCGGCGTGGCCTGCTGATCGCGCGGCAAGGCATCGTCGCGGCGCGCGAGCCACTGCCCTTCGAGCTGGCCGGTGCTGGTGAACGTCCGTCGCAGGACGAGGCCGTCGCCGAGGTGGATGAGCTGACCATCCCTGGCGGGTCGCCCGAGGTGGATGACGGCCACGTCGCCGGCCTCGATGGTGTCGACTTCGCCCGTCTTTCCGCGGGTGCGTCGCACCGGCAAACCCACGTCGCTCACGAAGCCATCGGCCTCGCCACCGTGCCAGTGGATCTCGAGCTGATGGCGGCCGTCCGTCTCGCGGATCGGGTTGTTCGCCGCATCGACGACCTGCGCGATCAGCGTGCCATTGTCGACCGCGAACGTCCTCGCGGCGCGGTCGTACGAGAGGGCGATGGCCTCGTCGGGGAGCTCGACCGTCACGAGGCGGCCTTGCTCGTCGTACTCGCGCGTCTCGGTGCCGAGGGGGCCTCGCTGCCACACGAGCTTGCCGGCGACGTCGTAACCGTAGCTGTACCGCAGCCCTTCGAACGTCTGCAGCGCGGCGAGACGGCCCGTGTGATCGTGGGTTTGCCGGCAGACCTCGCCGCGCCCGTTGCGGATGGCGACGACGTGCCCCTCCACGTCGTAACGATACTCGAGCGCCGAGCCGTCGGGCGCCTCTACCCGGATCGGCCAGTGGAGGCCGCCGTACACCACCCTCGAGATCTGACCGTTGTGGTCCGACATCGTGGCGTACCGCAGACCGTCACGGACCCAGCGCGTGAAGCCGCCGTCCGCATACCGCTTCTCGATCACCTCGTTGCGACGATCCCACGTCCACTCGGTCCGAGCGCCGAGGCGATCGGCGTGGGCGATCTTCCGCCCGAGATAGTCGTAGTCCATCGTCTCGGCGCCGGCGCCGGAGCGCTCTCTCTCGACGAGGTTGCCCATGGCGTCGTGCACGTAGCGCGTGACGACGCCGAGCCGGTCGATGCTCTGGAGCAGGAGCCCACGGTCGTCGGACGAGTACTCTTCGGTCGTGCCGTCCGCGTGGAGGACGAAGGTGAGGTTGCCGCGTGGATCGAAGGCGCGACGCACGACCGACTGGAAGTCCTCCTGAAACGTGACCTCGAGCCCGCGCTCGTCGAGGAACGAGGACACCGTCGCCCCCGAGCTCGAGACGAAGCCGTCGCCGGGAGGGCTGCTCGCCGATGGGACCCGGCTGGAACCGTCGGGCTGGGTCTCCCCGACGAGGGCGCCAGTCGCAGGATCGTAGAGGTACTCGGAGATCCCGCCGGCCGCGTCGACACGCTTGATGACCCGGCCGTTCTCGTCGCCGAAATAGCGCAGCACCCCGCCGAGACCGCTGGTCACCTCGGTGTACCGGGTCTGCTTGAGGTAGTCGAATCGAACGTGGTTGATGCCCTTGACCGGGCGGCGATCAATGCCAGTCGGACGCGGCGGGATCGGCGTCTCGAGCGCGGGATCGACGCTCCCGATGTACTCGCCCCAGGACTCGACGCACCAGGCGTTCTGCGTGGCGCCGTCGTAGCGATAACAGTACGTCAGCCCCGTCGGGGTGCGGTGCTCCGTCATCAGGTGACCGCTGTACGCGTGGCCCCAGCGGAACCCCTCGGCGTCGCAACAGCCAATCAGGTCGCCGTCGTCGTCGTAGGTGTAGCGGGCGACCTCGATCCACTGCTGGTGCGTCGGCTCCACGGCGACGGAGATGCGGGTGATGCGGCGCTGATCGTCGACCTCGACGCGATAGGGCCTGCCGGCCGAGTCGACCACGCCGGTGAGGGCGCCGGAGGGGTCGCGCTCGATGCGGATCGTGTTGCCGTTGCGGTCCGTCTCGGCCTCGACATAATGGAAGCCATCGGCGCGAACGGCGCCGAAATCACGGCGGATCTGGTCGCGCGTCAGCAGGCTGAAGCCCTGACCGTCGCGCCGGAGCGTCCACCCGAGGGCGTTGTCGATTCCGGCCGCGGTGTCGGGGATCTTCGGGAACTCTTGCAGTCGATTCTGATCGTCGAAGAGCTCTGTCTGCCGGCGCCTCGCGTCCCGGATCCGCCAGCCGTAGTCGTGCGACCAGCCGTGTCCGAGCTCCCCCGCGAGCTCGCATTGACGGGAGTTGTAGTGGCGGATCCAGCGGAGCGGGAGCGGACCGGTGAACGCGAAGTCGAGGACGTCGAGGAACATCCGGCCGGTGATCGGGCAGACGGGATCGCCGCAGCCTTCGCCGCCGTTCTTGCCGTCGCCGCTGCCGTTGCCGCCCTTGCCCTTGCCGTTGCCGCCGCTGCCGTCCTTGCCGCCGTTGCCGTCGCCGTCTCCATCGCCGCCCGAGCCCCCGCCGCCGAGGACTGCGATGCCGGGGCACATGCCCGGAGGGGCCGCCGCGTCCGGTGCCGGTGAAGTCGCCATGCGTCAGCCCCCCTTGTTCAGGAACCCAGGGCTCCCGGTGATACCCACCATGCCGAGCTCGACGAGGACGATCGGCGCCCCCATCACGATGAAGGCCGGACCGCCGGTGTTGGCGCTCACGACCTCTTTCAGCGTGCCGGGCTCGTTGCCATGACACGCCGAGAAGCAGGCGCCGACGGTGATGATCTTGGCCCCACCCATCTTGGTCCGCGACGGAGAGTCCTTCGTGCCCTCCGCGGCGCTGGCCACCGGCGGATACGGTATCGGCAGCGGGCTCGGCGCGGCGGGCGTGGTGCACACGCTCACCGCGACCGGCGTCATCGTGTGACCCGATTTCTCGGTGATACAATCCATCTCGACCGCCGTGATACCCATGGCACCGTCTCCTCGTGCGGACTCAAGCCTTGCCAAGAACCAGGGCCGCGCGGTCGCCGCCGTCGTTGCCCGCGGTGGCCAGCGCCAGCGGCGAGGGCGCGTAGCCGTGGCGCCACGCCGTGGCGGCCATGGATACGAAGAGCGGCAGCGCCGCCGCGCCCAGATAGCCAATGCGCTGCGCCGGAGAGTCGATGTGATACGGGTTCCCGAGGATGTTCTGCGTCCGCACGAACACGCTCTGCCACTCGTACAACCGACGCATCTCGCTCGTGAGATCGTTGAGCATCCACCCGGCCGTGCGCCCGTCGGCCGCGAGCTGCGCCGTCGCCTGCTTCACGGCCGCCGTCAGGCCGCGGGCCTCGTGGGCCAGGTGATCGTTGTCGGGGCGCGCGCGCTCCCGGCCCACGCCCACGCCGAGCACGCGCGCGAGGGGCGCGAGCCGCTGCCGGGCCGCGTCGGGGGCGCGCATCAGCACGAAGAACGCGGCCGCCTCGCCCGGGATCCGGGCGTCGAGGTTGTCGCGCGAGAACAGCCGCCCGCTCGCTTCGAGCGCGGCAATCGCCCGCGGATCGTGATCGCTGTGGACCCCGCCTATCACCACGACGTCAGCGCGCCGCGTCTCCAGCGCCTGGATCGCCGCGGGCACGAGCGCTCCCGGCGCCGCCTCGCCCCGGGCCACCACGGTGACGCGCGCCGCCGGCATGGCGCGCTGGAGCATCGCCTCGAGCACTTGAATCGTCAGCGCGGCGTCGGGGCACTCTTCATCGATGGCGACGTGGACCTCGGCGGCCGCGTCGCGGACGGGCGCGATGGCCTCGTCGAACGGCGCTCGCGCCAGCGCACACAGGCGCTCCACCCCGGTGAGCGCGCCGTCGATCGTCGGGACGAACGCCATGGTGATCGGCTCGCCGTCTCCGCCCGCGAGCGGCGACTCGGTCATCGCCGGAAACCCCGCGCGCAGGAGAAAGCCGGTCTGCCGCGCGTTCAGCCCGACCGCGGTCCTCGCCCCGACGCTGACGATGGCGACGTTGCTCACGCGACCTCTTCTTCGGTCACGACGAGGCGCGCGTCCTTCATGCGGCGCGGCGGCCGGAACGCCGCCCGCCAGACCATCTCCACCACGACGTCGGTCGTGTCGAGGACGCGGAGAGTGTCAATCAACACCGTGTCGAGATAGGGAGTCAGCGTTTCGGGCTGGCGGTCCTTCGCAAGCAACGTCGCCGTTACGCGGAGCCGGGGCAACCGGAAGCTGAGCGAGCCGCCGCCCGGCGTGAGGTTGAGCAAGGCCACGTCCTCGCCGCCGAGGAGAGGGGGTGTCGCGATGAGCCCCGGGGACGCGCAGAGGTTCGATCGATCGTCGTGATCGGCAGGCAAGAGCGGGGCGTGCTCTTCCAGCCAGGCCGCGTCGTAAGTGCCGAGCAGGGCCCTTCGCGGCGCCCAGTGCCTGCCAATCGCGCCGAGCCCGGCCGGCGCGGGACGCGAGCGCGCCGAGCTGAGCAGGCTCCGCGGATCCTCGATCGTCGGCGCCATCGCGTGCGTGAGCGTCGCGAGATCGCGCACGAAACCCTTCCCCACCGGGTTGCGCGGCTCCTCCACCGGCGCGTCGGGATCGCTGCCGTCGAAGCCACCCCAGGCGTTGTCATACCGGACCTCGGCGCCGGTCGTCGGCCGGGGCGCCGAGAGGCTGGTGCCGTTGGCCGCCCAGACCCGCAGGCCGAAGACGCGGATCGTCTTCTCGAGCGGGCCCACGCGGACGCCGGCGTCGAACGAGGGCACGGCCTTGCCGCCCGGCGCATGGGCCGTCGCGACGACGATGACGTCGGTGCCCGGCTTGGAGAGGCAGTGATCCGAAGGATACTTGATGCTGCTCTTCGCAGGATCGCCCCAGGGGATGTCCTGGCCGCGGATGCCGCGCCGCTCGTCGACGGGCACGAGGTCGAGCGAGGGCTCGCCGGGCAGCCGCGCGAACGTGGCCTTGACGATCACGACCAGACGCTCGCCGTCCCTGGCCATCAGCATGCGTGGCTGGGCCGCGAAATCGGTGCGGTTATCGAGCTGCGGCGCGTCCATGCCTCAGGCCTGGGTGACGGCTTTCGTCAGCGTCACGTTCGGCGCCGTGATCGTGACGAGCTTGGACTTGATGGCGATCCCGCTCCCGTCGATGACCACCTCGCTGTCACCGCACTTGAGGGTGATCGAGCCGCTGGCGTCGATCTTGTGGAAGGCGCCGATGAACATGGCCTTGCCCGTCGCGGTCACGGTGTGCGATCCGCCGATCTTCTCGAGGATGGCGCCGCCGACCATCGTGGTTCGCGCGGCTCCGACCGTCTCGGACTCGGCCCCTTTGCTGATGACCACCAGGCCGACGGCCTTCTCGGTCTTGTCGGCGGTGCAGGTCTCGGCGCGGGTCCCGCCAACCAGCTCGACGCGCGCGGCCCCGATCTTGTGCGTGCGCGCGCCGCTGATCGTCGTGTGGATCCCGGCCGCGGCGATGGTGGCTTTGAGACTGCCCACCTTCTCGCCGTGCGTGGCCGAGCACTCGTTGATGGCGTGACCCGGACCGGTCGCGCTGTCGGCGGCCGAGTTGCTCCCCACGGCGCCCACCGGGCCTGCCGCGTTGGCCCCCGACGCCCCGCCACCGCCGCCGCCGTCGAGCCCGAGGGCCGAGCCCAGCGCGCCCGCCCCGGCGTCGAGCGCGCCATTGACCAGCGCGTCGAGCCCGAACTGGCTGCTCGCGTGATCGAGCGATGGCAGCGCCGGGAGCCCGCTCCCTGCGGGCGCTGCGCCGGCCGGGGCCGCGCCGCCCACGCCGAGCCCGGTCGCCACCTGGATCGCCGTGCCGACCGCGGGCGGCGTCGGGATCCCGGTCGCCGCGCTCACCGCACCTGCGGCCGCGCTCAGATCACCGTTGCTCACGGCGTTCATCGCGGTCCCGACGGCCTCGGCCTTGGCCTGAACGTCCCTGATCGGGCCCATCACCTGCTCGACCTTCGACGATACGGCCTGATCGAGCTGCTGCATCGCCTTGGCCGCCTCTGCCTTGGCGGCGTCGGTCACGGCCTTGACCGCCAGCGCCAGGAGCGCCTTGATCGGATCACCGTCCATCTCGAACTGGTTACCACCGATGCTGGTCGTGCTCGCCCCGCCCGACGTCAGCCCGTAGACCGCGTTGACCTCGATCGTGCGATTGGCACCGATCGAGGCGCTCTGCGAGGCCTTGACCGTGTTCTCGTAGCCGTTGGTGACCTTGATCGTCTCGTCGGCGCCGATGGTGACGGTGGAGTTGACCTTGACGTCCTTGCTCTCGTTCACGGCGACAGAGGTGGTCTTGTTGTTGCCAGTGGCGAGCGTCGTGTCCTTGTGAGCCGCGATGTTCACCTCTTCGCTGCCCGCCTTGTCCTCCATGCGGATCTCGTTGCCGCCGCCGCCGCCCGGCGAGGAGCTGGTCTTGAGCGCGGTGCGGCTCTTTCCCTCGGGCAGCGCGTAGGGTGGCATGTAGTTGCCATTGAAGACGCGCCCGGTGATCAGCGGCCGATCGGGGTTGCCCTCGAGGAACTCGACGATGACCTCCCAGCCGACGCGGGGCAGGATCATCGATCCGCTCGTTTGCTGCTGGGAAACGCGCATCCAGCACGAGGCGGTGTCGTCCTTCTTGCCGTAGCGATCCCAGTGGAACTTCACCTTGCAGCGCCCGTGCTTGTCGGTGTGGATCTCCTCGGCGGGGGAGCCGGGCGGGGCGACGATCATCGCCGTTTGCGGGCCCTCGATCATCGGCTGCGGCGTCCGCTGCGGCGTCCGGTACTTCACCTTCTTCGGGATCGCGAGCGCGTGGACGCGGTACACGCCGAGCCGCAATTCGTGGACAGCCGCGGTGATGAAGTACTCTCCGTCGAGCTCGTTCGGCGTCCCCACGAGCTCGAGCCAGCGGCCGGCGACGAGGCGCGGACACCCGGACTCGATCTCGATCACCACGGTCTCGGCCTGCAACGACTCGAGGCGGACCTGAGCGAGGCGCTGCCCTTCCTTCGGGTCGGTGTAGTGGCCGGGGTAATCGTAGACCTCGAGATCGGCATACGTCGCCGCCGAGGCCGAGGCCGTGAGATCGAGCTGCGGCTTCTTGAAGTCGTAGTCGCGAAAGGTGACCTTCCCGGTGGCCGTGCGGTGGCGCTGGGTGACGACCCCGGCGGCGTCGTCGCTGGCGTCGAGGCCCGCTCCGTGCCGGTAAATCAGCTTCTTTTCACCGTCGATCGTATCGCTGAGGGTGCTGTCGTCCTCGAACACGAGGAGCTCGCCGTCGTCGCTCTTGTCGGAGAAGAAGAAGATGCCCTCTTCCTCGAGGAGCCTGGAAATGAAGCCCAGCGCGCTCTCGCAATACTGCACGCAGTACTCGCGCTTGGGGTACTTGCCCGAGAGGCGCCACGACTGGTTCTTCGCGGCGACGCCGAAGTCGGTCAGCACGGAGGAGACGATCTCCTTCACGTCGACGTCCTGGAAGATGCGACAATCGATCTGCCGTTCGAGCAAGCCGAGGACGGAGGTCACGTGAACGCGATAGACGAGGTGCTCGCGGGCGTCGTCCTCGGGTGAGGTGACCATCGCCACGCTCATCACCACGCCGAGAAAATCGTGGTCGGGATCGCCGCGTCCGAAGGCGATCCGCGCCGGCAAACCCAGGAGATCGTCGGGTTCGGCGTAGGTCGTCGTCCGCACCTCGAGCTCGGCCTCGGCGAATCTACCGAGCCGTCGCTCCATGTGGAGGCTGACGACGTCGAGCGACTCGACCGGTCCAGCCTTGAAAAAGACGGTGAGAGCGCGGGTATCCATGGCTCAGTTGTCCGTGACGAGGACGCCCTCGTCGGCGACCTCCCCGTCGAGGGTGATCTTGGTGCCGGCGATTGACACCGACGCCTTCGTCAGCGTGATGGTGGACGCGCCCATCACCACGCTGAGCAGGCTCTCGGCCTCGAAGAGCACGTTGACGGCCTTGATGAGCTGCGCGCCGCCGGCGACCTCGAGGAAGTCGCCTTCGCTGCTGTCCTCCCGATCGCCCTTGATCTTGGTGAGGATCGCGCCCGCGACCTTGTGCTTGAGCGTGGTGCCGACCGTCACCGCGCGTCCCCCCATGGAGAGGATGACCTTGGCGGCGCCGATCTTCTCGGTGCGGCTCCCGGTGATGCTGAGCGTGCGATCGGACGGGGTGAGCTCGATCAGCGCCGCGCCGACGGTGTCGTCCATCGTCGCGAGGCAGTTCTCGTCGACCGAGCCGGCCACGAGATCGATCTGCATCCCGCCGATCGTCAGCGTGGAGGCGGCGGTGACGGTGTGCTTGTGATCGCCGCCGGCCTTGAGATCGCGGTTGGCCGCCACGGAGAGCGAGTGACTGCCCACGTCGTCGACCATGAACGTCGCCACGTTGACCGTCTGGTTCGCCCCCACCGAGAGCGATTGATTGGCGCCGATGACGGCCGACATGCTGTCCGTCACCGCGAGGCTGTGGTTGGACCCGATGGCGCGCGTCTCGTTGTTGCCGACGCTCTCGGTGGCGTTGTTGCCCGCGGAGACGGAGGCGTCCTTGGAGGCGTTCATGAACATCTCCTCGCCGCCCGCCTTGTCCTCCATGCGGATCTCGTTGCTCGATCCGCCGCCCGGCGTCGTCGCCGTCTGGATCGACATCCGCGTCTTGTGCTTGGGCAGCTCGTACGGAGGCGGCGTCTTGCCGTTGTACATGCGGCCGAAGACGAAGGGCTGATCGGGATCGCCGTCGGTGAAGTTGAGGTAAACCTCCCAGCCGACGCGCGGAGTGAGCATGCTCCCGCCGAGCGGCAACTGGCACGTACGGATCCAGAGGCTCGACGTGTCGTCGGGTTTGCCGAGCCGATCCCAGGGGAAGAGCACCTTGACGCGGCCGTGTTCGTCCGGATGGATTTCCTTGCCCGGCGGGCCCGTCGTCACGGCGACCTGCGCGCCGGGCGCCGCCACGGCGCGCGCCACGCGCGGCGGGCGATACGTCGTCTTCGCGGTGGGGATCGCGCGGAACGTCAGGCGCTCTCCCGGGGTGACCGGCGAAGCTTGCCCCGACGGGTGCAGGAGCGACGTGGCCCGCGCCGCGGAGCGGCCCTGTCGCCGGCCTTCCAGAGTGACACTCACCTCGAGCACCAGGTACTCCTGGTTGAGCTTCGCATAGGGGTGCTCGTCCAGCGCGAACTTCTGCCCGACCTGGAGCCGAAGCGTGTTGGTCGGCCCGGCGAGCACCTCGCGACGCGCGCGCACCGAGTCGAGGAGCACCTTCGAGTAGCGATCGCCGTCGGCAGGCTCCTTGAAGCGACCGGGGTAATGATAGATCTCGAGGGACGCCTCCGCGGCGTCGTCGCCCTCGGCCTTCGAGTCGAGCTGGAGGCGGGGCCGCTCGAAGTCGTAGTCCCGGAGGTTCACCTTGCCGGGCGCGGTCGACTTCGCGCAGGTGACCGCGCCGATGGCGTCGCGAGCCGCGCCGAGCCCGTCGCCGGGACGATGAATGATGGTCTTGTCGCCGTCGATGTCGCCGAGATCGCCGTCGAAGAAGGTGACGACGTCGGCGCCCGAGCTGGAGTCGATCGCGAACGCAATGCCCTCTTCGGACAGCAGCCGGCGGATGAACGCGAAGTCGCTCTCGCGGTACTGCGTGGTGTAGACGCGCTCCGGATACGTGCCCTCGAGCTTCCACTTCTGCGCGTCGCCCGGCACTCCGGCGCCCTCGAGCACCTTCTTCACGATGTCGGGCGCAGAGAGCTTCTGGAAGACGCGGCAGTCGGCCCGCTGGGTGAGCCGGAAGAGGCGCGGGCGCGCGACGACGCGAGTGCCACGCTCCTCGTCGCCGCGAGGGGTGGAGCTCTCGGCCTCGACGACGTAGCCCGCGATTTTGCGCTCCTGCGAGCCCTCTTTGCGGCTGAGGGTGAGCACCAGGGGCTTGCCGACCAGCGCCGCCGGATCGAGGCCGGGCCCGCCCGCGTGATCGCTGAGCTCGCAGCGCAGCTCGCCCAGCTCGTCGAGCGGCTCGCGCGCTTCGAGCCAGAGCACGTGGTACTCCGTGCCATCGATGGTGAGGTGATGCTGGAGCTCGATCGGATCCGCCATGGGTCCCCCGTTCAACCGATCTTGAGGTCCGAAGCCAGCTTGACGATGGCCAGAGCCTCGATGGCGATCTTCGAGCCTTTGAGCGTCACCGGGCCGCCGTTGAGGTTGATCGAGCTGCCTCCTCCGGTGAATTTGCCGACGCCGCCTCCGAGGATGATCTTCGGCGCCTTGACCACGAAATCCTTGGCGCACTTGTGGAGGTGCACGCCGCCGATGAGCTGCTTCACCCCCTTGGCCGCGGTCGTCAGCGCAGGGACCATGTGGAGCTCGGCCGCGAGCGAGGTGCAGTCTTTGCTGGTGCCCACCGACTCGGCCACTTCGCCCTTGACGAGCAGGAGAGTCACCGCGCCGACCTTCTCGTCGTAGGTGGCGAGCATGTTGTCGTCGATCGACGCGAGCGACATGTTGACCTGGACCGCGCCCACCTTGCGCGTCCAGGCGCCGGTGAGGTCCTGGCGCACGCCGTTCGAGATGGTGATCTGGTTGCCGCCGACGGTGTAGTCGCGCGTGCCGCCGACCTTCTCGACGAAGTCGCACTTGGCGTGGACCTGATCGTTGCCGCCGACGGTCACGGTCTGCGATCCGGTCACCTTGACCTGGAGCGCGTTGCCGACGTCGATCTTCTGGTTGGCGGAGATCGTCGTCGACTCGCTGGCTCCGATGGTGATCTTGTAGTTGCTGCCGACGCTGTGATCGTCGTTGACGGCGACGGTCTCGTTCTTGTCGTGGCCAATCGAGGTGTTGAGATCCTTCTGCGACGAGATCGACATGCCCTGTTTGCCGGCGCTGTCGCTCATCTTGATCTCGTTGTGTCCGGCCCCACCCGGGGTCGCCATGCTCTTGAGCGAGCCGTCGGCGGCGGCGCCCGGCTGCGCGTAAGGCGGGGTGTTCTCGGCGTTGTAGGCGCGGCCGAGGACGATCGGGCGATCGGGATCGCCGTCGAGGAACGCCACCGAGACCTCCCAGCCGACGCGCGGGAGCACCATCGAGCCGCCGAGGCCGAGCTGCGAAACCCGCAGCCAGCAGCTCGATTTGTCGTCTTGCTTGGCGGATCGGTCCCAGAGAAAACGCACCTTGATGCGCCCGTACTTGTCGACGTGGATCGCCTGCGGCTCGTTCGAGGGGCCGGTGACGACGGCCGTCTGGACTCCACGTATCCTGGGCTTCGTCGCGCGGTGCGGAGCGGCGAAGGGCGCGTCCTTCGGGATGGCCGTGAACTCGTTCTCGCAGGCCTCGGCGCCGCGGCGGCCCTCGGACTTCAGCTCGAGCACGATGAAGTCGCCGTTGAGGAACGCCTCGTTCACGCCGAGGATCGTCATCGGCGTACCGCAGACGAGGCCCGCCGCGCGGCTCTTGCCCCGACAGACATCGACGTCGCCGCGAAGAGCGCTGAGCCGCCCCTTGACCCGGCGCGACCCCTCGGATCCTGACGTGAAGCCGCCCGGATACTCGAAGTGACGGATGGGCCAGCTGCCCTCTGCGGGCAGCTTCGCCTGGGGAAACAGGGTGGGCTTCTCGAAGTCGTAGTCGCGGAGCAGGATGTCGGTGGCGCGCAGCGTCCTGGCGCGCTGGAGACCGAGCAGCGGCTGGGTGCCAGGCCCGCCGCCCTGGCGCGGGGCGAGGATCACCTGCGGGTGCTCGTCTTGAGGCTCGAACGCGCCGGGATCGTCGGCGAAGACCAGCTTGTGGCCGTCGGGCGAGTGGTGGAAGAAGTAGAAGATCCCCTCTTCTTCGAGGATGCGATGGACGAAGTTGATCTCCGTCTCGCGGTACTGACAGAGGAACTCGCGCGGAGCGTACGTCTGCCGGAGCTTCCACTCGACGTCGGCGTCGACGCCGGCGTCTTTCAGGATCTCCTTGACCACGTCGACCGGGCTCTTGTCCTGGAAGATGCGCGAGCCTTCGCGGTGCTCGAGCGCCGCGAGCGCCGGGCGGAGCCGCAGCTCGAAGATGTTCTCGGCCGCGTGGCTGGCGAGGAAGCTGGCGCGATCGGGGAGCCCGTCGTAGCGACGGATGCTGCCCTGAGCGTCGTCGACCTCGAGCACCGTGCGATGGCGCAAGCAGGCGTCGACGTCGAAGGTCAGATCGCTGGTGGCGAACTGAACGACGACCTCGTAGGGCAAGGAGACGCCCTCGTGGGTTCGATAGCTCTGAACCCGGATGTCCTCCGGCAGCACGTCGCTCAACAAGGTAAGATGTCCAGCCATACGCCGTATCGACGTTATCCGGGGCCGGGCGCCCGGGTCAGCAACAATCTGGAAAATCGTCAGGCGCCCCCAGGGCCCCACCAACCGCCAATGACCGATTCCCGTCATCAGGCCTCGATACGACGCGGCGCCTCGCGTCAGGTCGCGCGGAGGCCTTCCATGCCCGCCGATTTCGCGGCTAGAATGGCCGCATGGCGACGGCGATGACGCTCGAACGGTGCGCGGAGATGCGCGCCGAAATGGACTCTGGACAGCTCCGCATCGATGTGCTTGCGCGAGCCGGCGTGAGCGTCGACGAGTGGGTGGTCTCGCAGGGTGCATGGCTAGATGAAATGGGGACGGATTTAGCGCGAGGTCGGTTCGAGCTGACGGACCGGTACACGCTGGCGTTCCTCGACCGGCAACGCGCGCTCAAGGCGGCCACTCCCTCGCTCCCGGTCGAGGCCAGGCCGGCCAGGCACCCCGAGACGATGCCGCCGACGGACGACTCCCGGACGTTGCCGCTGACGCCTTGGCGCGGCCCGGCGGCGTTACCTGCTCTGCCGTTCACGCCCACGCCATCTTCACCAACGGCTCGTGTCGACAGCGTCGCATCGGGGCCGGCCGCCCCTCCCTTCTTCCCGGCGACGTGGCCGCCGCGAAAGCCAGTCAAGGCCGCGGAGCCCGAGACCGCGCCGATACCCCCTCTCCGCGCGGCGCCCGTCGAGGCGGCGAGCGCGGACGCCGAACAGCCCGCGTGGGCCTCGAGCACCTCGTGGCTCCAGCCCTCGCCGATACCGCGCGCCTCGTTGCCCTTCCGGCCCGCGGCGCCGGCAGAAACGCTGCCCCCTCCGGTCGTTGCTCCGGTCGCCGCCGCGGCGCTCCACCCGAGCCCCCCCGACACCGTTGCATCCGCCGATCGGCCAGAATGGGAGACGAGCACCACGGGTATGGCGCCTTCGGTGTTGCGGCCCGCGCTCCCCTTCCAGCCGGCGTCTCCTGCTCCCGCGTCGACGCCGATCGCGCAGCCCAGGTCGCTCACCAGCTCCACGTCGTCGCGGCAAAGCCCGTTTGCGTCCCCGCCTGCCGCGCCGATGCCGCCGCGCGTTCCGCCGCCCCCGCCGTTGCCCGCCAGGCCCGTTCGCGCGATGCCTCCGCCGCTCCCGTCGAAGAGGGTGCCTGTCGCGGCGCCCTCGCAGCCAGCGTTACCGGCGGCGCAGGCGACGTCGGCGGCGGCCGACGGCGGCCTGTCGCTGGAGCAGCACGCCTCGCTGTGCGTCGAGCTCGCGCTGGATCCGTCGCGCGCGGCGGAGGCGCTGGCCCGTTACCGGACGACGGCCGCGCGGAAGGACGAGCTGGATCTCCTGTGGAAGGCGCGGTTCGCCGCGGATCCGCCGCTCGAGGTCCGATGGAAGGAGGCCTATCGCCTCTACGCGGATTTCCTCGCGAAGCGCCGCTCGTGATCCCGCCAGCGCGACGAGCTGGCCCTTCGCCGCTCCACGGATCGTGACGTCATCGTCTGGGCGACTTCGCGGCGCCGCTGCGAGCATCCTTCACGCCGCGCGTGGCCTTCCCCGTCTCCGCCGTGAGCCGCCGGAGCTCGGCGAGCGCGGCGTGCATGTGGTGCGCGAGGTCTCGCTTCTTCGGGTCCTCGATCCAGCGCTCGAACGCGTTCTGGAAGAGCGCCGTGCCCGTCTGGCCGAGCAGCGTCGCCGTGGCCTGCGGCACGCCTCGCTCGCGCAGGCACGTGACCAGGGTCGCGGCGATCTTGAGAGCCTTGATCAGCTCGCGCTCGCGGAGCTCGGCGTGCGCGGCGATCAGCGCCTGTCGCTTGCGGGCGATCGCGCGGCGGGCCTCGAACGCGGGCGACGATGCGGCGAGCGCGGCGACGACGACGTCGAGGGGCGGCATCGTCTCCGGCGCGCTGGCGATGGCGGAGACGATCAGCTTCTCGAGCTCCTCGCTGCCCGAGAACAGGACCTCTCGCTTGTCCGTGAAGTAGCGGAAGAAGGTGCGCTCGGTGAGGCCTCCGCGCGCGGCGATGTCGCCCACGGTCGTGCCGTCGTAGCCCCGCTCTTCGAAGAGCTCGAAGGCGGCGGCTTGCAGCCGTTCGCGTGCGTTGGGTTCCCAGCGGGCCATCCGGCGAGTGTAGGCGATCGCGCGCGCGATGACATGAACTGCCGTGAGTGATTGCAGACTCTGACATCACGTGGTAGCACGTCATGTCACGTTCTGACATCAGGAGGCTGCGATGCGTGTTTTCGTCACCGGTGCGTCTGGTTTCGTTGGTTCTGCCGTCGTCCGCGAGCTCTTGGCCGCGGGACATTCGGTCGTCGGGCTCGCGCGCTCGGAGGCCTCCGCGGCGGCGCTCCTCGCGGCCGGCGTGGAGGTGGTGCGCGGTGATCTCACGCGGCCGGAGACGCTCGCCGCTGGGGCCAGCGGCGTGGACGCGGTGATCCACCTGGCGTTCGATCACGACTTCTCGAAGTTCGCCGAGAGCTGCGCGAGCGAGCAGCGGGCGATCGCCGCGCTCGGCGATGCGCTCGTCGGGACGCAGAAGCTGCTGATCGTGACGTCGGGCACCGGCATGGTGAGCGCCCCGGGTCGGCCCTCCACGGAAGACGACGCGCCACATGCGGAGGGCGGCGCGTTCCCGCGCTCGCCCGAGCACGCCGCCGCCGCGCTCGCGCAACGCGGCGTGCGCGTGGCGATCGTGCGGCTGCCGCAGGTGCACGACACCAGGCGCGCCGGGCTCGTCTCGTTCGTGATCGAGGTCGCGCGCCAGAAGGGCTTCGTGGCCCACGTCGGCGAGGGATCGAACCACTGGGCAGCAGCGCACATCGACGACGTGGCGCGGCTCTATCGCCTGGCGCTCGAGAAGAACGTCGCGGCGCGCTACCACGCGGTCGGCGAAGAAGGCGTGCAGCTGCGCGCGATCTCGGAGGTCGTGAGCAAAGGCCTCGGATTGCCGCTCCGATCGGTCACGCCGGACGAGGCGCCGGGCTACTTCGGATGGATGACGGCGATCGCCGGAGCGGACGCGCGCTCGTCGAGCGATACGACGCGCGCGGCGCTGGGGTGGCAGCCGACCGGACGCGGCTTGATCGCCGATCTCGAGAAGCTCGAGTGGGTGTGAACGCATTCACGAGGAGGCTCTCATGAAGACGATGTTGATCTACGGGGCCACGGGCAAAGCCGGGCGTCTCGTGATGGATCGGGCGCTCGAAGCGGGCTGGGCCGTCACGGCGTTCGTGCGCAATCCCGACAAGGTGCCAGAGCCCGTGCGCGCGAAAGTGACCGTGGTGAAGGGAGATCTCTGCGACGCCGCGGCGGTGTCGGCGGCCGTTCGCTCGTCGCGGCCCGACGCCATCGTGGACGCATCGAGCATGCTTCCATTCGGTCACGCCAAGGGCCAGCCCGCGAACGACGCGGACCGTTCGAGCTTCACGAAGGCGACGGTGGAGGCGCTGCAGGCCGACGGGCGATTGGCGAGCTGCGTGATGGTCATCGTCGGCGGTCAGCTCCTTCCCGAGCCCGGCGGGACGATCGAGACGTGGTCGGTGGCGGCGATGGCGTGGGTGATCCGGAACGTCGTCGCGCGCAAGGCATGGGCCGAGGCGGAGGCGTGGGTCCGCTGGTGCTTCGAGGGAGCGCCGCCTGCGTTCCGATTCGTCTACGCGCGCCTGGGTCAGATGGTGGAGCAACCGTCCCGCGGCAGGCTGCGCGCGGAGCCCACGAAGGACAACATCCAGCACGGCAGCGCGTCCTACTGCGACGTCGCCGATGCGCTCGTGAGGCTCGCAGGCGATGCGGAGCGGACGTGGGAGCGCAAGGCGCTCTTCTTCAACTACGCAGGCGGTGCAGGATAGCCAGTGTGATGGGACCCGAGCGCGCTCCGCGCATCGCTGTGTCGACGCCTTCGCGGAGCTCGCCCCACATCGAATCATCGAGGGAGATGGGGGGTCCCGGCGAGCTTTGCGCGACGCGGGAAAAGGGCGCGAGCCCTTTCCTGGGACATGGGTTGCGGGGCGCCGACGGCAAAGCATGCGGGGCGGGCGAGGGCGCGTGCCCTCGCCGTGTGAATCAAGGCTTCTTCGGCTCCGTCACGCAGCGGATCCCGAGGAATCCGCAGCGATACTGCACCTCGAACCCGGGGCCCGAGCGCGACGCCTTGAGCCCGTCGGGGGCGCTGTCACGCCAGCTCCCGCCGCGGCCGATGCGAAACTTGCCCGCGCTGTCGTTGCGCGACGTGGTCCACTCGAACACGTTGCCCGCGAGATCGTGGATGCCTTGCGGCGAGTCGCCCGCGGGCGTCGAGCCCACGGCGCAGGTGCCGACCAGCGTCGATTCGCCCGACCAGCAGGCCTTGCCGTTCGGCTTGTCGTCGCCCCACGGATAGGTGTGCGCGGCCGCGCCGCCGCGGGCCACCCACTCCCACTCTTCGTCGGACGCCAGGCGCTTGTCCTGGGCCTTGCAGTAGTTGATGGCCTGAGCCATGTCGACGCAGTTGATCGGGTGATTGCCCTTGCCCGCCGTCTCGTAGGTGGCCTGAGGAGCGCACTTGAGGCTGGTGGCGTCGCACTTCCCCGACTTGACGCACGCCGCGTAGTCGTCGGCGGTGGTCTCGTTCAGGTCCATGCAGATCGCGCCGGTCGTCACCTCGTGCTTGGGGCGAGCCATCGTGTAGGTGCCGCCGGGCACCAGCGCCATGTTCGGCGGGCACGGGCTCGCGGGCTTCACCGGCTCGGGCGCGGGGGTCGCGGAAGCGATCGTCGTCGCCACGGGAGCCGCGGACATCATCGTGGTGGGCGCGGCGGCGGCGGTCGGCGCGGCGGGCGTTGTGGGCGTCGCCGGCGCGGGCGGCGGGGCCGGCGGAACGTCGGTGCCGCCGCAGGCGGCGAGGTCGAGAGCGAGGGCGAACCCGGCGAACAGGGAGGGGAGCAGGCGCATGGGGGCGCGATGCTATCCCTCCCGGCCGCCCTTCGACAATGGGTTCGAGATCCCCTCTCCGGCCGCTACCCCAGGAGCACACGCCCCTTCGAGCTGACCTTCACGAAGCTCGTGCTCACGATCATGCCGTCGGCGCCGACCTTCAACCCGGCGCCGGCCCGGGCCAGGTACATCCGCGAACGGACGACGCTGGCGTCGATGCTCCCCGGCTCGATCACGATACCGTTCTTCGGGTCGAACTTCGGCGAATCGAACTCGGTTACGTCGGCCGTGATGGTGCCAATCGTCACCTGGCGCGCCGGGCCGTCGACGAGCAGGCCTGCGCCCTGGCCGCCGAACTGAGGCAGAGGGCCCAGGGCCCCGCCCGCCAGCGCCGCCGGGTTTCGCCCCGCGCCGACATAGGTTTTCTCGGCGCCGTACACGTACGCGCTCGCGCTCGTCGAGCTGAGCTGGACGTCCTTCTTGCCCTGGACGACCACCTTGTCGTCGCTGCTCATCAGCTCGGCCTTGAGCTTCGACTTGACCGAGACCTTGCCCTTCTCGCCCTCGACCTTGGCGTCCTTGTAGCCCTTCATCGAGGCCTCGAAGCCGCCCCAGATGCTGGCCCACGCCAGGCCCTTGAGGCCCGCCGTGCCCCCGAGAACCGAGGCGCTGAGAGGCGAGGAGAGGCTAGCGCTGAGCCCACCGTAGACCGAGGCGCTGAACTCGCCCGTCATGCTGGCGGCGCCCGAGGTCTGGATTGCCACCTTCTCGAGACTGGCAATGTCCGTCTTGCCATCGAGCGAGTCGATGTAGCCGGCCCAGGAGTAGAGCTCGCGGCCGATGGTGGAGACGATCTTGGCGGCGTCGACGCCGAACTTGATCACGTCGAGCGAAGGCCCCGTCCTCCAGGCGGGCTTGCCCGCCTCGGTCGACGTCGTCAGCCTCTTGAACGAGGCGGCGAACGCCACCAGCGTACCCGCGAGATCGGCCGCCGTCATCACGGCCTTGACGACCTTGTTGCCCACCAGGTTGCTGGTGAACATGCTGTACTTCTTCTCGCCGTAGGGGTGATCCACGGTGTCGAAGGCGTTGTCGGCCGAGATGACGATGCTCTTGCGCGAGGCGAGCGCCACCGACTTGTAGCCGGCGATCTCGATCGGGCCCCGGTCCGACTGGACCCCTACCGCCTTGCCCGAGCCAGCCTCGTACGCGGCGCGGATGCTGATGTCGCCCTCGCGCGAGAGCGCCACGAACTGCTCCTTGGCGTCGAGCCAGGCGCGGCCGTCGGTGAGCATCGCGAAGCCGCGCGACGTCGTCGCCACCTTGCCGCCGTGCGAGGCCGTCGTCGCCGACGTCGCCGGGCCGCCCAGCGTGATCAGCGTCGGCGAGGAGCCGCTCGTGGGCGTCGCGGCGCCGCTCGCCGCCGGGGCCTCGTCCGTCGTCGTGACCCAGTGAATGTGGTGCTTGGTTCGCCCGGTGATCCCGACGTCGGCGATCCGCTCGATCGGCCCCGCGGCGCCCATGCTGAAGACCACGTCCTCCGGCGTCGGCACGAGGAACGTGATGCGATGAGGATCGTTCGTGGGCGTGGAGTTGGCGACGCGAACGTCCCCCTCGGCGCTGAGCACCAGATCGGGATCGGTGGCCTTCACCGTGTCCAGAGGAGAGAGGAGGCTCTTGAGGTGCGCGTGCTCTTCCGCGGCTTCAGTCGTGATTGCCATGGCTATTCTCCCGGGCTCTGGCTACTTCTGGAGGTCTTCCATCTCGAGGCGCAGGCCCGAGGCGGTCTGGATCACCGATTGAGTCGCGTTCTTCGTCGTCGTCGGTGAGGGCGACTGCGGGTTGGGCACCGATCCGACGATGATCGGCCGGTCGGGATCCCCGTCGATGTGAATCAGGATGACCTCCGTGCCCTTGTGGAGCGGGAAATGGTGGCCATACCCCGCGCCGCTGTAGCTCTGGGCCATGCGGATCCACTGCGAGGCCTTGAGTCCGCGGATCTCGCCCGAGTCGAACGGGAGCTTGATCTTGTAGCGCCCCTGCTCGTCGATCTCGGCGTATTCGCCGCCGGTGTCGCCCTCCACGTGAGCGTGAATCGCGCCATGGATCGAAGGCCACGGAGTGACGCGCTCCGGCCGGAAGGCGACCGTGTACGGCATGGCGACGAAATTCGCCGAGTAGCGCTCGACCGAGTCGCCGAGCGCGCCGTTCGCGAGGAGCGGAAAGCCGACGCGGTGCTCGATCGACGTGATCAGGTACTCGGCGTCGTTCTCGGCGTCCGGGTGGTTCTCGAGCTGGAAGCTGTGACCGACGCGGAAGCGCGCGCAGTCGGTGCGACCGGTGACGGTGAGGTGCTCGCAGAGGAGCCGCTCGGCGCGGAGCGCGGCCACGGCCTTGCCCTCCTCCGGCGTCCGGAAATGCTCGCCGTAGAAGAACATCCCGCCAAAGCCCTTGACGAGATCGACCTCGAATTTCTCGGCCAGCGGCAGCGCGGGAGTACGATAGTTGTACTCGTACACGGCCACGCGGGCCGGTATGCGCGAGAGCCGGGGCGACCAGTCCCACACGGTGGAGTCGCGCAGGTTGGTGAGGTTGTTGCGCTCGCGGTAGCTTATCGCCGCGGGATCCTCGATCGGCGTCGCGTCGTGGTTGGTGTCCGAGATGATGAGCTTGTCGGTGGTGCCGCCGTGCTCGAACCAGTAATACATGCCCTCGTGCTCCAGCCAGCGCTGGATGAAGTCCCAGTCCGACTCCTCGTACTGCACGAGATACTCGTGCTCCGGGCTCGGCCGCGAGGTGAGGATCTCGAAATCGTGCCCCTTCGCGAGCCCGTACGAGACGAGGATCGTCTCCACCATCTTCGGGATGGTCTTGGCCTGGAAGACTCGATTGCTCCGCGACAGCGTGAGCAGCCAGACGGTGGGCACCATGCGCGCGAGATACCGGGCCTCCACGGTGCGGGCCGAGTCGACGATCTCGATGCTGGAGAGGATCCCGTGGACGACGTCGCCGGGCCGCGGCCCCATCGTCATCGCGCACGGGGTGCGCAGGACCGTCTCGAGCTGATCCCGCGTGTACGGGCCATCCTTGCGCGAGAACACGAGATCGAACTCGAACAGGCGGGAGAGCGACTCTCGACCGACGACGCCGCGGAGGCGGACGTCGTCGTCCTTCATCGATCCCGACATGAACGCGATCTGGACCCCTTCGACCCGGTTTTCATCCATGATGCCACTCCTTCCTGCTCATCGAGAGACGAGGACTTTGAGCTGCGAAGGCAGCGTTTGCGAGCCGATGGTGTTGGCGACAGTGCCATTGTGCCCGGTGACGGCCGTGTGGAAGACCATGGGCCGCCCCTGCGCGTAGACCTTGCTGCTGTAGGTCTGGAACTTGATCGGACCCATGACCATCTGGGAGGCCACGCCGAGGCCCACGCCGGGCTCGTCACCCTTGCTCGGGACGATCATCGATCCGAGGACGACTGTCTCCTTCATCCCGATCAGCACCTTGGCGACCGTGAGGACGCAGGAGCTGAGCATTCCAATGTTCACGTACGGCACCGGGATCTCGCCCGCGGGGCTCGGCGTCTTGCAGACGTCGGCAGGGCCGATGCAGGTCCCCAGGAGCTTGGTGGAGGCCGGGAGCTTCAACATGGTTCGATCTCCAGTTCAGGTGCGCGAGCAGCTCAGCCGAGGAGGACCTTGCTGCCGTCGATCGTCGTCTCTTCCTTCGAGACCAGCACCGAGCGGCGCGAGTACACGGCGTAAACATCGCTGACCACGGTGCGAACGCGGCCGATCCGGCTCTGGGCCAGATCCTTCACGTCGCGGAACGAGCACTGGGTGCGCTCGATCAGGCGAGTGGCGGTGAGCTCGTAGCGACCGACGTTCTGCGCGATTTCCTCGGCCGTGGTGGCGATGTGACCGGCGATGAGGGCGACTCGCGCGCTGATCAGCCGCGTCTGGGTGGCCTCGACGGTGACCTTGGCCGCTTTGACGGTCGCCGCCGTCGGCTCGAGGCGCACCTGGGGAGCGGCTCCGGCGGCGCCGGCCGCGAGATCGACGCGCCTGCCAGCGTGGTGGACCACGTCGCGCGCCGCCTCGACGCAGACGTCGAGGCCCGACTGGAGGACGACTCGACCCTTCGGCGCGGAGAGGGTGAGATCGCCCTCCGGGACGGCGATCTCCGCCTTTCCCTCGCCATAACGGACCAGGATCCGGCCGCCGGGATCGCGCACCGTCACCGTGTCTCCCGCGATGGACACCGAGCCTCCAGAGGAGAGCCCGTGCGTGGTCTCGACGACGACTCGACGGGTGGAGATCGGCGCCTCGGAGTCGTTCGTGGCGGAGGCCTCTCTGGTGTTGAGCTGGTTCACGATGATCACCTGGTTCCCCGTTGAAAGTCTTCTGCGCGCGCGAGATCGGGATCGGTCTCGGTCGCTCCTGAGAGGTTGGCGCCGCCGAGGTTGGCCCCGTCGCGGCGGACGCGATGGAGGCAAGCGCGGGAGAGATCGGCCTCGCGGAGATCGGCGTCCGTGAGGTTCGCGTGCGAGAGATTCGCAAATCCCAGGCCAGCTTTGCGCAGGTCGATCCCGATCATCTCGGCCTGGCAAAAGCGACCTCGCGACAGCGTCGCTCCGATCGCGGACACCCGCTGGAGGCTGGCGCCGTCGAAATTGGCCTCCTCGATCAACGCGCCGTCGAGGTGGGCTCCGTCGAGCTTGGTCCCCTGGAAGTCGGCCGAGTCGGCGCGGATCCCGTCGAGGCGCGCGCCCGTGAGATCGGCCCGGGCGAAGCAGGTCTGTCGGGCGACGATGCCGCGGAGATCGGCGCGCGCGAGCCGGGCGTCGGCGAGGCTCGAGTCGGTGAGATCGCAGCCCTGGAAATCGACGCCTTCGGCGCTGGCCTCGTCGAGGAGCGATTGAGTGATCGACGCCCCGGCGAGCTTTGCCCCGGTGAGATCGACGCCGCTGAGATCCGCCTTGTGGAGCCGGGCGCCGCGGAGATCGGCGCCGGTGAGGATCACGCGGCGGAGCGAGGCCTCGCGCAGATCGGCTCCGGCCAGCAGCGCGAACGAGAGATCCGTCTCCTCGAGCTCCGCGTCCACGAGCGTGGCGCCCTGGAGATCGACGCCGGACAGGCACGCTCGCGAGAGGTCGACTCCGGTGAGGTTGGCCCGCGAAAGCAACGCGCCGGTGAGATCGGCTCCCCGGAGATCCGCGCCCTCGAGATCGAGGCCCGCGAGATCGATCCCGGCGAGGTTGACCCCGGAGAGGCCTTTGCCGCGCAGCGAGTGGCCCTCGAAGCGCGCCCCGCCGAGATCGGCGCCGTTCCAGACGACGTCGTGGATGTCGGCGCCGAGGAGGCTCGCGTGGTGGAGGCACGCGTGGGCGAGATCGGCAGAGGCGAGCCGCGCCCGGTCCAGGTTCGCGCCGGTGAGATCGGCGAGGCCGAGCCGCGCGCCTTCGAGGTTCGCGCCGACCAGACGGGCCGAATCGAGTCGCGCGCCGGCGAGATCGATCCCCGGAGCCTCGACGCCGGAGAGATCGGCCGAGGTGAGATCGGCGTCCGTCAACACGCAGCTCGTGAGCCGGACCCCGCGCAGATCCGCGGCGCCGAAGCGCGCCCCGGGGAAGCTCGCGTTCGTGAGGTTTTCGGGGATCCCGAGGGCGGCGAAATCGAGCCCCGGGCCCGAGGAACCGGAGAGATCGCAGCCCGCGAGATCCGCGCCCGCGAGGTCGACCGACGTGAGATCGATCTGCCGGAGAGCGGCCTTGACGAGCCGCGCCCGGGCGAAGCAAACGTCGTCCACGATCGCGTCGTCGAGCCGCGCCGCGGTGAGATCCGCGCCGGCGAAGCGCGCGCCCGCGAGGATGCTGCCGTCGAAGCAAGCGCCGCGCAGCGAGGCTCCGTCGAAGTCCGCGCCGCCGAGCATCGTCGCGGAGAAGCGCGCCTCGTCGAGGCTCGCGCCGGCGAAGCTGCTGTTCATCAACAGGCCATCATCGAAGCGCGTCCGCGTGAAGACGTTGCGCGCGCCGGCTCCGGTGGGCGATGACGCGACGAGCTTGGTCGCGCTCGCGCCGGTGAGATCCGCGTCGGTGAAGTCGACCGCTTCGAGGCGCGCGTTCGCGAGGTTGACCGAGCGGAGGACGGCGCCGCGCGCGGTGACCCGCGTGAGGTGAGCGCCGCTCAGATCGAGGGACTCGGCGACGAGGCCGTCGAGATCGAGATCGGTGAGCGACTCGCCGGCGAGGCTCTTTCGCCCGGCGATCGCGGCTTCCAGCATGGCGCGTGAGGTGATCATCGGTCCTCGGAGAGCAGGCTCTGCGTGATGATGGCGAGCTCGAAGTCGGCGCCTTCGAGGGTGGCTCCGCAGGTGTCGGCCCCGTGGAGGTTGCTGCCGCGGAGATCGGCCCGGGTGAGATCGGCGCCGCGAAACGAGGCCTGCATGGCGTCCGATTTCAAGAACTGGGCCGCTCCCAGGCGAGCGCGGAGGAAGTACGCCGAGCCGAGATCGGCCGCGCTGAAGACGGTGCCGGAGCACGAAGCGCGGTTGAAGCTCGCCCCCTCGAGCTCGGCGCCGAAGAAGGTGGCGCTGTCGAGCGTGGCGCCTTCCCACACCGAGCCGGGCGCGACGAGCCGGCGGAGGGACGCGCCGGGGAGCGTGGCGCCGGCGGCGCGCGCTCGCGGGAGCACGGCGTCGTTGAAGACGACGTCCTTCCCGACCACGTCGAAGATGGCGATCTCGGGGGCGATCATCCGCTCGAAGACGGCGCCGTCGATCGTCGCGGCGGTGAGATCGACGCTCGGGAGCGTGGCGCCGGTGAAGTCGGCGCGGGTGAGATCGGCCCCGGCGAAGCTCGGGCCTTCGCCCGTCGTCGCGCGGAAGATCGCGCCCACGGCCGTGGCGTCGGTGAAGTCGGCGGCGTCGAGCTTCGCCCCGACGAACGTCGCTCCGGTGAGCTTCGCCGAGGTGAGATCGGCGCCCTCGAGATCGGCGCCGTCGAGCACCGCCGAGGTGAGGTCGGCGCGGCCGAGCTGCGCGCCTTTGAGGCTCGCGCCCGTGAAGCGACAGCCGTGGAGATCCGAGCCGTCGAGCAGCACTCCTTCGAGCGAAGCACCCGAGAAATCGAGGCCCGCGAGATCGACGTCGGCGAGATCTTCGCCGTCGAAAGAGGCCCGGTCCTCGAGCAGCCGGAGCGCGCGGGCCCGGGCGCGGACGCTCCGCGACTCGCGCTCTTCCGCGTCGCTGTCGGCGTCGGGCTTCAGCGCTTCGAGGAACCCGGCGACCTCTTCCTCGGTCGCGCCGTTGAGGCGGAGGCTCTCGGCGATCGCCTGCGGATCCGGCGGCGGCGGCTCGGGCGGCGGGGCGTTGATCTGCTCGTCGGTGAGCCCCGATTTGCGGAGGATGTCGACGCGCATCTGCTCCTGCGTGACGAGCAGCGCTTCGAGGCGCGCCATCGCGGCGATCTCGTCGGGATCGACGGGAGCCGCAGCGGGAGCCTCGTCGTTGGCCGGAGCCGGCGTGTCGATCGGATCGAGCGCGACGGGCTCGAGCGGCGTGAGCGCCGCGAGCAAGCGAGCCTGCGCCTCGTCGGCGGTGATCGGCGCGTCGCCGAGCGATTCGTCGAGGACCAGGAACGCCGCGAGCTCGGGCGCCTCTTCGTCGCTGACCTCGATGAGGCCGCGCCAGACCAGGCTCACCGTGCCGGCGTCGGTGTCGAAGTGCACGGTGTCGAGCTGGAGGGGGACCTCGACGATCTGCCCGCCCGCTGCTGCCGTTCGCTGCGCGAAGCCGCGCATGCGCAGGCCGGGGAGAGCCCCGCGGAGAGAGGCCCTGTCGGCGTGCGTCCCGGCGATCTCGAACGGCTCGTCGCCGCGGAGGTACGCGAGCTGCTGCGCGGAGGGCGCCGCCTGGAAATATCCCCAGTCGAAATCCTCGGGGAAATAAGGCCAGCGCGTGCGGAACCAGCGGTTGTCGTAGGTGCCGAGCTTCGCTCGTCGCTCCTTCCAGCCCGAGGGGATGGGGCCGAACCCGACCGGGCGCGGCGTCTGATCGTGCCGCAGGATCAGGTGCGAGGGATCTTCGAGGTTGGGCAGGCGCGCGATCTCGCCGCGCGCGGCCGCGCTGCGGTGGCCCACTCCGGCGGGATTTTCGTCGAAGTCGCGGCCGCCAAAGGCCCGCTCGTGCACCAGCGGCAGCGCGGTGAAGGGCTCGGGGAGGCTCGCCGAGTCGCCGAGGAGACCGGGGGTCCAGCGCCGATCGCCGAAGACGATCAGCCGACGATCGAAGCCGTTGTCGTCCGAGCCGAGGCGGAACCGCACCGCCATGAACGGGGCGCTGCCCGAGGGCGCGTGGGCCGTGCCGGTGAGCGTGACGTCGGCCCGCGGCTTGAAGACGGCGAAGTCCGACGGATACGACACGCTGCCTTCGAGCGAGGTCCCGAGGTGCGCCTCGCCGCTCGGGAGATCGCTCTCCTCGCGCAGCGCGGCGGCGCCGTCGGGCACGAGATCGAAGGTGCCTTTGACGAGGAGCGTGAGCGAGCTCTGCGGCGGGCGCACCTGCCACGGAACCGTCAGCGCGCTGGTGCGCGAGAGGTTGACGATCGGTATCGCCGGGCGGACGCGCGCGGGGATCGCCGCGAGCACCGGGGGCCCGGCGCTGGGCAGCTCCGGCGCGGCGAACGGCAGCGTGAACGGGGCCTCGACGCTGGTGATCGTCACCTCGTGGGCGGCCTCGTCGGCGCTGGCGGAGACGTCGCGATCGACGAGCGGCGCGGCCGGAGGAGCGTAGTCGAGCGGAGGCGCGTTGAAGCGAGGCGCGGCCGGCGGCGCTGGCCACGGAGCGCCGGGGATGGGCGCCGTCGCGACGGGGACGCCCGGCGCGGCGATGGGAAATGGAGCGACGGGGATGCGCCGCAGCGCCTCGACGCGCTCACCGGACATCGCCTGAGTCTGCGCGGGAGAGCGAACCTCGGTGTCGTCGATCGAGGGCGCCGCGTCGCTCGCGGGGGCCTCGCGGCGCGGCCACACGAGGGGCACGCCCGGGAGCGCGAGGCCCGCGACGATCGCCACCCGCCCGAGCTCGGACTCGTCGATCGACAGCGGCGCGACGCCGCGCCACGCGAGATCGAAGCTCTGGAGATCGGCGTCGATCGCCACGGTATCCAGGCTCAGATCGAGCGCGACGGTGGCGCTGCCTGCGGTCGTCAGCCGCGCGGCCGCCGCGGCCGACGGGAGCTCGATCTTCACCCGCGCGAGCACCGGATGCATCCCGTCGAGCAGGATCCACTCGTCACCGACGAGGGCGTCGAGGCGCTGCTCGACCGGCGCCGAATGGAAATAGCTCCAGTCGAAATCGTCGGGGAAAACAGGGATGTCGCGATCGAGCTCGCCGCGATCGAGCTCGCCGAGGAGATCGCGGCGAGAGGGCCAGTATCGCGAGATCGGGCCGAACGCCGCGGGCGCGCCGGGGCGGGCGGGATCGACGAGGTTCGGTGAACCCACCTCGGCCGGAATGCCGACCGGGTTCTCGTCGCTGAAGGCCGCGCGCTCGTAGGCCACGCGCATCTTCTGGTAAGGCTGGCGCGCGCCTTCGATGGAGTCGCCGAGGACATGAAGCGTCCGGTCGATCGAGGTCTCTTTGCGGCCCACGACGAGGCGGACCGAGCCGGCGACGACGAACTCGCCCGGCGGCGCGTAGGCCTGGCCGACGACCATCACCTGCGCGCGCGGGAGCCGCGGCGCGAGATCGCTGGCCGCGCCGACGCTGCGGTGCGCGCTACGCCCGTAGTTGCGATCGCGCACGACGATCCCCGGCGCGGGCCGGATCACGGCCGGGCCGTCGGGCGTGTACGCGAAGCGGGCCTTGACGATCACCGTGAGATGCAGGCTCCCGCGGTGACGAAAGAGCGCCGTCGCCACCGAGATGGGGACCTCGCCGGTGGTCGCGATCGAGACGGCTGAAGTGGTCACGCTCATGTCCCTTCACGCTGGAGCACGTTCTGGACCAATGGAGCGCTGGGCACGGCGGACCACCGCGTGGCTCTGCCCCGCGGATCCGACCCTGAAATGCCGCGCGCGCAGAATGGATCAATCGTTTGCCAGGGGGGTTGGATTGCTCGGATCCACGAGATCATGGGGTGTGATCTCGGGGATCGCGCCTCGCGCTGCCGGGCGCCGGCCCGCCTCCGCGAGGGGGCTCGCGCGACTCGCGTCGACACGCGCGGGGCCATCAGCGTAGAGTTCGCCGCGGCAGGCGAAGAACGATGATGCTCGGCCTCGGCCGGGACGAGGCGAGCGCGCAGTGCGAGCGCCTGCTCCAGCTCACGACCGCGCCGCCGGCGCTCCCCGAACGCTGAACGATGCTCCCCGATCACGACCTCATCGCCCTCGCGCACCAGCTCGCCGACGCGGCCGGCGTCGTGCTCCGCCGCTACTACCGCGCCGCGATCGACGCCGACGACAAGGACGACGGTAGCCCGGTCACCATCGCCGATCGCGAGGCCGAGATCGCCATGCGCGCGCTCCTCGCCGAGCGCGCACCGGGCCACGGCGTCATCGGCGAAGAGCTCGGCCGCACCCGCGAAGACGCAGAGGTCGTCTGGGTGCTCGATCCCATCGACGGGACCCGAGCCTTCATCACCGGCAAACCCCTCTTCACGACGCTGATCGGCGTGCTCTTCCGCGGCTCACCGGTGCTCGGCCTCATCGATCAACCCATCGTCGGCGATCGCTGGCTCGGGGCCGCGGGCCGCGCCACGGTGCTCGGCGATCGCCCCGCGCGCGCTCGCGTCTGCCCGTCGCTCGCGCGCGCCCGCCTCTCCACCACGGGGCCGCAGTACTTCGACGCCGCGGCGAAGCGAGCCTTCGACCGCGTCGCCGCGCAGGCCCGCCTCGTCAGCTACGGCGGCGATGGCTATCAATATGGCCTCGTCGCGAGCGGCGGGCTCGATCTGGTGATCGAGTCGGGGCTCAAGCTCCACGATTTCGCGGCACTCGCCGCTGTCGTGGAAGGAGCGGGCGGCGTGATCACCGACTGGCGCGGACAGCCGCTCGGCGCCGCGAGCGACGGCTCGGTGATCGCGGCGGGCGACGCGCGGGTCCACGCCGACGCGCTCGAGTCCCTCGCCTCCACGAGCTGAGAGGGTGACCGGTTTTCGGTCAGCCTCTCAGCCGTTTCGGGGCTGGGGCCCCGAAACCAGGGGTGAAGGTGGCGGAATTTACTTCCGGCGCCGGGAGGGGGCGGAGCCCCCTGAGACAGGGGAAGAGGCTGGACGGCGCATGCCGGCCAGACGCTGAGCCGCCGGAGAGTGGCAGTCTGACGAGCTCGACAGGAGCGTTCCAGACAGAGAGTCTTTCGCGGGGTGCGCGGGTGGTTATCGTGAGCGATGGTCAGGAACGTACCTGGCGCGTGGCCGACGCAAACCACCCACCTCTCACCGCCTCACCTCGGAGGTCCCTGGAAAGCCGACTGATGACTCCGCACGTCTCGACTCCCCCGCCCGTCACCCCTGCTCCGATGTCCCGCCGCCGGGCCCCGAGCGCGGTCGCCCCGCGCTCGCCGCTCGCCAGCCTCTACCTCGGCCGCCTCGAACACCGGCCCCTGCTCACCCGCGAAGACGAGGTCGAGCTGGCCCGTCGGATGGAGGACGGCGAGCGCGCGGTGGTCGACGCCGTCCTCGCGTCGCCGATCGCCCGACGCGAGCTCGGCGTCGGCCCCGAAGATCGCGCCGCGGTCGAGGCCGCCCTCGCGCCGGGTCGACCGCAGCGCCTCGCCTTCGATCGCCTCGTCCGCGCGCTCGAGGCCGCTCCCGTCGCGCGCGGCGAGGCCGCGAAGCACACGCTCGCGGCGATCCTCGCGGGCCGCGCCGCCGCCGAGCGCGCCAGGTCCGAGCTCGTCCTCGGCAACGTGCGACTCGTGCTCTCGTTCGCCTCGCGGATGCTCGGCCGCGGCCTGCTGCTCCACGATCTCATCCAGGAGGGGAACATCGGCCTGCTGCGCGCCGCGGAGAAGTTCGATCACCGCCGCGGGCACCGCTTCAGCACCTATGCCTCGTGGTGGGTGCGGCAACAGATGGCGCGGGCCATCGCCGATCAGGCGCGGACCATTCGCCTCCCCGTGCACCTCGACGAGAGCTCGAAGAAGGTGCGACGGGTGCGGAGCGCGTTCGCCCTGGAGCACGGCCGCGAGCCGAGCGCGTCCGAGCTCGAGGAGCGCAGCGGCCTCGCGCCCGAGAAGCTCCGCGCCATCGAGGGTCTGACGCCCGAGCCGCTCAGCCTCCAGGCGCCCGCCGGCGCCGAGCACGAGGCCGAGCTCGGGGACTTCACGGCCGATCGATCGACGCCCGCCGCCGACGAGGCCATCGACGAAGCCCGGATGCGCCACGCCACACGGGCCTTGCTCGACGGCTTGACGCCCCGAGAGCAAGACATCCTCCGCAAGCGCTTCGGGCTCGACGACACCCGGCCGCACACGCTGGCCGAGATCGGAGAGTCGCTGTCGCTGTCCCGCGAGCGGATCCGTCAGATCGAGTCCGAGGCGCTGCACAAGCTGCGGGTCGCCTCCGAAGCGCGCGATCTCGACACCTACCTGGAGCCGTGACCGTCCCGCGCATCGCGCGGCTGCCCCTCGCAAACGGCGGCGCGCGGGTGCGCGGGCGTCTCGACGCGCCGATCGATCAGGCGTTTCGTGCGGCAAAGCGCGCTCTGTGACGTGCCTGCGCGGTGTGGCGCTTTTGCTTTCTCGCTGATCACGAAATCCCCGAGTCAAAGCACAAAGCTGCATGGCACGAGGCGTGCAAAAGGGCGGTCAACGACGCTGACCGAGCGCCGCCATTAGTATCCTTCTGGATCCGGCGCGGAGCGGGGGTTCTTCAGCGTCAAACGCACATCGATCAACACTGCGTCTCCGTCCGGGCGCAAGAGAGATCGGAGAAATCCATCATGCAAAAACGATTCATTCTACTCCTGGCGGCGACGCCGTTCGCCTGGGCCTGCGGAGGGAGCATCCCCGCGCCGACGCAGCCGATGGCCGATGCCGAGTCGGCTTCCCGCAGCGCACGCGAGGTCGGCGCCGACTCGCAGCCGGCCGCGAAGCTCCAGGTCAAGCTCGCCGACGAGCAGATCGCGGAAGCCAAGACCCTCGTCGCCAACGGCGAGAACGAGCGCGCCGCGTTCGTGCTGCTGCGCGCCCGCGCCGACGCCGAGCTCGCGCTGGCCCTGGCCCGCGAGCAGAACGCCATTGCCGACAAGCAGAAGGCCGTCGAGCAGTCGAGCACCACCGTCGCCAACCTCCCGGGAGTGAAGCCTTGAAAACGATATCTGCCCTCGGCTTCATTCTCGCGCTCGCCGGCACCACCGGCTGCGCCGCCTCGATCGCGCCCCCCGAGCTCGCCTCGGCGCGCACGGTCTATGACCGGGCCTCGAAGGGCCCCGCGGCGACGCTCGATCCCACCGATCTGCACACCGCGAAAGAGTCTCTCGACGCCGCGGAGCAGTCGTTCGAGAAAGAGGGCGATACCCAGGTGACGCGCGATCTCGGCTACACCGCCGAGCGTCGCACCGAGACCGCGGAGTCCCGCGCTCGCGCCATGCAGGTGATGGCCGACAAGGAGCAGGTCATCGCCCAGATGCACGCGGGGATCGCGGCTCAGGGGAAGATGACGGCCGCCCAGCTCGCGATGGCGAATCAGCAGCTCGCCAACAAGGACCAGGCGCTCGCCAGCAAGGATCAGGCGCTCGCCGCTCAGGGCAACGCCCTCCAGACCGAGGTTCAGCGCCGCCAGGACGCGGAGAAGCGCGCCGCCCAGGCCGCCGCGGATCTCGCCCGCCTCGCGTCGGTGAAGCAGGAGACTCGAGGCATGGTGATCACGCTCTCGGGCGCGGTCCTGTTCACCTCGGGCAAGTACGATCTCCTCCCGGCGGCTCAGATCAAGCTGAACGACGTCGCCAAGGCGCTGATCGATCAGGATCCCGAGTCGACGATGGTCGTCGAAGGCCACACCGACTCGCAGGGTACTGCGGCGGCGAACCAGGAGCTCTCGCAGCACCGCGCCCAGGCCGTGCGCGATTATCTGGTGTCGCGCGGCATCGCCGCGGACCGCGTCACGGCGCAGGGCTTCGGGCCGACGCGCCCCATAGGCGAGAACAACTCGCCCGAGGGCCGCGCCAACAACCGTCGCGTCGAGATCGTCGTTCAGCCCAAGAAGTGACGTAGATAGTCGCCCGGCCCGGACCGTCACGCTTCGCCTCCAGCGGCGAGCGAGCGCGCTCCGGGCCGTGCGACGTGGCGAGTCGGGTCCGCGCGGCTCGCGCGCGCACAGCCATCCTCTTGCTCTTATCAGGTCTTCATGGACTCTCGTAGCGGCCCCGCGAAAACCGTGCTCACGCTCGCTGCGGTGGTCATCGTGGTGGCCGGGCTCAAGCTCGCTCAGCCACTGCTGGCGCCGCTGCTGCTCGCCGCGCTGATCACCGCCACCTCGGCGCCGATCGCCGCCTGGCTCAGCGCCCGCGGGCTCCCCGCCGGCATCGGCGCCGCGGTGGCCCTGCTCGTCGGCATGGGCTTCCTCGGCGCGTGCTTTCTTCTCATCGCCTATTCGTGCGTCGAGGCGCGAGACCAGCTCCCCCACTACTGGGTCCGCGCGCAAGACGGCGCAGACGCGCTGGCGGCGTACATCACGCGCCTCGGATACCACACCACGCGCGCGAGCATCCTTTCGGTCTTCGACGCTGGCAAGGTGATGGTCATCGTCGGCACCGCGCTCACCGCGGGCGCCGACGTGCTCCCTCACCTGATCGTCATGCCGCTCCTGGTGTTCTTCGCCCTGGCGGAGATCGCCGGCTTCGGCGACAAGCTCCGCTACATCCTGCCGGACACCTCTCGCGGCCTCGAGCGCATCGAGACCGCCGCCCGCGAGGTGCAGAAGTATCTCCTCGTCAAGACGATCACCAGCTTTGCCACCGCCGTGCTGATCGGCTTCTGGCTGATGTTCTTCAAGGTCGACTTCGCGGTGCTGCTCGCCGTGCTCGCCTTCCTGCTGCACTTCGTCCCCAACCTCGGATCGGCGATCGCCATGGTCCCCGGGGTGATCGTGGCCCTGCTGCAGCACGGGCCCGGGACGGCCCTCGCCGTGGCGATTGGCTATCTCGTGATCAATGGCATCGTCGGCAATGTGGTCGAGCCGAAGGTGATGGGGCGAACGCTGGGCCTCTCGCCGCTCGTGGTCCTGCTCGCGATGGTGTTCTGGGGCTGGCTCTGGGGGCCGATCGGTGCTCTTCTCTCCGTACCGCTCACCATGATCGCCAAGATCTCCCTCGAGAACAGCGATCACCTCGGCTGGGTCGCCGTCCTGATCGGGCCCCCCGAGCGCGTCGCCGCCAAGCTCGGTGGCAACACTCTCATCCCTTCGATCCTCGGTCCGATGATGCCTCAGGTTCGCAGCGGTGCCCCCGTCGGCCTCGGAGCCGGCCCCAACTCGATCAAGCGCGCCACCACGATGCGGAGCGTGCCCCCCGACGCCGCCGCGCTCGCTCGTCCCACGGATCCCTCCCGGTGACCGCCGCTCAGATTTCCTCCACTCATCCAGGCTTCGACGTCGAGCTCGTGGAGTCCGAAGGGCTCGTCGAGGTGCGCCTCTCCGGCACTCTCACCTTCGTCGACGCCTCGTCCCTCTGGGACGAGCTCCAGGCCCGCATCACGCCGAAGATGCCCGAAGCGGTCCGCTTCGATCTCTCCGCGGTGGAGTCCATCGACGGCGGGACGATGGCGCTCCTCGTGCAGACCAAATGGGATCTGCAGACCGAGGGCGGCACCTGCGACTTCGTCGGAGCGACTGGCCACGTCCAGAAGATCCTCGACCTCTACGAGGGCGACGCCAAGCCGAACAAGCGGCCCAAGCAGAAGGCCCGCAGCGCCATCGCCCAGCTCGGCCAGGCCACCGCCGACTCCTTCTACGAGGTCCAGCTCGTGCTGGCCTTCCTCGGGCGGATGATCCTGGCGATCGGCGGCGTCATCCGCCGCCCCAGCACGGGCAACTGGCGCGAGATCGCCCCGCTGATGAACCGCACCGGCGCCGACGCCGTGCCCATCGTGCTGCTGATCAACTTCCTGATCGGCTTCGTGATGGGTTTTCAGTCGGCCGTCCAGCTCAAGCAGTTCGGCGCCAACATTTATGTCGCCGATCTGGTCGGGCTCTCGATCACGCGCGAGCTCGGACCGCTGATGACGGCGATCATCGTCTGCGGCCGATCGGGCGCGGCGTTCGCCGCCGAGCTCGGCACGATGAAGGTCTCCGAAGAGGTCGACGCCCTGCGCACCATGGGCTTCGGCCCGTGGCGTTACCTGGTCATACCGAGGATGCTCGCGCTCGTCCTGGTGATGCCGATACTCACGCTCCTGGCCGATCTCGTCGGCATCTGCGGCGGCCTACTCGTCGGCATACTCAGCCTCGATCTGACGATCACGGCCTACCTGAACGAGACCCGCAATGCCCTGCACATGTGGGACATCTTTCAGGGCCTGATCAAGTCGGGGGTGTTCGGGTTCGCGGTCGGGCTGATTGCCTGTCAGCAGGGGCTCGCCACCTCGGGCGGCGCCGAGGGTGTCGGGCGGCGCACCACCGCGGCGGTCGTCACCTCGCTCTTCGCGCTGATCCTCATCGACGCGGGCTTCACCATGCTCTTCTATGTGCTCCACCTATGAGCGACCCGATCATCACCGTCGACGATCTGACCATGGGCTGGGGCGACGTGAACCTCCTGGAGAACACGTCGTTCACCATCGATCGCGGCGAGGTGTTTGCCATCCTCGGCGGCAGCGGCTGCGGTAAATCGACGCTGCTCCGCTACCTCACCGGCCTCGACGAGCCCAAGGGCGGGACGATCACCATCGACGGTATCGGCAAGCCGACCCTGGAGGTCGGTCGGCCTTCGTACGGCGTCATGTTCCAGTCGGGAGCGCTCTTTGGCTCGATGACCGTCGGCGAGAACGTGGCGCTCGCGCTCAACCAGTGGACGCGCCTCCCGGCGGACGCCATCGACGCCATCGTCCGCGCCAAGCTCCGTCTGGTCGGCCTGCAAGGGTACGAGCACCACACGCCCTCCGAGATCTCGGGAGGCATGAAGAAGCGCGCGGCGATCGCCCGCGCCATGGCGCTCGAGCCCAACCTGCTCTTCCTCGACGAGCCGTCCGCCGGCCTCGATCCGGTGAGCGCGGTCGAGCTCGACGAGCTGATATTGACCATGAGCCAGGGGCTCGGCCTCACGGTGGTCATCGTCACCCACGAGCTCGAGAGCATCTTCAAGGTCGCCGCGCGATGCATCATGCTCGACAAGGTGACGAAGCGGATCATCGCCAGCGGCGATCCGCGCAAGCTCCGCGACGAGAGCAAAGACCCCCGCGTGCATAACTTCTTCAATCGAACCACGGAGAGCGCCTGATGTCTGCCCCGACCAACCACTGGAAGCTAGGACTCTTCGTCGTCGTCGGCGTGGTGCTCACGCTGACGACGGTGGCCGTGCTCGGCGCCCGCAGCCTCCGCAAGGAAGTCTCCCGCTACGTGTCGTATTTCGACGAGTCGGTTCAAGGGCTCGAGGTCGGCTCGCCGATCAAGTTCCGCGGCGTCACGATTGGCACCGTCGGGAAGATCGACATCGCCCAAGACCACCGTCACGTCGAGGTCACGAGCGAGCTCGGGGTGTCGGAGATGGCGCGCCTCGGCCTGAACATCACCACCGGCCCCGTCACCGACACCCAGCGCAAGAAACTCGACGTGGCGACGGATCTCCGGGTGCAGCTCGCGTCGGCGGGGCTCACCGGGGTGAAGTTCCTCCAGCTCGACTTCTTCGTGGTCGCCGACAACCCGCCACCAGTCCTGACGTTCCCGGTGCCGGAGAACTACATCCCCGCTGCGGCCTCGACGATGAAGAACATCGAGGACTCCCTGGTTCGTACGATGAACCGGCTGCCCGAGATCGCCGATCAGATGTCCGCCATCCTGCTCAAGGTCGACACCGTCCTCGCCGACGTGCACGACAAGCGGATCCCTGAGCAGATGACGATGACGCTGACCAACACCAACAAGCTCATCCTCGACGCGCAGAAGAAGCTCAACGCGGTGGAGACCGGCAAGATCTCCGACGGCGCCGAGAAGACGCTGGTCGGCCTCAACGAGACGGTCAGCCGCATGAACCGGCTCCTCGCGGGCATCGACGGTGAGAAGGGCCTCCTCGCCAGCCTCGGTCACGCGTCGGACGCCATCGGCGACACTGCCCACAACGCCGACGGCGTGGGGAGCGATCTGCAGGATACGCTGCGCTCGGTCCAGGACGCGGCGAAGTCGATTCACAAGCTCGCCGACGCGCTCGAGAAAGAGCCGGACATGCTCGTCAAGGGCCGCGGCCGCGGCGCGGAGAAGAACCGATGAGAACCATTCTCGGAGAGCGAACGGGCAACCGTCCTTCTCGCTTCGCCTGGCTCCTCGCAGCCATGGCGGCGCTCGCGACCGCGGGCTGCGCGCTCACCTCGAAGAGCGAGCCAATCGCGCCACGCTACTTCAGCCCCGAGCGCCCCGCCGACGCGGCGCGCGTCACGCCCGCCGACGTCCCGCTCGAGGTGCGCCTCGGCCGCGTCTACGGCGCATCGTACCTCGATGAGCGCCTGGTCTTCCGCGACTCGGACTATCAGCTCGGGTACTACGAGGAGCGCCGGTGGACGGAGGAGCCGGCCGAGTACGTGCGGCGGCGGCTCGCCCGCGCGCTCTTCGAGGAGCGCGGCCTGCGCCACGTGATCGGTGGATTCGGCCCCTCGCTCGAGGTCGAGCTCACCGGCTTCGAGGAGATCCGCTCGCCGAAGCGCGTCGCGCGGGTGCAGATGACGGCGCGCCTCGAGGACGCGCACGTGGTGCGGTGGGAACAGTCGTTGACCGTCGATCAACCCATCACCGAGGACAGCAGCGGTGATCCCGCCACGTCGATGGTCGCCGCGATCGGCGTTGCGCTCGGCGCCGCCGTCGACAAGGTCGCCGATCGGGTGGTGAGCGATCTGTCCACCCCGCGCCCTGCCCCGCCCGCCAGCGCTGATCCGGCGTCCCCCTCCCGCCGCTCGCACGACGCCCACCGCTGACGTCGCGCCGCCCCGGCGTTGTGACAGTACTGCCGAGTGTGGCGCCTCTGCCCGAATCGGTCTGACCCGCTCCCATCACCAGCTCGCAGTCAGCTGCTCCCGGAGCGGATTGCGCGCAGATCGGCGCGTGGTTCCAAGCTCGGGGGCATGGACTGCCTCTTGCTTGGACAGTGCTCGGGGCTGGCCAATGAAAAACTCGCACCTGACTGCCTTGGACTCGAACCTTTCCTTCTCCGCCACGGAAGGGTCGAGCTCCGACTCGTCTCCGCCCAGCGCGGTGCGGAAGTCGTCGCCCGGCCACGCGCCGGGTGACATCCTCGCCGGGAAGTACGAGATCGTGAGCCTCCTCGGCGAAGGCGGCATGGGCACGGTGTGGCGCGCGCGCAGCATCGCCCTCGACTCCGATGTGGCGATCAAGGTCCTGCATTGCGACCGCGCCGACACCCAGGCCGCGCAGCGCCTCCTCCGCGAGGCGCGGGCCACGGCGCGAGTCGGTCACCCCTCAATCGTTCGCGCCTTCGATTTCGGCGAGACGGAGGCCGGCGAGCCCTTCCTCGTCATGGAGCTCCTCGAGGGGACCTCGCTGGCGGACGTGCTCGATCGACGCGGCCGGATGTCGCCGGTCGAGGCCGTGCAAATGCTGTTGCCGATCGCCGCCGGCCTCGCCGCGGCCCACGCGCGCGGCATCGTTCACCGCGATATCAAGCCGGAGAACATCATCATCGTTCCCGACGGCGCGACCACGTTCCTTCCCAAGATCGTCGACTTCGGCATCGCCAAGCTCGCTCGCCGCAACAACCAGGTGATAACGCAGGCGGGCATGGTCCTCGGAAGCCTCGAGTACATGTCTCCCGAGCAGGCCGAGGGGAAGCAGGAGGTCGGCGAGCAGACCGACGTGTGGGCCCTGTCAGTCGTGCTCTACGAGCTCATCACCGGCCGCCGCCCCTTCGAGGGCGACAGCATCACGCAGATGATCTACGCGCTCTACACGCTCGATCCGCTGCCGATCACCAGCTATGCAGTCGGCGACGACGAGCTCTGGACCATCCTCGCCAAGGGCCTTCAGAAGTCGCCCGCCGACCGCTGGCGCACGATGCTCGAGCTCGGGACGGCGCTGGCCACGTGGGCCAGCGCTCGTGGCACTACGGTCGATGCATCGGGGCGGTCACTCGCTCTTCACTGGCTCGGTGCGACCCCCGAGGCCGCGCCCGCGGAGGAGAGCCGCGCGTCCTGGTCCGGGGCCGTCGTCGCCCCGTCGTGGCCGCGCGTTTCGCTCGCCTTCATCGACGCTGCAGCGCTGACCGAGGCCCGGCCGGCGCTCACCGAGCCCGCTTCGGCGCCCCGCCAGGGCACGATCGAGCTCCCGCGCACCGCGTCCAGCAACCATCGTATCGTCGCCGTCGCGCCGCCGCGCCGCGCCAAGATGCCGATGTCCGGAGCGCTCTTCGCTTTCCTCGCGCTGCCGCTGCTCATCGCCGCGACGATCTACGCCGGTACCGGCGGCGCGAGCCCGCGTGAGACCAGCGTCGTGGCCAGCGCAGCATGGGAGTCGCCGACAGGCATCGACTGGCCGTCGACCACGTCGGACGACGCCGATGGCGCGCGCGATCCGGCCGCCAGCCCGCCCAAGGTGCCCTCGGCAACGTCCCCCAGCGGGAAATCACGCGATCAGAAGACCACTGCTCCGACGACTGGCAATCGCGCCTCGAAGCCGATGCCGCTCCCGCAATCGCCCAACTTCTGATCAGCGACGCGCCTCTCCCGGCCGCTTCGAGCCAGCCCGGGAGCCTCCGCCACCTGCCGACACCCCCTGCAGCGGGAACGAGAACACCATGCTTACTTCGAGACACCTTCCCTTCCGTGTCCGCGCCGGGCTCTCGTCATCGCTCCTCGCCCTCGCGGCGCTTGCGAGCGGCGGCGGCTGCACGCTGCTCGTCGGCGGGCAGCTCGCCGATAAGCCCTCGGAGGGCGCCGGTGGAGGCCAGGGAGGTGACGGCGCCACCGCCGCTACCGGCAGCGCGCAGAGCAGCAGCGCCGCGCAGAGCAGCAGCGCCTCCGGAGGGATGATGATGTGCAAGCCGGACACGGCCAACTGCAATGGATTGCTCCTCGACGGCTGCGAGTCCAAGCTCCAGACCGACAACAACAACTGCGGGATGTGCAAGAACAAGTGTCAGGACGGCAAGCACTGCAAAGAGGGCAAGTGCGAATGAGCGCGCGCCGTCGGCGTCGCATGGCGCCGGTGAGCGCGGCGCTACTGATCGCGGTTCTCGCGGCGGCGGCCCCGCGCGCGGCGAGGGCGCAGAGCGCCTCGGATGTCGAGACGGCGCGCGCGCTGTTCGTCGAGGGCGCGAAGCTCGCCAACGAAGGTCGCTGGCGCGAGGCGCGCGAGCTCTACGCCCGATCACTGCAGCTGAAGGCCGCCCCCATCACCCGGTACAGCCTCGGTGTCGCGCAGCAGGAGACAGGGCACCTCGCCGAGGCGCTAGGCAGCTTCCGCGCGTTCCTCGCCGAGCCCGAGGCGCCCGCCACAGCGCGTTACACCGCTCCTGCGCAGGCCGCGGTGACAGCCCTCGAGGCCCGGGTCGGGCGCGTATCGATCGCGATCGAGCCCCGCACCATCGACGGGCTCTCGCTCACCATAGACGGACAGCCCGTCCCGCCCACCTCCGATGCGCCGCGCGAGATCGATGCCGGGGCGCACGACGTGCTGGCCCGCGCGCCGGGGTATCGCGCCGGGACAGGCCACTTCGTCGTCGCCGAGGGCGCAGGCGCCGCGGTCACGATCACCCTCGCCGCGACCGGCGCACCGCTGGCCTCGAAGACCGTCGTGCGCCCGCTCGACACCCCCGCTCCGCTCGATGCACCCGCCGCGATCAAGCCCACCAGCCACACGCTGCCGCTGGTCCTCCTCGGCGTCGGAGGCGCGCTGTTCGTCGGCGGGACGACGCTCGGCCTCGTCGGCGTCAGCCAGGCGAGCAGCGCGGTCACGCGCGATGGCTCGGCCGCTCACGGCGCCCAGGTCAAGGGGATCGCCGGCGATCTCGTGGCCGGCGCCGGTATCGCCACGGCGGCAGTGGGCCTGATCATTCTGCTCACGAGCAAAGGGTCCAGCTCGTCGCCCAACCGCCCGTCGCTCTCGACGGTGAGCGCCTCGGGCCCGGGGATCACGCTGCATTTTTGACGCGCGCCCGCCAACGCCGTGACATCCCGGCTCGCGCTGGCCGCCTCGCCAGCCATTTCGAGGCTGAATTACGCTGGCCGGCGGATTGCAAAGCGGAGTGCCCATGGAGCGCTGCCAGACCATATTGCCTCCTTGCCCGCCGGCGCTGACGACCTTCCGAGCGTCGCTAGGCGCGCTCTGGTTCCGGGCTTCTTCGGCGGTCCGCAGCGTCTTTCACCGCGCCTCGCAGCCGCCGCGCCGCCCGCGGCCCACCGCCCGCGGGCCCGAGGCGTGCACGCCTGTACTCAGCGCTCCGACGAGCTCCGGTGAACGCAGGCCGCCTCCGCGCGCGCCGGAATCGATGCTCGCGGACGACAGGTGGCTACGCCCCACCGAGGTGCTGCCCCCGCACGGCTGACGAGGCAATGAGGCAGCCCGGTCGTCAAAGGGCCTTCACGCTCCACGAGCGGCAGCGATCGAGTCGTCATCCTGATCGGGTCCACCGCTTCACGGGAGCTTCTTGTCGTCGAATTCAGGATGCTCGCCCCTGCCGACGGGCGAGCATCCCTGGACGGCAGAGGCGCTGGCCACGAGCGCGCCCCGTGAATCGACCCTCGACGCCCGAGCGCGCTCGCGTCCCGTTCAGACTCAGGCCATCTCCATCAATGTCCAGTAGCGATTGAGCGTTGTCATGAGATCGACGAAGGACAGGAACCGCACGGGCTTCACCAGATAGCCGGCGACGTGGAACTCGTACGCTTGCAGGCGATCGCGCTCCTCGTCGGAGGTGGTCAAGACGACCACGGCTGTCCCGTGCAGCTCGGGATCATGGCGGAGCTCCCGCAGGAACTCGATGCCGTTCATGCGGGGCATGTTGAGATCGAGCAAGACCAGCCGCCGATGCTTCGGCACGGTGCCATCGCGGAGCATCTCGAGGGCGGCCAGGCCGTCCTCGGCGTGAAAGAGGGGATTCTCGATCTTTCCCTTTTCAAAGGCTCTACGGACATTCATCACGTCGATCTCATCGTCGTCGACGAGGAGAATGTTGATCATCCGGTCCATGCTCATTGCTTCCACCTGCGGCCACCTGTGGAAGAGCAAACGCCGCGCCAGAGCGTGGATTCGCCGCCGACGCTCGAGAATGGGCTCATCCGATCACGAGCGCCGACGAGGCGACACATTGTCGGCGTTTTCCCTTCAAAGCTGCATCGTTGAGCTGCGGGGCGACACGCCACATGTGACTCCATGACTCGGCCAGGGCCGCTCATCGCGGCGCCACACGCCGCAGCGCCTCGACGAGCTGGACGATGCCGACCGGCTTGCCGAGATATTCATCGAAGCCGGCGCTGAGGGCGGTCTGCACGTCCGCCTCGCGATCACGGCCGCTGAGCGCGATGGCCGGTAGACGACGGACCTCGCGCAGCTGACGGAGCAGGTCACATCCGTTGCCGTCGGCGAGGCCAATGTCGCTCACGAGCACGTCAATCGGCGTCGTCTCGGCGGCCACCAGGGCGGTCGCGATCGATCGCGCGGTGGTGACCTCGAAGCCGCGCCGACTCAGGAGCATCCTGAGCAGCTCGGCGGTGTCGGCATGGTCGTCGACGAGGAGCACGCGCACCGGGCGCGCCTCGACTTCCGAAGGGGGTTGATTCGACATGATGGCGCTCATTCTCCAGGAGCAATCAGGTGGCTTCGACCCGCGCCGGTACCCGCGCGCCATCGAGCGGGAGCGTGATCACGAATCGTGCGCCCGTCGTCCCCGGCCGGCCGGCAGGGAGCTCGCTCGCTTCGAGCGTGAGCTGACCGCCATGGGCGACGATGACGTCGTGAGCGATGGAGAGGCCCATTCCCAGCCCCGATCGCGACGGCCGCGGCATGAAGCGGCGAAAGAGGTTCGCCCGGAACGCCGGCGCGACGCCCTGTCCGTCGTCTTCGACGATGACGCGAGTAACGCCGGGCGAGAGCTCGACCGCGAGCCTGGCCTTGCGTCGCGCGTGCCGGACCGCGTTGATGACGATCTCGACGAGCGCCCTCGAGAGCCGCTCGGAGTCTCCGAGCCCCGCGCACGCGCCCTCGGGCACCTCGCTCACCACGGCGACCTCGCGCCGCGGCTCGATCGCGCTGGCCGTCGCCACGGCCTCGCGCAGGATCTCGAAGAGATCGATCGGGCGAGGCCGGATCTCGAACGCCCCCGATTCGAGCGCCGCGAGCAAGCTCACCGTGTCGGCGATGCGACCGAGCCGCCGCACGCCGCGATCGGCCAGGTTCACCAGCAGGCGGTGCTCGTCGGTGAGGTTCGCTGCGAACTCCGACCGGAGCTCGGCGAGCGCCTCGGAGACGACTCCGAGCGGCGATCGAAGATCGTGAGCGAGGCTCCCGAAGAAATCCGCGAGAGCGACGGCGTCCGGACCCGAACGGGGCTGAGCTGCGCCCGGAGTGGCCACGTCGGCCGCAGCAACGGGAGCAACGGGAGCAAGGGGAGCAAGGGGAGCCGCCGGAGACTGCGGCTCCGTGGCCTTGGACTCGAGATCATTTCGCGCGTTCACGAGGGCCTCCGTAACGATCGAGCCTGCGGTACAGCGTGCGGCGGTCGAGGCCGAGGAGATCCGCGGCGCGCGATTTGTTGCCCCCGACGAGCGTGAGCACGCGCTGGATGTAGCGGCGCTCGAGCTCGTCGATGGTGAGGACCTCGGTGAGATCGTCGGTGGCGAAGACCAGCCGGTCTGCGCGGTATTGCCTGATTTTCTCGGGCAGATCGTCGACCGTCACCTCGTCGAAGCGGAGCAGCGCGACGGCGCGCTCTATGCAGTTCTCGAGCTCGCGGACGTTGCCGGGCCAGTCGTAGTTGACGAGCTTCTCGGCCGCCGCAGCGTGGATCCCCTTCACGGCCTTGTTGCTGCGAGCGGCGAAGCGCTCGACGAAGTGCTGCGCCAGGAGCAGCACGTCGCCGCCGCGCTCGCGCAGGGCCGGCGCGTCGACGCGCACCACGTTGATGCGGTAGTAGAGGTCCTCGCGGAAGCGCTTCTCGTCGACCTCGGCCTCGAGATCGCGGTTGGTCGCCGTGACGATCCGCGCGTCGAAGGGCACCTCGACGTTGCCGCCGATCGGCCGCACCATGCGCTCTTGCAGCGCGCGGAGCAGCTTCGGCTGCATCTCGATCGGGAGCTCGCCGATCTCGTCGAGGAAGAGCGTCCCGCCGCTCGCCTGCTCGAAGAGGCCGGTGCGCGCCGCCTTGGCGTCGGTGAAGGCTCCGCGCGTGTGACCGAAGAGCTCGCTCTCGAGGAGCGCGCCCGGCATGGCCGCGCAGTTGACGGCCAGGAACGGCCCGTCGCGACGCGAGCTCTGCGCGTGAACGGCGCGGGCGATCAGCTCCTTACCGGTGCCGCTCTCGCCCATGATCAGGACCGAAGCGTCGCTGTCGGCGACGCGCGTGACGAGGTCGAAGACCCGCCGCATCGCCTGGCTCTCGCCGAGCAAGCGGCCGAAGCGCTGCGTGTCGACGACGGCGCGACGAAGCCGCTTCACCTCCTGGCGGAGCTGACCGTGCTGCAGCGCGCGGCCGACGACGAGCGAGAGGAGCTTGGCGTCGACCGGCTTCGTGATGAAGTCGTAAGCGCCGGCGCGGATCGAGGCGACGGCGGCGTCGAAGCTCGCGTTGCCCGTGACCACGATCACCGGGACGTCCGGTCGGATCCCGAGGATGCGCTCGCAGAGCTCGGCGCCGCCCAGAGCGGCCATGCCGAGATCCGTCAAGATCACGTCGAAATCGCGCTCGGCGACGAGCTCGAGGGCGTCGAGCCCGGAGGTGCGCCACTCGACCTCGAGGGAGTCGCGCCGGAGCATGAGCTCCAGCATCTCGCACATGGATTGGTCGTCATCGACGACGAGCACTCGCCCGCTCATGCCTGCCTCGAGTTGATCACGAGGACTCCCTTACGCGCGCAGCGAGCGCGCAGCAACCGCAGCAAGCTCGACCCGGCCCGCTCGCACGAGATGCAACGAGCTCGACCCTGGCCTCGATCATTCCGGCCATACAAAGCAAAATTCAGCTCCTTTTCCAGCTTCGACTCGACCCACTCGCGACGTCCTCTATCCTCGTCGGCCGCGGGAGCGCCGCTCGGCGTCAGCACCGCCGAGGCCCTCTGGTCTCGCCGAGCCGCGAGCGTCAGTGGGTGACGAGCCCGGACAGGC
>JANYGI010000010.1 GCA_025362495.1 Byssovorax sp. | reverse complement strand
ATCAGCTTGAAATGCCAAAAAAAAGACCGGAAATTCAACAGGGAGGCGAGGAGACGGGGAGGTGAGAGGAAGATCGGGAAGGATTTTCCCTCGGGTCTCCCAGTCCTCCTCGCCTCCCTGTGAATTTTCCGACTCTTCAACCTGTTCGGTGCTCTAGGCCTTCCGGTGCCGCTGATCGCGCCCTCCACGCGATCGGCGAGGGATATTCTCGGGATTGCCCCTGGCCTCTTTGCCGCTCCGCCCGTCCTGCGTCGCTCGACGCGCGAGGTGGGCGCGTGAGCTGGCCCGCCGCCAAAGCCAAGCGCGTGCTCGCCGCTTTGCTCAGGATCGGCTGGGTCGTGAAGCCGCAGTCGGGCTCTCACCGCGTACTCGTCCGCGTGGGCTGGCCTGACTTCGTTTTTGCATTTCACGATGACGAGGAACTGGGCCCGCGAATGCTGGCTCGTATCGCGAAGAGCACCGGGCTCCGCCCCGAGGATCTGTGATCGTCAGGCAGCGACGAAGAGCTGATCGAGCGTCGTCACGGTGCTCTCGTGTTGTTCGAGCCGATCCGCGATCACGCGCAGGGCGAGCGCCTTGCACTTGAGCAGCGCCTCTTCTTTTGTCGCGCCGTACGCCATGACGCCAGGAAGAGCAGTCACGTCGGCGATCCAGCGACCGTCGTCTTCGCGCTCGAATTCGACCGTGTATTGAGTCGGCGCGTCAGCGTGCATACTCGTTCGAGTATCGAACATGGCGGGGCTACCTGCAAGCGCGGCGCACCGCCGAGGCCCGCCGGCAGGTAGGACGCTCGCGGCGCGTGTGCGGGCGGAAAGCCGGGCTACTCGGGCGTGGTCGGAGGCGCGGGGGGCGGGGTGGCCTCGGCGCGGCGGAGGCGCTGGAACCAGCGCTTCGGGGCGAACGAGAGGATCAGGAAGTTCGCGAACACCAGCGTGAGCAGCGTCAGCACGGCGTGGCGATCGTCGTAGAAGCCGAAGCTCAGCCAGATGAACTGGGTCAGCGCCGCGAAGCCGAAGAGCCACACCTCGAGGTCGCGTCGGACCTTGGTCACGGGCGCCGCGATGATCACGAACGCGTAGTAGTAGCTCGTGAGCTGGCTGAGCAGGATGATCCACACCTGCCCGAGGGCCTGCGCCATCCACAGGGATTTGATCCGGCGCACCACCGCGACGAAGAGGATGAACGTCGCGAGGATGAAAGCGTATGCGAGCGGTTTGTACTTCGCGTAGCGCTCGTTCCGCATCTGACCCCACTTCTCGAAGGGGTCGCGCGCGGAGTCGTCCTTCACGAACTTCATCCGGCCCGAGGCCTTGTTCTCGCAGCCGGGGAAGCCGGGGATCAGGCACTCCATCCGGTGGCCGACGAGGACGCGCAGGCCCATGTGGTTGGTGAGCGGCACGTTGTCGTGGGCCGCGATCCGCTCGTAGAACTGCTTGTACGAGTCTTTCCCGACGAGGGCGACGCTGCCGCCGATGAGCACGCCCGCGGCCAGCACGCCGCCGATCAGCGTCTGCACGTGGTCGCGGCGCATGCGCTTGTGCTTGACGAGGTACGCGCCGGCGACGACGAGCCAGCCGATCACGGCGAGGCCGGGGAAGATGCGGAGCAGGCCCGCGTAGACCATCGAGGCGCCGGCCATCTTGAACCAGCGCTTGCGGGCGAAGCACGCGGCCATCACGAACCAGAAGAGCCAGTCGAGCCGCAGGAACGCGCCGATGGTCCACGAGTTCGCCGCCGAGGCCTGGCAGCCCCAGAGGATCGCCGCGACAGCGAAGACGCGCCACCCGAAGGCCCAGAAGAGGCCGACGAACATCCCGAGCAGGTAGACCTCGTCGATGGCCGCGAGGGACTGCATGAAGCCGAGGCTCGCGTCGTGGAGGCTCGCGAAGAGGTAGCCCGTCGCCGTCCAGACCGGCGGGGGGTTGTACCCGTGGTCCTTCTGCATCCCCTGCCAGTAGTCTTTTTCGCTCGCGCACGAGAAGCGGAAGAACTCGACGTCGCGCTTGAACTGGGCCCAGCGCGCGTCCGAGAAGTGCGCCTTGCACTCCTCGGGGTGCTCGATGGCGTGGGCCGTCGGGATCAGCAAGTTGTCGCCGCTGAGGTCGCGGATCTTGCGATCGGGCGCGCGGGCCTCGGCGCTCATGTCGATGGTGTACTTGCGACCGTCGATGGTCTGGGTGACCTTGCCGATCTCGTCCTCGGCGTTGACGGTGCACTTGTAGAGGCCGTCGTAGGCCATCTCGTGGAAGTACTTCGACCCGAGGTAGTAGTGGTAGTGCTCGTGGCGGTGCCACAGGTTGATGTAGATGCCGCGAAACCCGTTGAAATAGACGAGGATCGACGCGACGCCGAGGGTGATGCCGACGAACCTCTTCCAGCGCTCGGCGATGGGGCGGCGGCGGCGCACGCGGTCGATCTCGTAGAAGACGCAGGCCGTCGCCGTCAGCGCGATCAGGGCCTTCAGCACGTTGATCGCCACCTCGACGCTGGGGGCGAGCATGCCGACCCAGTAGATGGTGCCGGTGACGACGCCGAGGACCGTCAAGATCATCAGCAGGGCGCGACCGCGGCCCTCGGCGTTGCGGGACGCGGCGTAGACCGTCGCGATGGCCGCCGCGGAGGCGAGAATCTCCAGACCCTGGTTGCGATCGAGCGCGATATTTCCAAGCTGCATGAGGGGGCGGCGACGCTACCACGGCCGCGACGGCCGCCCCACAGCGGAGGCGCCTCCGGCCGACAGAGCGGCTCTTTGGCGGGCGGCCGGCCCGGGAAGCTCAGATGCCGCCTTCGAGCCCGAGGCTCGGGATCGTCACCGGCCCGATCGCCGTGTCGGTGCACGGGCTGACGTCGCAGTTGCGGCTCACGACCTCCTTGCTCAGCGTCGCGTTCTGCACCTCGAGCACCACCGAGAGCCAGCTCGACTTCCCGATCGTCCACTTCTTCTCGACCCGCGCGTCGAGCCGGTAGAACGGCGGGAGACGATCGGAGTGCACCTCCGTCGTCGAGCTCGGAGCGCTGCCGTTGGTCGTGAACGGGTAGCCCGTGTAGAAGACGAAGCGCGCGCCGGCGCGGTAGCCGCGGCCGAAGTCGTAGCTCAGCGCGAGGTTGAGCACGTGGGTGCGATCGAACGTCGAGGGGACGCTGTGAGCGTTGAAGTCGATCGTCGGCGGGAGCGTTGTGTCCTTCAGGTAGCGCTGGACGAGATCGCGGTTGGAGCGCGAGAGCGTGTACGAGAGGAACCCGCCGAGCTTGCGGGTGAGGCGCCGACGCAGCGTGAGCTCGAGGCCCGTGCCCGAGCCGACGACGCGGTCGGCGAAGTTGGTCGAGAAGTCGCCCGAGCCCGGCGGCGGCGCGGTGCCGAGGGCGTCGGTCATGTTGAAGAACGCGCTGTGAAACGCGGTGATCGTCGCCTGGAAATCAGCCGGTAGATCCAGCTCCACGCCGAGGCTCGACTGCGCTGCCTCCTGCAGCCCGCCCTTCAGGCCGACCGTGAAGCCGGGGCCCGGGAGGATGAAGCTCGGGGGCTGCGAGGCGAGCCCGATCGCCGAGAGCACCCGCATCCACGGCCGCACCACGACCCGCGAGGCGAGGCGAGGATCGACGCCGATCGCCGTGGATCCAAGCGATCGGTAGAGATCCAGGCGCAACCCCGGGGTGACCTCGAAGCCGGGCGAAACCTGCCACACCACGTCGGCGCGTGCGCCCACCACGAGATCGACGCGGGGCGTGAAGAGCAATTTGAACGTGTCGTCGCCGGGGCCGGCCGAGAGATCGACGTCGTCGGCGTCGAGCACCGCGTCGAGCCCCGCGCGGAGGACGAGGTCGTCGCGGAGGCGAACCCGGAGCTCGCTCCGCGCCGCCAGCATGCGATCCCGCGCGTACCCGTTCGCCGCCGCGAGCCGGGTGCGATCCCAGCCGAACGTCACGGCCTGGCGCAGCTCGGCGTCGTTCGAGAAGCGGTGATCGAAGCGGAGATCGACGCGGTGGAACGTGGTGTCGAAGAGCAGCGTCTTCGTGCCGTCGTCGTTCTTCTGCGCGAGGAAATCGTAGGCGCCGAAGGCGAACACCGTCACGCGCGAGCGCGAGTCGAGGTCGTACCCGACGCGGGCCTGGTAGTCCCAGTAGCGAAGATCTATCGCCGACTGCACGACCGAGAGCAGCGCCGCCGTGTACGAGTAGCGCCCCGCGACGAGGGCCTCGCCGCGCCCGTCGGCGAAGGGCGCCTCGACCAGCCCGCCCGCGTCGACGAGGCGCAGGTTGGCCTCGCCGTGGAGGACTCTTTCCGGCTCGCGCGTCTCGCCCGCGACGATGCCGCCCGCGAAGCGACCGAAGCGCGCCGGGTAGCCGCCCGCGTACAGATCGACGCGATCCATGATCCCCGGATGGATCACCGAAGGCCCGAGCCCGAGGTGGTAGAGCAGCGGTACGCGGATGCCGTCGAGGAAGTACCCGACGTTGCCCGGAGGCGCGCCGCGCACGTAAAAGAAAGGCACTCCCGAGGCGATCGGCGTGACGCCCGGGAGCATCTCGACCGCGCGGAATGGATCGCCGAACGCGCCCGGCAGCAGGCGAACCTCGGCGCGCGACATCGTCGTCGCGCCCGGTGGCGTGAGCTCGCCGACGACGGTTACTTCGATCGGCGGCGGTGGCGGTGGTGGCAAAGCAGGCGGCTTCGATGGGGTGACGCCGTCGTTGACGGGCGGCGCGATCCCCGGCGCAGGCGGCGCTTCAGCGACGATCGGCGCCGGCGCGACGAAGGCGATCTCGGCGCGGATCGCCGCGGCGATCGCGGCGCCGTCGCGAGTCGCGGGCTCGAAGCGCCAGCTCGACGAGGCGGCGATCGCCGCCGCAGCGAAGGGCGGATCGCCCTCGGCGACCTTCGCGGAGCGCACCGTGCCGTCGGCGTTGACGGTGATGACCAGGAGGACACGCGCGTCACCAGCGGCGCCCTCGGGGTAGTCGGCGTGGAGCGGCGTGAGCGGGCGCGGCGGGACGACGATCCGCGTCGGCGGGGCGACGGCCGGCGGCGGCGACGCGGGCTGCGCCCAGGCGAGCCCGCGCGACAAGGGGATCGCGAGGACGCCGAGGATCGCGATCCAGGCCGGGCGCATCGCCGTGCATCCTCGCACGGGTCACCCGCCTTCGTCGGATCGGACCGAGCGCAGGCGCCCGTCCGGCTGCTTTTTGCGCGCGGAGAGGCCGCCCAGGATCTTGACCGCGCGCGGGGCTTGCTGGATTAAGACGCGGATGAAGCACACGATCGACCATGATCTGGACCTGGCGACCGCGAAGAAAGTCACCGATCGCGCGTTCGCCGAGTACGGGAGCCGCTACCCCGCGTACGAGCCGACGCTGACCTGGATCGACGATCGCCGCGCCGACGTGAGCTTCAACGCCAAGGGCGTGCACCTCGGCGGCACGATGAACATCGCGGAGAAGTCGATCTCCCTCGATCTCGACGTGCCGTTCCTCTTCCGGCCGTTCCAGAAGAAGGCCGTCGAGGTCATCGATCGCGAAGTGAAGGTGTGGATCGAGAAGGCGCGTAACGGACAGATTTGATCGCGAAGGCCGCGACCCGGATATCATCCCGGGTCGTATGCCCTCTCTGTCGCGAACACTCCCTCTCGCGCTCAGCCTCGCCGTGGCGTTCGCGACGCCGTTCATCGCCGTCGCCTGCGGTGACGTGTCCGAGGTCCCGGGCCCGATCGGCTCGGTGACCAGCGGCGGATCGGTGTCGGCCGGAGCGTCGAGCGGCGCGTCGGGGACCGGCGGCGCGGGCGGCACCGCGGGCACGTCGAGCGTGAGCGCGAGCGCCTCGTCGACGAGCGCGGCGGCAAGCACGAGCGGCTCCGGCGGGAGCGGCGGCGTCGCCACCGAGAGCACCGCGTCGAGCGGCGGCGCGGTCGGATCGGGCGGCATGTCGTTCGACGCGGGCAACGTCGGCGACGCGATGACGAGCCCCGACGCCGCGCCGAGCTGCGGCACGATCGTCACGCCGTACGCCGTCGATCCGAGCCCGCACGTCACCGAGTGCTTCCCGGTCGTGTACTCGAGCAACCCGCCGACGTCGGGGCCGCACTACCCGTACTGGGCCTCGTTCAAGACCTACACGACGCCGATCCAGCGGGGCTTCACCGTGCACGATCTGGAGCACGGGGCGATCGTGATCTCCTACAAATGCAGCGGTGGATGCGCGACCGAGCTCGCCGCGCTCCAGGCGTTCGTCGACGCGCGGCCGGCGGATCCGGCCTGCGTCGCGCCGGTGAAATCGCGGATCGTCATCGTCCCCGATCCGCTCCTCGACGTGCCCTTCGCGGCGGCGGCGTGGGGCTTCGCGCTGACGTCGCAGTGCTTCGATCTGGTCGCGCTCGGGGCCTTCATCGACGCGCACTACGCGATGGGTCCCGAGAATTTCTGCTTCGACGGCGTCGACGTGACGGCGGCCGACGCGGGCATTCCGGCCGACTGCGGCGAGGCGTCGGACGCCGGCGCCGGCCCGGGCTGACGAGCCCCATGGCGTACGCCGCGCCCGAGGGGATGACCGTCGTCGCGACGCTCGGCGGCGGCAGCGTGTTCGACGTGGCGCTGGTCCGCGACGGCGCGCGCGAGATGGTGTGCAAGCGGCTGTCCGCGCGCGCGGCGAGCTCGCCCGCGGGGCGCGCCGCGCTGGTGCGCGAGGGCCGCGCCCTCGTGCTCGTGCGGCATGCGGCGCTGCCGGCGCTGCTGCGCGTGGACTCCGACGCGCGCGGGCCGTTCCTCCTCGAGACCCACGTCGTCGGCGTCGCCGTGAGCGGCCTCGTCGAGCGCTGGCGCGCGCGCGGCGAGACGGTGCCGCCGCGGCTCTTCGCCCACGTCGCCGAGGCGGCCGCGACCGCGCTTGCCGAGCTCCACGCGCACGCCGACGCCGCGGGCCCGATCGCGTTTTCCCACGGGGATCTGGGCCCCGATCACCTGATCCTCGGCCCCATCGGCGAGGTGCGCTTCGTCGATCTCGGCGGCGCGCGATTTCGTGGCATGGAGGCCGGCCTCGAAAGTGGCGACCGCGGGACGCTGCCGTACGTCGCCCCCGAGATCGCGCGCGGCGAGGCCTCGCCGAGCGCCGCGGGCGACGTGTACGCGCTCGCGGCGACGCTGCTCTTCCTCGCCGTCGGCGAGCCGCTCACGACCGCGCGCGAGGCCGGAGCGATGCTCCTCGAGATCGGCGAGCGCGGCGTGCGACGCGAGCTTGTGGACCGCGCCGTCGGGCTCGACGACGCGGCGCGCGACGCGTTATTCCGCGCCCTCGCGCCCGATCCCGCCGCTCGGGCGACGTCGGCCCGGGATCTCGCGGCCGCGCTCGGTGGAAACCGGTAGACGGGGGCGCGCGGCGCGAGCACTACGGGTCCTCGAAATGCGACCTGAAGCCAGCTCCCGACCCCTCGCGCTCGACACCCTCGCCGTCCACGCCGGGCAGCCGCCGGATCCGGTGAGCGGCGCCGTGATGACGCCGATCGTCCTCGCCAGCACCTTCGCGCAGGACGGCCCGGGCAACCACAAGGGCTTCGAGTACTCGCGCAGCGGCAACCCCACGCGCCAGGCCCTCGAAGCGTGCCTCGCGGCGCTCGAAGGCGCCAAGCACGGCCTCTGCTTCTCGAGCGGCCTCGCGGCGACGGCGACGATCCTCCACACGCTGCGCCCCGGCGATCACGTGCTCTCCGGCGACGACGTTTACGGCGGCACGTTCCGCCTCTTCGACAAGGTGATGAAGCACTTCGGCGTCGAGTACTCGATGGTCGACATGCGCTCGCCCGACGCGGTGCGCGCCGCCGTGCGCCCCACGACGAAGATGGTGTGGCTCGAGACGCCGTCGAACCCGATGCTCAAGGTCTTCGACATCGCGAAGATGGCCGAGATCGCCCGCGCGGCCGGCGCCGTGCTCGTCGTCGACAACACCTTCGCGACGCCCGTGCTCCAGCAGCCGCTCGCGCTCGGCGCGTCGATCGTCGTCCACTCGATGACGAAGTACCTGAACGGCCACTCCGACGTCGTCGGCGGCGCGCTGATGACCTCGGACGAGGGCCTGCGCGAGCGCCTCGCCTTCCTCCAGAACGCCATGGGCGGCGTGCCCGGCCCGTTCGATTGCTACCTGGTCCTTCGCGGCCTGAAGACGCTCGGCGTTCGCGTGCGCCACCAGTGCGCGTCGGCGGCCATCCTCGCCGAGAAGCTCGCGGGCCACGCCAAGGTCAAGCGCGTGATCTACCCCGGCCTCGCGTCGCACCCCGATCACGCCCTCGCGGCGCGGCAGATGAAGCTTCCCGGCGCGATGATCAGCGCCGAGCTCCACGGCGGCCTCGACGAGTCGGCGGGGTTCCTCAAGCGCCTCGGCATCTTCGCCTGCGCCGAGAGCCTCGGCGGCGTCGAGTCGCTCGCGGAGCACCCGGCGATCATGACCCACGCCTCGGTCCCCGAGGCCTCGCGTCGCGTCCTCGGCATCTCGGACAGCCTGGTGCGCCTCTCGGTCGGCCTCGAAGACGTGGGCGACCTGTGGGCCGACATCGAGCACGCTCTCTCCTGAGCTCGCGCTGGAACCCTGCGCTCACGCTCTCGTTGCGCGCGGCTGTTTGCCGCCTGTGCCTTCCCTGAGCTAGAACCTTTCTCCCACCCGAGCCCCTGGGGATGATCATGCGCCTCTCCCGCTTTGCCCTTGCCGTCGTTTCCACGTCCTTCCTCGCCGCGACCGCCATCGCGTGCAGCGATCCGGTGCCGCCGACGCCGCAGGGCGCGTGTCACGCCGAGCTGCTTTCGAACGGCGGCGCGTGCACGATCACGAGCCAGGTCGCCGACGTCGGCTCGGTCACGGCGACCACCAAGGACCGGGTGGTCGTCGCCGGTGACGACGCCGGATCCGACATCGCGTGCCAGGTCAGCGGCACCAGCAGCTTCGCCGTGACCGGCAGCGCCACGGTGGCCGGCCAGGGCATCCACATCTCGATCCCGAAGATCGACTCGAGCGCGACGAAGATGGCGCCCGCCGCCGGCGGCGTGATCTTCGCGACGAGCCAGACGGGCGGCGCCTACTCGACGCCCTCGGCGACTCCGTGCGCCTTCTATTTCAAGCAGGGCACGGGCGAGGGCGTGGCCTCGGGGAAGATCTGGGTCGCCTTCACCTGCCCCACGGTCGTCAACGACATGAGCACCTGCGAGATCACAGAGAGCTTCGCGATCTTCGAGAACTGCACCGAGTAGCGCTCCCGGATCACGCCCCGCGTTTTCGAGCCTTGCTCGGGCGCGGGGCGGCCCGGTCGATCGCGCCGCGGAGCCACTCGTGCGGCGCGCTCCCCGCCGTGCGCTCGTGCCAGAGCTGCACCAGATCGAAGCCCGAGAGCGCGATCGGCGGCTCGAAGAACACCAGATCGAGCTGCCCCGCGAGGAGCCGCGCGGCGCGCTCCGGCAGCGCGTGCAGGGCCGTGAGCAGGTTGAGATCGAGCGCCGCGAGATTCATCGAATCAATGAATCACATCATGACGATCGATTGTACGAATGATGCTCGCGCGCCGTACGGTCGGGTCTCCCCTCCCACTCCCGAGCTCCTCCCGAGCAGAAGAGAGCCCCCGCATGAGCGCTTCCGTTGATCGTGATGTCGTCTTTGGAACCGGCGCCCTGGGCCGCGCGGTGGCCCGGGAGCTCGTCGCCCGCGGGCGCGCGGTTCGCATGGTCAGCCGTCGCGGCGAGGGCGTGCTCGAGGGCACCGAGGCCTTCAAGGCCGACGCGACGGATCCCGCCGCGACCCGCAAGGCCTGCGACGGCGCGCGCGTCGTGTTCCACACCGCCACGCCCGACTACACGCGCTGGGCCGATCTCTACCCGCCGATCCAGCGCGGCGTGATCGAGGGCGCGGCGTCGGCCGGCGCGAAGCTGGTGAGCGCCGAGAGCGTGTACATGTACGGCGCCGTCGACGGCGAGATGACCGAGGATCTGCCGCACGCGGCGACGACGCGGAAGGGCAAGATCCGCGCGGCGCTTTCGCAGATGGCGATGGACGCGCACGAGAAAGGCCGCGTCCGCGTGGCGCTCGGTCGCGCACCGGACTTCTACGGGCCCGAGGCCGCCGCGACGACGATCTTCGGCGACCGCGTGTTCTACCCGGCGCTCGCGGGCAAGAAGGTCAGCGTGATGGGCAAGCTCGATAACCCGCACACGTTCATCAGCGTGCGCGACTTCGCCCGCGGCCTGGTGACGCTGGGCGAGCGCGACGAGGCTCTCGGCCAGGCCTGGCACCTGCCCTGCGCGCCGACCCCGACGCAGCGCGAGCTCGCGACGATGATCTTCGAGGCGGCCGGCCAGAAGCCCAACCTCGGGGAGGCGCCCTCGATCGTGTTCAAGGGGATTGGCCTCTTCGTGCCGATCATGCGCGAGCTCGCCGAGATGCTCTATCAGTGGGAGAGGCCGTATCGGTTCAACCACGCGAAGTTCGACAGGGCCTTTGGCCCGAGCGACGTTCTGCCGCACCGCGAGGCGATCCGGCAGACGGTGCAGTGGTTCCGCGAGCACCCCGCTCCGAAGTGAGAGAGTGAGCGAGTGGGAGGGATCAGCTCTTGATCTGGCAGAGCAGCTTCTGGCCCCGGACGAGGTAGGTGGCCGGAGAGTCTGCGCTCTGCTCTATCCACACCACGAGGCGGGTAAAATCGCCCAGCGGCGCCGCGCCGGCGACGACGACCGTGGTGGCCGTGGCGACGTACACCTGCTGCGCGAAGACCAAGGGCTTGCCGTCGCGCTGGAGCCAGGAGAAGCGCACCGAGCCCTTGTCCTGGGTCGCGCCGGCGGCGTAGATGCCTGCCGTGTCCCAGGTGGGGCCCTGGAGCGGCGCCACGTCGGCGAGCACCGGGACATTGGCGATGGGGCCGAGGCTCGGCGGCGGCGTCTGCGAGAGCGTGCCAAAGTCCTTGGTGAGGACCGGCCCGGCCCAGAACTGGCCCTTGCCGGTGTCCTTGTCGAAGAAGGCCGAGAGCACGGCAACACCGGTGTCGCCGGCGAGGGGCGGTAGCGCGAACAGGCCCTGAGCCACGCTGGGAGCTGCGGTGAGCTTGAAGGGCTGGAGCTTGGCCAGGTCCTGGGGGGTGATACCGTAGCTGAAGAAGTTGCCGGCCGAGTCGAGCGAGAACGTCACGAGGCTGGTCCCGTCGACGTACGTGTAGAGATCGGGGTGCATGAGCGGCGCGCCGGGATCGTCCGAGGCGATCAGCGTGGGCATCGCGGTCGTGTCGCCCGCGTAGAGGAGCGACACCGCCGGGCCGCCGTCGCCCGGATCCTGGGTGCAGGCCAGCAGGTACCTCGCCACGTCGCCGTCGCGCGCGAACGCGACCCGGGTGAGGTGGCCAGTCTGGGTGCACCCGGCGGGCACCTGGATCCCGCTGGGAGAGGTCGTGGTGCCGACTCCCTGGTCGGGATCGACCGGGATGTCGACCCGCACGAGGCCATACTGCGCGGGGCCGTGCAGCGAGAGCTGACCGTTTGCAGACCACCCGATCTGCGGATGGAACCCGGGCAGGTTGCCGTCGCTGAAGTACGCGAGGGGTCCCAGCGGGTTCGTGTCGTCGAACACCGTGCGAACGAGGAAGCGCTCCAGTCCCGGATCGTCGACGACGACATGAACCATCGGGCGCTTCCCGAGATCGGGGACGAGGTAGATCTGATTGGCGAGCTGGCTGCCGGCCATCAGATCAGCCGCGCTCATGATGTCGAAGGCCGCGCCGGATTTCGTGCAGCTCCCGACCGGCGACGAGCCGCCGCCGCCGCCGCCCGCGCCGGTGCTGGAGCCGCTGCTGCTCGTGGTGGTGCCCGTCGCCGCGGTGCCGCCCGCGCCCCCGGTGCCGACCGGATCCGGGGGCCGCACCTTCGGCGTACACGCGAGCACGAGGAGAGGGAGACCGAGAAAAGCAAAGCCGTATTTCATGCTGTTCAACTACCCTTCTTGGCGGCGCGGCGCCGCCTCGTGAACGCGGCCAGCGCAGCGAGGCCCGCGATCGTTCCGAGCGAATCGCCGTCGGGGGCGCCCGCGACGCGGCAACCGCACGAGCCCTTGTCACCGCTGATGGTCGTGCCGCCCGCGCCGCCCTGACCCGCGGACATGCTCGCGGTCGACGACGTCGTCGTCTCGGTCGCGCCGCCCATACCGCCCATCCCACCGCTGCCGCCCGCGCCGGTGGGGGTGTCGACACAGTCTCCCATCTTGCAGACCTTCGGGGGGAAGCAGGTGATGTTGGCGCACGACGTGTCCTCACAGAGGCCCGTTTGCGGGTTGCAGACCAGGCCCGGACCACACGTCTTGGTGTCGCAGACCGGGACGCAGCCGCCGGGCGACGCGCAGACCTGGCCCTGGGGACACATCACCCCATCGCAGAGATCGACACAGGCACCGTTGACGGGATTGCAGACCTTGCCCGCGCCGCACATCATCCCGACGCAGGCCGGCGGGACGCACGCGGGCGTGCCCGTCTTGTCGCAGACGTTGCCGCCGGCGCAGCCCGTATCGCCCGCGAAGCAGGCGCACGGGAAGACGCACTGGCCGTCTTTGCACGACTCGCCGGCGGGGCACTGCACGCCCTGGCACGCGTCGAGGCACTGGCCGTCCTGGCAGACTTGCCCCGTCGGGCAAACGACGCTGGTGCACGCGGGGACGCAGACGCCGTCCTTGCAGACGCCGCCGGCCGGGCAGCTCCCGTCGGTGCAGTCCTGCGGGACACAGAGCGTCTGGCCCATGACGGGCGAGCACGCGGCGCCGGGCGGGCAGACCGGGTTCTCGCCGCCGCAGGTGGCGATACACTCGCTCTTGTAACAGACCGTCTTCGGATCGGCGCAGGCGCCCTTCACCGAGTCGCAGTTGAGATCGGGGGAGTCGCAGGCCTCGGGCGCGCCGGGGTGCTTCATCGGGTTCTGGTCGTCGCAGTCGCACACCGGCGGGGCGCCGGGGCAAGCGCAGTCGACGAAGTGATCACCGTCCTTGTCGGGGCACACCGCAGCTCCGCTCTCGGTGAGGCCGGCGACGGCGTCGAGCTCGGCCTCGCTGGAGTCGAACCCGCAAGCGGGGAAGTCGAGCCCGTCGTTGCCAGCGACGATGGCAGCATAACGGAAGGTGATGCCGCAGGGCAGGGCGTACACCGAGACGAACGAGTCTTCCTCGACGGAGTAGAGCGAGGTGTCACCGCAGGCGGCGTGGCCGGCGGGATCGGCGGGGCGGATCTCGATGAACCCCTTGGTGTAGAGCGTCGACAGGACGGCTCGGTTCCACTTCGTCGGATCGACGCCGGTGGCCTTGGGGTCCTGGACGCGCTCCTGGGACTTGGGGTTGTCGGTGAGGTAAACGGTGTACTCCGTCGACTCGCACGGCTGCGGCCCATGGTCGTTCTCGGCGAAGATGGCGACCTTGTTCGAGGGCCCGCCGAGGTCGAACACCAGGCCTTCCCAGGGGTTGTAGTTGCCCCCGAGGCCATCGGCGATGCAGGCGCTGAACTTGGGGCACCCGTTGGCGTCGACGCTGTGATCGGTGATGCGGCAGGGCTGCCACCAGGTGCGGTCGAGGCTGTTGAGGTACTGGCTCGCCGTGGCGAACGAGTTCACGGGGGTGGTGCAGGTATACTGGCCCGGGCAGTCGTACGGTGGATTGGACGTCCCCGCGCAGCCAGCGTCGTTGGCGCCGTCGCAGATCGCGGGCCACTGGTTGAAGAGCTTGCCGAAGAGCGGGAGCTGCTGGGCGCTGAGGCCGTTGGCGTCCTTGAAAATGTCGTTGACGACGGTGCCGCCGTTCTGGATGGCGTCGATGCACGCCGTGGTGGTGGTCGGCGGGTTGGAGTCGCAGATCCCCGTGGAGGCAGACGCGGTCGCCGGGACCACCGTCGTCAGCAAGGCCAGCGCAGCGGTCGCGAAGGTGAGACGGTGATTCATGGGTGTTTCCGGGGTGGGGCGTCGCCGTGGTCCACCTGGAAACGTATGATCAGGGCGCGAGCTTTGCCAGAAAAATATCGGAGGCCGCGCCGCTCGACGCGTCGAGCATGACCGAGTCGAGAGCTGAATCAGCGAGCGGGATCCTCGAACGACTCCGCCCTCCGTTCCGCCCGTTCCCGTTCCCGTTCCCGTTCCCATTCCCGGATCGGGCCGCGGGAACGGGAACGGGAACGGGTGGACCCGGAGACATCTTGTTGTTCGAGATCGCGAGCGCTGATTGAGAGCGCCTCACAGAACGTCCCGTCGACAAGCTCTGAAGGTCGCGACATCGAGGCGGGTCGGATACGGGTTTGCGCGGCTTTTCGGGCGGTGGGAGCAGGTAGGCAGCCCCGGACCGCTCGCGCCATCACGACTCTCACGCGTGCGGCTCTCACGCGTGGTAAAAGGCGCGACCGTGCTGAGCGTTACCTGGCTTCGCCGCCTCCGCGCCCGAGTTTTCGGGTCGATCGTCACCGCCACGCTGGCGGGATGCGCTCCGCCAGCGAGCGTTCCAGCGCCTGCGCCGCCGATCCTGGCGCGCCCGGTGCCCACGGCGACGCCCGTGGCCACACCGACGCCTCCCGAGGCGCCCGCCCCCGCGATGACGGCGGCGACCGTGCTGCGCTCGGCCGATCTGCTCGCCGATCTCGCGTCGCTGGAGACGATCGAGCGGGCGCTTCATCCGGGGCTCCTCCGCTACAACACCCCGGCGGAGATCGACGGCCTGTTCACCGGCGCGCGCCAGGAATTCGCCCGTGATCGCAGCCTCGCCGAGGCGTTCGTCGCGCTGACCCGGCTCACGGCTGCGCTGAAATGCGGGCACTCGTATCCGAACTTTTTCAACCAGCCAAAGGCGATCGGCGGCGCCCTGTTCCAGGGGCCGCGACTGCCCTTCTGGTTCCGGTGGATCGACGATCGGATGGTGATCACCCGCGGCTTCAGCGATCACGCCGAGCTCGTTCGAGGGACGGTAGTCGAGGCGGTTGGCGGCACCCCCACCGGGGAGATCCTGGCTGCCCTCCTGCCGCTGGCGCGCGCCGACGGCGCCAATGTGGACAAGCGCCGCGCCTACCTCGGCGTTGATGGATCGTAAGCGTTCACGACCAGGATGGCTCGCATACGCAGCGTGACTTGAGGACGTGGGAGCTCAGGCGGGCAGCAACGAGGGCGGTGTCGTTCCGTGAAGCGCGGCCTCGCATGCTGTGGTCATATAGTCGAGCACGTTGCGTTTCTGGAGACGCAGCGTGGTGACTACCGTCAGGATACGATCGACAAAGCGGCTCCCGCGTGGGCTATCGGTTCCGAAGCTGCCTTTTCGCCACAGGACACCTTGACGGAGAATCCGTTCCGCGAAGTTGTTCGTGGGCTCGACCCCTTCGAGGGCAACGAAGGTCCAGAGGGCGGGCTCCAGGGTCAGAATCTCGCGACATCGTCCCGCGACGAGGCCGGACGAGCACGAGGTTCCCTCCTGGAGCCGAGCGACGACATGCACTCGCAACAATTTCATGAGCTTTTGAAACTGCGCCCGCGACAGCGTGCCGTCGCGCACACGATGCCACAAATGGAACATCGTGTCGGTGAGCGACTCCAGCGATTTGCCGATCGCGGCTTCTTCAGGACCGTGGTCTTGAAAACCGATGAATTGGCGCAGCAAGTGGGCTCAGCAAAGCTGTCTTCGCAGGACGTTGACCCACGAGTAGGCGCTCCAGCGATCAGAGATGGGTGCAGACACCGGTTTGCATCGGTGTCGGCGGCTGAATTCTGATGATTTAGCCGGCTGAATGGATGGACAAAGGCTTCCTCGCGATGGATAATGCGATTGTTCACACCGCAACATCCACAACCAGAAAGCCCGATGCC